>NZ_JBHSKO010000002.1:0-632908 GCF_042657305.1 Pseudonocardia zijingensis | reverse complement strand
CGCCCCACCTCCCGCCACACCGTGGTGCGATCCCGCCCGATCGCCTCTCCGATCTCCGCGAACGACCACCCCGCCCGCCACAACGTCTCGATCCGGACCCGTTCCTCCCGGGTCAACCGCGCACCAGCCATGATCCACACTTCCCCTGATCACCTGGTTGCAACCACCGGTTGAGCCCGCCTCTCCAAAGACGACCATTTCCCCTTGATCGGCGCTGGTCAACGACCATTTCGGCGGTGTGCGCGTCACACGGCCGCGACGTCCTCCAGGAATACCTTCCTGCAGCCCGGGGCGCAGAAGGCGTAGGCGACGCCGTCGTGCGTGAGCGTGAACGTCGCGGTGGCCCATTCGACGGCCATGCCGCAGACGGGGTCGATTGTGCTGCCTTCGGGCGCTACCGGCTGCTCGTCCGACTCGCGGTAGCCGCGGGTCATCAGCCGGGTGATCTCGGTGCTCGTGGTGGTCCGGCCGAGTGTGCCCAGGCAGTGCTCCCGCACGCCGACGACCTGCACGACGCAGTGCGGGTCGCGGCGCAACCGCGTGGGGTCGGGCTCCGAGGCGGCGATCGCGTCGGTGATCAGGGGCACGACGTGTTCCGCGAACTCGGCGTTGCTCCACGCCCCGGGCACGGTGACCCGTACGAGGTAGCGGGGCCCCGCCGGCCCGCCCGTGGCCCATGCGCGCGGCTGCGCGACCAGGACGTGGACGAACTCGCGCGCCGAGTCCAGCACCGAATCCGGCGCCGCCTCCGCGGTGGTGAGCGCCCGCAGCACGCGCTCGGCGAGGTCGCTCTCCGCGTCGGGGGTGAGCGGGCGGCCGGTGACGAACACCTCGACGGTCATCATGCGCGGTCCTCCTCCCGGAGGGGCACGAGCGCGAGCAGCTCGTCGACCGACCACTGGTCGCCGACGTGCACGCCGTGCTTGCGGGCGAGCACCCGGCCGTCGGGGGCGATGAGGAAGTCGGCGGGCAGGCCGAGCCGCCCGCCCTCGGGGTGCACCGGGGGAGCGGGCCGTCCGCGCTGCACGGCCTGCAGCTCCCGCACGACGGCCCGGCCGATCGCCGGCCAGCCGCGCGGGTCGAGCAGGGCCCGCGGGGAGGACTCCACGCCGAACTCGCGGTAGAGGGTGCGCTGCGGGTCGGCCACGACGTCCAGGGGCAGGTCCGCGGTGTAGGGGCGCAGTGCTTCGGCACTGGAGTGGAAGACCACGACCTCGTGGATGCCCGCGGCCTCGATGTCGTCGAGCCGGTTCACGATCGAGCGCAGGTGGAGGTTGCACACCGGGCAGCCGGCGAAGCGCCGGAACTGCAGGTGGACGAGCCGTTCGACGTGTGGCACGCGGACGGGTGCGCCGGCGACGGTCTGCAGGGTGCGGGCGGGGACGGCGGGCTTCACGGTGGACTCCTTTGGTGTACAAGGTACGCCTACGCCAGTATGCGCGTACCTTGTACGCTGTCAAGCCGTGCCCCGGCCCCGCTCCCTCACCGACGACCAGCTGGTCGCCGCGGCGCTGGCCGTCGTCGACAGGGACGGTCTGGCCGCGCTCACCATGCGCGCGGTGGCCCGCGAGCTCGGGGTGGCCACGATGGGCCTCTACCGTTACGTCGCCGACCGCAGTGCCCTCGAGCTGCTGGTGGTCGACCACGTGTTCCGCACCGTCGACCTGGAGCTGCCCGACTCGAGCTGGGAGGACCGGATCCGGTTGCTCCTGGACCGCATCCGGGTGGCCGTGGCCCGGCACCCGGCGGTGGTGCCGCTGGTGCTGCGGCACCGGCAGGCCGCGCCCGGCTCGCTGCGGCTGATCGAGACCATGCTCGAGGCGCTCACCGACGGCGGCTTCACCGGCACCGAGCGGGTGCTCGCCCAGCGCACGCTGATCGGCCACCTGCTCGGGTTCCTGCAGAACGAGCACCACGCGGCGCTGTCGGGGCCGGGCACGATCGTGATGTCCGAGCTCTCGCCCGACGACTACCCGCTGCTCGCCCGCACCGCCGCCGACGCCCGGTCCGTGCCGCCCGACGAGGAGTTCCGCCGCGGCCTGGACATCGTCCTGCGGGGGCTCTCCAGCCGCTGACCGGCGGGTCAGATCTGGGATGCACCGCCGTCGACGGCGAGTTCGGCACCGGTGGTGTAGGTGGCCTCGAAGGCGAGGAACGTGAACACCCTGGCGATCTCGTCCGGCTCGCCCAGCCGCATCATGGGCACGTGGGCGAGCAGCTCCTGCTTCGTCCGTTCCGCGGCCTCGGCGGGCAGCGACTTCTCCAGGATCCCGGAGTCGATCATGCCGGGGCTGATCGCGTTGACGCGGACCCCGGCGGGCAGCAGCTCGCGGGCCATGCTGCGCGTCATCGAGCGCAGCGCGGCCTTGGTGGCGGCGTAGGCGCTGAGGGCGGGCACGCCCCTGACGTTCGCCACGGACGTCGTGAGCACCACGCCCGCGCCCTCCGCCAGCAGGGGAGCGAGCTTCTGCACCGTGAAGTAGGGGCCCTTGGTGTTGACCGCGAGCAGCTGATCGAACAGCTCCTCGCTCGTCGCCTCGAACGGTGCGAAACCGTTGATGCCCGCGTTGGCGAACAGGGCGTCGACCGTGCCGAACTCCTCCTCCACGCGGCCGGCCAGCGCCTCCACGTCGGGCACCGATGCCGCGTCGCTGCGCACGGCGATCGCGTTCCCGCCGAGCGTGGCGCCGGCGGCGTCCAGCGCGTCCTGGTGGCGGCCGGTGATCAGCACCCGCGCCCCCTCGCCGACGAGCAGCCGCGCGGTGGCGAGCCCGAACCCGCTGCTGCCGCCCGTGATCACGATCTTCTTGCCCTCGTACCTGCCCATTCCCGGCGTCCCCTGCCTCGTGCGGTGGTTGGTGAGATCGAGTCAACGGCCGCCCGGGCCGGGTGTCCACGACCTGTTCCGCACCCCGTCATGCAGGAACCGCATCACGCGTACCGTGGTCGCATGCCCGACGAGAGCCCGGCGCACGGCGGCGGCGTCGACCTCGACCTGCGGCTGGTCCGGTACTTCACCGTTGTCGCCGAGCACCTCAACTTCGCCAGGGCGGCAGCGGAGTTGCGCGTCGCCCAGCCCTCCCTGAGCCGCCAGATCCAGCGGCTGGAGGACGCGCTCGGCGTGCGCCTGCTGGAGCGCACCACCCAGGGCAGCCGCCTCAGCGCCGCGGGCGCGGCGTTCCTCCCGCGGGCACAGGAGCTCCTGCACACCGCCCGGCAGGCCACCGTCGCGGCGCGCGCCGCCGCCCCGCCGCGCACGATCACCATCGGTTACGTCGAGGACCTCGTCATCACCCCCGCGGTGCGCGACCTGCGCCGCCGCCACCCGCAGGCGCACGTGCGCACCCTCCACCTGGACTGGGACGACGCCCGCGCCTTGCCCGACCGCCGCGTCGACGCGCTCGTCGCCCGCACGCCGCTCTCCATCCCGGGCGACGACCTGCAGGTCACGGTGCTCTACGACGAACCACGGGCACTGCTCGTGCCGGCGTCACACCGCCTCGCGGGGAAGGAGTCGGTGCAGCTCGACGACTTCGCCGGCGAACCCCTCGTGGCCTGCGCCGGCATGGCGGCGGCGTGGACGGAGTTCTGGCGGCTCGACCCTCGCGCCGACGGCAACCCGGCCCCGCTCGGTCCGGTGCTCGTCGACACCTTCGAGGACAAGCTCGAGGTGGTCGCCGACGGGCGTGCGGTCGCCGTCGTGCCCGCCGACGACCGGCGCAGCACGCTGCGCGACGACCTCGCCACCCTCCCCATCGAGGGCATCGAGCCCTGCCAGGTGGCCGTCGTCAACCGCGCCGGGGAGCGCAACCCGCTCGTCGCCCGCTTCCGGGAGTCCGCGCGCACCCGCCTCGCCCGCTCAGGCTGAGGGGCCCCGTTCCGCGGCCGGGCCGGCCCGCAGGGCCACGGCCAGCTCGAGGCGGGCCGCCGGGTCGTCGAGCGCCCCGCCGAACGTCTCGCGCAGGGAGGCGAGGCGGTAGCGCACGGTCTGCGGGTGCACGTGCAGCGCGGTGGCAGTGGCGGTGACGTCGCCGTGCGCGTCCAGCCAGGCGCGCAAGGTCTCCTCCGCGCGGGCGGCGGCGCCGGGCGGGAGGGCGCGCAGCGGGGCCAGGGCGCGGTCGGTGAGAGCCTCGGCCACCTCGGGGGCCGCGGCGAGCAGCAGCGGGAGCAGGTGCTCGTCGGCTCGGACGAGCGGCGCGTCGCCGTCCAACCGGCCCGCGGCGTGCAGCGGCCACGCGGCCTGGGCCAGCCGCACCGAGCTGTTGGCCTGCGCAGGCTCCACCACCGGCCCGAGCACGGCGCACCGGCCGCCGGTGGCGCCGCGGACCCGGTCCCACCGGACGTCGTCCGACTCCCCGCGGGCGGCAACGACCACCAGGCCCACCGGGTCCAGGTCGGCGCCCACCGCGCCGGGCAGGCGGGCGGCCACCGCCACCGCGTCCTCGACCACGAGCGCCGCCACCCGCGCCGGCACCGTCCAGCCCGCCGCGGCCGCGGCCCGTTCGAGCTCGGCCGCCACCGGCGGCGTCGGCTGGGCGAGCAGCTCGACGAGCGCGTGCCTGCGGGCCTGCAGCGAACCCGCCCGGCTGGCCTCCTCGTCCGCCCACCCCGCCACCGACGCCGCGCTGATCTGCTCGACGTAGCCGAACAGCGCCTCCGCGAGGTTGAAGATCACCTCGGGCGGCAGCTGCCGGGCCGTGGTGCTCGCGGCGAGGCGCTGCCACAACGTCCGCGTGCCCACCTGGTAGGCCGACTGCAGGGCCGCGAGCGTGCGTCCCTCGCGGTGCTCCAGCTGGCCGAGCGCGCGGTACACGGTGGCGTCGCCGAGCGGGTCGTCGCGGCCCAGCAGGTCGAGGAACTGGCCCATCGCCACCGACACGCCCTCGGTGATCCGGGCGCCGAACCGGCCCGTGAGCGGCCGGGCGTACTCGGGCACCTCGGCGCGCACCGCGGAGATGATGCCGTCGATCGTGCCGGCGAGCTCGGGCCGCAGCGCGACGCCGACCCAGTTCGGCACGCGGGACCAGGGGCGGTCCATCGACACCTACGGACCGAGGACCGTGACGACGATGCCGGCGAGATGGGTGAGGCGCGCGAGCTCCGATGGCCGGAACGCCGGACCGCCGGGACGCCCGACCACGAGGGCGCGAGCCTTGGGGCCGAACGGGGCGGCCGCCAGCTCGGTGTCCAGCGCGCTCCACGGCTCAGGCATCCAGTGCACCGCGGGGTCCAGCACCGTGGCCTTCTCCAGCGGCAACCACGGCAGATCGCCCGCACGGGTCTCCGGAGCGGCGGCGCTCTCGGCCAGCCGGTAGGACGAACCGTCCTCGCGCACCGCGATGATCGCCCAGCCAGCGCGGAAGATCCGCGGCACGCCGTCGGCGAGCAGCTGCAGCCCGTTCTCGGGATCGCCCGCGACCTGGTCGATCAGCTCCAGCTCGTGGTGGGTCTCGAGCTTGCCGGAGTGCGGCCGGACCGACTCGACCTCGACGTCGGGCACGGACTCGGCCGCCGTGATGAGCACGTCCGGAGGCCGGCCGGCCGGCAGCTCGACCGCGAGGTCGTCGACCGCGTGCCCCTGGCTGCGCTCGACGACGTCGACACCGAGGATGTCTGCCCCCGCGTTGCCCAGCGCGGTGGCCACGGCTCCGAGACTGCCCGGCTTGTCCGGAAGAACGACCCGGAGCAGGAATGACACACCACACGTCCTCTCGCGTACGCGCCCCCACCGCGGACCGGGGCCCGCGTCAGATCGAGGGCGGTTCACGCGGCAGCACTGTTCTCCGGATTGTGTCAGGAGCGCGGCGTTTCGGCACTCCGTCACGACACCTCGGTTCCGTGCGCCCGGTCTCCCGCGCGCGCCTGTCGCTGCGCCCGTCGCCGGGACCGATGCGGCGACCGGCCGTTCCGGCCCCGCGACTAGACTCGAACCCGCTGGTGCCGGCGCCTGGCGCGGCATCGGGGTCGCCATCGTCCGCACTGGTTGCGGGCCTCCGCAGCACACCGTCCTGGAGGGACATGTCCGCCGAACCCGCGGCAGCGCACATCAGCCGGGAGGAGGTCGCTCACCTCGCCCGGCTCTCCCGGCTCGCCGTCACCGACGCCGAACTGGATGTCTTCGCCGGCCAGCTCGAGGTGATCCTCGGTGCGGTCGCCCGTGTGGGCGAGGTCGCCGCCGACGACATCCCGCCCACCTCGCACGCGGTCCCGTTGCAGAACGTGTTCCGCCCCGACGAGCTGCGCCCCGGCCTCACCCAGGAGCAGGCGCTCGCCTGCGCCCCCGCCGCGGAGGACGGTCGCTTCCGCGTGCCGCAGATCCTGGGGGAGGAGGCATGAGCGTCGATCTCACCCGGATGACCGCGGCCGAGCTCGCCGCGAAGATCCACTCCCGCGAGGTGTCGGCCGTCGAGGTCGCGCAGGCCCACCTCGACCGCATCGCCGCCGTCGACGGCGAGGTGCACGCGTTCCTGCACGTCGCGGCCGAGGCCGCGCTCGCGTCGGCGGCCATGGTCGACGAGGGCCTCGCCGCGGGCACCGCGCCCGCGTCGCCCCTGGCCGGCGTCCCGCTGGCGCTCAAGGACGTGTTCACCACGATCGACATGCCCACCACGGCGGGCTCGAAGATCCTGGAGGGCTGGCGCCCACCGTACGACGCCACGGTCGCGGCCCGGCTGCGCGCCGCGGGCATCACGATCCTGGGCAAGACCAACATGGACGAGTTCGCCATGGGCTCGTCCACCGAGCACTCCGCGTTCGGGCCCACCCACAACCCGTGGGACCTCGGCCGCGTGCCCGGCGGGTCCGGGGGCGGCTCGGCCGCCGCGCTCGCCGCGTTCGAGGCGCCGCTCGCGATCGGCACCGACACCGGCGGTTCGATCCGCCAGCCGGCCGCGTTCACCGGCACCGTCGGCGCCAAGCCCACCTACGGCGGGGTGTCGCGCTACGGGCTGATCGCCTGCGCCTCCTCGCTCGACCAGGGCGGGCCCTGCGCGCGCACGGTGCTGGACACCGCGCTGCTGCACGAGGTGATCGCCGGGTACGACCCGATGGACTCCACCTCGATCGACCAGCCCGTGCCCCCTGTCGTCGAGGCGGCCCGCCGCGGTGCCGACGGCGACCTGTCGGGTCTGCGCGTCGGCGTGGTGCGCGAGATGTCCGGTGAGGGCTACCAGCCCGGCGTCCGCACCTGCTACGAGGAGGCGCTGCGGCAGCTGGAGAAGCTCGGCGCCGAGCTGGTGGAGGTGTCCTGCCCGCACTTCGAGTACGGGCTGGCGGCCTACTACCTGATCCTGCCCAGCGAGGTGTCGTCCAACCTCGCCCGGTTCGACGCCATGCGCTACGGGCTGCGCGTCGACCAGGGCGCGTCGGCCGAGGAGGTCATGGCCGCCACCCGCGAGGCCGGCTTCGGTCCCGAGGTGAAGCGCCGCATCATCCTCGGCACGTACGCGCTCTCGTCCGGCTACTGGGACGCCTACTACGGGCAGGCGCAGAAGGTGCGCACGCTCATCAGCCGCGACTTCGCCGCGGCGTTCGAGCAGGCCGACGTCCTCGTGTCGCCCACCACGCCCACCACGGCGTTCCCGCTCGGCGACAAGGTCGACGACCCCCTGGCCATGTACCTCAACGACCTCGCCACGATCCCCACCAACCTGGCGGGCACCGCGGCGATGTCCGTGCCGTCCGGGCTCGCCGACGGGCTGCCGGTCGGGTTGCAGATCATGGCGCCCGCGCTGGGTGAGGCCGTGATGTACCGGGTGGCGGCCGCGTACGAGGCGGCCCGCACCGCCGAGGACGGCCCCCTGCTCGATCGCGTCCCCACGTTGGAGGTTTCGTCGTGAGCGCGCCCACGCTCGTCGATTTCGCAGAGGTCGTGGAGCGCTTCGACCCGGTGCTCGGCCTCGAGGTCCACGTCGAGCTGAACACGCAGACCAAGATGTTCTGCGGCTGCCCCACCACCTTCGGCGCGGAGCCGAACACGCAGGTGTGCCCGGTGTGCCTTGGCCTGCCCGGCGCGCTGCCGGTGGTCAACCGGGCCGCGGTGGAGTCGGCGATCCGGATCGGGCTGGCGCTGAACTGCACCATCGCGCCGTGGGGCCGGTTCGCGCGGAAGAACTACTTCTACCCGGACATGCCGAAGAACTTCCAGACGTCCCAGTACGACGAGCCGATCGCCACGGGCGGATACCTGGACGTGCCGCTCGACGACGGCTCGGTGTTCCGCGTGGAGATCGAGCGCGCGCACATGGAGGAGGACACCGGCAAGTCGCTGCACGTCGGCGGCGCCACCGGGCGCATCCACGGCGCGGAGTACTCGCTGCTCGACTACAACCGCGCGGGCGTGCCGCTGATCGAGATCGTCACGAAGCCGATCGTCGGCACGGGGGAGCGGGCGCCCGAGGTGGCGCGCGCCTACGTCACGGCGCTGCGCGACCTGCTCCGCGCGCTCGGCGTGTCCGACGTGCGGATGGACCAGGGTTCGCTGCGGTGTGACGCCAACGTCTCCCTGATGCCGAAGGGCGCCACCGAGTTCGGCACCCGCTCCGAGACCAAGAACGTCAACTCGCTGCGGTCGGTGGAGCGCGCCGTCCGGTACGAGATGACGCGGCAGGCGGGCGTGCTGCTCGCCGGCGGCCGGGTGGTGCAGGAGACGCGGCACTTCGACGAGTCCACCGGCACCACGTCCCCGGGGCGCACCAAGGAGACCGCGGAGGACTACCGCTACTTCCCCGAGCCCGACCTGGTGCCGATCGCGCCGTCCGCGGAGTGGGTCGAGGAGCTGCGCGGCACGCTGCCCGAGCTGCCGTGGGAGCGCCGCCGCCGGATCCAGCAGGACTGGGGTCTCACCGACCTCGAGCTGCGCGACCTGGTCAACGCGGGCGCCCTCGAACTCATCGAGGCCACCGTGGCCGCCGGCGCCCCGGCGGGTGAGGCCCGCTCGTGGTGGGTCTCCTACCTCACCCAGCAGGCCAACGCCCGCGGCGTCGAGCTCGCCGACCTGCCGATCACCCCGGCCCAGGTGGCGCGGGTGATCGCGCTCGTGGCGTCGGGGGAGCTGTCCAACAAGCTGGCCCGCCAGGTGGTCGACGGCGTCCTCGCGGGCGAGGGCGAGCCCGACGAGGTGGTCGCCGCGCGCGGGCTCGCCGTGGTCTCCGACGACACGGCGCTGCTCGCCGCCGTCGACGAGGCCCTCGCCGCCCAGCCCGACATCGCCGAGAAGATCCGCGGCGGCAAGGTGCAGGCCGCGGGCGCGATCGTCGGCGCCGTCATGAAGGCCACCAAGGGGCAGGCCGACGCCAAGCGCGTGCGGGAGCTGGTGATCGAGCGGGTCACCGCATAGCCGTGAGTGGATACGAGTGCTCAAGCACTCGTATCCACTCACGACCAGTGTGGGACGGACCTGTCCACATCGCCGCTCGCCTGTCCACAGGTTGAGCGGCTCCGGCCGGCCCGGACGCGTTCCGGGAGACCCTCGGGCGCATGGCCATGCCCGAACCGTCCTCACCCCCGGACGAGTGGCACCTCATCGAGACCCGCCAGCACGGCGTCACCGACGTGCGGCAACTCGCGACGATGGGCGTCACCCGCGACATGATCGTTGCCCAGATCGACGCCGGCCGGTGGCAGTGGGTGCTCCCGCGGGTCTACGCCACGTTCACCGGTCCGCTGCCCCGCCCGGCCCGGCTCGTGGCTGCGCTGCTGTACGGGGGCGCGGCGGTGCTGAGCCACCGCACGGCTGCCGAGCAGTGGGGGATCGTTCCGGTCGCCGACGGCCCGGTCCACATCACCGTGCCGTACGGCGCGTCGGCCGTCTCCCAGCAGCCGTTCGTTGTGGTCCACCGGTCCCGGGCCTTTGAGCACATCGTGGTCGAGCTCGATCCGCCGGTCACGAGCCGCGCCGACACCGCCCTCGACATGGCGGCCGCCGAGGTGGCGTGCGGGCAGCCCGACGCACGCTCACCGAACTGCTCGTCACCGGGCGGGTCGCACCGCTCGACGTCGAGCGGAGGCTGGAGGAACGTCCACCGCCGCGCCACCGGCGTGCTCTGCTCGCCGCGGTGCAACTCGTGCGCCTCGGCGTGCAGTCGGTGCTCGAGGAGTGCTACGCCGTCGATGTCGAGCGGGCCCACGGACTGCCGCCGGGCCACCGGCAAGGCGCCTTCGCGGTGGATGGCGTCACCTTGTACGAGGACGTGACGTACGACCACGCGGGTGCCGCTCTCACGATCCGGCTGGACGGCCGCACGCACCTGCTCCCCGGTGTTGCCTTCCGCGATCGCAGGCGGGACAACGCGGCCGAACTGGCCGGCCGTTCGCGGCTGGTCTACGGCTGGAGGGACATGACGGCCGACGTCTGCGGCGCTGCCCGCGAGGTGGCCGCGGTGCTGCAGCGGCGCGGCTGGACGGGTGCACCGCACTGCTGTCCACGGTGCGCCGGTCGCGGCGACTGGCCTCCCCCGGGTCGTGAGTGGTAACGAGTGCTCCAGCACTCGTATCCACTCACGGGGGGTGCGTCACTGGCGGTTGTCGCCGCCCGCGGCGAGGGGCTGGATCCGGATCACGCGGTCGTCGGACGACACCGGCCTGCCCCCGGCCTTGTTGATGGTGCCCAGCCACACCAGGCCGTCGGGGGCGAGGGTGGCCGCGGAGAGACGGCCGTAGGTCTCCTGCAGCAGCATCTCCGGGGCCCCGACGAAGAGGTTCTTCGCGTCCGACCGGATCACGAACAGCGACTGGGGACGCACCTGCGCCACGGCCACCGCCCCGTCCAGTGCTGTGCAGCCCGCGACGCCGGGGCGGTCGGGCCAGCGCCACGCCGGCGGTGGGAGGGGGCCGGGCACCACGAGGTGCAGCGCGTCCTCGCCCGCCCGCCGGTCGGTGACCCAGGCGGCGCCGCGGCGCGGGTCGACGCAGATCCCGCCGGGGGACTGCAGCCCGGAGCTCAGCGTGGGCGACAGCGGGTCGGGGTTGCCCTTGGCCGGCCGTCCCTGCAGGTCGATGCGCAGCAGCTTGCCGGCCAGGGATTCCTGCGCGGGCGGGTTCTGGCCCGCGTTGCCGGTGGCGACGAGCAGCGAGCCGTCCTCGTCGACGGCGAGGGCGCCGCCGTTGTTGGCCGGGCCGCGCGGGATCCCGGTGAGCACGGGTTTGGCCGGTTCGCCCGCCGCGATGCGCACCACGCGGTTGTCCTCCGGCGTGGTGATGTAGGCGTAGACGAGCTGGTCCTCGATGTAGGACGGGGACAGCACCAGCCCGGTGAGCCCACCACCGCCGGTGGCGTCCACGGGCACGGTGGCCACCAGCTCCGGCTCGCTGCCCTGCTCCACGCGCAGCACCCGCCCGGTCTGCCGCTCCCCGACGAGCGCCGAGCTGGCGCTGGGCAGCACCGCGATCGCGCCGACCGGCTCCAGGCAGGTGGCGACCACCTGCGGGTCGGGGTCCTCGCACCCCGACGGCGGCTGCTGGGGCCCGTCGCCACCCTCCTGCCCGGGCGGCTGCTGGGGCTGCGGTTGCGGGGTGGGCTCCGGCACCACCGGCGGCCCGCCGAGCTCGCCCGCGCCCTCGAGCTGTTCACGCCACTCGCGGGGGCCCTGCTCGGGGAACGTGGCACACCCACCGAGCGCCAGCACGAGCAGCGCCGCCGCGGCCGCGCGCCGCACCCGTACTCCCACGCGGTCCAGGTTAGGTGGCTGCGGGTGAGCGGCCCGTGAATCGGTAGCGTCGTGGCCCATGGGCGACATCACCGTGCTGGTACCGGAGGACGAGGGGGAAGCGGCGCTCGCCGACGTCGCGGGCGTCGAGGTCGTGCGCTACGACCCGGGCGGCGAGCTCCCGGAGGCCGCGGCGCGCGCCCAGGTCCTCATCCCGCCCTTCCTCGCGGGCACCTCGGCGGTGCCGATCGTCGAGCGGCTGCCCGAGCTGCGCCTGGTCCAGCTGCTCACGGCCGGTGCGGAGGCGTGGATCGGCCGGCTGCCCGCGGGCGTCGCCCTGTCCGACTGCCGCGGCGCGCACAGCGGCGCCACCGCCGAGTGGATCGTCGGCGCGCTGCTCGCCGTGTACCGCCACTTCCCGGAGTTCGTCCGGGCGCAGGACGCCGGGCGTTGGGACTACCACATCACCGACACGCTCGCGGGCAAGCGCGTGCTGATCGTCGGCGCCGGTGACGTCGCGGAGCACACGGTGCGCAGGCTCGAGCCGTTCGAGGTGACCACCACGCTCGTCGCGCGCCGTGCCCGCCCCGGCGTCCACGCGATCGACGAGGTGCACGACCTGCTGGGCGACCACGACGCCTGCGTCGTGATCGTCCCGCTGACCGACGCCACACGCGGGCTGATCGACGCGAAGTTCCTCGCCGCGATGCCGGACGGGGCGCTGCTGGTGAACGCCGCGCGCGGCCCCGTCGCCGACACCGACGCGCTCACCGCCGAGCTGGTGAGCGGCCGGCTGCGGGCGGCCCTGGACGTCACGGACCCCGAGCCGCTGCCCGAGGGCCACCCGCTCTGGTCCGCGCCGGGCCTGTTCCTGTGCCCGCACGTGGGCGGCAGCGTGCCCGGCAGGCTCGAGCGGGCCTACGGGATCGCAGCCGAGCAGATCGCGGCCTTCGCCCGTGGGGAGCAGCCGGCGAACCTCGTGGCGGACGGCTACTGACGACTCGGGCCCCGGATCGCCGCAAACCCACCGCGACGAGGCCGGGGGCCGCTACGCTCGGGCGCCATGAGCGACCAGCCCACGTCGATCCTGCCCGGCGCGGGCGGGTTCGGATCGCCGGAGCCGGGCAGCACGCAGCCGCAACGCAGGCCGCTGACGTGGAATCCCGGCACGGACGTGGGGTTGCTCCTGCTGCGTCTCGGCGTGGGCGGCACGTTCTTCGCCCACGGGATGCAGATCGTCACCGGCATGTGGGGCGGCGAGGGCATCGCGGGGTTCACCCGGGTGCTGGAGGGGTTCGGCTACCAGCAGGTCGTGGCCCTGGCCTGGGTGGCCGGGCTCACCGCGCTGGTGGGCGGCGCGCTGGTGGTGCTGGGCTTCCTCACCCCCATCGCGGCGGCGGGCCTGCTCGGCCTCATGATCAACTCAGTGGCGCTGAAGGTGGGCAACGGGTTCTTCGTGGCCTCGCCCGCCGGCGCGAACGCGGTGGAGCTGGACGTCGTGCTCGGCCTGGCGGCCGCAGGCCTCGCGCTCACCGGGGCGGGCCGGATCGCCCTCGACCGGGGGCGCACCTGGAACGTCCGCCCGGCCCCGTGGGGCGTGCTCGCCCTGATCATCGGCATCACCGCCGCCGTGCTGGTGCTCGTGTTGCTGCGGTGACCCCACCTCCGCCGGACGCCGCATGGCGCTCGGCCGCGGCGCGGTGGGCGGGCGCGCCGGTGACGGTCAGGGACCGGTGCCCGCTCGGGGGCGGGTACGTCGCCGGTGGCGTGGAACGCATCGTCCTCGACGCGGACGGCTGCCCCGTGACGGTGGTCCTCAAGCGGTCGCGGTCGAGCGAGGTGGCCGCGATGCGTGCGATCGCGGTGGTGCCGGGCGTGGAGCGCCCGCGCATGATCGCGGCCGGCGCCGACCGGCACGGCACGTGGCTGCTCCTGCCGTTCTACGACGGGCCCGCGCTGGACGGCGGGGAGGTGCCCGCCGAGGTGTGGGACGTCCTCGCCCGGGTGCACGCCCACTGGCGCGGTCGGCGGCCGCGCGGGGTCCCGGTCGTCGATGCGACGTGGTGGCGCGGGATGATCACGAAGCACACGCTGCCCGCGGTTCACGGCGCGCACGCCCGCACCGGCGACGCCCGGCTCGTCGAGGCCGCCGAGCTGCTGGCGGCGTGGTCGACGGACCTGCGCGTGCGTGCGGCGCTCACGCTGCTGCCGCGCACGCTCACCCACGGCGACGCCCACCGCGGCAACGTGCTGCTCGCGCCCGACGGCGCCGTGCTGATCGACTGGGGCAACGCGCGCGTCGCCCCGGCCGCGCTCGACGTGGCGACGCTCGCCGCGCAGGACGCGCCGGCCCCCGCGGCGTACACCGCCCTCGTCCCGGAGGCGACGGAGGAGGTGGAGCGGCTGTGGGCGCAGGTCCAGGTGCACGTGCAGTACCTGGGGTTCGCCGCCGACCACCTGGGCACCGAGCGCGTCGTGGAGATGGTCGACACCGCCGCTCGCGCGCTCGACGCCCTCGGCCCGGCGCTGGCGGCGCGCTGAGGGCTGTCGCCCGGGCGCGCCGCCGAGGTTGCGCCCACGTCCCGTCACGCGGGTGAGGGCTCGAGCTCGGTGCTCGTCGAGAGGTGCTCCCACTCGGTGAAGGTGCGCTGCAGCGCGTCGAGCTTGGCGCGGGCCACCTGCAGCGCGGCCGTGCCGAGGACCAGGCGAAGCGGCGGCTGCGGTGCCTCGAGTGCGGTGACGATCGCCGCGGCGGCGCGTTCCGGGTCGCCGGGCTGGTGGCCGTACGAGGCGAGCGTCGCCACGCGCCGCTTGCCCGCGGTGTCGGCGTAGTCGGCGATGCGGACCGCCGACTGCCGCATCGACGGCCCGGACCAGTTCGTGCGGAACGCCCCGGGCTCGACGATGGTCACGCCGATGCCCAGCGGCGCGACCTCGGCCGCGAGCGACTCCGACAACCCCTCCAGCGCGAACTTCGTGGCGTGGTAGTAGCCGGTGGCGCCGAACGCGGCGAGCCCGCCGAGCGAGGACACGTTCACGACGTGACCCGCCCGGCGGGCGCGCATGCCGGGGAGCGCGGCCTTCGTCACGGCGACGGCACCGTGGACGTTCGCGTCGAACAGCGCCCGCACCTCGGCGTCCTCGCCCTCCTCGACGGCGGCCAGGTAGCCGTAGCCCGCGTTGTTGACCAGGATGTCGATCCGGCCGAACGCCTCCTCGGCGCGGGTCACGGCGGTGGCGACCTGCCCGGGATCGGTCACGTCGAGGGGGAGGGCGATCGCGCGGTCGTCGTGGGCGGCGACGAGGTCGGCCACCGAGCGCGGGTCGCGGGCGGTCACTGCGGCCCGGTGGCCGCGGTCGAGGACGTGGCCGGCCAGCGCGCGGCCGAGGCCGGTGGAGCAGCCGGTGATGAACCAGACGGGGGACGGGTCGAGTGGCATGGCTCCACCCTCGAGCCGCATCGCGGACCGGGCCAGAGTCCCGTCTTCGTGGGACAGGCGGTACCAGGCTGACCGGGCGGCGGGTCGGCAGACTGGCGCCATGGCCACCTCGGAGTTCGGGCGGGCCGTGCGCCGCTGGCGGGAACGGGTCCCGCCCGAGGCCGCGGGCCTGCCGGTCGGCGGGCACCGCCGCACGGCCGGCCTGCGCCGGGAGGAGCTGGCGATGCTCGCCGGCATCTCCGTCGACTACGTCACCCGCCTCGAACAGGGCCGGGCGGCGCGCCCGTCGGGGCAGGTCGTCGAGGCGCTGGCCCGGGCACTGCGGCTGTCGACGGCCGAGCGCGCCCACCTGTTCCACCTGGCGGGAATGGCCCCGCCCGGCCCGGAGACGGTTCCCGTCCACATCAGCCCGAGCGTGCGGCACCTGCTCGACCGCCTGCCGGCGACCCCCGTCGCGGTGTTCGACGCGGCCTGGACCCTGCTCGTCGCCAACCACCCGTACGCGGCGCTGATGGGCGACCCGGGCGGGTGGCGCGGCCACGAGCGCAACGCCGTGTGGCGCAACCTCGTGGGGCCGGGCACGCGGGTCCGGCAGACGCCGGAGTCCCGCCGGGAGCTGGAGGCCACGCTGGTCGGCGACCTGCGCGCGGCGGCCGGGCGCTACCCGGCCGACCGGCAGCTGCGCCGGTTGGTCGCAGACCTGCGCGCGGCGAGCCTGCGCTTCGCCGAGCTGTGGGACGCGGGCGTGGTCGGGCACCACGAGACCGCGCGCAAGATCGTCGACCACCCGCACGTCGGCGCTGTGGAGCTCGACTGCGACATGCTCACGGTGGCGGGCAGCGACCTGCGGATCATGATCTACACCGCGGTGCCCGGCACGGAGGACGCAGAACGCCTCGAGTTGATCACGGTGCTGGGCACCCAGACGCTCACCGGGTGAGCGCCCCCCGGAGTGCGGCGAGGTGCTCGTCGACGGGGCCGAAGGTCAGCATGCCGCTCCCGGCCCCCGCGAGCTCCCCCGCCGCGGGCGCGAGGGCGCGCTCGGCGCGTGCCGCCGTGGCGGAGTCCCCCACCGCGAGCGCGGCGCGTCCGGCCAGGCACCAGAGCACCTCGAGCAGGTGGTCCGGTGGCGTTTCGGGCAGTGCGCGTACGGCCTCGGCGGCGTCCGCCGTGCGGCCGCCGGCGAGCAGGAGGTGCGGCCGGATCCAGGGCTCGTACGGGCCGGGGTCGCGTACGGGCCCCGCGGGCTCGCCGCGTCGCAGCCGCAGGCACACGAGGGCGAGGTCGAGCAGGCCGTGTTCCACCCCGGGCATGTCGGCGTCCGCGAGCAGCCGGGCGGCCGCGCGGTAGCGGGCCTCGGCGTCGGCGGCGCCGGTCTCGGCGGCCCGCAGCGCGGCGAACCAGGCGACGAACACGGGCACCAGCGGGCTGTCGTGCCGTTCACCCGCCTGCGCGAGCGCCTCGGCCTCGGCGGCCGCGCCGTCGAGATCACCGAGCGCGCTGCGGGTCTGCAGCTCCACGATGTGCGCGAGGATCGCGTAGGTGGGCAGGTCGTGTGCGGCGGCGAGCGCGCGGATCTCCCGACCGAGCTCGCCCCGCTGCGCGGCGAGCCCGGCGCGGTGGAAGCACTGCATGATCCGGCCCGAGAGCGCGAAGGCCAGCAGGGCGGGGTCACCGCTGCGGCGGGCGAGCCGTTCCGCCTCGCGCGCGGCCTCCGGCCCCCGGTCGCCGCGCAACCCGCGCGACTCGATCGTGATCGCCGTCAGCAGCCGGGCCCGCTCGCCCGGGGCCTCGGTGCTGCGCAGCGCGCGCTCGGCCGCCGCGACGATCGTCGCCGACGAACGGGGGTCGTCCGAGCGGGCCCAGACGCTCGGCACCTCGTACCCGCTGATCACCCGCGCGGTCAGCCGGGCGTCGCCGAGCTGCTCGGCCACGGCCACCGTGGCCGCGTGCCGCGACACGGCCGTGCCCGGGCCGCCGCCGTGGATCGCCAGGCTGCGCAGCAACGCGGTCGCCGACGCGAGCTTCACGCCCGCCCTGAGCGCCGGGCTGCGCTCCCACTCGGCCGCCGCGCCCGCCCACACCTCGTCCGGGCCCGCGGGGCGCGGCAACAGCCGCGGGGAGCGGCGCAGGATGTCGGTCTCCAGTTCGGCGAGCTTCGGGCCCGGATCCGTGCCGAGCTCCCCGGCGAGCCGGGCGCGGGCGCGGCGCAGCACGGCCAGCGCGTCGCCGGGCCGGTCGCAGCGGTACAGCGCCAGCGCGAGCAGCCACCACCCGTCCTCCCGCCACGGGTGCTCGGTGATGTGGGAGTCGAGGTCGGGCACGGCGGTGTGCGGCCGGCCCGCCGCCAGCCGCGCCCTGGCCAGCTGCTCGACCGCCCCCAGCCGCAACTCGGTGAGCCGTGCCCGCTCCGCACGCGCCCACACCGCGTCGGGGAAGTCGGCGTAGGCCGGGCCGCGCCACCAGCCCAGGGCCTCCTCAAGGGGGCAGACGGCGGCGGCCTCCGTCCCGGCTCCCGATACCACGTCCTCGAACCGCCACGCGTCCACCGTGCCGCGGCCGGCCCGGAACGCGTACCCGGGCCCCGCGGTGACGATCGGGTGGCCCGCGCCGAGCGCGCCGCGCAGGGCGGACACGAACGTCCGCACCGACCCCGCCGCCCGGCGCGGGGGATCGCCCGCCCAGAGGTCCTCGATCAGCGCGTCGAGGGGCACCACCCGCCCGCGGGCGGCGATCAGCCGCGCGAGCACCTCGCGGTGGCGGGGGCCGCGCAAGTTCACCGGGCAGCCCGCGGCGTCGGTGGCCGTCACGGGGCCGAGCACCCCGAACCGGTGCTGATCGGATGCTGATCCGGTGGCCCCAGGCTCGGGGGCGTGAACGAGATCCCCGGCTTCCGCACCCGGCGGCTGCCCGGCGCCGACGGCACGCACATCAACACGGCCGTCGGCGGCCGGGACGGCAGCCCCGTCGTGCTCCTGCACGGCTTCCCCCAGACCCATCTCATGTGGCGGCACGTGGCGGCCGAACTCGCGTCCGACCACCTGGTGATCTGCCCCGACCTGCGCGGTTACGGGGCGAGCGACAAGCCCGCCGACGACGGTACGACCTACGCCAAACGTGCGATGGCGGAGGATGTCGTCGCCGTGGCCCGGCACCTCGGCGCCGACCGGTTCGCGCTGGTGGGGCACGACCGCGGCGCCCTCGTCGCGATCCGGGCCGGCCTCGACCACCCCGGCGCGATCACCCACCTCGCGTCGCTGGACGTGCTGCCCACGCTCGACATGTGGGACGTCCTGCACGGCGTGGACGCCGCTGTGGCGTTCCACCTCTACCTGATGGCCCAGCCACCCGGCCTGCCCGAGGAGATGATCTCCCGCAGCCCGGACGCCTTCTTCGGGCACTTCCTCGACGTCTGGGCCCGCAACCCCGCCGCGATCCCCGCCGAGGTGCGCGCCGAGTACCTGCGGGCGTCGCGCGAGGCGGTGCCGTCGATCGTGGCCGACTACCGCGCGTCGGCCGGGATCGACGTCGAGCACGACCGCGCCGACCGCGCCGCCGGGCGACGGCTCACCATGCCCGTCACCGTGGTGCAGCAGGACTGGGGCGCCGCGCTCGGGTTCGACGCCGCCGCCCGCTGGCGGGAGTGGGCCGACGACCTCGACCACCGGACGCTCGACGCCGGCCACTACATGGCGGAGGAGGCGCCGGCCGAGATCGTCGAGATCGTCCGGAAGCTGCTTGCCCGCTGAACAGGGACGAAGGACGAGCGGCCCTGACGCGCAACCGGGCCCGGAGGACGATTCCGAATCGTGTTAGGCGAAGCTACTGCTGATTGGCAGAGCAAACGGCGTGAGGCGGCGCGGCGTGAGATCCTCGCCGCGGCGTGGGAGGTGGCGGGCGAGAGCGGACTGGGCGCCCTGACGCTGCGCGAGGTCGCCGCCCGCGTCGGCATGCGTGCACCGTCGCTGTACTCGCACTTCGCCTCCAAGCACGCCATCTACGACGCGATGTACGCCCAGGCCTGGGCCGAGTACGACCGCGAGGCGGAGGCGGCGGTGGGCACGGTGCCCGCCGAGCCGCGGCGCGCGCTGCGGGAGATCGCCCGGCACTACTTCGAGTTCGCCACCGCCGACATGCCCCGCCACCAGCTGATGAACCTGCGCACGATCCCCGACTTCACACCCAGCGGGGAGAGCTACGCCCACGCGGTGCGGGTGTACGACCGGTTCCGCGCCGTGATGGCGTCGATCGGTGTCACCGACGGCGGGGACCTCGACCTCTTCGTCGCGCTCGTCGGCGGGCTCGCCGACTCCCAGTGGGCGAACGACCCGGGCGGCACCCGCTACGCCCGCCTCCTCGACCGCGCCGTCGACATGTACGCCGACGCACTGCACCTGCCGCCTGTCGACAGCCAGGGGGGATCGCCGTGACCACAGCTGCACGCCCGACCGCCCCACCCCGCGGTTCGCTGCTCGACCGGGACACCGCGATGCGGCTCGCCGCCACCGAGTACGGCCGCTTCCTCGACCAGCTGCGCGCGCTGGACGCCGCCGGCTGGGAGCGGCCGACCGACTGCCGTCTCTGGGACGTGCGCGCCATGGCGGGGCACTGCCTCGGGATGGCCGAGTTCGCGGCCTCGCTGCCCGCGTTCGTCCGGCAGAACGCGGTGGCCGGGCGGCGGGGTGGCGTGTTCATCGACGCGCTGACCGGCCTGCAGGTCGAGGACCAGGCCACCCTCACCCCGCCGCAGCTTCTCGCGCGCTACGCCGAGGTGGCGCAGCATGCGGTTCGCGGCCGCAGGCGCCGCTCGGTGCTCGCGGGGTGGCTGCCGATGCCCAGCACCGAAACGGTCAACGGGATGCCCGAGCGGTGGACGTTCGGCTACCTGTTCGAGACGATCCTCACCCGCGACACCTGGATGCACCGCGTCGACATCGCCCGCGCCACCGGCCGCGACCTGGTGCTCACACCTGAGCACGACGGCGCGCTCGTCGCCGACGTCGTGGCGGAATGGGCCGCCCGGCACGGCTCGCCCCATGCGCTCACGCTCGCCGGCCCGGCCGGCGGGCGGTGGACCCGTGGCAGCGGCGGCCCGGAGCTGGAGCTCGACGCGGTGGAGTTCTGCCGGGTGGTGTCCGGGCGTGGCGACGGGGAGGGCCTGCTCGGCGTGGAGGTGCCCTTCTAGGCGCCGTCCGCCGCGGGGTCGGGCAGGTGACCGCCGCTCACCGCGGCGAGCCGGGGGAGGTCGCGCACGTGCACCGCGGACAGGGCGAGCTCGGTGCCATCGGTGAGCACGGCGCTGACCTTGGCCGTGCTCGGGTTACGCGCGCGGCCGAGGTGCACCGACGCGATCTCGCTCCACGGCACCCGCCTGCTGCGGAGCACGCCGCGCACCGCCACCGACTCGGGATCGGCCTCGGTGCGCACGCGCAGCGTCCACGCGATGATCCCGATGGGGACGAGGTAGATCAGCCACAGGTACGGCCCCGCGAGCGCCACCGGGGTGGCGCAGACGGCGAACGTCAGCGCCACCAGCACGACGAGCGGCGAGACGCGGAAGATCGCGCGGGGCGGTGGCTCGGGTGGTGCGCTCACCCTCCCATCGTCCCACCGACCTCACGTCCAGGTGGCGACCACCAGCGTGAGCCCCACCGCGAACAGCGCGCCCCCGGTCGTGACGACGCGGGCGTGGTGGTGGGGCCACGGGCGCAGCGCGACGCCGAGCAGGGCGCACGCCGTGCCCACCGAGGCGATGCGCACCCCGCGGTGGGTGACCGCCTCCACCAGGAACGGCAGCGGTGCCACGCCCGCGCGCCCGGCCTCGGCCGCGTAGACCTTGAACGGGATGCCCGACAGCGGTTGGTGCCGCACCGCCTGCGGTCCCTCGGCCAGCGTCTGCTGCACCACCTCGGCCCGCATCCGCTCGGTGACGAGCGGCGCCCCGGGCGCCACCCCCGCCCGGGCGAGCGCGAGTGTGCAGAGCCCGCCCGCCATGCTCGCGAGCACCGCCGCCGGAACGAGGCGGACCCCGGCCCTCGGTGCCGCCAGGAGCAGCGCGAACAGCACGAGCTCCGGCACCAGCGGCCACACGATCGCCTCGGCCAGGCTCCACGCGGCGACGAGCGTGAGGCCTGCCCCCGAGACGGCGAGTGCGGCGACCCGACGTTGCATCCCCCGCTCGCACACCACTTGTGGTGTCGGCACATCGGTTGTGGTCGGTGTGTGGGTGGTCGAGGTGGTGTGTGAGCGCGAGGGTGTGCAGCGCGTCGGGAGCTCCGGCTGCCGTCGCACCGCCTGTGGCGTCGGCACATCGGTCGCGCCGGCGAGCCGCATCACCTCGGCGCGGGCGGCATCCGGGTCCGCCGCGACGGGGGCGCCGATGCGGACGGTCACGCCGGCGCGGCGCAGCCGCCCGTGCTTGGGCAGCAGCTCGCCGGTGCCGGCGATGCCGACCGGGACCACCGGCACGCCTGCCGCCGCGGCCAGCCGGAACGCGCCGGCGTGGAACCGGCCTGGCGCGCCTGCGCCGCGCGTCCCCTCCGGGTAGACGATCACGGCCCGGCCGGCGCGCAGCAGGGCCACGGCGGCGGCCATGTCGGCGCTGCCACCGCCGCTGCGGCGCACCCGGAACCCGCCGGCCAGCACCCGGCAGGCGGCGGAGCGCCAGCCGCGCGCGAACCAGTAGTCGGCCGCGGCGGCCACGCGCGGGGCGTGTCCGCTGTCGACGGCGGCGAGCAGGGCGGCGGTGTCGGCGTGCGAGCTGTGGTTGGCCACCACCACGCACCCGCCCGGGGGCAGCGTGCCCACCACGTTGAGTCCGCCGGTCAGCGTCAGCACCACCCGCCACAGCCCACGCCGGAGCGCGGCCCCCACCCGCCCGCTCACGACAGCCCCAGCGCCGTCACCAGCACGGCGAGCGGCAGCGCCACGAGCAGGGAGTCGACCCGGTCGAGCAGGCCGCCGAAGCCGGGCAGCCAGTCGCCCGCGTCCTTGCGGCCGGCCTCCCGCTTGAGCATCGACTCCAGCAGGTCGCCCACCACCCCGCCGGCGACGACCGCCACCAGCAACCCGAGCGACGGCCGGCCCAGCGCGAGCAGCACCGCGCCCGCGCCGAGCACCGCCCCGGCCACGCCGCCCCACGTCTTCGCAGGCGACAGCGGCGACAGCGGGCGCGCACCGGGCCCGCGGCGGCCGAGCAGGCGGCCACCGCACCACGCCCCGACGTCCGCGACGGCCACGGCGAGGCAGACCGCGACGGCGACCTGCGGGTCGAGGAGGGCGAGCCCGGCGAGCCCGCCGCCGATCCACAGCGTGCCGAACACGCCGTGCGCCGCGCGCCGTCCCCCGGACGCGGCGTCGCCCGTCAGCAGCGCGGGCAGCGCGGCGGCGAGCGGGAGCACCGGCAGCAACGCGCCGATCAGGTCCGGGCGGACCAGCGCCACCGCGGGCACGACCACGACCCGCAGGGCCAATGCCCCCGCGTCGAGGCGGCGGAGGCCGGTGAGGCGCGCGTACTCGACCGCGGCGACGACGCCCAGCGCGGCCGCCAGCACCGCCCCGCCGGTCCGGCCCCCCACGAGGAGTGGCCCGAGCACCAGCGGAGCAGCCACCAGCCAGGTGCGCCAGCGGGCGGCGAGCTCCGCGCGCCGGGAGGCGCCGACCGCTGCCCCGCCGAGGCCGAGCGCGCCGAGCGTGAGGGTCACCGGGTCCATGCAGGAAGGGTGTCGCCGATCACGGCGTCACCCATCCGTGCGCGCACGGGGCGCGCCTGCGTAGATCTACGTAGCGGCTGCCGGGGCGGGCTGGGCCCAGGGGACCGGCTCGACGGCGGGCAGGTCGCGGTACGGCCGCCGAGCCGCGCGGTGAGCGCCTGTGCGAGCTGGGAGGATCGCCTGCACCGCCGCCGCGGCCCGCCCGGTGTCGGTGGCCGTCTTCACCATGCTCACGCTCACCGCGCCCGCCGGGCGGCCGGTGCGGTCGAGCCCGGCGCGCCGACGCCGACCATGCCCAGCGCGGTCTCCTCGTCGTCGATCGTGTAGCCGCGGGCCCGCACCCGCTCGAGCTCGGCGGCGAGCTCGGAGGGTCCGACAGGCTGTGCCGGGTGAGCGTCTCGAACGAGCTGCCCGCATACCGCTCGGCGACCTGATCGGGCGGAGTGCGGCGAGCAGCAACTTCCCGCTCGCCGTGCAGTGCGCCGGCAGGCGCAGGCCGATCTCGTGGCCACCGGGCGTTTGCCGTGGCGGGTGTCGACGTAGGTGACCTCGCGCTGGTCCAGCACCGAGAGGACGATCGTGTCGTCGGCGAGCAGCCCGAGCTCCGCGTCGGCCCGGCGGAACTCGGTGGCCAGGTTGGAGCGGGCGAGGTAGGACCGCTGAACGCGGGGTGTTTCGGCGCCTCCTCCGCTTGTCAACTACTCCCCGTGACCCCCGTCGCTCCGGCCAGGTTCCGGTGCAACGCGCGAAGGCGGGCGAGCGCGGTGAGAACCGAGCCCGCGATCAGGACGGCGAGCAGCGGCCCGGCGTACGCGGGCAGGGCCGCCAGCACCACCAGGAGGAGGCAGCGCTCGGTCTTGCCGACCGGTCCGCCGTTGATCCGTGGTGCGCCGGCCGCGGCTCCGGCGAGCGCCACCCAGGACGGCGCGCTCGCGGCCAGCATCGCGAGCAGCACCAGCCACGACGGCGCGAGCGCGAAGCAGCCTGCGAGCGCGGCCAGCTCGGCCGCGCGGTCCCCGAGTTCGTTGACCACGGCGCCGAAGCGCGTGCTCCGCCCGGTGTCGCGGGCGAGGGCGCCGTCGAGGTTCGCGGCGGCCAGCCGCAGCGCGAGCAGCGCGGCCACGAGCGGCGTGGCGACGAGCGGGGCGGGCACCGTCGCCAACGCCACACCGGCCAGCGCACCGAAGCCGACGCCCGCGGCGGTCAGCGCGTCCGGCGCGGCGCCGCGGGCCGCCAGCAGGCGACGGGTGCCGGCCAACCGGTCGGCGTACCAGGGCTTCAGGGCGTACAGGCCGGCGCGCATGTGCCCAGGGTCGCCGCCGCGGGGGCCCGTGCCATCCGCGGAACTACGGACGCCGCACTCGGCGCGGGTTCCCACGATCTGGTACGTGCGTCTCACGGAATTGACGCGTGGTGCACCCGACGGCTAGCGTCGCCGCCATGTCCGCCATCCGGGTGCTCGTACTTCTCAGGCGCGTCCACGCCTGAGCAGCCCTCGGTCGTCGACGCGCCACCCTCGTTCCGTCATACCGACGGTCGGGGGTTTTTTTTCTGTCCGGATCCCGAAACCCCTGCGGAGCGATCAGCAGATGACCACCGCAACGCCCCGATCCGGCCCGGTCCCCGGGCCGTCGGCCCCGAAACCGGGACCGCCCCCCGGCCGCCAGGGCCAGGCATCGACCCCCGGCCAGGCCACGCCGGTACGGCGATTCGACGAGGTGCCGATGACCGGTGCCCAGTCGCTCGTGCGCTCCCTCGAGGAGGTGGGCTGCGAGGTCGTCTTCGGCATCCCCGGCGGCACGATCCTCCCGGCGTACGACCCGCTGCTCGACTCCACTGCGGTGCGCCACGTGCTGGTGCGCCACGAGCAGGGCGCGGGCCACGCCGCCACCGGGTACGCGCAGGCCACGGGCAAGGTCGGCGTCTGCATGGCCACCTCGGGCCCGGGCGCGACGAACCTCGTCACCCCGCTCGCGGACGCCCACATGGACTCCGTGCCGGTGGTGGCGATCACCGGGCAGCAGAGCCGGCCGCTGATCGGCACCGACGCCTTCCAGGAGGCGGACATCACCGGCATCACCATGCCGGTGACCAAGCACAACATGCTCGTCACGGACCCCGCGGAGATCCCGAGGGCGATCGTGGAGGCGTTCCACCTGGCGTCCACGGGCCGACCCGGCCCGGTGCTGGTGGACATCCCGAAGGACGTGCTGCAGGAACGCACCACGTTCTCCTGGCCGCCCGAGATGAAGCTGCCCGGCTACCGGCCCACCACCCGGCCGCACGGCAAGCAGATCCGCGAGGCCGCCAAGCTGATGTGCTCGGCCAAGCAGCCCGTGCTCTACGTCGGCGGCGGCGTGCTCAAGGCCGAGGCCACGCAGGAGCTGCTGGAGTTGGCCGAGCTCACCGGCATCCCGGTGGTCACCACGCTGATGGCACGCGGAGCGTTCCCCGACAGCCACCAGCAGCACATCGGCATGCCGGGCATGCACGGCACCGTCGCCGCGGTGGCCGCCATGCAGAAGGCCGACCTGCTCCTGGCGCTCGGTGCGCGGTTCGACGACCGCGTCACCGGGAAGCTGTCGACCTTCGCGCCGGACGCCGTCGTCGTGCACGCCGACATCGACCCGGCGGAGATCTCCAAGAACCGCAGGGCGGACGTCCCGATCGTCGGCGACTGCAAGGAGGTCATCACCGAGCTGATCGACGCGGTGCGCGCCGAGCGGCAGCACGCCGCCGCCGACCTCGCACCGTGGTGGAAGCAGCTCGACGACCTGCGCGCCACCTACCCGCTCGGCTACGACTGGCCCGCCGACGGCTCGCTGTCGCCGCAGTACGTCATCGAGCGGATCGGGCAGATCGCCGGGCCGGACGCCCTCTACGCCGCGGGCGTGGGCCAGCACCAGATGTGGGCCGCGCAGTTCATCAAGTACGAGAACCCGCGCTCGTGGCTGAACTCCGGTGGCCTCGGCACGATGGGCTACGCGGTGCCCGCGGCGATGGGCGCCAAGATGGCCTGCCCGGACGCGGTCGTGTGGGCGATCGACGGCGACGGCTGCTTCCAGATGACCAACCAGGAGCTCGCCACCTGCGCGATCGAGAACATCCCGATCAAGGTCGCCGTGATCAACAACGGCAACCTGGGCATGGTCCGGCAGTGGCAGAACCTCTTCTACTCGGAGCGGTACTCCAACACCGACCTCGGCACCCACAAGCACCGGATCCCCGACTTCAAGCTGCTGGCCGAGGCCATGGGCTGCGTGGGCCTGCGCGCCGAGTCCAAGGACGAGGTCGACAAGGTGATCCAGCAGGCGATGGAGATCAACGACCAGCCGGTGGTCATCGACTTCGTCGTCGGCGCCGACGCCCAGGTGTGGCCGATGGTCGCGGCGGGCTGCGGCAACGACGAGATCATGGCCGCGCGCGACATCCGGCCGCTGTTCGACTCCGACGAGATCGTGGCCGACGACGCCACCGCGAGCTCGCAGATGACGAGGGAAGCATGATCCAGAGACACACCCTGTCGGTGCTGGTCGAGGACAAACCCGGTGTGCTCGCCCGTGTCTCCGGCCTCTTCTCCCGGCGCGGGTTCAACATCGAGTCGCTCGCCGTGGGCCCCACCGAACACCCCGACGTCTCGCGGATGACGATCGTGGTGGCCGTCGACGACTTCCCGCTCGAGCAGGTCACCAAGCAGCTCAACAAGCTCGTGCACGTCATCAAGATCGTGGAGCTGGAGCCCGCGGCATCCGTGCAGCGCGAACTCCTGCTCGTGAAGGTGCGCGCCGACCCCGGGGTCCGCAGCCAGGTTCTCGAGATCGTGGACCTGTTCCGGGCCAAGGCCGTCGACGTCACACCCGAGGCCCTCACGATCGAGGCCACCGGCACCGCTGACAAGCTCGCAGCGCTGCTGAAGAACCTCGAGCCCTTCGGGATCCGGGAGATGGTGCAGTCCGGCATGGTCGCCGTCGGCCGCGGCCCCCGCTCCATCACCGCAGCAGCTGTCAGATAACACGAGAGGACGAACCACACCCGTCATGAGCGTGAACATCTATTACGACTCCGACGCCGACCTGTCGATCATCCAGGGCCGCAAGGTCGCGGTGATCGGCTACGGCAGCCAGGGCCACGCCCACTCGCTGTCGCTGCGCGACTCCGGCGTCGACGTCCGCATCGGCCTTCCCGAGGGCTCGAAGTCCCGGCAGAAGGCCGAGGACGAGGGGCTGCAGGTGGGCACGCCCGCCGAGGTCTCGGCGTGGGCGGACGTGATCATGATCCTGGCGCCGGACACGAAGCAGCGCTTCATCTACTCCGACGACATCGCGCCGAACCTGAAGGACGGCGACGCCATCTTCTTCGGGCACGGCTTCAACATCCGCTACGAGCTGATCAAGCCCCCGGCGAGCGTCGACGTCGCGATGGTCGCCCCGAAGGGGCCCGGCCACCTCGTGCGCCGCCAGTTCGTCGACGGCAAGGGTGTGCCCTGCCTCATCGCCGTCGAGCAGGACGCCAGCGGCGGCGCCAAGGCGCTCGCCCTCTCCTACGCCGCGGCCATCGGCGGCGCCCGCGCGGGCGTCATCGAGACCACGTTCAAGGAGGAGACCGAGACCGACCTGTTCGGCGAGCAGGCGGTGCTCTGCGGTGGCGCGGCCGCGCTCGTGCAGACCGGGTTCGAGGTGCTCACCGAGGCCGGCTACGCCCCGGAGATCGCCTACTTCGAGTGCCTCCACGAGCTCAAGCTGATCGTCGACCTCATGTACGAGGGCGGCATCGCCAACGAGCGCTTCTCCATCTCCGACACCGCCGAGTACGGCGACCTCACCCGCGGCCCGCGCGTCATCACGCCCGCGGTCAAGGAGGAGATGAAGAAGATCCTCGGCGAGATCCAGGACGGCACCTTCGCCCGCGAATGGGTGGCCGAGGACGACAACGGCCGCCCGAACTTCACCAAGCTGCAGGCCGAGGGCCAGCAGCACCCGATCGAGCAGGTCGGGGAGAAGCTGCGCGGTCTGATGAGCTGGGTGGGCGAGAAGGCGAGCTGAGCTCGCCCGCGAGGCTGCTCCCGAGAAGTTCAGGAAAGCCACATTCAGGGCCGGAGAGGCCCTGAATGTGGCTTTCCTGCCCTCGCGCCGGTACTACCCTTCGACTGTGAGCGAGATCACGGCCCACGATGTGGCGGCGGCGGAGCGCCTGACGTTCTTCTCCGACGCAGTCGTCGCGATCGCGATCACGCTGCTCGCCATCGAGCTGCCGGTGCCGTCCGGCGCAACCCCGGAGGAGTTCGCCGCCTCGCTGCGGGAGGGGTGGTTCGAGTACCTGGCCTTCCTCATCAGCTTCGCGGTGATCGCCAGTCACTGGGGCGCGCACCACCGCGTGTTCCGCTACGTGCGGTGTGCCGACAACCCGGTGGTGTGGCTGAACCTCTTCTGGCTGCTCATGGTCGTCATCACTCCGTTCCTCACCCGCATCATCACCGAGGGCGACCTGTCGTTCGTGAAGTTCGGCATGTACGCGCTGGCGCAGGCCATGCAGATGACCACGTTCGGCGTGATGATCGCCGTGATCGCGCGGCGGGGGTGGTTCGCGGCCGACACCCCCAGGTCGCTGACCAGGCGCGGCTGGGTCGAGTCGCTGGTCGGGGCGTCGGGTTTCCTGCTCTCGCTGCCCGCCTTCCTCGTGGTGGAGGTGTGGGCGTTCGCGGTGTGGGCGCTGGTGCCGATGATCGGCAGCCCGCTGCTGCGGCGCGCAGGCGTCGTGGGCAGCGGCTGAGCGTGCGGAAGGATGTGGCGGCGCCGTCGGCTGCGAGCGACGCGCGGACGGAGGGGTCGGTGGGGATGGACGACGCGGGACTTGCGGGCGCGGTGGACGCCACGGTCGCCGCAGGCACGGCGTACTACGAGCTGCTGCTCGAGTCCGAACCCGCGGGGATCGTGCGGACACGCAGCCAGGGGGTCTGCGATTTCGCCCGGCGCCGCGCGGCGACGCACACCGTGACGGAGGTGCCGGAGGGCGTCCCCGACCAGTTCCAGATCACCGACGGCGGTGTCGTCCACAGCACGGAATCCGGCGACGAGTGGTACGCGCTGGACATGGGTGGGTGGGGCGCGGCGAGCCTGTTGGCGGTGCTCGGCTGGCTCTACGGAGCGGTGGACGCGCGGTCGGGCGACGACGGGGAGCGCACCGTGACGATGAGCGCCCGGCGTGCGCTGGAGACCTGCCCGGCGTCGTTGCGTCCCGAACTCGCCACGGCCTTCGGCCAGAGCGGTCATCTCGAGGCCGTCGCCACCGGCCGGGTTCGCACCGACGCCGCGAACCGCGTCACCGGGTTCCGGCTCGACCTCCCGTACAGCCGGGACGGGCTGTTCGGGTCGCTCGACGTCGGCTCGCGCACCGTCCTCACCCTGTCCGGCTTCGGCGAACCGGCGGACATCCGGCCCCCGGACTCCGGCCCCGTCCAGCCGGTCGGTGAGTTCGTCGAGCGCCTCCTCCGGGCGGACGAGAGCGAGTAGCCCGTCGCGGGAAGATGTGGCGGGGCCCGTCGGTTGTACGCGGAGTCCCCGAGCGAAAGGCCCCCGCCGTGTCCGTGCCCCTGCCGCTGTCGATCCTCGATCTCGCCACCGTCGGCGACGGCGAGACGATCCGCGAAGGCCTCGAGGCGAGCGTGGCGCTCGCCCAGCGCGCGGAGGAGTTGGGCTTCCGGCGCATCTGGTACGCCGAGCACCACAACATGCGGGCGGTCGCCTCGTCGGCCACGAGCGTGCTGATCGCGCACGTCGCGGCCAACACCGAGCGCATCACGCTCGGCTCCGGCGGCGTGATGCTGCCCAACCACTCCCCGCTGGTGATCGCCGAGCAGTTCGGCACCCTCGCCACGCTGCACCCCGGGCGCATCGAGCTCGGGCTCGGCCGCGCGCCGGGCACCGATCAGCCCACGGTCACCGCGCTGCGCCGCGACCCGCGGGCCTCCGACCGCTTCCCGCAGGACGTGCAGGAGCTGCAGGCGTTCCTGTCCGACGAGAGCCTCGTGCCGAACGTGCACGCCTACCCCGGCCGGGGCACCGGCGTGCCGCTCACGATCCTGGGTTCCTCGCTGTACGGCGCCCAGGTGGCCGCGGCCCTCGGGCTCCCGTACGCCTTCGCCTCGCACTTCGCCCCCGAGGCGCTCGAGCAGGCCGTCGCGCTCTACCGCCAGGAGTTCCGCCCCTCGGCGCAGCTGTCCGCGCCCCGCGTGATGGCCGCCGTGAACGTCATCGCCGCCGACTCCGCCGACGAGGCGGCGCAGCGGCTGCACGACGTGCAGCGCGACCGGGTGAAGCGGTTCCTCTCCCGCGGTGGCCAGGAGCTCACCGACGAGGAGGCGGAGATGCTGCTCGACGCACCCGCCGGGCAGCAGATCAAGTCGATGACGCGCTACACCGCGGCCGGCACCCCCGACGTGGTGGTGAAGTACCTGGAGGACTTCACGCGCCGCGCCGACGCCGACGAGCTGATCGTCACGTTCCCGGTCGTGGACCGGAAGGCCTGGTTCCGCTCCGTGGAGCTGCTCGCGGAGCAGGTGCGCCCCGCCGCGGTCTGAGCCGGGCGGTTCGTCCCCTTCGCGTGTCGTGCGTCCCACGCCGCGGGAACCCGCTCCGATCTGCGCATCTACGATCGGAGGTCTCGAACCAGCCCTCGATCCGGGAGCCCTGCATCCGCCGTGAGCACCGCCGCCACCCGTCCTGTCGTCCTGCTCGCCGAGAAGCTCGCGCCGTCCGCGGTGGCCCTCCTCGGTGACGACGTCGAGATCCGCCATGTGGACGGCACCGACCGCCCCGCGCTCCTGGCCGCGATCGCCGACGCCGACGCGCTGCTCGTCCGGTCGGCCACCAAGGTCGACGCCGAGGCGCTCGCCGCGTCCACCCGGCTCAAGGTCGTGGCACGGGCCGGTGTCGGCCTCGACAACGTCGACGTGCCCGCGGCCACCGCGCGCGGCGTGATGGTGGTGAACGCGCCGACGTCCAACATCGTCTCGGCCGCCGAGCACGCCGTGGCGCTGCTGCTGGCCACCGCGCGCCACGTCCCCGCCGCCGACGCGAGCCTGCGCCAGGGCCAGTGGAAGCGCAGTGCGTACACCGGCGTGGAGCTGAACGGCAAGACCGTCGGCATCGTGGGCCTGGGCAAGATCGGCCAGCTCGTGGCCCAGCGGCTCGCCGCGTTCGGCGTCGAGCTGGTCGCCTACGACCCGTACGTCGCCCCGGCTCGCGCCGCCCAGCTGGGCATCGAGCTCCTCGACCTCGACGAGCTGCTGCGCCGCGCCGACGCGATCTCGATCCACCTGCCGAAGACCCCGGAGACGCTCGGTCTCATCGGCAAGGACCAGCTCGCGCTCACCAAGAAGGGCGTGATCATCGTCAACGCCGCCCGCGGCGGCCTCGTCGACGAGGACGCGTTGGCCGAGGCCGTGCGCAGCGGCCACGTCGGCGGCGCGGGCATCGACGTCTACGTCACCGAGCCCACCACCTCCAGCCCGCTGTTCGAGCTGCCGCAGGTGGTCGTCACCCCGCACCTCGGCGCGTCCACCGAGGAGGCGCAGGACCGGGCGGGCACCGACGTCGCGCGGTCCGTGCTGCTCGCCCTGGCGGGCGAGTTCGTCCCGGACGCGGTGAACGTGCAGGTCGGCGGCGTGGTCGGCGAGGAGGTCCGGCCGTGGCTGCCGCTGGTGCAGAAGCTCGGCACCGTGCTCTACGCGCTGGCCGGGCGGGTGCCCACCTCGGTCACGGTCGACGTCGCCGGTGAGCTGGCGTCGGAGGACGTCTCCGTTCTGCAGCTCGCGGCTCTGCGCGGCGTGTTCACGAACGTCGTCGAGGACCAGGTCACGTTCGTCAACACGCCGGCGCTGGCTGCCGAGCGCGGGGTGGACGTCGAGCTGACCACCGCCCCGGAGAGCGAGAACCACCGCAGCGTCGTGCAGCTGCGCGCGGCGATGCCGGACGGCGAGTCGATCACCGTGTCCGGCACGCTCACCGGGCGCGCCCAGGTGGAGAAGCTCGTCGAGGTCAACGGCAGGCACTTCGACCTGCGCGCCGAGGGCGAGGTGCTCCTGCTCGAGTACGCCGACCGCCCCGGCGTGATGGGGCGCGTCGGCTCGCTGCTCGGGGAGGCCGCCGTCAACATCGAGGCCGCCCAGATCAGCCAGACCACCGACGGCACCGACGCGATCATGCTGCTGCGCGTCGACCGGCCGGTGGACCCGGGCGTGCTGGAGCCGATCGGCGCGTCGGTCGGGGCCCGCACGACCCGCCTGATCTCCTTCGACTGATCGGCCCACGGGGTGTCGGGCCGGGAGCTCGTCGTTCTGGGCACTGCCAGCCAGGCCCCGACCCGCACCCGCAACCACAACGGCTACCTGCTCCGCTGGGACGGCGAGGGGCTCCTCTTCGACCCGGGGGAGGGCACGCAGCGCCAGATGCTGCTGGCAGGCGTCGCCAGCAGCGCGATCACCCGGATCTGCCTCACGCACTTCCACGGCGACCACTGCCTGGGCGTGCCCGGCGTCATCCAGCGGCTCTCGCTGGACGGTGTCGCGCACCCGGTGGTCGCGCACTTCCCCGCCTCCGGGCGGGAGTACTTCGCGCGGCTGCGGCACGCGAGCTCCTTCCACGAGATCGCGGACGTGCGCGAGGAACCGGTCGAGCGCGACGGTGTGCTCGCCACCGGCCCGACCGGCGTGCTCGAGGCGCGGCGGCTCGACCACCCGGTGGAGGCGTTCGGCTACCGCTTCACCGAGCCCGACGGCCACCGCATGCTGCCCGCCCGCCTCGCCGCGCACGGGATCGCCGGGCCCGACGTGGGCCGGCTGCAGCGCGAGGGCGAGCTCGCCGTCGACGGGCGCGTGGTGCGGCTCGCCGAGGTGAGCGTGCCGCGGCGCGGGCAGCGGTTCGCCTTCGTCATGGACACCCGCCTCTGTGACGCCGTGCACGCGCTGGCCGACGGTGTCGACATGCTCGTCATCGAGTCGACGTTCCTCGCGGCGGACGAGTCGCTCGCGCGGACCTACGGGCACCTCACCGCCCGCCAGGCCGGGGCCGTGGCCGCCGAGGGCCGCGTGCGCAAGCTGGTGCTGACGCACTTCTCCCAGCGGTACGCCGACCCCACCCGGTTCGCGGCCGAGGCCGCCGAGGTCTTCGACGGCGAGATCGTGGTGGCCGAGGACCTCGCCCGGGTCCCGCTGCCGCGCAGGCGGAGATCGGCGTGATGCGGCTCTTCGTGGCGGTGACGCCACCCGTGGACGCGCTGGACGAGCTGCGCGCGGCCACCGCCGCGGCCCGCTCGGCCCACCCGGACCTGCGCTGGACCCGGCCCGACCAGTGGCACCTCACGCTGGCGTTCCTCGGCGACGTCGGCGACGACGCGCGCGCCGACGTCGCCGTCCGGCTCGGCCGCACCGCGGCCCGCCACGCGCCGTTGGAACTCGCGCTGCGGGGCGCGGGGCGGTTCGGCGAACGCGTGCTCTGGACCCGCGTCGACGGGGACCTCGCCGGGCTTCGCGGGCTCGCCGCCTCGGTGCGGGCCGCCGCCCGCAAGGCCCGCATCGCGGTCGAGGACCGGCCCTACCGCCCCCACCTCACCCTGGCCCGCGGACGCGACGGCGCCGACCTGCGCCCCCTCGTCGACGCGCTCGCCGGGTTCGCCGGGCGCCGGTGGACCGCCACCGAGGTCCACCTGGTGCGCAGCAGGCTCGGCGCCGGTCCCGATCGGACCGCGCGGTACGAGCCGGTGACGTCGTGGCCGCTCACCGGAAGTTGATCACGCGCCGTTCCGCGGACACGGTGCGCGCGCGTTCGGAGGGTGAGCATCCGCCGTCCGGGTGTTGGCCAAGAGCGGGGGCGCCGAACGCGGCGGACGGGCCGAGGGGCAGAATGGCCCGCTCGGGGGTGTGTCCCGGGCCCGGAAGCGGCACGGCGACCGCGCTCCCGCGCCAGATCCACGCGATCGGGCGACCGCGATCGGGTGACGGACGGCGGGGCATCGCCGTTGCGGCCGGTAACGTGCGCCCGGCTGTTCGGGGCAAGACGGAGAGAGGACATCGGCAATGCGCCTTGCGGTCATCCCGGGGGACGGCATCGGGCCGGAGGTCATCGACGAGGCGCTCAAAGTCCTCAACGAGGTCTCCCCGGGCGCCGAGACCACCACCTACGACCTGGGCGCCGCCCGCTGGCACTCCACCGGGGAGCTGCTGCCCGAATCGGTGCTCACCGAGCTGCAGCAGCACGACGCCATCCTGCTCGGCGCCGTCGGCGACCCGTCGGTGCCCAGCGGCATCCTGGAGCGCGGCCTCCTGCTGCGCCTGCGGTTCGAGCTCGACCACCACGTCAACCTGCGCCCCGCGCGCCTCTACCCGGGCGTCCGCGGCCCCCTCGCCTCGGCCTCCGAGATCGACATGGTCGTCGTGCGCGAGGGCACCGAGGGCCCCTACGTCGGCACCGGCGGCATCCTGCGCAAGGACACCCCGCACGAGATCGCCACCGAGGTGAGCACCAACACCGCCTTCGGCGTCGAGCGCGTGGTGCGCGACGCGTTCGACCGCGCCTCCCGCCGCCCCCGCAAGCACCTCACGCTCGTGCACAAGACCAACGTGCTGAGCTACTCCGGCCGGCTCTGGTCGCGCATCGTGGAGGAGGTCTCCCTCGAGCACCCCGAGGTGTCGGTGGCCTACCAGCACATCGACGCCACCACGATCCACCTCGTCACCGACCCAGGCCGGTTCGACGTGATCGTCACCGACAACCTGTTCGGCGACATCCTCACCGACCTCGCCGCGGCCATCACCGGCGGCATCGGCCTCGCCGCCAGCGGCAACCTCGACGTCAGCCGGCGCAACCCCAGCATGTTCGAGCCCGTGCACGGCAGCGCCCCCGACATCGCGGGCCAGGGCATCGCCGACCCCACCGCCGCCGTCCTGTCCGTCGCGCTCCTGCTCGACCACCTCGGCAACCGCGACGCCGCCCGCCGCATCGAGGCCGCCGTGGCCTTCGACCTGGCCACCCGCGACCACAGCGCCACGGGCCACACCCAGTCGATCGGCGACCGCCTCGCGGCGCTGGTGAGCGCCCGGGCGACCCCGTCCCCGGCGTCCTGAGCGGCCTCGGCCTCGCGCCTCCGGAAGTTCAGGAAAGCCACATTCAGGGCCTCTGCGGCCCTGAATGTGGCTTTCCTGAACCCCGGGGTGCCGTGGTGAGACCCGGCCGCGGCCTGGCGCGTGCTCGTTCGTAGGTCGCGCGCAGCGTCGCGATGACCCCCTGCGGGTCGGTGCGCAGCTTCTTCGGCTTCGTCGCCGTGTAGACGGCACCCGCTGCGGTGAACGCCGCCGCCCGCTCGACCGTGGCATCGTGATCGGCGGGACTGATGTGCCACTCGGTGGACTCCGTCTCCCAGACCATCGCCACGTCGTCCACCCAGCAGTCGGCGATGCCGAGGAAGCGTCCGGCCTCGTCGAACACGGGTACGTTCCAGCGCGCTTCCGGCAGCCGGGCTTGCTTCCACAGTGCCTTCGCCTGGCGTTCCGCCGCGGAGCGGACCCCCTCCGCGACGTCCTGCAGAACGCCCCGGGGGATCGCGGTGCCGCGGCGCGAGGTCTCCTCGATCTCCTCGCCGAGCGCGCCGATCGTGCACAGCCCGCGCTGCACGGCGTCCGACAGCAACTCTGTGACGTCGCCCGGGCGGTCGAGGCGCCGCGCCGCGTCGACGCAGGCCCGCGCGACCGGCGCCAGCGGGACCCCGCTCCGGACGATCGGCTCCGGGAGCCGGTGCGTCCGCTCGACCAGCACGTAGCCCACCGAGCGGACCTGGCGGCTTGCGGGGATCAGGACGTGGACCTCGGCGGGCGACCCGTTGTTCCCGGTCGCCCGGACGGGTCCCCGGCGGATGCCGTGTCGCCGGCAGGCTTCGAGCCCTGTGACGAGCGCGTCCGGGCCGCCCAGCAGCAGCGCCGCGCGCACGTGCTGCTCGAGGGTGGGGGTGCCGGTGAAGAGCCCGATGATGCCGGGCAGCAGGCGCCGCCACGGGCCACCCGGCAGGCACCGCTTGTACACGGTGCGCTCGTTGAAGCCGAGCGCCACGAGTTGGCGGGCGGTCGCGACGCCGAGCGGGAAGGTGGACCGCACCACCTCGGAACGGGTGCGGGTGCGGGTTGAGCTCATGCTCGGTGATGATCCGCGGTCGGCGCGGTGGGTGGGGCGGAATGCCCGAACCCAGGGCAGGAAAGCCACATTCAGGGCCGCAGCGGCCCTGAATGTGGCTTTCCTGAACTCCCGGGCCCCCCGCACCAAGCAGCCCGGCACCCCGGCGCATATCGTCCCCCGCGATGGCTGACGATGCGCGCCCCCAGGTCGATGTCCAGGTCCCCGACGACGGTTCCGGCAACGTCGTCGACCGGCGCAACCTCCGGACGGCGGCGTGGGGCGGGCTGATCGGCACCGCGCTCGAGCAGTACGACTTCGTGATCTACGGCACCGCCACGGCGATCATCTTCAACGAGATCTTCTTCACCGACGCCGACCCGGCGATCGGGGTGCTGGCGGGTTTTGCGACGTACGCGGTGGGGTTTCTCGCCCGGCCGCTGGGTGGGTTGTTCTTCTCCCGCTACGGCGACCGGCTGGGGCGCAAGTTCGTGCTGGTGGCCACCCTGTTCCTGATGGGGATCTCGACGTTCCTCATCGGGGCGCTGCCCACGTACGACCAGGTGGGGATGCTGGCGCCTGCGCTGCTCGTCGTGCTGCGGCTGCTGCAGGGCGCCGGGGCGGGTGCGGAGCAGGCGGGTGGGGTGGTGCTGCTCACCGAGGTGGCTCCGCGGGAGCGGCGGGGCCGGTACGCGTCGCTGGTGTTCGTGGGGGCGTCGGCGGGCACGGCGCTGGGCGCGGTGGTGTGGATCCTCGTGCAGCTGCTGCCCGACGACCAGCTCCTGGCCTGGGGCTGGCGGGCGGTGTTCTTCTCGAGCGCGTTCGTGACGGTGGCGGCGTACGTCCTGCGCAGGCGGTTGCGCGACGCGCCGGTGTTCGAGCAGGCCAAGCGCGAGCAGAAGGTCGAGGAGTCGCCGATCCGGAGCGTGTTCACGGTGGGGCGCAGGCCGTTCTTCCGCACGTTCGCGCTGAACATCGGCGGCAACACGCAGTCGTACGTGTTCCAGGTGTTCATGGGTAGCTACCTGATCCAGACGGTGGGGGTCGACGAGCGGCTGGTGCCGCAGGCGCTGCTGGTGGGGGCGCTCTTCGGGTGCGTGTCGGCGTTCGTCACGGGGTCGCTCACCGACCGCCTCGGCCGGCGCCCGGTGATCATCGCGGTGGCGGGCTTCCTGGTGCTGTTCCCCGCGCCTGCGTTCCTGATGCTGGACACCGGCAACACGGCGCTGATCGTGCTGGTGGTGGTGCTCGGGTTCGTCTTCGCCGCGTACGGCACGGTCGGCTCGCAGGGTGCGGCGTTCGCCGAGCTGGCGGGCTCTCGCCACCGCTACGCCGGGGTGGCGCTGGGGCGGGAGTTCTCGGCCGTGCTGGGTGGCGGGATCGCGCCGCTGCTCTCCGGGGTGCTGGTGCAGCTCACCGGGGGCTGGGTCGGCGTGGTGGTCTACATGAGCGCGATCATGCTGGTCAGCCTGGTCACCGCGATCAAGATGCCGGAGACGCGTGGCCGGGACCTGCGGCTCGAGGCCGACGCGTGACCCGGTTACTGCAGGCTCACCTAACTTCGGGTAGACAGCCCGGGTGCTGCGTCGTCTCCTCACCGGTCTTGTCGCCTCCGTCCTGCTCGCCGGGTGCGCCTCGGGTGCGGCGCCGCAGGAGGCGCCCGGGGGCGTCAGGGTGGCGCACAAGTTCGGCGAGACGGTGGTGCCGGAGCACCCGCAGCGCGTGGTCGCGCTCGGCTACACCGAGCAGGACGCGATCCTGGCGTTCGGTGTGGTGCCGGTGGCCGTGCGCTACGCGTTCGGACCGGAGGACGACGCGTTCTTCCCGTGGGCCGACGCCGCCGCGGGCGACGCCCGGCCTGTGATCCTCCCGCGGGAGGGGGTCGACGCCGAGAAGGTCGCCGCGCTGCAGCCGGACCTGATCATGGCGGTCACGGCGGGGCTGGACCGGCAGCAGTACGACCTGCTCAGCCGCATCGCGCCCACCGTCGTGCAGCCCGCCGAGTTCGTCGACTTCGGCACGCCGTGGCAGGTGCAGACCCGCGTCACCGGGCAGGCGCTCGGGCAGCCGGAGCGGGCAGAGGAGCTGGTCGGCGAGGTCGAGGCACGCTTCGCGCAGGTGCGGGCCGCCCACCCGGAGCTGGAGGGACGGACAATCGCGCTCTCCGGCCCGACCTACGAGGGCAACTACCCGTTCAACTCCACCGCCGACACCCGCACGCGGTTCTTCGGCGCGCTCGGGATGGTGGTGCCGCCCGAGCTCGACGCCGCGGCGGGCGGCAGCTTCTACGGCACGGTGAGCCGGGAGAACGCGAGCATGCTGGACGCCGACGTGCTGGTCTGGCAGGTGGGCTCGGCGCAGGAGCGGGCCGGGATCGAGTCCGATCCGGTGCTCGCCGCGCTGCCGGCGGTGCGCGAGGGCCGCGCCCTGTTCATGGACGGCACCGACTACGGCGCGCTGCAGTTCTCGAGCGTGCTGAGCCTCCCGCACCTGCTCGACGAGTTCGTGCCGCGGCTCGCGGCGGCAGGGGGCCGGGTGTGACAGCGGAGGCGGCCCGTGCAAGACTGTCGGCGTGCAGCACCTCTGCGTGATCATTATCGACGAGCGCGTCGGCTAACCAGCACCACGGCCGACGCGCAGACCTCTCGCATCCGCGGGGGGTCTTTTTTGTTGCCCCGATCGCGCCCGACAGCTCCAGGAGCCCCCCAAATGCCCCGTACCGAACCGGCAGGAACCCCGCTCGGCGACGCGTTCCACGTCTTCGACACCACGCTGCGGGACGGGGCCCAGCGCGAGGGCATCAGCTACTCGGTGGCCGACAAGCTGGCGGTGGCCCGCCACCTCGACGCGCTGGGGGTCGGGTTCATCGAGGGCGGCTGGCCGGGTGCGATGCCGAAGGACACCGAGTTCTTCGCGCGGGCCGCGGCGGGGGAGCTCGAGCTGCAGCACGCGGTGCTCGTCGCGTTCGGCTCGACGCGCCGCGCGGGCGGCACCGCGGCGGAGGACCCGCAGGTGCGCGCGCTGCTCGACTCCGGGGCGCCGGTGGTCACGCTGGTGGCCAAGTCCGACCGCCGCCACATCGAGCGGGCCCTGCGCACCGACGTCGCGGAGAACTGCGCGATGGTCGCCGACACCGTGTCGTTCCTGCGCGGGGAGGGACGGCGGGTGTTCCTCGACGCCGAGCACTTCTTCGACGGGTACAAGTTCGACCCCGACACGGCGCTGCGCGTGCTGGAGGCCGCGGTGACCGCGGGCGCCGACGTCGCGGTGCTGTGCGACACCAACGGCGGCATGCTCCCGCTGGGCATCGCCGAGGTGGTGACCGAGGTGGCCGCGCGCACCGGCTTCCGCCTCGGCATCCACTGCCAGGACGACACCGGGTCCGCGGTGGCCAACTCGGTCACCGCGGTGCAGGCGGGGGCCACGCACGTGCAGTGCACCGCGAACGGTTACGGCGAGCGGGCCGGTAACGCCGACCTGTTCGCCGTGGTCGGGAACCTGGTGACCAAGCTGGGCATGCCGGTCCTACCGGACGGCGCGCTCGGCGAGCTGACCCGCACCTCGCACGCGTTGGCGGAGATCGCCAACATCGCTCCCGACACCCACCAGGCCTATGTCGGGACGTCTGCGTTCGCCCACAAGGCGGGCCTGCACGCGAGTGCGATCAAGGTGGACCCCGAGCTCTACAACCACATGGACCCGGTGGACGTGGGCAACGGGCAGCGGGTGCTGGTCACCGAGATGGCCGGCCGGGCCAGCGTCGAGCTCAAGGCGGGCGAGCTCGGCCTGGACCTGGCCGGCCATCCCGACGCGGTGTCGGCGGTGGCGCGCACCGTCAAGGAGCGGGAGGCGGCGGGCTGGTCGTTCGAGGCCGCCGACGCCTCGCTGGAGCTGCTCATGCGCTCGGCGATGGGGGAGCACGACCAGGTGCCGTTCGAGCTGGAGTCCTACCGCGTGATCCTCGAGCACGGCACCGACGACGTGGTCGTCTCGGAGGCGACGGTCCGCGTGGTGCTCCCCGACGGGCAGCGCCACATCGCCACCGCGGAGGGCAACGGCCCGGTCAACGCGCTGGACGCGGCGCTGCGGGCGGCGCTCACCCCGGTCTGCCCGTGGCTGTCGGAGGTCGAGCTGTCCGACTACAAGGTCCGGATCCTCACCACCGGCCGGTCCGACGGCTCCGGCACCGACGCCGTCACGCGCGTCCTCGTGGAGTCCACGGGGCCGGCCGGTTCGTGGACCACGGTCGGCGTGCACAGCAACGTCGTCGAGGCTTCCTGGCTGGCCCTGGTCGACGCGCTGGCCTACGCGGCGCTGCGGGAGCGCGGACCGGTCACGGTCAGCTCTTGAGCAGCTCGAGCAGCTCGGCGTTGAGCTGCTCGGCGTGCGTGACGAACAGGCCGTGCCCCGCCGTCGGGTACTCCACGTAGCGGCTGCCCGGCACGAGTTGCGCGGTGCGCCTCCCGGTGATCTCGACGGGCGCGGAGGTGTCCGCCGCGCCGTGCACCACCAGCGTCGGCACCGTGATCCGGCTCAGCCCGGCCCGGTGGTCGGCGTGGAACATCGAGCGCATCAGCTGGGTGGTTGCCCACGGGGAGGCCGACAGGCACTTGCGCAGCGTCCAGTCGATCAGCGCTTCCGAGACGTGGTTGCCCAGGTGCGTGGCGTACCAGACCTGCGCCTGCCGCGCGAACCACTGCGGCCGGTCGGTGCGGAACTGCGCGATCGTGGCGTCCAGCACGGCCTCGGGCAGGCCGCCGGGATTGTCCTCGGTCTGCTCCAGGAACGGCAGGACCGCGGAGACGAATGCCACCCGCGCCACGCGGTCCTCGCCGTGCCGGGCGAGGTAGCGGGCCACCTCGGCGCCGCCGAACGAGTGCCCCACCAGCGTCACGCCGGTCAGGTTCAGGTGCTCGAGCAGCGCGGCGAGGTCGTCGGCGGTGGTGTCGATGTCGTAGCCGGTGGACGGCCGGTCCGAGCGGCCGTGCCCGCGCCGGTCGAGCGCGACGCAGCGGTGGCCGCGCTCGGCGAAGAACGGGATCTGGTACTCCCACATGTCCGCGTCCAGCACCCAGCTCGCGACGAAGACGATCGGCTCGCCGGTTCCGTAGTCCTCGTACGCGAGGCGGGTTCCGTCGTGGGTGCTGAAGTGCGGCATCGGTGCTCCTCGGTCGTCGTTCCGGCTGGTGACCACGGTGCCGGGCGCCGGTAGGCCGGTCGATGACGCCGGAGGTGATGCGCGGCGGAGCCTTTCTGGACCGCGTTTGCTGTGCAACGCTAACGGTCGATCCGGCCGTGAGGGGGCACGATGACCGTTCCCGATGAACCGCAGGCGGCGAGCTCGTTCCGGGCCATCGGCGAGGGTGCCGGTTGGGTGCGCGAACCGCTGGACGACGCGGTGCGCGGACCTCGGCAGCTGATCGTCCCGCCCGCCGCGGCGACGCTCGGCACCCCGGCCCACAGCGGCGCGAAGGCCGCGCAACAGGCCGCGAAGGAGCAGCCGGGCACCGTCTTCATGATGGGCGACAACCCGGCGCTGCCGAAGATGCCGGACCGCCCCACGCTCGAGGACTTCTTCCGGCTGCGCTTCGACGACTTCTCCGTCTCGCACATGCTGCAGAGCGCGCGGCTGGCGCGGCAGAAGGGGCTCGACGAGAAGGTCGTGCTGGCGTGCCTGCTGCACGACATCGCCGTGCCCGGCCTGCTGCGCAGCGACCACGGGTACTGGGGCGCGCAGCTGGTGGGGCCCTACGTCGACGAAGAGGTCGCCTGGGCGATCGAGAAGCACGAGGCGCTGCGCTACTTCGCGGACGAGTCCGTCGGCTACTCCTACCCGAAGGAGTACATCGCGTTCTTCGGGGAGGACTACGACCCGCCGGAGTACATCCACCGCGAGCACGAGGCGGCCCGCAAGCACCGTTGGTACATGACGTCGCGGCTGATCACGCTCAACGACATGTACTCGTTCGACCCGGACGCGCGCGTGGACTTCGAGGAGTTCGCCGACGTGGTGGGGCGCCACTTCCGCCAACCCGAGGAAGGGCTGGGGTTCGACGGGTCACCGGTCGCCCACATGTGGCGCACCATGATCTGGCCCAACAACTTCCTGTGACCCCCGCCGCGCCCAGTCCGGGGCGTGCTCGGGCAGCGGCCCGATCGCGATGAGCCGGGCCGGCACGCCCTGCAGCGCGGGGACGCGCTGGACGAGGCGCAGCGGGAACGGCAGGGCGGACAGCGGCGCGGGTGGAACCCCGCCACCCGTGAGGCCGGCGACCCCGGTCGTCGGCGGGGGCTCGGGCGGGGAGCTCACGGTGGCCGCCCGCTCGCCGAGCACGGCGCGATGGGCGAGGCGCTGGCCGAACTGGATCAGCGCCGTGGGCCACCACCGGCGCCGCTGCACCTTGCGCAGCAGGGAGCGCGGCACGATCCCGCCGGAGCGCAGCGCGGGCGCGAGCAGCCGGGCGGCCGACACCGCGTCGGCGACGGCCAGGTTGATGCCGACCCCGCCCACCGGGGACATCGCGTGCGCGGCGTCCCCGATCAGCAGCAGCCCGTCGCGGTGCCAGGTGCGCAGCCGTTCGAGCTTCACGTCCAGCAGCTTCACCTCGTCGAGGGACTCCAGCGCGTCGAGCCGGTCCGCCATCCACGGCAGCAGCGCCGCGATCCGCTCGCGGAACCGCTCCAGGCCGGCCGCACGCATCGCGGCGTCGCTCCCCTTGCCGATGAGGAAGGCGCACTGCCAGTAGTCGCCGCGGTCGATCATGACGGCGAACTGGCCCGTGCTGATCCGGCCCACCCCGCCCACGGGGTCGCTCTCGCGGCGCGGCAGTCGGAACCACCAGACGTCGATGGGCACCCCGAACGAGCGCGGCACGAGGCCCGCGGCCGCCCGCACCGCCGAGCCGCGGCCGTCGCAGGCGACGGTCAGGCTCGCCCGGACCTCGTGCTCGGAGCCGTCCTTCCGGTCGCGGTAGCGCACCCCGCTCACCCGGCCGCCGTCGTACAGCAACCCGACGGCCTCGGCGTTGCGCCGCAGCGTGAACGTGGGCTCCTCCTGTGCGGCGTCGGCGACGAGGTCGAGGAAGTCCCACTGCGGCACCATCGCGATGTGGGGGTGGGCGCCGGGCAGCCGCGTCAGGTCCGCCACCTGGACGAGCCCGGCGTCGAGCTGCACCTGCGCGCGATCGATCAGCCGCTGGGGCAACGCCGCGAACCGCTCGCCGAGCCCGAGCTCGTCCAGCAGGGTGAGCGTGGAGGAGTGCACGGTGTCACCGCGGAAGTCGCGCAGGAAGTCGGCGTGCTTCTCGAGCACGGTGGTCTCCACGCCCGCCCGCGCCATGAGCAGCCCGAGGACCATGCCCGCCGGGCCGCCCCCGACGACGAGGCAGGTCGTGCGCTCGATGCTCGGCATCCGTCGGTTCTACGCCGCCCCGAACGGGCTGGCCAGGCCTCGATAGGCTGGCGGGCATCATGAACGCTGGCAACGTCGTCCGGGCGCGCTTCTGCCCGTCTCCCACGGGCACCCCGCACGTCGGACTGATCCGCACCGCCCTGTTCAACTGGGCGCACGCCCGCCACCACGGCGGCACCTTCGTGTTCCGCATCGAGGACACCGACGCCCGCCGCGACTCGGTCGAGTCCTACGAGTCGCTGCTCGATGCGCTGCGCTGGCTGGGCCTCGACTGGGACGAAGGCCCGGAGGTCGGCGGCCCGCACGGGCCGTACCGGCAGAGCGAGCGCCGCGACATCTACCGCGACGCGCTCGGGAAGCTCGTCCAGGCCGGTGAGGTGTACGAGTCGTACTCCACCCCGGAGGAGATCGAGGCGCGCCACCGGGCCGCGGGCCGCGACCCCAAGCTCGGCTACGACAACGCCGACCGCGACCTCACCGAGGAGCAGAAGGCGGCCTACCGCGCGGAGGGTCGCTCGCCGGTCTTCCGGCTGCGGATGCCCGACCGCGACATCACGTTCGACGACCTCGTCCGCGGCCCCGTCACGTTCCGCGCGGGCACCGTCCCCGACTTCGTGCTCGCCCGCGGCGACGGCACCCCGCTCTACCCGCTCACCAACCCGCTCGACGACGCACTCATGGGCATCACCGACGTCCTGCGCGGCGAGGACCTCCTCCCGTCCACCCCGCGTCAGATCGCGCTGCTCGAGGCGCTGCAGCGCGTCGGCATCGGCAACGGCCCCTTCCGCTACGGGCACCTCCCGCTCGTCACCGGCGAGGGCAACCGCAAGCTGTCGAAGCGCGATCCGCAGTCCAACCTCTTCCTCTACCGCGAACGCGGATTCGTGCCCGAGGGTTTGCTGAACTACCTCGCATTGCTCGGATGGTCCATCGCCGAGGACCGCGATGTGTTCACCATGGCCGAGATGGTCGATGCGTTCGACATCACACGGGTCTCCAGCAATGCGGCGCGCTTCGATCTCAAGAAGGCCGAGGCGATCAATGCGGCACACCTGCGCGCCCTCCCCGTCGAGGAGTTCGCGCGCCGCGTCGAGCCGTACCTCGAAGCCGAGGGTGTGATCACCGGCACCCCCACGGAGGAGCAGCGGGCCCTGCTCGCCGCCGCGGCCCCGCTCGTGCAGGAGCGCAGCGTCGTGCTGTCCGACGCCGCCCGCATGCTGCGCTTCCTGTTCGTGCCCGAGGAGGGCTTCGCCCCCGAGCCCGAGGCTGCCGAGAAGAACCTCGGCGCCGACGCCGCCCCCGTGCTCGAAGCCGCCCTGACCGGCCTCGATGCGCTCCCCGAGTGGTCCGGGGAGCAGATCGAGGGCGCCCTCAAGGCGGCCCTCGTCGACGGCCTGGGCCTCAAGCCCCGCAAGGCGTTCGCGCCCGTGCGGGTGGCCGTGAGCGGTCGCACCGTCTCGCCGCCCCTCTACGAGTCCATGGAACTGCTGGGACGCGAGCGCTCCCTCGCCCGGTTGAGGGCCGGTTTGGAGCGCGCTGCGGGCCTCGGCTAGAGTGGGGAACACAGGGCACGGACACCCCCGGGTGAACGTGAACCCTTGGGGTATGGTGTAATTGGCAGCACGACTGATTCTGGTTCAGTTAGTCTAGGTTCGAGTCCTGGTACCCCAGCGGAAACGCTCCAGAAGCTGTCTGATAAACTCAACACCGGAGCAATTCCTAGGGCCCCGTCGTCTAGCGGCCTAGGACGCCGCCCTCTCAAGGCGGTAGCGCGGGTTCAAATCCCGTCGGGGCTACGCGAGGGGCGAGGTGTGCCTGCGGAGAGCGCAGGCATCCTCGCTCCGCTTTTTTCCTGGGGGCGAAGCCCCCAGACCCCACCCGGAGGGGCTTCGCCCCCCGGACCCCCCTCCCCGGTTGCGTTGGCATCGACCTCGCACCTTCCTCCCACGTGGGGCATTCCGTGGGACTCCCTCGCCTTCGGCGTCGGGAGAGGCTCTGGTGGAGGCCTCGCGCCGCGTCGGGGCTCTCCAGATGGCCATGATCGCGGAGTCGGCGCGTTCCCGGGTTGTTTTCGCCCGTGTTTGCGCCAACACTGTGATCTTGGGCTGGCCGGCCTTCGGGGGCGCCGCGCCCCACCGGGCAGGCCTTGGCCTGCCCGCGTCGCTGCCCGGAGGGGCTGCAGAGGCTCGCAGGTCAAGGGGCGCGCAGCGCTCGCGCAGCGACGCCGAAGGCGCCCTTGAGGTGCGAGGAGCGGCCCCGCACGATGCGGCGCCCCCGAAGGCCTGAGCCCTCGGAGACCCCGGTACTTGCCGTCACGTTTCCCGGAGGACCTCCCCGGGGCTCCCTCGCCTTCGGCGTCGGGAGGGCTCTTGGTGTGCGTCGCCATGATCACGGAGTGGGCGCGTTCCCGGGTTGTTTTCGCCCGTGTTTGCGCCAACACTGTGATCTTGGGGCGGCTGATCTTTGGGGCGCCGCGCCCCATCGGGCAGGCCTGCCCGCGTCGCTGCCCCGCACCATGCGGCGCCCCCGAAGGCCCGAGCTCCTGGGAGGCCCGTGCCCATGGAGGCCTGTGCCTGAGAGGCCCGCTCGCGGGAGGCCCCTGTCCGCGCGAGCCGGCGCCCCCGGAGGCCTGAGCCCCCGGAGTCCGCTGATCAGGCCGGGGCCACCTCGGGCGCCTCGCTCGGGCCGCTGCCCTGGTTCGGCGGGGGCTCGGTGGGTTCGGGGGTGGGCTCCGTCTCCGACGGCTCCGTGGTGGGTTCCGTCGTGTCCGGCGGGGGTGTGGTGGTGGCCGGAGGTGGCGTGGTCGTGACCGGCGGCGGCTCGTCCGTGGTGGGCCGGGTCTGCGGGGGCGGCGGGACCTGCGGGACGGGGCGGGTGGCCGGGGGCTCCTCCGTCGGCGTGGGGCGTTCGGTGGTGGTGGGTGCCGGCTCCGTGGTCTCCACGACGGATGCGGGGGGCAGGTTGCTGCTGGAGCCGGTGGGTTCGGTGTCCGGGCTCGGCCACAGGAACACCGCAGCCACCACCGCTGCGCCGGCCCCGATGGCGCCTGCGGTGACAAGCCAGGACGGGCTGCGCCCCTGCCGCTCGGGCGCGTAGTCGTAGCGGGGCTCGTACTCGGGTTCGTCGTACTCGGGCTGGTAGGCGGCGGCCGCCGGGCGGGGCGGCGGGGCCACCGGCGGGCGCGGGGGCGGCGGCCGGTGCGGGGGGAGGCTGGAGCTGGCGACGCCGCCGTACGGACCGGGGCCGCCGCGGCCGGGGGGCGGGCCGAACGGGCCCTGGGGCGGGCCGCCACCGCCGTGCGGCGGCGCGCCCGCCGCGGCGGCCGCCATCGGGAACCGAGCCGAACCACCCGCACGCGGGGCCGGGACGCGGGGCGGCATCGCACCGGTGCCGGTGGGGGCCGGTTGCAGCGACAGCACGGCGCCCATCGAGATGGCGTTCTTCGGGTCGACGTCGACGGTGACGGGGCGTCCGAGCAGCTCCGACACGAGCTGCCCGACCAGCGGGATGCGTGACGAACCGCCGACCAGCAGCACCGCCGAGAGCTGCTGGGGTGCCAGCCCGGCGGAGGAGACCGCGCGCTGCAGGGCGTCGACCGTGTCCTCGACCTGCGGGCGGATGGCCGCCTCGAACTCGCTGCGGTGCATGCGCACCGAGCCCTGGGCCTTGGGGGTGAGCACCGGGATCGACACCTCGGTGTCGCTGCTCAGCGCCTCCTTCGCCTCGACGCACTCGCGCCGGATCGCTGCGATCGCGGAGAGCACGGCGGGGTCGGTCTCGTCGAGCCCGTCGAACGCCTCCGGTATGCCCGCGAGGACGTGCTCGAAGACGATCTCGTCGAAGTCGATGCCGCCGAGGCGGTCGACGCCCTCGGGGCGGCCGAGCAGCTTGAAGGTGTTGCCGTCCTTGTGCACGACGGCGGCGTCGAAGGTGCCGCCGCCGAAGTCGTACACGGCGATCGTGGAGCCGGGCTCCACGCGTTCGGCCGACGCGTAGTGCAGCGCGGCGGCCTGCGGCTCGGCGATGTAGGAGACCTGCAGGCCCTGGCCGGCGAGGGCGCCGCCGAGCCGCTCGGTCTTGTGGGGGCCCCACGAGGCGGGGAGGGTGACGGCGATGCGGGTGGCCGGGCCCGCCTCGCGCTGCGCGACGCGGTCGACCACCCAGCGCACCAGCCGCGCCGAGAGGTCCTCCGGCGCCCAGGGCCTGCCGCCGACGATCAGCGGGGTGGGGTCGCCGATGCGGCGCTTGAACTCGCGGACGACGTGGTCGGGCGAGCTCAGGGCCCGCCGCTCGGCGGCCTCACCGACGACGACGCTGCCGTCGTCGCCGAGGTAGAGCACCGACGGGACGGCGCTGGCGCGGTCGCCGAGGTTGACGATCTCGGTCTCGCCGGGACGTGCGTCGAGCCTGCCGATCGCGGCGGCCGTGCGCGTGGTGCCCAGATCGATGCCGAGCAGGTAGCTCATCGTTCCCCGTCATTCACTACAGCGACTCTCCGTGGTGATCGAGCCGATTTCGGGCCCACGGTAGCGGCCCGGGGGGATGATTCGCTGGGCCGGTCGCGCGATCGGTGCTAGCGGGAGGTGACGGAGCGGCCCGCGGCGCTGAGCGGTAGCTCGGCTCTCAGCCTCGTGCCGCGCCCGGGTGGGCTGTCGACCTCGAGCCGCCCTCCGAGCGCCTCCACGCGGTCGGTGAGGCCGACCAGTCCGGTGCCGTGTGCGGGGTCGGCGCCGCCCGCTCCGTCGTCGACGACGCTGACGCAGAGGCGGCTGCGGGCGTCGTCGAGCTCGACGGTGACCGTGACCGCCGTGGCCCCTGCGTGCTTGGCGGCGTTGGTGAGGGCTTCCGCCACGACGTAGTACCCGCTGATCTCCACCTGTTCGGGGAGCCGGTCCCGCACCCGGACGTCGAGGTCGACCGGGATCGCCGAGCGCCGGGCGAGGGTGGCGAGCGCGGGCCGCAGGCCGCCCTCCACCAGGATCGCCGGGTGGATGCCGCGGGCGATCTCGCGCAGCTCGAGCGCCGCGCCGTTCACCTCGGTGATGGCGTTGCCCACCTGCTCGTCGAGGTCGGCGAGCTCGGGTGGCACGGCGGCCCGCGCCGCGTCGAGATACAGGGCGAGCGAGACCAGCCGTTGCTGCGCGCCGTCGTGCAGGTCGCGCTCGATGCGCCTGCGCTCCTGGTCGGCGGCGGCGACGATCCGGGCGCGGGACGCGCTGAGCTCGGCGTAGAGCTGGGCGTTGTCGAGGGACACGGCGAGCTGGCCCGCGATGAGGGTGACGGCGTCGAGCCGGTCGCCGGTGAACGCGCCGCGGATGAGGCGGTTCTCCAGCAGCAGCACGGCGCGCAGCGCACCCCGGCTGAGCACGGGCAGCGCCAGCAGGGAGCAGCGGTCCTGGTCGGCGAAGTAGGGGTCGCGGGCGAAGCGCTCGTCGCGGGTGGCGTCGGCGACGACCAGCGGCTCGCGCAGCCGGCGCGCGTAGCGGAGCACGGACCTGGGCAGCGCGGCCCCGGGCTCGGTGGCGACCCAGTCGTCGCGCTCGTCGCTCCACAGGAGCAGGTGCACCCCGGTGGCGCCGGTCATGGCGCTGAGGACCTCGACGACGCGGGCCTGCAGCCGGTCGACGTCGGTCTCGGAGCTCAGCGCCTGGGAGGCGGACAGGACGCCGAGCAGGTCGAGGGTTCCGGAGGTGACGATGGCGCGCCGGTTCGCCAGGTCGGCGGGCGGTTGCAGCGCGGGGTAGGCCCAGTCCAGCCGGTCGACCTTCGCGGTGGCCCCCCACGCGGCGTAGCGCGCGCGGGCCTCCGCGAGCAGCTCGTACCCGCCGTGGTCGAGGCCGTTGTCGAGGAGGAAGCGGGCCGCACGTTCGACGGTGAGGGCCTCGTGCCACGCCCGCGACCGCCCGGCGCACTCCCGGCGGGCGGCGTCGAAGGCCACGGCGGCGGCGCGGAAGTCGCCGAGGGCCCACGCGCGTTCGGCCTCGACCAGCCGCTGCAGGTGCAGGAAGTTGTCGGGCGCGTCCTCGGCGCGGGCGGCGAGCCAGTTCGTGACCTCGTCGAGCTCCCGGAGCACCTCGTCCTGCTCCTGCGGGCCGGCGGTGCGCAGCTGTTCGGCCAGGGCGAGTCCGCGCACGAGGTGCGCCACGGCGGTGGGGTAGAGGCCCAGCGCGGCGGGCAGCAGCGGCACGGCGGCTGCGGCGTGCCGGGACAGCTCGGCCGCGTCGCCGAGCACGGCGGCGGTGATCGCCCGGGTGAGGTGGGTGAGCAGCGCCGCGAGCGGGTTGTCGGGGAACGCGTCGAGCGGGGCGGGCTCGACCGCGTCGCCCCGCAGCACGTGCGCAAGCCGGGCGTAGCCGTCGAGCCACTGCGCGGTCTCCGCGCTGCCGGTGCGCTGCACGAGCGCCAACCCGTCCTCCACCTGGGCGGTGAACTCCTCGAGCGTCGGGGCGCAGTCGAGGAGGTTCGGCACGATCACGCAGAGGCAGTAGCCGGCGTTGGCGGTGTCGCCGCCCGCGACCAGGCCCTCCATGGCGCGCCGGCCCGCCCGCACGCCGTTCTCGATCGGTTCCCGCCACCACGACAGGGACGCCAGCACGTAGCGTGCCTGCGAGGTGCCGGGCTCCCAGCCACGGGCATCGCCGAGGGCGAGGACCCGCTGCGCCGCCCGGTGGCCGCCGCAGGTGTCGCCGCGCAGCGCGATCGCGTTGAAGGCGGCGATGCTCACCGGGCCGACGAGCGCGGGTTCGGGCCCGTGCCGCTGCCAGAGGCGGACCGCCTCCAGGCTGAGCCAGCCGAACAGCGCGTGGTCGTTGTAGTAGGTGGCCGGCAGCAGCGCGTTGAGCACCCGCGCCGCCGCGCGCAGCGCCGGATCGGCGAGGGCGGGGCGGGACAGGTCGTCGGTGCCGGTGGCGAGCCAGCGGTAGAAGTGCTCGAACTGGTGGTCGAGGTCGGCGGGCAGCCGGTCGGCGGGGGGCACGGGCACGCCGAGCTCGCGCAGGGCGTGCAGGCCCATCGCGGTGGCCTCGGCGAACCGCTTGCGGTGAGTGAGGCTCCGCACCTGCACCGACGTGGCGAGCGCGCGGTCGGGGGCGGTGGCGGCCAGCTCCCCGATCGCGTGGAACGCCGCATCGGCGTCCTCGAGGCGTCCCATGCTGAACAGCGCGGAGTGGCGGTCGGTGTGCAGCGCCACCAGCGTGGCGGGATCGCCGGGGTCGACGAGGCCCACCGCTGCGGTGAGGAGCTGGTGCACGAGCTCGTAGCTGCCGATCAGGCCGGCCTGCTCGGCGGCCCGTCGCATCAGGCGCACGACGTCGCGCTGTTCGGCCGGGTCGGTGACCGCGTCGACGACGGGGAGGTACAGCTCCGCCGCCACCCCGAAGGGCTGCGGTTCGCGGGCGAGCCGCCGGGCCATCGTCAGGTGCAGGTCCCGGCGCCTGCGCGGGGGCAGCCCGGCCAGCACCGCCTCCCGCATGCGGTCGTGCCGGAACCGCACCACCTCGCGGGGGCCTGCCTCCACCACGAGCACGCCCTCCTCGAGCGCGGGCCCGAGCCGTTCCTCGACGACCGCGGCGGGCACGGCGGTGGCGGCCTGCAGGACGCCGAGCTCGGCGCGTCCGCCGAGGCAGGCCAGCGCCTCCGCCGGCTCGCGCGACGACGGTGGGAGCGCCCGGGCCCGTGCGGTCACCAGGCCGTCGGCCTCCACGCGGTCCAGGTGGGTGCGCACGGCCCGCTCGTCCCACCGCCAGCCCGCGGGCGTGGCGGTGAGCGCCCCGTCGCGGTGCAACGCGTTGAGCAGTTCCACCGTCTCGTAGGGGTTGCCCCGGGTGTGCGGTGCGATCAGCTCGGCGAGGCGGCCCGCCTCCTCCCGGTCGACGTGCAGCATCTCGGCGACCATCGCGACCGTCCCCGGCCCGGGCAGGTCGGTCAGCCGCAGGCTTCGCACGTCCGGTTGCCTGCTCCATCGGGCCGGCAGCGACGCGTCCGCGTCGACGTCGCGGTAGGCGCAGATCAGCAGCACGCCGTCGATGCGCTGCTCGCTCATCACGAGGTCGACGAAGCCGAGAGCGGGGCGCTCGCTCCACTGCAGGTCGTCGAGGAACATCACGACGGGGCGGGCTCGCGACGCCACGGCCCGCAGCACGGCCAGCGCCGACCGCTGGCTGCGCGCCTGCGAGGAGAGCGGGTCGCCCGGGTCCGGTGGTGTCCCGAGCAGCGCCGCGAACTCGGGCAGCACCGCGGTGATCAGACCGGCGTTCGTGCCGAGCTCCTCGGCCAGCCGCTGGCGGACCGCGACCAGCTCGTCCTCGGGCTCGGCCAGCAGCAGCCGGCCCAGTGCCCGGAACGACTGGTACGCGGCGTTGAACTCGAGGCCGCGCCGGTACTGGTCGAACTTGCCGGCCACGAACCAGCCGTCACGTCCGGTGACCGCGGGCCGCAATCGGTCCACCAGCGCCGTCTTCCCGACGCCCGGTGGCCCGCTGACCAGCACCCCGCGGCACCGGCCCGCCAGCGCGTCCTCGAACGCCGCCCGCAGGAGCGCGGCCTCGTCGTCGCGTCCGACCAGCCGCGAGGGCGGCGGCAGCCGCAGCGGGACGTCGCGCTCGCCGACCCGCGCCGGCCCGCCGCCCGCCCGCAGCCGCTCCAGGTCGTGCAGCAGACCCGCCGCCGACTGGTAGCGGCTGTCGGGCTCCTTCTCCAGCAGGTGCAGGATGATCTCCGAGAGGCCCGCCGGCACGCCCGGGTCGACGTCGGTGGGCGGCACCGGCACCCGGGCGAGGTGGTCGTGCGTGAGGCGCAGCGGGTCGCCTGAGCCGAACGGCGGTGCGCCGGTGGCCAGGTGGTAGAACGTGGCGCCGAGGGCGTAGAGGTCGGCGCGCTGGTCCACCACCCGCCCGGTGCGGCCGGTCTGCTCCGGGGCGAGGTAGGCGAGGGTGCCCACGATCTGGGTGGGGTGGGTGAACTCGGGGCGCAGCTCCGCCACCGGTGTGGCGAGGGCGAAGTCGACGAGGCAGGGCGCGCCGTCGGGGGCGACGACGACGTTCGCCGGGTTGATGTCGCGGTGCATCACGCCGCGGGCGTGCATCCCGGCCACGGCCCGCGCCAGCCGCGCGGCGAGCCGCACCAGCTCGGTGCCCCGGGGCGGCGCGGGCAGGTCGGCGAGGTTCGTCGTGCCCGCGTCCGCCAGCAGGATCGCGCCGCGGTCGGGTGCGGTGCCGACGAGCTGCGCGACCCCCGGCACGCCGCGCAGCCGTTCGAGGACGGCCAGTTCGTGGCGCAGCCTGCGGTCGGCGTCGGGCCCCAGCGGTTCCTTGCGGATGATCGTGCGACCGGCGCGGGTGAGCCGTGTGACGCGGGTGCGTTCGCTCTCGTGGACGATGCCCGACGGCCGTGGGTCACCCTCCGGTGGCGCTGCGCCTTCCGCCATCCCGGGCCCCCACGCGTCGGACGTCCCGCTGTCGGCACGACTCTGCCGCCTCGCGCCCCGCGGGACCAGCGAGCGTCCGGAGGAAGCCCACCCCGGGATCGGTGCTCGGTCGGTCACCGAGCGTGTCCGCCTGCGTGCTACAGCCGGTGCTGCAGCGCCTCGGCCGCCGCGAGCAGATCGGCGGCCCAGCGCACGCCCGGGCGCCTGCCGATGCGGTCGACCGGCCCGGACACCGAGACGGCGGCCACCACCTGGCCGGTGCCGTCGCGGACCGGTGCCGACACGCTCGCGACCCCGGATTCCCGCTCCGCGACGCTCTGCGCCCACCCGCGCCTGCGGACGTCGACCAGGACGCGGTCGCCGAACATGGCCTCGGCGAGCACGGCGCGCTGCACGGCGGGCTCGGCCCAGGCGGCGAGCACCTTGGCGCCGGAACCCGCGGTCATGGGCAGGCGGGTGCCGACCGGGACCGTGTCGCGCAGCCCGCTGCTGGGCTCGGCGGTGGCGATGCAGATGCGGTGGATGCCGTCGCGGCGGTAGAGCTGGACGCTCTCGCCGGTGATGTCGCGCAGCCGGGGGAGCACGGCTGCGGCCGCTTCGAGCAGCGGGTCGACGCCGCCCGCGGCGAGCTCGGCGAGCGCGGGCCCGGGCCGCCAGCGGCCGTCGGTGCCGCGGTGCAGGAGGCCGTGCACCTCGAGGCCGACGGCCAGCCGGTGCGCGGTGGCCCGGGGCAGCCCGGTGCGCTCGCACAGTTCGGCGAGTCCGCAGGGCTCGGCCGCGGTGGCCCGCAGCACCCCCACGGCCTTGTCGAGCACACCGATGCCGCTATGCTGTCTCACGAGCCGATACTAACTTCCCGAAATGTGAGACGTCCAGCGAGGAGGCAGCCGCCGTGGGACGCACGCTGGCCGAGAAGGTCTGGGACCAGCACCTGGTCCGCAAGGGGGAGGGTCAGGAGCCCGACCTCCTCTACATCGACCTGCACCTGGTGCACGAGGTCACCAGTCCGCAGGCGTTCGACGGGCTCCGGCTCGCCGGACGCAAGGTGCGCCGCCCCGACCTCACGGTCGCCACCGAGGACCACAACGTGCCCACGGTGGACACCAACCTCCCGATCGCCGACCCGGTGTCGCGCACCCAGGTCGAGACCCTGCGCAAGAACTGCGCCGAGTTCGGCGTGCCGCTCTACCCGATGAACCACGCCGAGCAGGGCATCGTGCACGTCGTGGGCCCGCAGCTGGGGCTCACGCAGCCGGGCCTCACCGTGGTCTGCGGCGACAGCCACACCTCCACCCACGGCGCGTTCGGCGCGATGGCGTTCGGCATCGGCACGTCCGAGGTGGAGCACGTGCTGGCCACCCAGACGTTGCCGCTCAAGCGGTTCAAGACGATGGCGATCAACGTCAACTCGCGGGACGGGAAGCTGCGCCCCGGCGTCACCAGCAAGGACGTCGTGTTGGCGATCATCGCGCAGATCGGCACCGGCGGTGGCCAGGGTTACGTCCTGGAGTATCGCGGCAACGTCATCGAGAACCTCTCGATGGAAGCGCGGATGACGATCTGCAACATGTCGATCGAGGCGGGCGCGCGCGCCGGCATGATCGCGCCGGACGACACCACCTTCGAGTACCTGAAGGGCCGCGACCGCGCGCCGAAGGGCGCCGAGTGGGACGAGGCCGTGGCCGCCTGGCGCGAACTGCGCACCGACGACGACGCGGTGTTCGACGCCGAGGTCGACATTGACGGCGACGCGCTCACCCCGTTCGTCACGTGGGGCACCAACCCCGGGCAGGGCCTGCCGCTGTCGGAGCGGGTGCCCGACCCGGAGCAGATCGTCGACGAGAACGAGCGCGTGGCCGCCGAGAAGGCGCTGAGCTACATGGGCCTCGAGGCAGGTACCCCGTTGCGGGACATCCGCGTGGACACCGTGTTCGTGGGGTCGTGCACCAACGGCCGGATCGAGGACCTGCGTGCCGCCGCCGACGTCATCCGCGGCCGCAAGGTGGCCGACGGCGTCCGCATGCTGGTGGTCCCGGGCTCGATGCGGGTGCGGTTCCAGGCCGAGGAAGAGGGCCTGGACGCCGTGTTCGCGGAGGCGGGCGCCGAGTGGCGCTCCGCGGGGTGCTCGATGTGCCTGGGCATGAACCCCGACCAGCTCGCCCCCGGCGAGCGCAGCGCGTCCACGTCCAACCGCAACTTCGAGGGCCGCCAGGGCAAGGGCGGCCGCACTCACCTGGTGTCCCCGCTGGTGGCCGCGGCCACCGCGGTGCGCGGCACCCTGTCGAGCCCGGAGGACCTGTCCTGATGGAACCGTTCCGCACCCACACCGGCATCGGCGTGCCGCTGCGCCGTTCCAACGTCGACACCGACCAGATCATCCCGGCCGTCTACCTGAAGCGCGTCACGCGCACCGGGTTCCAGGACGGGCTGTTCGCCGCCTGGCGGGGCAACGAGGACTTCATCCTCAACCAGGAGCCGTTCTCGCGGGGATCCGTTCTGGTGGCGGGCCCCGACTTCGGCACCGGCTCCTCGCGCGAGCACGCGGTCTGGGCGCTCATGGACTACGGGTTCCGCGTGGTGATCTCCGCCCGCTTCGGCGACATCTTCCGCGGCAACTCGGCCAAGCAGGGCCTGGTGGCGGCGCAGGTCGCGCAGCCGGACGTCGAGCTGCTGTGGAAGCTGCTGGAGAACGAGCCGGGTGTGGAGGTCACGGTCGACCTCGAGGAGCGCACCGTGCACGCCCGGGACCTCACGGTGCCGTTCCAGATCGACGACTACACGCGCTGGCGGCTGCTGGAGGGCCTGGACGACATCGGGCTCACGCTGCGTCACGTCGACGAGATCTCGGCGTTCGAGGCGGCCCGCCCGGGGCGGCTGCCCACCACGGCGCAGGTCTGAGGGGGCGGGGCTGAGCTCGCAACCGGCCGGTTGACCTGCGGGTCCGCCACCGGTTGCGAGTCCGCCTCCGATCGCGCGGCACCCTAGCCCGCGGCGATCGAAGGATCAACATCTTGTCGGATCGTTGAACGATCCTTACGGTGATGGAGCGGCGCCGCTCAGCCCATCACCGAGGATCGGAGACAGACGATGCCGACCGAATCGCTCACGCCCGCCGACTTCGACCTGGACCTCGAGGTCGCAGTCCTCGTCGAGTCCGAGGTGCAGGCCCAGAAGACCGGCGTGACCGACATCTGCACCACGATCTTCTGGCCCTGCCGGAAGTGACGGTGCCCGCCCGACCGGCCCGCCGCCACGAGGAGCGCCCCCCGCTCTTCGACGGCGCCGACGTGGGCCTCCTGCGGGCCGCGGCCGCGCCGCGCCGGGCCGGTCGGGCGGCCCTCCCTCCCGTCCCGGACGAACCCGAGGCGGTGTGGCTGCGGGACCGGCTGACCGCCCTCGTCTCCGACGCGCAGCTGCTCGAGGCGGTCGACACCGCCAGCCCCAGCCTCGCCCGCGACGCGCGGGCGATCGCCGCGGGGGCGCCGGCACGGCTGAAGGACCTGCGCCGCGCCGTACTCGCGCTCACCAAGTACGCACTGCGGATCAGCGGCCGCGCCACACCGTTCGGCCTCCTCGCCGGGGTCGCGCCCGTGCGGTTCGGCGAGCGCCCGGCGCTGCGGGCCGGCGACCGGCACCGCCCGGTCCGGCGACCGGACGCGGAGTGGCTCGACGGGGTGCTGGAGCGCGTGCGGGCCGAGCCCGCCGTGCTGCGTCGCACGAGCGTCGTGGCCGCGCCCGTGCGCTGGGTGCGGGACGGGCGGTTGCTGCTGCCCGCGCGCGCCGCGGAGGCGGGGCGGCGCCGCGAGCTGTCGATCCGGTGCACACCGATCGTCGAGGCCGCGCTGGAGCTGGCCGCGGAACCGGTCCGGTGGCCGGATCTGGTCACCGGCCTCGCCCACCGGTTCGGCGTCGAGGACGCCAGGCTCGAACCCGTGCTGTGCCGGCTCGTCGAGGTCGGCGCGCTGCTCAGCGACCTCGACCCGCCCGCCGACTGCACCGACCCCCTCGGGCACGTCCTCGCCGTGGCCGGTGCCGCGCCCGAGGTGATCGAGCGGCTGCGCGGGACCGGCGACGCACCACCGATGCAGACCGACCTGCGCCTCGACGTCGACCTCACGCTGCCCGCCGAGGTGGCCCGCGAGGCCGAGCGCGCCGCCGGCGTGCTGTGGCGCCTGTCCACGCCCGTCACGGCCCCGTGGCTGACCGGCTACCACGAGCGCTTCCTCGAGGCGTACGGCACCGAGCGCGCGGTGCCCGTGCTCGAGCTGCTGGGCGGCACCGGCCTCGGCCTGCCGTCCTGGGACGAGCCCGCGCCCGGCCCCGGACCCGACGCCGACGACGAGCGGGCCCCGGTGCTGGCCGCGGAGCTCCTCGCCGCCGTGCGGGACCGCCACGCCGAGGTGGTGCTGGACGACCGGCTCGTCGACCGGCTGGCGCGGGACGAGCCGCCCCCGCCGTCGATGGAGCTGTGCGCCGAAGTGCTGGCCGACGGCTGGGACGCGCTGTGCGCGGGGGAGTTCCGCCTGGTCGTGGGCCAGAGCCTCGGCTCGGCGCTCGCGGGCACCACCGCGGCCCGGTTCGCGCACGTGCTGCCCGAGCTCGACGCCGAGCTGACCGAGCTCGTCCGGGCCGGCGCACCCGCCGACGGGGTGCGCGCCGCGCAGGTGGCGTTCCGCCCGCTCGTGGCGCGGTCGGCGAACGTCGCGGCGGTGCCGCAGCGGTTGGCGCTGCGCATCCCGCTCGCTCCCGGCACGGCGGATCCGGCCGTCACCGACCTGCCGCTGCACCGGCTTGCCGTCACCGCCACCACCGAGCGGCTGCACCTGGTGGACGTCACCACCGGGGTGCGGATCGCGCCCGTGTCGGGTTCGATGCTCAACCCCCGCAGCGGCCACGTGCCCCCGGTGGCCCGGTTCCTGCTCGAACTGGGCGGGCTGGACGCGCCGCAGTGCCTGCCGTGGAGCTGGGGCGCGCTCGCGGCCGCGCCGTACCTGCCGCGGGTCCGCTACGGCCGCACGGTGCTCGCCCCGGCGCGCTGGTCGACGGACCGGGAGCTGGCCGACGCCACGCTGCCCGCCGACCGGTGGCGCCGTCGCCTCGCCGCGTGGCGGGAGCGCTGGGACGTGCCCCGCCACGTCCGGCTCACCGTGGCCGACCACCACGTCCCGGTCGATCTCGACGACCCGCTGCACCAGCTGGTGTTCCGCGACGAGCTGCGCCGCCACCCCGGGCTCGCCGTGCTGGAGACGCCCGCCGACGCCGGGTGGTTGCGCGGCCCCCGTGGTGCACACACCTGCGAGGTGGTGTTCCAGCTGCTCGGCAGGGCGGCCGCCCGGCCCCCGGTGGCGCGGCCGGTGCCGCGGCGCGCCGCCGACCTGCTCCACCTGCCCGGAGGGGACTGGCTCTACGTGAAGCTCTACGGCCCGGAACCCGCGCAGCGGGCCGTGCTGCGCACCCGCCTCGCCGAGCTGGTGGACGAGGCCGAGCTCGCCGCCGCGGCCGTCGACGGGTGGTTCTTCGTGCGCTACCGGGACCCGCACCCGCACCTGCGGCTGCGGTTCCACGGAAAGCCCGACGGCCTGTGGGGCGAGCTGTTGCCCCGGCTGCACGCGTGGACGGCGCGGTTGCGCCGCGACGGGTTGCTGACCACGGCCGTGCTCGACAGCTACGACCCGGAGGCCGAGCGCTACGGCGGGCCGGAGGCGATGGCCGACGCCGAACGGGTCTTCCACGCCGACAGCGCGCTCGCGCTCACCCTCGGTGGGCGGTTCGACGGTGACGAGGAGGGCGACGTGGCCGCTGCCACGAGCGTGCACGACCTGCTGACCGGGTTCGACCCGTCGGGGGAGGTCCTCGCGCGGTTCGCGGCGGTGGCCGCGCCCGACCGCCACGCGGTGCCCGCCGCCCGCCGGGCGCGGGTCGCCGGCGTCCTCCCCGCGCACATCGGCCCACCCGGCGCCCCGGCCGACCCGCGGCGGGCGGCGCTCGCGGCGTACGCGGCCACGCTCGAGCGCACCGGATGCCCTCCCGCACGGCGGGTGCAGATCGGCGCCTCCCTCGCCCACCTGCACTGCAACCGCCTGTTCGGCGTCGACCGCGCGCGGGAGCGGACCGTGTACGCGCTCCTGCACGGTGCGCTCGCGCTGCGGGCGGGACGCGCGAGGGCCGGCCGGTGACCGCGCTCCCGCTGACCGTCCCGCCGGGCCTGCGCCGGCGGGCGATCGACGTCGCGACGGAGGTGGCCGACCGACTCCGCTCCCCAGAGCCGGTCGCCGTCGCCGCCCGCCGCGCCTGCCGGCCGGACGGGCACCCGGCGTGGGACCCGTCGTCGTTGCTGCTCGGCCACCCCGGGGTGGCCCTGCTGCACGCGACGCTGTCGGTCGCCGATCCCGCATGGGCCGCGGCCACCCACGCGCACCTGGCCGCCGCGGGGGGCCCTGCGGGCGCCGACCTCGTGCCGGCCGCCGTGCTGCACGGGAGCGTCCACGGCGGTTACCCGAGGCTGCTGCGCAGGCTCGCGCACGCGCTGTCGGCCGCCTGCGAGCAGGTGGTGGCGGACCAGGTCCGGTGCGCCCCGCCCGGCGGTCCGCGGCGCACGGTGGCCGACTACGACGTGGTCAGCGGGCTCACCGGCCGGGGCAGGCTCCTGCTCGCGCTCGGCGACGACCGCAGCGCGGCGGCCCTGGAGACCACGCTGCGCCACCTCGTGGCCTGCACCCGGCCGGTCCGCGTGCGCGGCGCGGCCGTCCCCGGCTGGTGGTGCCTGCCCGCGGACGACCCGGCAGGCTCGCCCGGCCACCTCGACCTCGGTCTCGCCCACGGCGTCGCCGGGCCGTTGGCGCTGATGGCCCTCGCCCACGAGCGCGGCCACCGGGTGGACGGCATGCCCGAGGCGATGCGCGACATCGCCGACCACCTGCTGCTCCACGCCGTGCGCGACGAGCTGGGCCCGGTGTGGCCGTCCCGGATCGGGCTCGCGGAGGCGAAAGGCACCGAGCCGGTCGCGGCGGGCACGGCCAAGGCGGCCTGGTGCTACGGCACCGCGGGCGTGGCCCGCGCGCTGCACCTCGCGGGCGGCGCGCTCGGCGACCAGGAGCTGTGCGCGGAGGCGGTCGGCGCACTCCGCGGCGCGGTGCTGCGCCCCTGGTCGGAGACGCACCTCGCCGGCCCGACCGTCTGCCACGGCACCGCTGGCCTGCTGCAGGTCGTCCTGCGCGTCACCGAACGCGACCCCGACCCGGTGCTGCTCGGTGCGGCGGGCGTGCTCGCGCAGCGGGTGCTCCTCGACGTCGACCGCACGGCGCCGTTCGGGTTCCGGCACGCGCACCGGACGCGCTGCGGGGAGCTCGCAGGCGTCGACGAACCCGGGCTGCTCCAGGGCGCGGCGGGCGTCGCCCTCGTGCTGGCGACGTTCGCGAACCACCCCGGCACGGTCGGCCCGGACGTCTGGGACGCACCGCTGCTGCTGACGTGACCGTCAGCCCCGCGGGTGCTCGTAGTAGTCGGCCGCCACGAGCACGCCACCGGGGCCGAACGTGAGCACCCAGGTGCTGCCCTTCTTGGCCGGCACGTCGTCCGGGTCGATGCCCGGCATCCGGGCCTCCGCGACCAGCGCGCCGACGAGACCGGGGATCACGCCGCCCTGGCTGCACGCCACCGTGACGCCCGGGACGGCGGCGAGCTCCCGCAGACGGGCGAGCGCCCCCGCGGTGTCGTACTGGTAGGCGGCCTCGCCGAGCAACGGCTCCTCGTCGATCGCCAGGCCCAGGCGCCGGGCGAGGGGGGCCACGCTTTCGCGGCAGCGCACCGGCGGCGCCGAGACGATGCGGTCGGGGCCGAACAACCCCAGCAGGGCGTCGAGTTGGCGGGCCTGCTCCTGGCCGGACCCGGACAGCGGGCGCAGCTCGTCCGCGCCGTCCCACTGGCTGCGGTTGCCCGCCTTCGCGTGGCGCACGAGCGCGATCACCGACGCCGGGGCGCCCATCTCCGTGAATCGGGACAGGATCCGCACGTCGTGCGCGTACGACAGGCGCTCCGCGGCCGCCGCCGGGTGCAGCCACAGCAGCTCGTCGGTCTCCCGCCCGGGCACGAACTCGCCGCCCCGCGCCTCGGCGGCCCAGTACCGCACCAGCTTGCCGCCCTCCGCCACCGCGTAGCGGACGTCGCCGACCAGCGGGCCGAGGCGCGCGGCCTGGCCGGTCTCCTCGGCGACCTCGCGCACCGCCGCGAACGGCATCGTCTCGTCCCCGTCGAGCTTGCCCTTCGGGAACGACCAGTCGTCGTAGGCGGGGCGGTGCACGAGCGCGACCTCGACCCCGTGGGTGCCGGGGCGCCACAGCACGGCTCCAGCGGCGAGCACATCCGCGGCGGTGGGCTCCACGACGTGCGGCTCGGTCACTCCGCCTCCGCCGAGACGGCCGCGTGGCGGAGCATCATCTCGGCCTGGTGGTCGCGCACGTGCGAGACCCCCGCCCCCGGTGGCGGCGACGGCTCCCAGGAGCCGTCGGCGTGCAGCGTCCAGCAGCGGGTGGCCGGGTCGAGGCACGAGTCGAACATCTCGCCGAGCTTGGCGGCGAGGCGCGGATCGGCCACCCGCAGCAGCACCTCGACCCGTCGGTCGAGGTTGCGGTGCATCATGTCGGCGCTGCCGATCCAATACTCGTCCGCCGCGGCGAAGTGGAACACCCGCGAGTGCTCGAGGAACCTGCCGAGGATCGAGCGCACCTGGATGTTCTCCGACAGCCCCGGCCGGCCGGGGCGCAGCGCGCAGATGCCGCGCACCACGATGTCGACGGGCACACCCGCCTGCGACGCCCGGTACAGCGCGTCGATCACCTGCTCGTCCACCAGCGAGTTGACCTTGATGCGGATGCGGGCCTCCCGGCCCTCCCGCTTGGCCTCGATCTCGTCCTCGATGCGCCGCACGATCCCGCGCCGCACGCCGTAGGGCGCCACCAGCAGGCTGCGGTAGGAGGTCTGGCGCGAGTAGCCGGTGAGCGAGTTGAACAGGTCGGTGAGGTCGGCCCCGATCGTCGGGTCGGCCGTGAGCACCCCCAGGTCCTCGTAGAGCCGGGCGGTCTTGGGGTTGTAGTTGCCGGTGCCGACGTGGCAGTAGCGGCGGATCGTGGACCCCTCCTGACGCACCACGAGCGAGGTCTTGCAGTGGGTCTTGAGCCCCACCAGCCCGTAGACGACGTGCACGCCCGCCTTCTCCAGCTCACGGGCCCAGCGGATGTTGGCCTGCTCGTCGAACCGCGCCTTGATCTCCACGAGCGCCACGACCTGCTTGCCCGCCGCGGCGGCGTCGATCAGGGCGTCGACGATCGGCGAGTCGCCGGACGTCCGGTAGAGCGTCTGCTTGATCGCGAGCACGTTCGGGTCGGACGCGGCCTGCTCGATGAACCGCTGCACGCTCGTGGAGAACGAGTCGTAGGGGTGGTGCACCAGCACGTCGCCCTCGCGCAGGGTGGCGAACACGCTGCGCGGGGTCTCCCGGTCGGCGAACGCGGGGTGGGTGGCCGGCACCCACGGGTCGTCCTTGAGGTCGGGCCGGTCCACCCCGTGCACCGCCCACAGCGCCGTGAGGTCGAGCAGGCCGGGCACCGTGACGACGTCGTGCGGGTCGACGTCGAGCTCGCGCAGCAGCAGCTCCAGCACGTGCTCGCTCATCGTGTCGGTGACCTCGAGCCGCACCGGCGGGCCGAACCGGCGGCGGGCGAGCTCGCGTTCCAGCGACTGCAGGAGGTCCTCGTCGCGGTCCTCCTCCACCTCCAGGTCGGCGTTGCGGGTGACCCGGAACGCGTGCACCTCCGCCACCTCGACCCCGGTGAACAGCTCGCCCAGGTGGGCGGAGATGAGGTCCTCGATGGGCAGGAACGTGATCGTGTCGTCGTCGGTGGTGACGCGCACCAGCCGCGGCACGTTGTCGGGCACCTTGACGCGGGCGAACCGCTCGGTGCGCCCGTCCGGGTCGCGCACCGTGACGGCCAGGTTCAGCGACAGCCCCGAGATGTAGGGGAACGGGTGGGCCGGGTCGACCGCCAGCGGCGTGAGCACCGGGAACACCTGCGCCGAGAAGTAGGCCGACAGGCGGGCCCGCTGGTCGTCGGACAGGTCGCTCCAGCGCAGGATCCGGATCCGCTGCGCCTCCAGCTCGGGCCGCACGTGGTCGAGGAACACCCGGGCGTGCGCCTCCTGCAGCGCCTGGTTGCGGGCGGCGATGCGGGCCAGCTGCTCGCGCGGCGTGAGGCCGTCGGCGCTGCGGACGGCGAGACCCGTCTCGTCACGGCGCTTCAGCCCCGCCACCCGGACCATGTAGAACTCGTCGAGGTTCGACGCGAAGATCGCCAGGAACTTGGCCCGCTCCAGCAGCGGCTGGCTCTCGTCCTCGGCGAGCGCGAGCACCCGGGCGTTGAAGTCCAGCCACGACAGCTCGCGGTTGAGGTAGCGGTCGTCGGGCAGCTCCGACACGGGCGCCCGCGTGCGTGCAGGGGGGCTCACCGGCACCGCGGCGGCAGGCGGGCTCGCCGTGCGGGCCCCGGTGGCGGGCGCCGCCGGGCCCGGCTGCTCCGGTGCCGCGCTGGCGGCGACGCCGTTGGCGGTGGTGCCGGCGGGACTGGCCCGCCGCGTGGACGGCCGGGGCGCGCTGCGTCCTGTGCGGGCCCGACGGGGAGTCGCCTTGCCGGAGCCGTTCGCCTGAGTCTTGCGCGCGTCCTCACCCACGATGCGATTGTTCCGCACCGGGAGCGTGCTGTGTTGCTCGCAGCGGCCGACATCGAGGTGAACGGTTGGTTGCGGCGGGCCGCCGAGGTGTCAGCAGCTCCGCGGGACCGGCGCGAGCGCGGCGGTGGTGTGGCCGCCGAGCCCGAGCGCGGTGGCGGCGCGCAGGTCGTCGGCGGTGTCGACGTCGCGGCGCAGGCCCGGCCACGCCCCGGTGAGCGGGCGGGCGCCCGCCTCCTCGTGGCGTTGCGCCGAGGCGACCCCGAACCGCGGGTCGAGGTCCACGCCGGGCGCGGCGATCAACAGCGTGGTGCCGGTGCCCTCGGCGTCGGCCACGAAGGCCCGGCGCGCACCGCGGGCGAACAGCGCGAGCGCCGCGACCACCGCCTCGTCGAGCTCCTCCGGGCGCAGGGCGGGCAGGTCGGCCTGCAGCGCGCCGACGGCCGCGGCCTGGTCTTGCGCGCGCAGGAGGGCAGCCCCGCGCGCGTAGGCCGGGTTGAGGCCGGGCACCGGCCCGTCCGGCGCCACCTCGATGCCGAACACACCCAGCTCGGCGGCCACCACCGGGTCGGAGCTGACCACCAGCAGGCGCCGGACGGCCGATGCCGCCTCCACCGCGGTGATCGTGTCGCGCAGGAGCGCCATCGCCAGCCGGGCGTGCGCCCGCGGCGCGCCGATGCCGCCGTCGGCCGCGCCACGCAGCCGCGACTTCGCCTTGGTGAGCGGCTTGACGGGGACGACGAGGTCCACGGCCGGCTGGTCGATCGAGGTCACCCCACCATCGTGCCTGACCCGGTGGTGGACCTCCGGGGCGCGGCCAGGAAGACTCTGGGACGTGGTCAGGCGTGAGAAGGGCGGGTTCTGGATCGCCTTCGCGGCGATGTTCGTCTACCCATTGGGCCGGCTCTTCGGGCGCGCCCGCTACGAGGGCCGGGAGCACCTGCCCGCCACCGGCGGGGCGCTCCTCGTCGCCAACCACATCTCCCACCTCGACCCCATCTACAGCGCGCTGTTCGTGCACAAGTCGCGCCGGGTGCCGCGGTTCCTCGCGAAGCACAGCCTGTGGAACGTCCCGGTGCTGAACTGGGTGCTGCGGGGCAGCGGGCAGATCCCGGTCTACCGCGAGTCCGCCGACGCCCAGCAGAGCCTGCGCGAGGGCACGAAGGCGCTTGACGCAGGGAAGGTCGTCGTGATCTACCCGGAGGGCACGATCACCCGCGACCCGGCCGGCTGGCCGATGGCGGCGCGCACCGGCGTCGCCCGCCTGGCGCTCACCACGGACGTGCCGGTGCTGCCCGCCGTGCACTGGGGCACCCGCGACGTGCTCGACAAGTACAACCGCAAGTTCCGGCCGCTGCCCCGCAAGCAGCTCGTGGTGCGCTGCGGCCCGCCGGTGGACCTCTCGGCCTACCGCGGCCGCCCGGTGGATGCCGTGCTGCTGCGGGAGGTCACCGACCTGCTGATGGTGAAGGTGCGCGAGCTGCTCGCGGAGGTGCGCGGCGAGCCGGCGCCCGAGGAGTTCTACCGGAGGACGGCATCGTGACGGAGCCGGTCCGCCGCGTGGCCGTGCTCGGTGCGGGCTCGTGGGGCACGGCGTTCGCCAAGGTGATGGCCGACGCGGGGCGCGAGGTGCGGCTGTGGGCCCGCCGTCCCGAGGTCGCCGCCGCCGTCAACGAGGAGCACGCCAACCCCGATTACCTGCCCGGGATCGTCCTGCCCACGCTGCTCACGGCCACGGCCGACCCCGCGGAGGCGCTCCACGGGGCCGACGCGGTGGTGTTCGCCGTGCCGTCGCAGACGCTGCGGGCCAACCTCGCGAACTGGCGCGACCTGCTGCCGCCGGGACGCACCCTGGTGAGCCTCGCGAAGGGCGTGGAGCTGGGCACCCTGCTGCGGATGAGCGAGGTGATCTGCGAGGTCGCGGGGGTGCCCGCCGACCAGGTGGCGGTGGTGTCGGGCCCCAACCTCGCCCGCGAGATCGCCGCGGAGGAACCCACCGCCACCGTGATCGCCTGCGCCGACCACGACCGCGCCGTGGCCCTCCAGCAGGCCTGCACCACCGGCTACTTCCGCTCCTACACCAACACCGACGTCATCGGCTGCGAGCTGGGCGGCGCCGGCAAGAACGTCATCGCGCTGGCGTGCGGGATCGCCGCGGGAATGGGTTTCGGCGACAACACCAGGGCGTCGCTGATCACGCGCGGGCTCGCCGAGACCGCGCGGCTGGGCACGGCGCTGGGCGCCGACCCGCTGACGTTCGCGGGCCTGGCCGGGCTAGGCGACCTCGTGGCCACCTGTTCCTCCCCGCTGTCGCGCAACCGCACGTTCGGCGAGCGCCTCGGCCGGGGCGAGTCGCTGGCCCAGGCGGAGGCCGCCAACCACGGGCAGGTGGCGGAGGGCGTCAAGTCCTGCAAGTCGATCTGCGCACTCGGCGAGCGCATGGGCGTGGAGCTCCCGATCGCCGACGCGGTGCGCCGGGTCTGCCACGAGAACCTCTCGGCCGCGGAGATGGGCAAGGAGCTGATCAGCCGCGCCCCCCGCCCCGAATGACCACGACCGGAGGGCAGTCGTGATCGGTGACGGCACGCGGTGCGTCCACGGCGGGCACGGCGGCGGAGCGCCGGGCACACCCCTGCACCCGGGGCCCGTGCTCTCCTCCACCTTCCAGCTCGGCCTCCCGTCCGATCCCACCCCCACCGACTTCTACGGGCGCGCCGACAACCCCACCTGGCGGGGGCTCGAGTCGGCGATCGGAAGCCTCGACGGCGGCGACTGCACGGTGTTCGCGTCCGGGATGGCGGCGATCGCCGCGGTGCTGCGGATCGGTGCCCGCGCCGGGGCGCTGCTGCTGCCCTCCGACGGCTACTACCTCGCCCGCGCGCTCGCGGCCGACGAGCTGGTGCCGCTGGGCGTCGAGGTCCGCGAGGCGCCGTCCGCCGCCCCGCTGCCGCCGCTCGACGGGGTGGCGCTCGTGCTGCTGGAGACCCCCTCCAACCCGGGCCTCGAGGTGGCCGACATCGCCGCGGCCGCCGAGGCGGCCCACGAGGCGGGCGCCCTGCTCGCCGTCGACAACACCACCGCCACGCCGCTCGGGCAGCGCCCGTTGGAGCTTGGCGCCGACCTGGTGGTCGCCTCCGACACGAAGGCGCTCGCCGGTCACGGCGACGTGGTGCTGGGGCACGTCACCGCCCGCGACCCGGAGCTGGTGGAGCGGCTGCGTGCGGCGCGTTCGCGCGGTGGCGCGGTGCCCGGGCCGATGGAGGCGTGGCTCGCCCACCGCGGCCTCGCCACCCTCGACCTGCGCCTCGAGCGGCAGGCGAGCAACGCCGCCGCGCTCGTGCCGGTGCTGCGCGCGCACCCCGCGGTCACCGACGTGCGGTGGCCCGGCGACCCCGACGACCCGGCCCACGCCGTGGCCGCGCGGCAGATGCGCCGCTGGAACGGTGTGCTGCGGTTCACACTCGCGTCGGAGACGGCCGTGGGGGAGTTCCTCGCCGCGTCCCGGCTCGTCGGCTCGGCCACGAGCTTCGGCGGCCCGCGCAGCACCGCCGACCGTCGCCACCGCTGGGGCGACGCCGTGGCTCCGGGCCTGTTGCGGCTCTCGGTGGGGTGCGAGGACCCCGAGGACCTGGTCACCGACGTGAGCCGAGCGCTGGACGCGATCACCCGCTGAGGTCGCGCGAGCGGGTGTGACCGCTCACAGTGATCACCATGTGAAGCCCATCTCCATTACGGGCAGATATCGGCGTATATGCGTCGATCTTGGTGCTGATCGATTTCCGGTGTGCGCTGGGGATCTGCGGTGATTATTTTCGCCTGGAAAACGTTGGGTGACTCGGCTCACCGCGTCGTCACATTTGACGGACGCCGCTGACCTGCACGTACCGTCGTCGCAGTCGGCCGGACAAGTGCGCCGACGGATGCCCTGTGTGGCACTCGCCCCCCATCGAGGAGAACCCCGAAAGAATGTCTTTGCGCTCCCGCACGTCCACGTCCAAGCACCTTCTCCGCCTCGCTGTCGCCGGCGCCATTGCCGTCGGTGCCCCGCTCGCGATGGCCGGTACCGCCAACGCCGCCCCCGCCGGCGTCTGGGACAAGCTCGCCGCCTGCGAGAGCAGCGGCAACTGGTCGGCCAACACCGGCAACGGCTTCTCCGGCGGCCTGCAGTTCACGCCCTCGACCTGGAAGGCCTTCGGCGGCAAGGGCAGCGCGCACAACGCCAGCCGCGCCGAGCAGATCGCCGTGGCCGAGCGCGTCCTGGACGGCCAGGGCTGGAAGGCGTGGCCCGCCTGCTCGAAGAAGCTCGGCCTCCGCTGACCGAGCGGCCCCTGCCGCCGAACGCGTGAGCGACAGGTCGGTGCTATATCACACGTGCGTAAGCCGCTCCGCTGTGGTCTCATCTGCGGCAGGGAGGTGGTCGTGTGAAGCACCGACAACCCGACCCCATCGGCGCCGACCTCGATCCAGGGGAGGCGCCGGGGATCGCGCGGCACCCGAGCGCGGTCCCGAAGGGGTCCCGGGTCCTGCTTCTGAACGCCACCTTCGAGCCGCTCGCGGTCGTCACCGCGAAGCGCGCCATCGTCCTGATGCTCACCGGCAAGGCCGAGTGCGTCGAGGAAACCCTCGGCGGCGCCGCCTTCCACTCGGAGAGCCTCACCATCCCCGCCCCGTCGGTCATGCGGCTGTCCCGCTACGTGCGGGTGCCCTACCGGCACGCCGTCCCCATGACCCGCGCCGGGGTGCTCCGCCGCGACGGGCGCCGCTGCGCCTACTGCGGCAAGCGGGCCGACACGATCGACCACGTCGTCCCGCGCAGCCGCGGCGGCACGCACACGTGGGACAACTGCGTCGCGGCCTGCCGCGCCTGCAACTCCCGCAAGGCCGACCGGTTGATCGAGGAGCTCGGCTGGATGCTCGCCGTCACGCCGCGCGCCCCGGACCGGTCGGCCGGCGGCATCCTCGTGCTGGCCGTCGAGCCGCTGCCAGCGTGGGAGCCGTGGCTGGGGGCGCGCGCCGCCTGACCGTCAGTCCCGGCTGCGGCGCCCCGGCGGGCGCCCGCGGTCGGGACGGCCGCGGCGGTGCGGGCTCGTACGGCTGAAGCGCCGTGGCGGGCCGCCCTCGCGGTCGTGACCCTCGGCCGTCTGGCCGGCGACCAGCGCCGGTGAGAGCACCCGGATCCCGTCGGTGACCGGACCGAGCGTCACGGTGCCGAACAGGCTCGGCGTGTCCGCGTCCCGATCGTCCGCCGCCCGCCCCACGTCGCTCGCCGCGACGGGGGCGGGCGTCGGCGTCTGCGTGCGCAGGCCGCGCAGGACGGCCACGAAGAACGCGACCGCGGCGACGAGGAGCATCCCGACAGCGGTGAGCTCGAGCGCCGCGTCGATCGCGCCCCGGTCGGACCCCGGCGGCCTGCCGGCGATGATGCGCACGGCGTGCGCGGCCGACAGGGTGGCGAAGGCGATCCCGGTGCGCCGGATCAACGCCCGCCGGGACCGCGTGCCCGACCCCAGCGCGATGATCCCCGCGGCGCCCGCGCCGGACCAGGCGACGACGTCGAGCGTGGCGACGAGCCACGCAGGCGGCGGCTGCCCGGGCAGCGCGACCGCGGTGGCGGCCACACCCGCGACGACCACGACCGTGAGGGCGCCGACGGCCACCGCCGCCCGCCGCCCCGCGTGGCCCGTGACCGGCCCGCGGACCGCCAGCACGAGCAGCCCGAGCGCACCCAGCACCCCGATAGACCCGGCGAGCACCCACGTGTTCAACGGGTCCTCCAGACCGGCCGCGCGCACGAGCAGCGCCACCCCGGCGTAGAGCGCGACCGCACCCGCGATCCGCCCGGTGCGCGCGCTGCCGGTGAGCGCGGCCACCGCGGCCAGCAGGATCGTCGCCGCGAGCCCGGCCGCGAGCGCCAGCACCCCCACCGCCTCGTGGGCCACGGCGTGCCGGCCGTGGATCAGGAAGCCCAGCAGCACGGCGCCGGTGAACAGGGCGGCCAGGACGACCAGGTCGACGGCCAGTGCGCGGACACCTGGGACCAGGGCGCGGGCGCCGGTGCTGGGCCGCAGGATCGCGGGCCACGTGGTTCTGGGCATGACGTACCCCTCGACGTCAGGGGCGGCCGTGACGAGGCCGGGGGCTGGGGAGCTCCACTCGGGCTTTCGGCTGGCGGGGCGAAGCCGTTACCAGCGGGTCCGCCGCGGGCGCATTCGGAGGACGGGGGCGAGGCCGTCCGGGCGAGCTCGGGCGAGCACGCGACGCGTGCCCACGAGCGCGCCACCGTAGGCGACGGTGAACCCGATGAGATCACCGACGTGCACGCCGTGGCTGCCGGAGACGGTCAACAGCACGGGCCCGATACGGGTCATCGCGGCGACGGCCAGCCCCAGCAGCGTGGCGGCACCCCACAACCAGACCAGTGCGACGCGCGGCGTCGCGTCGCGCTTCCACCTGCCGCCCGTCATCCTGCGCGAACCCGGTCCCGTACGCCCTTCAGAGCCGCGCGCACCCGGGGTGTCCGGGCCGTCAGCGTGCGGATCCCGTGCGCCGCGGCAGTGGTGGCCCGACGGCCGATCCCGGCCGCCGTGGTGCGGAACGCCCAGCCACGGACGAGGACCTCGTCGGAGGTGCGCAGCGCGTCCTTGTAACCGAAATCACCGGCGCCGAGGTCGAACGCGGTGATCTCCCGCTCGGCGGCGGCCTCGGCCATGAGGAAGTGCAGGAGCAGACCTGGGGAGTAGCCGCCGAGCTCCGGGTTGTAGGTGGGGAACCAGCTGGTGAGCACCCGTTCGGAGCGCAGACCGAAATGGGCGGCGGCCACCTGGTCCCCCGCGTAGAGCACCGACAGGGTGCCCGAGCAGCCGGGCGCGGTCGTGGCGTGCAGCTCGTTGACGAGCGCGACGGTGGCGGGATCGGCGAACCGGTCCCACGCCCCGAGCTCGGCGTAGCGCGCCGACTTCCAACGCAGCACGTCGTGCAGGACGTCGCGGTCGTCGGAAGCGAAGACGAACCGGATCGGCCCGACCTCGCGCTCCATCTTCCGTCGTTTGCGCATCATCGTGGGCACGAGGTTCTTCGAGGCCCGGCGCCGGTCGGCGAGGAACGCCGCGTATCCACCGGAGAGATCGATCACCGGGGAGGGATAGCGAACCAGCCTCCGCACGCCGCTGGGCAGCAGCCGCTCGGGCACGTGCTCGAACCACATGGCGTGCAGGCCACAGCGGGCGGCGAGCTCGCGGGCATCGGCGCCGCGGGGGCCGATCACCGCCTGTTGGTCGGACAGCCCGGCGCCCGGGGGCAGAGCGATGCCCGACCCGTGCGCGTCGAACGCGAAGAAGCCCTCGTCGAGCACGGCGACGCGGGTCTGGGGACGCGAAGTTCCCAAGGCGATCGCGTACTCGGGTGCGAGGAAAGGGTTGGCCAGCGCCGGGTCGGAGCGCTGGAGTGCCCGCCAGCGCTCGACGTCGCCGGGGCCGAGCTCGCCGGGCCGGATCGGCTCGACCCGGGGTCCGCGGCCGGTCACCTGCCGACGCCGTCGCGTCGGACCGCGTCCCGCAGGAGTTTGCGCAGGTCGGTCAACCCGCGCTCGGGGGACATCACCGTGCGCCGCACCTCGTACCGCGGGGTGTGCGCTTCGTTGAACCCCCGCAGGGTGGTGACTGCGTGGGAGTGGCCCGCTCGCCGCGCGGCGGAGACGGTGCCGGCTGTGTAGTCGGCCGTCGTCCCGTTCGGATACGCCAGCACGGGCGCGTCGACGTCGAGCCGCTCCTGCAGCTGGCTTCGCGCGGTGGCGAGGTCGGTGAGCTGCTGCTCGTCGCTCTCTCTGGACAGGATCGCGTGGTGCAACGAGTGGGACCCGATCTCCATGCTGTCGCGGAGCCGGCGTGCCTCGTCCCAGTCCATGAAGTGCTCCTCGACGCGGTAGTCCTGCGTGGGTTCGAGGAGACCGGTCAGCTCGTCGACGGCGGCGTCGCGGTCCGCGCGGTCGAGACCCTTGAGCGCGGCGGAGAGCGCGCCGGCGGCGGCGCCCCGTTCCGCTGGGGTGCGCACCAGGTAGGTGCGGCCCCGCCAGGTGATCTCCCGGGCCCGCGCGTTCGCCACGGCTGAGGCGAGCTCCTCCCACCAGGCGCGAGCGGTCCGGTCGAGGAGTCCGGGCACGAGGAAGCAGGTGGCGGGCAGCCCCCACTCGCGCAGCAGCGGGGCGGCGAGCGTGAGGTTGTCCCGGTAGCCGTCGTCGAACGTGATCGCGGTTGCTCGAGGTGGGAGGGGGCGACCCGCCGCGAGGTCGCAGAGCGCTGCGCCGAGTGGCACGACCGTGGTCAGCCGCTTCAGGACGCGCAGCTGGCGGGCGAGCCCGCGCAGGCCGGCCCCCCGATCGGCGGGGAAGCACCAGGTGCCCTCCACGTTGTGCCACCCGAGCACGAGGAGTCGGCTGCCCCTTGCCTGCTTCATGTGGATGTTGCTCCGATCGACTCGGTGGCGGTTCGCACGCTCCGAGGACCTCGCACACCGTCGAAGGCCTGTTAACGCCGTGCCCAGCCGGATCGACCCGATCGAACGGCTGGGTCGGGGGTAGGGCCAGGGGACGGCCACGGGAGGCAATGGGTGAGCAGTGACGCCGTGGAAATCGGACGAAGCCTCGACCTTCCGGTGCGTCCGGCGTCGGAACCGGCGCCCGGTCCGCCGCACCAGCAGGGGGAGCAGCGGCGCGCGCGCTGGCTGCGCTGGTTCCGCCGGGCGGCGATCGTCTCCGACCTCCTCGCAGTGGTCGTGTCGTCGGCCCTGTACTCGCAGTGGGGGAGTGCGCCGCCCGGCGTCGTCCTCGTCATCGGAGCGGTCGTCTTCGTGCTCACCGCCGCGGCGCTGGGAATCGCCCGCGCCTGGGACCCGCTGGTGCTCGGCCACGGATCGGCGGAGTTCAGCCGCCTGCTACGTGGGTTCGTCGGCGCCGCGGTAGTCGTCGCGCTCGTCAGCCTGGCGAGCCAGCTACCCGCCGGGCGCCCGTGGGTGTTCGGGGTGCTTCCGATCGCGGGCGCGTTCGCCACGGTCGGTCGGCTCGGCCTGCGGTGGGAGCTGCACCGGCGTCGGCGGTCGGGTGCGGCGATGTCGAGCGTGCTGGCCGTCGGCAGCGAGCCGGCAGTCGAAGCGCTCGTGGCCCAGACCCGCCGCGCCCCGCACGAGGGCTGGGTGGTCACCGCAGCATGCACGCCGACGGGTCGGGCAGCCGACGGCGGGGAGCTGCTCGCCGGCGTGCCGGTGGTCGGTGATCTCGACGCCATCGCGGGCCTCACTCGGAGCGGGCGGTTCGACGCCGTCAGCGTGGCGCAGGCCCCCGGCTTCACGCCGCGGCGGCTGCAGCAGCTGGCGTGGGACCTGGAGGACACCCGGACCGAGCTTGTGGTCGAGCCAGGCCTGATGGAGGTGGCGGGTCCGCGGCTGCACGTGGCGTCCGTGGACGGGCTGCCCCTGCTGCGACTGACGCACCCGACGTTCACCGGCGCGGCCCGGTTGCTGAAGGGCCTGATCGACCGGGTCGCGGCACTCCTGCTGCTGGTGATCACCGCGCCGCTGCTGATCGTGATCGCAGTGGCGGTGAGGTGCGACGGAGGCCCGGTGCTGTTCCGGCAGGTGCGTGTCGGCGTCCGGGGACGCGAATTCAAGATGATCAAGTTCCGCTCGATGGTGCCGAACGGTGAGGCGCTGCGCACCCAGCTGCTCGGGCAGAACGAAGGTGCCGGACCCATGTTCAAGATGCGCAGCGACCCCCGCGTCACGCGCGTCGGACGGATCCTGCGGCGGTATTCGCTCGACGAGCTCCCGCAGCTGTTCAACGTCCTCGGCGGGTCGATGTCGCTCGTCGGTCCGCGTCCCCCGCTGCCGGTCGAGGTGGCCGGCTACACGCCCGACGCGCGGCGGCGATTGCTCGTCAAACCGGGTATGACCGGGCTGTGGCAGGTCAGCGGCCGCAGCGATCTGTCGTGGGAGGAATCGCTGCGGCTCGACCTGCGCTACGTCGAGAACTGGACGCTCGCCCTCGACGCCCGGATCCTCCTGCTGACGGCGCGAGCGGTGCTGCGTGGGGGCGGCGCCTACTGATCGGGTCCGCTGCGTAACGCGCGCCACCCCGACCGACGACGGATGCACCGTCGGTCACGTCCGAGACCCAGGGATCGAGGGATACGTGTCTTCTGGCCTCGGTTCGCCGTCCGGGTTCCGGCGGGTGCCCGCACCGGCGCGCCGGTCCGGCCGCGCGGTGAAGCACTGCGTCGACAGGCTCATCGGATTCGTGCTCGTCGGCACCGTGCTGCCGATCCTCGCGCTGATCGCCGTCGCCGTCGCCATCGAGGGACGCGGCCCGGTGCTGGTGCGGGAGCCCCGGGTGGGCAGCGGCGGCCGTGAGTTCGGGCTGCTGGCCTTCCGTGCCGATGGCCCGCGCGTGGGCCCCTTCCTGCGCAGGCACGCGCTCGACCGCGTCCCGCAACTGTTCCACGTCCTCGCCGGCACGATGGCGATCGTCGGGCCGCGCCCGCCACGCCCCGACGAATTGGCGGCAGCCGGGTTCGACGGCCCCGGGCACCTGCTCTCGGTGAAGCCGGGCCTCACCGGCCTCCGCGCGGCGGACGACGAATTCGCGCGGCTCGCGCGGCGATATGCCGAGAACTGGAGCCCTGCGCTGGAGCTGCAGATCCTGCGACGGGCGCTCGCGGCGGTGCCGAAGGGCAGCAGGCGGGTGCGCCGAACGGGCGAGCCGATGGAGTTCGCGCGGCGGTTAATGGTGCGGCTGCCCCCGGCGACTACCTCCCTGCAACCACGCCCGAGCACCTGGCGAGCACAGGTCCGGAGCGTTTCCGCATCGCAGCAAAGGCAGCCGATGAGCCCCCTCCGGAAGTACACCCTGCGCGTCGCCAATCGCTGGGTCCTGGTCGCCGTCCTGGCCATCGCCGGTGGTGTTCTCGCGGCCTTGTGGTCCCTGGCGACCGTCACCACCACGTGGACCGCCACCGCCGCTCTCACGAGCCAGTCGCAGGAACGTTCCCCGGACCAGGACGGCGTGCTCGCCCTCGGGTACGTCGACTACTTCAACCAGGACAGCTACCAGCAGCTCCTGCGGGCCCAGGCGAACATCCCCGACGAGGTGTCGCTCTCTGCGCAGACGGGCGCGTCCAGCCCGATCCTCTACATCCAGGCCTCGGGTCCGTCCGAGGAACTGGTGCGCGATGCGGCGGCGGCGGCCGCGGAGGTCTTCCGCGAGGACGTCCGCGAGTCGCTCGTCACCGAGCGCCGGCAGGCCGTCGACGACCTCCAGGCGGAGATCGATCGCCAGGTCCAGGACCTCAACTCGCTCGAGCGCACCGACGTCGAGAAGAACGTCATCCTCGACCAGATCCGATCGCTGCAGGGCCGGCTCACCGAATTTCTCGCGGACAACACCAACCACCTCAAGCAGCTGCAGCCGCAGCCGGGTGTGTCCAGCTCCACCCCGAGCCCGATGGTCGACATCCTCAGCGGCCTGGCGGGCGGCGCGATCCTGGGTGTCCTCCTCGCGCTCCTGATGGCCGTCCTCGACCGCCGCGTGCACTCCGCCGCGGACGCAGAGGACGTGGCTGGGCTCCCCGTGCTCGCGGACCTCGGCCGCAGGCTCGCGGGGCGGCGCACTCGCCTGCAGAACCTCCTCAACGGGCTGTCAGCTTCCGAGGACGGTGCCACCCCCGTGGTCGCGCTCGCCGGCGTCCGCCGGAGCGACGGCGCTGCAGTGCTCGCTCATGAGCTGGTGGCCGCGTGGGCATCCCGGCGGGGTGGCGCCCTGCACGTCATGGCTGACCTCAGGGCTCCGCTGGCCGGTTACGAGCAGGTACCCGGGTTCGTCGACGTCCTGCAGGGCCGCGCGGGCGTGCCGACCACGGCGATCCCCCTCCCCGACGGCGTGCGGGTGCTGCCCCCCGGCGCCGTCGCCGACATCGACCCGTACGCCGTGGCGGAGCCGCGGCACCTCCGGTGGGCGTTCCAGGAAGCGGCCACCACCGCTGGGCTCGTGGTGGTCGAGGCGCCGCCGGTCCTCGACGCACCGGAGAGCCAGTCGATCTGTGCGGCCGCGGATCGGGTCGTCCTGGTCGTCGACGGACGCACCACCCGCGCCGACGAGCTGGGCGAGGCCGCGACCCTGCTCAGGGCGGTGGGCGCCCATGTGGTCGGGATCGTGATCGATCGCTCGGGCGGGCGGCTGGCTACCGGGCCGGCTCTCCCGCGGCCGGGCGAGGTGCGGCCCGCCCCCGCTCTCGTGGCGGCGGGGCACATCGGCAACGGCAACGGCAACGGCAACGGGAGCCTCCACGGCAGCGTCAACGGGAACCTCAATGGGCACGGGGACCACGACTGGACCGACGCCATCGGTGTCGTCGGGGACGACGACGCGCAGGAGCCGGACGACCCCGACGACGCGGACGGAACCGCCGAGGGCGGACACGCTCGGCCCGGCTACGCGGAGCCCGAGAACCCCGAGCCCGAGTACGCGGAGCACGAGCACGTGGAGCACGACGGTGCCGAGGACCACGAGGACGGCGACGCGGGCGAGCAGCGTCCCAGTCCGTTCCCGCGGTCCGCGCTGGCGGGCGTTCCTGTGCGTGAGCCGGCCGAGTCCGGTGATTCGGTCGGGACGAGGGACGGGCAGTGGCAGGGCTGAGTTCGCTCCTGCCCGACCCGGCGTCCGAACGCGCCGACCGGTGGCGGCTCGTAGCCGCCGTGGGGCTCGGGCTGGTCCTGATCGCAGGGGCGATGCGGGAGGGCCCGGTCGAGGGCCCGCGTGGCCTGTTCCTGGTGGCGGTCGCGGGCGCGGCGGGGGTGGTCGTCCTCCTCGCGCCGCTGGTCACCACGGTGCTGCTGCTTCTCGCGTCGTTCTTCCGACTGGCGGTGCACGTCGGTGGACTGCCGGCGGAGCCGATGACGCTCCTGTTCGCCGCGCTCGTCGCAGCGGTGGGAGTGGCTGCCCTGCGCGGCACGGTTCGGCTGCACTTCGGGCCGCTCGAAGCAGTCATGTTCGCCTACCTGCTCTGGAACATCGTGTCGGCAATGTGGCCGCACGCCTATCCGGCAATAGTGCCCAACACCGGCGAATCGATCGTGCTCTACCGGTTCATACTGATGGGCACAGTTTTCCCGTTCGCCGCCTATGCGGTGGGCCGGGCTGTTTTCCGCGACCCGTCCCGGATTCGTGTTCTGGTGTTCTGCGTGCTGGGCTTCGCCGCCTACTCGGGGCTGGTCAGCATCCTGCAATTCACCGGTCCGCGGGCGATGGTGTGGCCGCGCTACATCGTCGACGCCCCGAGCTGGCCGGAGCGCGCGGTCGGCGTGTTCGACCAGCCCGTCGTGAACGGACTGGTGATGTCCATCGGGTTCGTTGCCGCCGTGCTCGTCGCGGGCGACCGGTCCGCGGCCGGGTGGCAGCGGCTGTGCGCCGGGCTAGTGGCGCCGCTGTGCCTCGTCGGCGTCTACCTCACGCACACCCGCGCGGTCTGGATCGTGTTCGGCGTCGGCGTCGTCGTGTGTGCGCTCGTGGCCCGCGGGCAGCGCGGCGTCTTCGTGGCCACGCTCGTGTCCGCGGGTGCTTTCGTCGTGGCCGACTGGGCCACGATCTCGAGCGCGGACCGGGCATCGGGTGGCCTCGGCTCGGCGTCCGAGGTCTACGACCGGCTGAACATGATCCGCACGTCGCTGTGGGCGATCGGCCAGGAGCCGCTGTTCGGGTGGGGGCTCGGCCGGTTCCAGCAGGTGAACACCCACCACCACATGCAGTGGGCCACCGACGTCAACTGGATGCGGGGGTATGGGTACTCCTCCCACGAGAACGAGCTCGGCATCGCCGTGGAGCTCGGACTGATCGGGCTCGCGCTGTGGCTGGTGGTGCTCGGACTCCTGGCGCACCAGGTCGTGCGTGCGTTTCGCCGGTTGCGGGACCGCGGTGTGGTGGCGCGCACGATCGCGGTGCTGGCCGTCGTGGCCCCGCTGCTGTGGGCGGGCACCGGGTTCACCGTGGACCTGCGCTTCAACGACTTCGTGAATCTGCTGGTGTTCCTGGTCGCCGGCGCCGCGGTGGGGTTGTCCGTCCGCGAACCGGCACCTCAACCGGCCGGGGCGCCGACGTGACCGCCCCTGGGCGGGTCCTCTGGGTATCCACGAGCACCGCCACTCGGGGTGGCATTGCGAGCTACGTGCGGACGATCCGGGACACGCCGCTCTGGGCCCGCTGGCAGATCCGCCACGTCACCACGCACCGTGACGGGAGCGCGACCCGCAAGATCGCCTCCTTCGCCGGGGCGGTGCCCCGCTACCTGTGGCTCCTGTTGGCCGACCGGCCCGACCTGGTCCACTTGCACACCTCCTCGCACGGGAGCTTCGTGCGCAAAGCCGTGCTCTTCTGGATCGCGCGGGCGTGCCGCGTGCCGGTGGTCGTGCACGTCCACGGCTCCCGGTTCGACGAGTTCCACGACAGGTTGCCGCGCCCGCTGCGCCGAGGGGTGCGCGGCGTGATGGTGCGATCCGCAGCCGTGCTGACGCTGGGGGAGCGGTGGGCGGACCGCGTCCGCCGGATCGCGCCGGGCGCCCGGGTCGAGGTCGTGCCCAACGCCGTCGTGGTGCCCGCGGTCGCCGCCGCCGGGCGCGGTGACATGGTGAACGTGGTGTTCCTGGGTGCGATCGGCGACCGCAAGGGCGCGTTCTGCCTGTTGGAGGCTTGGGCAAAACTCGCGGCGGAGTGTCACGGTGCCGCGCCGGCCCGCCTCACGCTGGCCGGTGACGGCCGCGTGGCGGAGGCGCGGCGCTCGGTCCTGAAGCTCGGGATCGAGCGGTCGGCCGAGGTGCGGGAATGGCTCCCGGCGCCCGAGGCGGCGACGCTTCTCGCCTCCGCGGACGTGTTCGTGCTGCCCTCGCGGCACGAGGGGCAGCCGATGGCGGTGCTGGAGGCGATGGCCCGCGGTGTCTGCGTGGTGGCGAGCGACGTGGGCGGGATCCCTGAGCTCGTCGAGCACGGTCGGTCTGGCCTGCTCGTCCCGCCCGACGACGTCGACGCGCTCGGGGCCGCTTTGCGCACGGTGCTCACTGATCACCGCCTCCGCGCGGACCTGGGTGCAGCGGCTCGCCGACGGGCGCTCGCCGAGTTCGACGTCGATGTCGTCTGGCATCGGCTGGACGCGCTCTACCAGGAGGTGGTCGGGCCGTGAGGGTGTGGCGGCGCAGGGCGCGGGAGGCCGGCCCGCTGAGGATCCTGTTCATCGTGCCGGACCTGGGCACGGGCGGTGCGGAGCGCCATGTGGTGACGCTCGCGCCCGCGCTGGACCCGGCTCGGTTCGACGTGTCTGTGGTCTGCATCGGTGACGAGGGAGCCCTCTTTCCGGCGCTCGCGGAGCGCGGCGTGCCGGCGCGGGCCCTCCACAGCCGCCGCCGTCCGTTGCGCGCGCTGGCCGAGCTGGTCCGGATCATGCGTGCCGAGCGGCCGGACGTGGTGATCACCCGCGGCTACAACGCCGACACCCTGGGCCGGATCGCGGCGGCGCTCACGCGGGTCCCGCGGGCGGTCGTGTGGGTGCACAACGCAACCGACATCACCCCGCGCGGTGCGGTCCGGCGTGCCGTCTACCGGCTCCTCGACCCGGCCACCGGCGCCTACTACGGGGTGGCCGACGCGCAGCGCGGCTACCTCGTCGACGAGCTCGGCTTCACGGCCGACAAGATCGAGATAGTCGAGAACGGCGTCGACCCGGACGTGTTCCGGCCCGTGGGGGTGGGCGAGCGGGCACGCGCCGCGGCGGTGCTCGGCATCCCCGAGGAGAGCCCGACGGTCGGGGTCCTCGCGGTCCTGCGTCCGGAGAAGGACCACGCCACAGCCTTGCGGGCGATGAAGCTGGTAGCCGACGAGATCCCCGACGCCCGCCTGGTGCTGATCGGCGACGGCCCGTTGCGCGGCCCGCTCGAGGAGCTGGCGCAGGAGCTCGGGATCGCAGCCCACGTCGTGTTCGCAGGGGCCCGCTCCGAGGTCGCCCACCTGCTCGCGACCGTGGACGTCGCCCTCCTGACCTCCTACACGGAGTGCTTCCCGATGGCGGTCCTGGAGGCGATGGCGTGCGGCGTGCCGGTAGTAGCCACCGAGGTCGGTGGCATTCCGGAGATGGTCGAGGACGGGATCGGCGGGCACCTCGTGCCGCCCCGCGACGCGCGCGCCACGGCCGACGCGCTGATCAAGGTCCTACGCGACCCCGGCCGTGCCTCGGTGATGGGGCGGGCAGCACGGGAGCGGGTGGTGCAGCGGTTCACCCTCGAGCGGTCCGTGCGTGAGGCCGGCTCCACCCTCGAACGCACTGCGGGCCGCACGCGCCCGGCCCGGCCGGTCCGGGTGGCCATCCTGCAGGACGAGGTGACGGTGGGCGGCGCGGAGAACCTGCTGCTGGAGCTCTGCCGCACCGTCGACCGGTCGGTGGTGGAGCCGCGGTTGATCTGCCTGCGGCGCCGGGGAGAGATGGCCGCCGACTTCGAGGCCGCGGGAGTTCCGGTCGACTGCCTCGAGCGTAGTGGGCGGTTCGACCACACCACGCTCGCACGTCTGGTGCGCCTGCTGCGGGACACCGGCACCGACGTCGTCCTGCTCACCCACTACCACCGCGCCGCGTTAGTGCTCGGCCGCATCGCGGCCGTGCTCGCCGGAGCGGCGCACATCGTGGCCGCCCACGACATGGACCTCGTCGCGGTCGGGAAGCGGGTGCTCCCCCGCGGGGTCGTCGAGACCCTTTTCCTGGCGCGGGCCCTGGTGCTGCTGGCACCCAGCCAGGGGCGGTACCTGCACGACGAAGAGGGCGTCGGCCGCTTTTCGTGGCGGCGCACGCGCGAAGTGGTGATCCCGAACGGGATCGCACTCCCGCCTGCGCCGACGCAGTCCGACCGGGCCGCGGCCCGCTCCCGTCTCGGCCTCGCCCCAGAGGACGTGGTGGTGGGGATCGTCGCCATCCTGCGCCCGCAGAAGGCGCACGGCGTGCTGGTCCGGGCTGTCGCGTCGCTCGCCCCGGCACACCCGCGGCTGCGGCTGGTGGTGGTGGGCGACGGCGAGGAGGAGCAGCGGGTGCGCGGCCTCGTCGACGAGCTCGAACTCACCGACCGGGTGCTATTCACGGGTCTGCGCAGCGACGTGCCGCAGATCCTGCCGGCATTCGACGTGTCCTGTCTGTCCTCGGTGCACGAGGGGGCCCCGCTCGCCGTGTTGGAGGCGATGGCCGCGGGCCTGCCCGTCGTCGCCACCGACTGCGGCGCTGTTCGAGACCTGGTGGCCGACGCCGAACAAGGGTTCGTCGTCCCGGTCGGCGACGAGCATGCCCTGGCCGAGCGGCTGGAACGGCTGATCGCCGACCCGGACCTGCGTCGCGCGATGGGTGCCCGGGCGCGGGCCCGTGCGGAGCAGGAGTTCTCGATCGAGGACACGGTGCGGGGCTACCAGCGGCTCTTCGTCGGGATCGCGCGATGAGCGGGCGCAGGCCGCGGGTGCTCGTGCTCGTCGAGAACCTCTCGGTGCCCTTCGACCGGCGGGTCTGGCAGGAGTGCCGGGCGCTCGTCGACGACGGGTACGACGTCGTCGTCGTCTGCCCGCGTGGCGAAGGCCGCGACGAGGAGGCCGAGGTGGTGCTCGACGGCGTCCGGATCCTGCGTTACCCGTTGCGGGCTGCCACGGGCGGTCCTGCGGGCTACGTGCGCGAATACGGCGCCGCGCTGTGGCACACAACGCGGCTCGCGGTGCGGGTGCGGCGGGAGGGCCCTGTCGACGTCGTGCACGCGTGCAACCCGCCCGACCTCCTGCTGCCGGCGGTCCTGCCGCTCAAACTCCTCGGGGCGCGATTCGTCTTCGACCAGCACGACCTCGTTCCCGAGCTGTTCCGGTCGCGCTTCCCGCGGGGTGAGCGGTGGCTGCTGTGGCTGGCCCTGTTCTGCGAGCGGCTCACCTACGCCCTCGCCGACGCGGTCATCAGCACGAACGAGAGCTACCGGCGGGTGGCGATCGCACGCGGCCGCAAAGCACCCGACCGGGTACAGGTCGTGCGCAGCGCACCCGCACCGGAGCGCTTCGCGCCGCTGCCACCCGATCCAGCGCTTCGCCGGGGCCGGCCCCACCTCGCCGCCTACCTGGGCGTGATGGGCCCCCAGGACGGCATCGACGGTGCGTTGCGTGCGCTGGCGCACCTGCGACACGACCTCGGGCGCGACGACGTGCACACGATCTTCATGGGGGCCGGTGACGTCTTCGACGACATGCGGACGCTGTGCACCGAGCTCGGCCTCGACGACTGCGTGGAGTTCACCGGGCGGGTGCCCGACGAGTTCGTGCGGCGCTGCCTGTCGACGGCCGACGTGTGCCTCGCTCCGGACCCGCGCACCCCCCTCAACGACGTGTCCTCGATGAACAAGATCGTCGAGTACATGTCGATCGGCCGTCCGATCGTGTCGTTCGACCTGGTCGAGACGCGGGTGACCGCAGGCGGCGCAGCGGTGTACGCGCCGGACGGAGACGAGCTCGCGTTCGCGAAACTCGTCGACGAACTGCTCGGCGACCCGGGCAGGCGGGTGCGGATGGGCGAGCGGGGCCGGGCCAGGGTGGCGGGCGAGCTGTCGTGGGAGATCGCGGAGCGGAATCTGAAGGATTTCTATGCGCGGGTCGTGGCTCCGCGCCCTGCCCGTGGGGGACGGTGACGATGGGCACCCTGGGTTGGTACCTGGCACGGGCCCGCACGATGGGTCCCGCTGAGATCGGCTGGCGGGTCGCAACAGCTGCGCGGGGGGTTGCGCGCGGCGTGGCCGGTCGCGCCGGGTCACGGGCGCGTGCCATCCCGATCTGGGAGCTCGCGTTCGACGACTTCCGCCAGGCCCGCGACCGGCCGGTCGTGCTCGACGCCGCGCGGGCGGCGTCGATTGTCCGGGACATGCCTGACCAGGTGCGCGAGGTCGTCAGGGCGGCCGACGACGTGCTCAACGGCGTGTTCGCGTTCTTCGGCCAGGACCCGGTCCGTTTCCCCGGCCCCGTCGACTGGAGCCTCGACCCGCGCACCGGGCTCAGGTGGCCGGACCGGCCCGCCGCGCGCATCAACCACCGCACCTGCGGCGACCCGAAGTGGATCTGGGAGCTCAACCGGCTGCAGCACCTGCCCTGGTTGGCGCAGGCGTGGCTCTTCACCGGTGACGACCGGTACGCCGGCGCGGCGCTCGACCAGCTCGACGGCTGGCTCGACCAGAACCCGACCGGGCGCGGCATCGCGTGGCGCGGCGGGTTCGAGGCCGGGCTGCGCGCCATGTCGGTGGCCGTCGCGGTGCAGGGCCTGCGGAACGCGCCGGCGATGACCGCGCAGCGGTACCGACGGATCGCCACGATGCTCGCCGAGAGCGCCGACATGTGCTGGCGCGAGCGCTCCCGGTTCAGCTCGGCCAACAACCACCTGCTCGGCGAGCTGGCTGGCGCCGCCACCGTCGCGATCCTGTACCCCGAGCTGCCCGGGGCCCGCCGCCGAGAGCAGGCCGCCCTTGACGCACTCGCCCGCGAGGCCGAGCGGCAGATCCTGCCCGATGGGGCCGGTGCCGAGCAGTCGTCGCTCTACTTGATCTTCAGCGCGCAGCTGCTGCTCATACCGGCCGCGCTCCTGCGGCTGCGCGGGGACCAGCCACCTCCCGCGCTCGACGCGGCTGTCCGGCGCAGCGGCAACTTCCTCGCTGGTCTCACCGCCGGCGGTGACCCACTGCCTCGCTACGGCGACGAGGACGGCGGGTTCGCCCTGCGCCTGCACCCCGAACCGGTCGCCGAACTCGCCCGCCACCTCGCGCTGGTCGACGGCGCCCCCGATGACCTGGCCGCGCGCTGGCTCACCGCGCCCACAGCCGGGTCGCGGCCGGTCGTGCGTCCCCGCGCCGGGGACTGGTACGCGCCGCACGGCGGCCTGGTCGTCCTGCGCGGGGGTGGGCGGCGGATCACGATGGACGTGGGTCCGCTCGGATACCTGTCGCTCGCCGCCCACGGGCACGCCGACGCGCTCTCCGTCACGCTCGCGGCGGACGGGCACGACCTCGTGGGTGACCCCGGCACCGGCAGCTACTACGCCGAGCCGACCTGGCGCCGCGCCTTCCGCAGCACCCGGATGCACGCCACCGTGGCCGTGGACGACCTCGACCAGTCCGTGGCGGGCGGGCCGTTCCTCTGGACCCGCCACGCACGCACCACCGTGCGCGCGATCGACCTTCCGCGCGGGGTCGTCGAGGCCGAGCACGACGGGTACCGCAGGCTCGACGCCCCGGTGACCCACCGCCGCTACCTCGTGGCCCCACCGGGCCGCGAGCGGGTGCTCGTCCTCGACCTGCTGGAGGGAGACGGTCACCACCGCATCCGGACCTGCTGGCCGCTCCACCCCGACCTCGAGATAGAGGAGCTGGCGGCCGGGCACCTGGCGCGCCGCGACGGGGTGCCGGTGCTGCAGGTGGTGAGTGCGAGCACCGTGCCCGGCTCTCCGTATCGCGTACGAGGAGCCGACGACGGGCTCGGCTGGTGGTCCGACCGGTTCGAGCACCGGGAGCCCGCATGGCTGGTCGGTTCGGTGGTGGAACGTACCCGGTGCCCCGTGGCGATCGCGACGATGCTGTGCCCCATGGGTGATCACGCGCAGGCAGTGGACGGGCTCTCGGTCGCCCGGAAGGGAACGGGTGAGGTGGAAGTGACGTGGACCGATGGCCACACTCGGACGGTGGTGCGGGTCGACCCGCGCACCCCGGGCGCGGTTTCTTCCGAGCTCCTGGTGTGCACGTGAGGCGCCGGCTTGCCCCCGCGCTGCTCGCGCTGGCCTTCCTGGCCGCATGCAGCGCGGAGGAGCCCTCCGATGCCCCGCAGATCCCCGCGTCGGCGTTGCTGCTGTGGACCGGAGACCTCGAGACGGGTGACCTCTCCCAGTTCATGGACACGCCGTGGAACCGGGTCGGCGGACCACCCCCGGAGGTCGTCGAGGAGCCGGTGCGCGGCGGTCGCTACGCCGTCGAGCTGGCGATCGTGCGCACCACCGGACCCGATGACGGCATCTGCTGCGGCTCGCGCAACGAACTGGAGCCGAAGTTCCGCGAGATCGAATCCGGCGAGGACCTCTGGTTCACGTTCTCGACGTACCTACTCGAAGGGTTCCCTGTGAACTACTCCGAGTTCCAGACGATCACCCAGTTCAAGCAGAACTTCGACGGCTCGCCCCCGCTGGAGCTCGGGGTGCAGGAGGGCGCCTTCCAGATCGACGGCGGGTACGGCCACCCAGACGGTCCGCGGACCTTCAGCATCCCGGTCGGGGAGGCCGCCACCGGCCGCTGGAACGACTGGCTGCTGCACGTCCGGTTCTCGCCAGACCCGGCGGTCGGCTTCGTCGAGGTCTGGCGCGACGGGCAGCTCATGCTCCCCAAGTACTCCCCGCCCGGCGGCACGATGTACGTCAACCCGGACGACGGCTCGGCGCGCAGCTCCGTGAAGACCGGGTACTACCGCGACCGCACGATCGACTCCGTCGGTCGGATCGTCTTCGACGAGTGGCGGATCGGAACGACCAGGGAGGTGGTGGAGCGTGCCTACCAACCCGCGACCGGGCAGGCCACCGGCTGAGCCGCTCCCGGCGCTCTCCGTCATCGGCCTCGGCTACGTCGGCTGCGTCTCCGCGGCGTGCTTCGCCGCGCGCGGCCACCGCGTCGTCGGCGTCGACGTCGACGAGCAGAAGGCCGCCCTGCTCCGTACGGGGCGCTCGCCGATCGTCGAGGAGCGGATCGACGGGATCGTCGCCGACGTCGTGCGCTCCGGGAAGCTGCGAATCACCGACGACGTGGTTGATGCGATCTCGGCCACCGACGTCACGCTCGTGTGCGTCGGCACCCCGTCGGCCCGCGACGGCAGCCTGTCCACCGAGTACCTGGAACGCGCGTGCGCGCAGATCGGCACCGCCCTCGCGGCGAAGCCGGGGTGGCACGTGGTGGTCTTCCGCAGCACGATGACGCCCGGAACCTGCGAAGGCGTCCTCGTGCCCGCGCTGGAGCGTGCCTCGGGCCGGCGTGCCGGCGTGCACTTCGGTGTCTGCGTCAACCCCGAGTACCTGCGCGAGGGGTCGAGCGTGCGCGATTTCGCGTCGCCGCCCAAGACGGTGGTGGGCGAGCTCGACCCGCGCAGCGGCGACGTCGTCGCCGGCCTCTACGCGGACGTCCCGGGGCCGCTGTTCCGCGTGCCGATCGCCGTGGCCGAGATGTCGAAGTACGTCGACAACGCTTTCCACGCGGTGAAGGTGGCGTTCGGGAACGAGATCGGAGCGGTCTGCCGGTCCGCCGGGCTGGACTCGCACCGCGTCATGGACATCTTCCTGGCGGACACCAAGCTCAACCTGAGCGCGGCCTACCTGCGCCCCGGTTTCGCCTTCGGGGGTTCCTGCCTGCCGAAGGACGTGCGCGCACTCGTGGACCTTGCGCGGCGTCGCAGCGTCGACATCCCGCTGCTCGCGGGTCTCATCCCTGCCAATGAGGCCCACGTGCGCCGGGCGGTGGACCTGGTGGTCGCGTGCGGGCGCCGCCGCGTCGCCCTGCTCGGCCTGTCGTTCAAGGCGGGTACCGACGACTTGCGGGAGAGCCCGCTGGTCGAGCTCGCCGAGCGGCTCATCGGCAAGGGGTACGACCTGCGCATCCACGACGCCAACGTCTCGCTCTCGCGCCTGACCGGAGCGAACCGCAAGCACATCGCCGAGCACCTCCCGCACATCGACCGGCTGCTCACCGACGATCTCGCCGAGGTCGTTGCTCACGGCGAGGTGCTCGTCGTCGGTGCTGCGACACCGGAGATCGCCGAGTCGGTGGCCCGCATCGACGACCGCCCGGTCATCGACCTCGTACGCCTGCCAGACGCCGCGCCGCGTCGTGGCGACGAGAACTACATCGGAATCTGCTGGTAGCGAGAGGTGCGTGTGCCCGACCGACCCGTGTTCAGCATCCTGTGCTCGGCCTACCGCTGCGAGGAGTACTTGGCCGAGACGATCGACTCGGTAGTCGCACAGACCATGCCCGACTGGGAGATGATCGTTGTCGACAACGGGCCGTCGGATGAGATCGCCGCGATCGTCGAGCGATACCGGGATGATCGCCGTGTCCGCCTGGTGCGCCAGCAGAACAGCAGGCTGATCGGTGGCATCGGGTCCGCGGTCGCGGCGTCGTCGGGCCGCTACCTGGTACCGCTCGACAGCGACGACCTGCTGACCCCCGCGTTCTGCGCGCGAATGGCCGAGGTGCTGGACCGCAGACCCGAGATCGACGTGCTCTCCTGTGACGCCGGCGTGTTCCGGGACGGTGACCCGCCCGACCTCACCACTCCGTTCCTGCGCAAGCGCCTCGGGCTGGAGCACCGGCTCACCCTCGCCGACATGATCGGTGAGCACGATGTGATCCCGTACTTCGCGGCGTTCCGGCGAGAGGCCTGGCTCGCCGCGGGCGGGTACGCGCCCGGCTCCGACCTCGTCGAGGACATCGCGCTCTACCTGCGCCTCATCGTCGCGGGTCACGACATCCGGGTGCTGCCCGAGCGGCTCACGCGCTACCGGATGCGCGACGATTCGGCCTCGCGCGACCCGAGTGGCGTGGAGGCGTTCGAGGCGGCCTGCGAACGGGTCTACAGCGAAGCGGCCCACGCGTACGGCGACCCGGCGACTTTGGAGCTGCTCGACCGCCGGGTTCGCGCCTTCCGCTACGAACAGGCGCTGCGGCGGGCCCGGTGGGCGTTCGTGCACGGCGACATTGCCGCGGCCCGTGCAGCCGCCCGCACGGCCTACAGACAGCGGCGCACGTTGCGTGGCGGGGCCGTCCTCGCCGGGGTCACAGTGGCGCCGGGCGCCCTGCGGGTGCTCCGTCCGCTCAAGCTGCGGGCCACGCGTGCGGCGTCGCGTCTGCTGGCCAGGGTGGCGGCACTGCGGGAGCGTCAGCCGGTGAGTGAGCGTCAGCCGGTCGGCGAGCGCTGACCGCGCCCGGGCAACCGGGACCGGCCCACGTGCCAGACCGTGGCCGCCATCGAGGGCGCGAGCACCGCGAGCACCGCCACGTACGACACCAGAAAAGCTGCGGCGTCGAGCCCGAGGAAGGCCACGGCGACGACCGTGTCCTGGCTGTCGGAGTTCAGGACGAACCGCTCGAGGGCGGCCACCGCCGCCGTGGCGGCGAGGCTGGCCAGCACTGAGGGCAGCGTCGCGCGGGCGATCTGCCCTGCGGACACACCCAGTGCGGAGCGGGCCAGCGCGAGGCAGAGGACACCCACGACCACCGCTGACGTCGAGATCGCCAGGCCCACCCCGGCAAGGCCGAACGGCACGATCAGGACCAGCAGCGACAGCCCGAGCACGAACTCCACCGCGGTAGCGCGGTTGATCAGTGCTGTACGACCGCAGCCCTTGATCGCCTCCTCGCTGACCGACGCGAACGCCTTGCCGATCCCGAGCCCTGCCATGGCGACCAGCACGACCCCGGCCTGCCGCCACGGCTCGCCCAGTACCACGACGGCCGCGGGCTCGCCGACCGCGAGCATGAGGCCGGACACCGGCGCGGCACAGAAGGTGACCCAGCGCAGGGCCTTCAGGTAGGTCTGGCGCAGCCGGCCCGGGTCGGCTGCGATGTGGGAGAACGCCGGGAAGAGGGCGTAGGCAACCACCCCGATCATCACGTTCACCGGGAGCCGGGCGATCCGCAATCCGTAGCGGTAGAAGCCGAGCGCTGCGGTGTCGAGGAGTCGGCCGATCACCACCGGCTCCGTGGTGGTCCGCACCTGGCTGGCGACGTGGTCGATCAGCAGCGGGTAGCCGTATCGCGCCAACTGGCGCCACATCGGGAACGACGCCTTCGCCCGCCCCGGACGCCACGAGACCAGTACCCAGACGCCCACGAGCAGCGTGACCGATGACGCGTAGGTGCCGATCACGAGGCTCCAGACCCCGAATCCCAGCAGGGCGCACGTCACCGCCACCACGGCGAACGCGAGCGAGACCGCCGGGGCGAGCACGATGTTGCGCGCCACGCTGAACTCACGCTGCAGTAGCGCCTCGGGCACGTTCGTGAGGGAGTGGAGCAGCAGACCCCCGGCGGACGCGGCCGCGACGAGCCCCACGGTCGGGTCGCCGAACACGAGGCCGATCACCGGTGCGGCCGCGAGTGCCCCGAGGCTGATGAGCACCCCGCTCACCAGAGTGGCCCAGAACACCGTCTCCGCCGCGGCCTGCACGTCGCGCTGCCGGTTCACCAGCGCCGCCCGCAGCCCGCCCTCCGAGACGTCGACGAGGAGCGCCGTGAGCACCGTGCCGGCCGCGAAGATTCCGACCTCGACCGGGCTCAGCAGGCGCGCGATCACCACCGTCTGCAGGAGGGAGACGGTCTGCGTGATGGCCTGCGCGCCTGTGGAGGCCGTCGCCACCCGCGTGAGCTTCCTCCGCAGCTGCGTGCTGCCCGGCTGCGGTGCGTTCACCTGCTCCCTCGAGGTGTCGTGGGGCGCGCCGGCTCGGCGCTCGCTACAAGGTCGCCGCAGCGGCCTCCGGCGTTAGCTCCGGGGCGGGCCGCACGTCACCGCCCCGCCGGTTAACACCTTCGGGTGCGGAGCGAGTATCCCCCGGTCCGGGGGTGAGCTGACCCGAACTTTTGGGAGTCCGATGACAAGATCAGGGCCCGACGCGCCCGTCCACATCGTCGTGCAGAACGGCGAGCACTGGATGCGCAACATCGGCGACCTCGCCATGCTCACGGTCACGCTGGGCCGTGTGCGGGAGCGCTGGCCTGACGCGGTCGTGCACGTGATGACCAGCGCTCCGACCCTGCTGCAGGCCTACCACCGGGATGTGCGGCCGATTTCCGACGGTCGGCTTCCCAGGGTGCTCGCAGAGCCACTCGCCGCTGCGGGGTCGCGGCTCGGGCCGGGCGTGGCCGGGTTCGCCTCGGTGGCGTCGCTGCGGGCCCGTGAGGACTTGCGGGCCGTCGTGCGGCGTCTACGCGGCCGACCGGAGCGGGCCCCGTATGCCGAGCCCGCCGATGCCGGTGAACCCGACGGCACCGGGCCCGACATCTCCACCCGCCCCGCGGTGGCCGCCGCTCTGCGGGAGGCATCGCTCGTCCTCGCGATCGGTGGCGGCTACATGAACGACGTCGACCCGTGGCAGTTCCACCGCACGCTCGACCTGCTGAGCTACGGAGTCCGGCACGGCATCCCCACCGCGATGGTCGGGCAGGGACTCGGCCCGTTGACCGACCCCGCGTTGCGGGAGCGGGCCGCGGCGGTGCTCCCGGGGGTGGACGTGATCGCGCTACGGGAGGACCGGGTGGGTCCCGACCTGCTCGCCGGCCTGGGCGTGCCCACCGGACGCATCGTCGTCAGCGGTGATGACGCGATCGAGCTCGCGTACGGGGTCCGTCAGGACGCGCCGGGTACCGCGCTGGGCGTGTGCCTGCGCGTCGCCGGCTACTCGCCCGTGGGTGCCCGGGCCCAGGAGGCCGTCGGCCGGGCGGTCCGCGCGGTGGCGGGCGGATTCGCGGCCCGGCTGGCGCCGCTCGTCATCTCCGAGCAGGGGGGCGAGGACCGCCGTTCCACCCTGCCGCTCGTGGCCCCCTACCCCGATGTCGCCCCGGTGCAGGGGCGGTTCACCACACCCGAGGACGTCGCGCGCCGGGTGGGGCGCTGCCGCGTGGTGGTCACCGGCGCTTACCACCTGGCGGTGTTCGCGCTCGCGCAGGGCATCCCCGTGGTCGGGCTCTCGTCGTCTCGCTACTACGACGACAAGCTCCTCGGGCTCACAGCGATGTTCGGTGGTGAGGGCCTGGAGCTCGTCCGCCTGGACGATTCCGAGCTCGAGGGCCGGGTCGCATCGGCGGCGCGGGCGGCGTGGGAGCGCGCCCCGGAGCTCCGGTCCGGGTTGCGCGAGCGGGCGAGCGCGCAGATCGAGCTCGGCCGAGCGGCGTACGAGCGGGTCTTCTCGCTCGTCGACGGGGCGCCGATACCCTGAGGCCGGTGCGTTCCGCGCTCGTTTCCGGCTGGTCGGCGCTGGTCGTCGGTCTGGCCGCGTGCATGCCGGCGCCTGCGCCGGTCGGGGCGCTACCGCAGATGCCATGCGACGGGGCGGCAATGCAGGAACACAGGTACGTCAGCGCGGTCGACGCGAGCGGGCGGTACTTCACCGACCAGCACGGTGCTCCGCTCCTGGTGTTCGGCGATTCCCCGTGGGCGGGCATGGTGCGCTGGTCGCCCGAGCAGGCGGAGTCGTACTTCGCCGACCGTGAGGCGCGCGGGTTCAACGCGTCGATCATCTCGCTGGTCGGTGCGAGCGCCAACGGCGGCCCGGACGACGACGGTCGCACCTACGACGGGATCCTGCCGTTCGAGGACGGCGACGTCACGCGCTGGAACGAGGCCTACTGGGCGCGGGTGGACGAGTACGTCCGGGCGGCCTGCGACCACGGCAACACCCTGTTCCTGTACCCGATCGACGGCTGGACGGTGAGCACGACCTTCAGCGACGCCACGGACGACGACGCCTTCCGCTACGGCGCGCTGGTGGCCGAGCGGTACGCGGAGTTCCCGAACATCGTCTGGATGACCGGTGGCGATCACTTCCCGAGCGACCTGCCGGATCGCAACGATTCGCCGCCCCGCCACGACGAGCTGTTCGAGCAGGTGCGCGCCGGCATCCGGTCGACGGGGGACGACCGGCTGTTCTCCATCCAGCTCGGCTACCCCGCCTCGGTGTCTACGGACAGCCCGCAGTGGGCGCCGCGCGTCGACTTCAACTTCGTCTACACCTACCTCCCCACCTACCGGGCCGTGCTCGACGCCTACCGCCGGGACCGGCTGCCGGCCCTGTTGTCGGAGGCGAACTACGAGGGCGAGAACAACCTGCCCGGCACGCCCGTCACCGGCGATGTGGTGCTGCGCAGGCAGATGGGCTGGGCGTTGACGTCCGGATCGCCGGGCTACTTCTACGGCTCGGACGACTGGGAGTTCCTGCCCGGCTGGGAGGGGCGGCTCGACACCCCGGCGGTGGCGCAGCTGAGCCGGATGCGGGAGCTGTTCGCCTCACTCGCGTGGTGGACGCTCCAGCCCGATGAGTCGACGGACATCCTCACGGGCGGCCGCGGCGAGCACGTCGCTCCCGGGGTCGATGTCGGGATCATGGACGACGAGCACGTCACAGCCGCCCGCGGCGGGGACACGTTCATCGCGTACGTCCCGACGGCACGCACGCTCACCGTCGACCCGGCTGCGCTCGCCCAGCCCACCGCCCGCTGGGTGGACGCGGCCGTTGCCACCGCCCCGCCCGTGGAGGCCGGGATCGACGCCTCCGGCACGCTCACCACCCCCGGCCCGAACTCCGCCGGGGGCGAGGACTGGCTGCTCCTGCTCCGCCTCCGGAGGTAGAGGCACCGCGTCTCGGGCCGCCTCCCGGACCCGCTCCGGCGAGCCTCGCGGGCGGTTCAGACGTGGCGGCGGAAGGCGGGTTTGACGGGTCGCCCGCCCATCCAGGGGGTGGGGTCGCCGGCGTCGAGGGCCTTCTTGTAGACGGTGCAGGCTCCTGCGACGACGTCGATGGTGCGGTCGATGTCGTCGTGGGTGAGTGCGGCGCTGACGACGAACGAGGGTCCGATGATGCCGCCGGTGAGCAGTTGGCGGAGGAACAGGGTGCGGTAGGGCTGGGAGGGTTTGCCGTTGGGGTCGAGGGTGGCGAAGACGAGGTTGGAGGCTCGTCCGCGGATCTGGATGTGGTCGGCGACGCCGATGTCGGCGGTGACTTCGCGGACTCCGGTGGCGAGGTGGTCGCCGAGGGCGTGGAGTCGTTCGGTGGTGGCTTCTTCGAGGTAGGTGTCGATGACGGCCATGGCGGCGGCGAGGGAGTGGGTTTCGGCGCCGTGGGTGGTGGAGAGCAGGAAGACGCGGTCGTGGTCGGTGCGCAGCCCGCCGCGTTCCATGAGTTCGCGTTTGCCGGCGAGCGCGGAGACGGCGAATCCGTTGCCGAGGGCTTTGCCGAAGGTGGAGAGGTCGGGGGTGATGTCGTAGACGTGTTGTGCGCCGTGTTCGGACCAGCGGAATCCGGTGATCATTTCGTCGAGGACGAGGACGGCGCCGTGGCGGGTGGCGAGGTCACGGACGCCGTGGAGGTATCCGGCGGGTGGTTCGGTCTGGGTGGCGGCTTCGAGGATGATCGCGGCGATGTCGTGCTGGTCGAGCAGCGTCGACAGTGCGTCGAGGTCGCCGTAGGGGAAGCGGACGACGTCCTGGGTGGGGATGCCGGCTGACATGGGGGTGCCGGCGATGAACCAGTCGTCGGTGGAGAAGAAGGGGTGGTCGGCGCACAGTGCGATGGTGGTGCGGCCGGTGTGGGCGCGGGCCAGGCGTACGGCGGCGGTGGTGGCGTCGGATCCGTTCTTGGTGAACTTGACCATCTCCGCGGTGGGCACGGTGGCGAGGAAGCGTTCGGCGGCCTCCACCTCGATGGCGGCTGGCCGGACGAAGTTGGTGCCCTTGGTGAGCTCGGCGCGGACGGCGTCGAGGACGCGGGGGTGGGCGTGGCCGAGTGAGACGGCGCGCAGTCCGGAGCCGTATTCGATGTACCGGTTTCCGTCGACGTCCCAGACGTGGGCTCCCCGGCCGTGGCTGATGACGGGTGCGAGGTTCTCCGGGTACTGGTCGTCGCCCTTGGCGTAGGTGTGGGCGCCACCGGGCACCACTGCGTGCAGTCGCTCGTTCAGGGCGATGGAGCGGGGGAGCCACATCTCAGACGAACTCCAGTCGGGGGATCGGCACGACCAGGCGGGCGCCCCACTCGCGCGTGTAGGCGAGCTGCTGGGCGATCTCGGCGCGCAGGTTCCAGGGCAGGATCAGGATGTCGTCCGGTCGCACCTCGGCGAGCCGGGAAGGCGGGTGGATCGGGATGTGGGTGCCGGGCAGGTGCATCCCGTGCTTGTGCGGGTTGCGGTCCACCGTGAACGGGAGCAGGTCCTCGCGGATCCCGCAGTGGTTCAGCAGGGTGTTGCCCTTGCCCGGAGCGCCGTAGCCGGCCACCGTCCGGCCTGATCGTGCGGCCGTCAGCAGGAATTCGAGCAGGCCCGCCTTCACCTCCAGCACCTCGCCGGCGAACCCGGAGTGCCCGTCCACGGTGTGCAGGCCCGCGGCGCGCTCGTCCGCGAGCACCTTCTCCACCGCCTCGGACGGCGGGTGGGTGCCCGGCCGCGCGAGCACGCGCAGCGATCCGCCGTGGGTGGACAGCTCCTCGACGTCGACGACCGCGAGGTCGGCGGTCGCGAGGGCGGCCGCGGCCGTGCGCAGCGTGAAGTACGAGTAGTGCTCGTGGTAGATCGTGTCGTACTGCCTGCCCTCGATGAGCCGCAGCAGGTGCGGGAACTCGAGGGACACCGTCCCGCGGTCCGCGACGAGCGCGCGCAGCCCGCGCACGAAGTCGAGGAGGTCGGGCACGTGGGCGAGCACGTTGTTGGCCACCACGAGGTCGGCGGGGCCGTGGCGTTCGGCGATGTCGGTGCCGGTGCGTTCGCCGAGGAACACCGGCTCCGTGGGCACCCCGCGCTCCCGCGCCGCGTCCGCGACCCCGCCGCACGGCTCGACGCCGAGCACCCGGATCCCGCGCACGACGGCGTGCTGCAGCAGGTAGCCGTCGTTGCTCGCCGCCTCGACGACGAAGCTTCCCGGCCCGAGGTCCAGCCGGGCCGACATGTCCTCGACGAAGCGGCGGGCGTGGGCCACCCAGCTGTCAGAGTAGGACGAGAAGTAGGCGTAGTCGGCGGTGAAGATGTCCTCGGCCGCGACGAGTGCCGGCAGCTGCACGAGAAGGCAGCGCTCGCAGATCCGGACGTGCAGGGAGTGGAACGCCTCGGGCTCGTCGAGCTGGTCGGGGCGCAGGTAGCTCTCGCACGGCGGCGACATCCCGAGGTCGACGAAGGTGCGTGTGAGCGGCGCGGCGCACAGGCGGCACACGGGGTTCACCAGACGTCTCCTCGGGAGGTGGGACCGGACGTGGTCGCCCGCTGACTCGGCCGTCCGCCGGACCCCGTTACCCGGGCGGGCCGACCGGTACCGCCTGTAACAGCCGTCGTGAGAGGCCCGAGTAGAGCGTCGAAAACGATCGGTCCGGGTGTCGAGAGGGGTGCAGCGGGTGAAGGTCGTGCTCTTCTGCGGCGGCTACGGGATGCGCATGCGGGACGGGGCTTCGGACCTGCCGAAGCCGATGGTGCCGGTGGGCCCGCGCCCGCTGCTGTGGCACGTGATGCGGTACTACGCCCATTACGGGCACAAGGACTTCATCCTCTGCCTCGGTTACGGCGGGCACCACATCAAGCAGTACTTCCTCGACTACCAGGAGACCGGCTCCAACGACTTCGTCCTGCACGGCGGCGAGGTGCGGTTGCTCACCAGCGACATCTCCGACTGGTCGATCACGTTCGTCGACACCGGTCTCGCGTCGCCGATCGGGGAGCGGTTGCGCCGGGTGCGGCGCCTGCTGGAGGGCGAGGAGATGTTCCTCGCGAACTACGCCGACGTGCTCACCGACGCCCCGATCGACGCGATGGTGGACCAGTTCGCCGCGAACCCCGACGCCGTCGGCCAGCTCCTCGCGGTGCCGCCGCAGGCGGCCTTCCACGTGGTGGAGGTGGACGAGGGCAACCGCATCGAGGCGATCACCGCCTTGAAGGACATGCGGCTGCAGGAGAACGGCGGTTACCTGGTGCTGCGCCAGGAGGTGTTCGACTACCTGCCGGAGAACAGCGACCTGGTCGCCGACGCCTGCGCCGTGCTGGCGAAGGAGGGGCGGCTGGCCGCGTACTCGTACAGCGGGTTCTGGCAGCCCGCCGACACCGTGAAGGAACGGGTCGCGCTGGAGACCATGTACCAGGCCGGCGACACGCCGTGGATGCCGTGGCGCGCCGACGAGGGGATCGGCGGCGTGGCCGCGTCAGTCGGCTGACAGCCCCGCGGCCGGGGGCACCTGCGCCGCCCGGCGAGCGGGGAGGACACCGGCCAGCAGCCCGGCAGCGGCGGCGACGAGCACCACGGCGCCGAGCGACGGCCACGGGATCACCATGGTGGCGTGGGTGAGCGCCCGCTTCACGAACGTCTCGTAGCCGACCCACGCGAACCCGACGCCGATGGCTGCGCCGAGAACGGTGGCGACGACGGCCAGCAGTGCCGCCTCGAGGGCCAGCATCCGCCGCAGCTGACCGCGGGTGAGCCCGAGCGCGCGCAGCAGCGCGTGTTCGCGGGCGCGTTCGAGCACGGACAGCCCGAGGGTGTTCGCGATCCCGATCAGGGCGATCGCCACGGAGATGCCGAGCAGGCCGAGCGCTGCCGCGGCGAGGATGTCGCGCTCCTTGTCGGCCGCGGCCTGGGCCTGCAGCTGGTCCTCGAGGTCGGCGCCGGCCGCGTCCGCCAGCCCGTCGAGTGCCTCGGTGAGCGCGAGCGGGTCGGCGTCGTCGGCCGCGCGGACCCAGATGACCCGGGGTTCGGGTGCGTCGGTGAGCTGGGCCAGGGTCTCCGGCGCCACCAGGCCGGTCTGGCCCCAGCCGGGGAGGGCGATGACCCGCAGCCGCACCTCGCGGTCGCCCACGCGCACCGTGACCCCGTCACCGGGCCGGACGCCGCGCTCCACGAAGGCTCCCAGGTCGAGCAGGATCGTTCCCGGCTCCGCCCGGGCGGAGTTCCCGCCGTCGCGGGCCACCCGGGCCGCGTCCGGCGCCGTGAGCACCGGCATCGGGGTGCCGAACCCGGAGATCTCGGCCACGGCGCCGTTCACGGCGATGGCCTGCTCGACGCCGGGGGTGCGCCGCACCTGGTCGAGGAGCTCGGTGGTGACGGGCCGGTCGAGCGAGGTGAGCGCGGCGTCGACGGGGTGGTGCCTGGCGTTGACCTCGTCGATGCCGGCTCGCCAGGTGGCCATGCCGGTGAGCACCGCGGTGGTGAGGGTGATGCCCACCAGCAGGGCGGCGGTGGTGGCGGCGGTGCGGCGCGGGTTGCGCACGGCGTTCTGCGTCGCCAGCCGCGCGGCGGGGCCGAGCAGGGCACCGGTGATCCGGATCAGGCGGGGAACGAGCACCGGCCCGAACAGCAGCACCGCGCTGAACACCGCCGCTCCGCCGGTCAGCATGAGCACCGTGCTGTCGGCGACCATCGCCGCCGTGAGCAGGGCGAGCCCGGCGAGCAGCAGCAGCGTGGCCAGCGCCAGCCGGATCCGCCCGGTGGCCGTGTGCACGTCGACCGTGATCACCGGACGCAGCGCCGCCAGCGGGCTCACCCGCACCACGTGCCGGGTGGGCAGCCAGGAGGCGAGCACGGTGACGGCCACGCCGATGGCGAACCCGCCCAGCATCCAGGTCACGGGCGGCGCGGGGGCCGCCAGCGGGGTGGTGGGCGCGAAGGTGTTGATCACGGGCAGGAGGGCGTATCCCAGGCCGAGGCCTGTGAGTGTCCCGGCCAGCGACGCGAGCACGCCCACCGCGGCCGCCTCCCGGCGCACGGACCCCAGTACCTGCCGTCGGGTGGCGCCGACGCAGCGCAGCAGGGCGAAATCGCGCAGGCGCCCCGCGAACAGGATGGAGAACGTGTTCCCGACGACCAGGGCGGACACCACGAGCGCGACGCCCGCGAACAGCAGCAGCATCAACGCGATCAGGTCCGTGTCGTTGTTGAGCCCGGCCAGGCCGTCGCGGACGTACTGGACGGCCGTCCGCACCGCCATGCCTTCCGGGAGCGGGCCCGGGTCCCCGCGCACCGCCACGGCGCCCACGTGGAAGGTGGGTTGGTCGCGCCACTGCACGTACTGCGGCCACGCCACGTACATCGCTGCCTGGGTCCAGGTGGTGGGCGACAGCACGAGGCCGACCACCTCCAGGTCGGTCGCGGCGGTGCCGTCGCCGACCCGGATCCGGTCACCGATCTCGATCTCCTGGTCCTGCGCGGCCCAGATGTGCACCACCACCTCGCCCGGGCGTTCCGGGAAGCGGCCCGCGACGAGCTCCTGCCAGCGCAGCTCCTCCGCGGTGGCGACCGGCCCGACCGTCGTCGCACCCCGCTGCTCACCGGACCCGAGCGGGGTGCCGTCCTCCCGGCTCGCCGGCAGGTCGACCCGGCCGACCGCGGACGCGTTGTCGCCGAGGCGGTCGATGAGCGCGAGCGCGTCCGCCACGTCGAGCGTGCCGGGGCAACAGGGTGGGCCCGGCTCGGGGCCGTCCGCAGGCGCGTCGATGACGTAGTCGGCGTTGCGGAACGGGGAGCCCGCGTTCTCCATGAACCCGGCGCGGGCCCCCGCGGTCACCACCCCGATCACGACGATGAAGGCCACCGAGGCGGTCACCGCGACGACGGCGGCGACGTAGCGGCGGGCCTGGGTGCGCAGGGAGGCGAGCAGGACGGTGCGCATCAGGCGATCCGCCCGTCCTGCAGGGTGACCACCGCGTCGGCGTACCGCGCGGCGTCGTGGTCGTGGGTGACCACCACGACGGTCTGGCCGAGATCGCGCACCGACCGGCGCAGGTGCTCCAGCACCTCCGCCGAGGTGGTGCTGTCCAGGTTGCCGGTGGGCTCGTCGGCGAACAGCAGGTCCGGGCTCGTGATCAGGGCGCGGGCGATCGCGACCCGCTGCTGCTGGCCGCCGGACAGCTCCGCGGGCCGGTGGCCGAGCCGGTCGGCCACGCCGAGGGTCTCGGCGATCGCGTCTGCGCGCTCGCGCGTGGCGTCGTCGATCCGGGCGCCACCCAGCTCGAGCGGGAGCAGGATGTTCTGCTCCGCCGTGAGCATCGGCAGCAGGTTGAACGCCTGGAACACGAACCCGACGTGCTCGCGGCGGAACACCGTGAGGGCGTCGTCGTCGAGCGTGCCCAGGTCGGTGCCGGCCACGGTGACGGTGCCCCCGTCGGTGCGGTCGAGCCCGGCCAGGCAGTGCATCAACGTCGACTTCCCGGACCCGCTCGCCCCCATGATCGCCGTGAACCGGCCCCGGGGCAGGTCGAGGTCGACACCGCGCAGGGCGTGCACCTCGGTGTCGCCCCGGCCGTAGGTCTTGGTCAGTCCGCGCGCGCTGGCGGCCAGGCTCGGCCGAGCGGCGTGCGGGGGGTTGCCCAGCATCCTGGTCACTTCATCCTCGGATCTTGTGTGGGGTCGGCATACATGCGCGGGCAGCCGTCGCCGGCGGCCTCGGGGCGCAGTTCGTAGTGCCAGGGCTCGTTGCGGTAGACCTGGCACAGTCCGTGGTCGGCGCCGTGCTTCGCCAGCCACGTCGTGGCGGCGGTGGGCCCGATGTCGATCGCCTCTCCGGAGACGTGCGGGGAGGTGTCGGGGGTGGCCACCCAGCGAGCGGCCTCCTTCTTCGAGCCGTACTGCGAGATCGCCTCGTCGAGGAGGTGCTGCTGGTACTCGGGGGAGCGCCAGCCGCTGTTGACCACGAACTCGATCCGGTCGTCCGCGGCGTCGTCCGCGGCCTGCCGCAGGGCCGCGAGCAGATCCGGGTCGAGGTTGGCCACGGCCGGGATCCCGTCGTCGAAGACGGTCGTGCCGGCGGGCACTGCGCCGTCGGCCTCGCCGAGCGCACCTCCGTGGTCGCGGTCGTGGTCACGCTCGCGCTCCGGCGGCCGGTCGGGCGCCGCCGGGCTCGACGAGGGGGCGGCGGACGGTGCCGGCGGGGACACGGACACCCACGTCCGGTAGCCGACGGCCCCGGTCGCCGCCGCGATGACGACCACCGCGACGAGGAGGAGCCCCAGCAGGGCCGGAGGCCGGCTCGCGGTGTGGGGCGTACGCGAGTGGCGCCCATGACGGACCACCGCGATCGGCTGGGTCGGGTCGTCCCAGCCTCCGGCTCGCGGTCCCCGGGGTGCCGGGCGGGGCGGTGCGCTGGTGGTCATGCCCCCAGCGAAGGCGGTCCGGCGTTGCCGGAACGTATCCGGCTTTCGATATGCGGGCGATATGCGCCGGCTCGTAGCATCGAGGCCTTGTGCGCGTGTTGATCGTCGAGGACGAGCCCTACATGGCGGAGGCCATTCGTGACGGGCTGCGCCTGGAGGCGATCGCCGCCGACGTCGCGGGCGACGGCGACACCGCTCTGGAGCTGCTGGCCGTCAACTCCTACGACATCGCCGTGCTCGACCGCGACATCCCCGGGCCCTCGGGCGACGAGATCGCCGAGCGCATCGTGGCCTCCGGTACCGGCACGCCGATCCTCATGCTCACCGCCGCCGACCGGCTCGACGACAAGGCGTCCGGGTTCGAGCTCGGCGCCGACGACTACCTCACCAAGCCGTTCGCGCTCCGCGAGCTCGTGCTCCGGCTCCGGGCACTCGACCGCAGGCGCGCGCACAACAGGCCACCCGTGCGGGAGATCGCGGGCCTGCGGGTCGACCCGTTCCGCAGGGAGGTCTACCGCGACGGCCGGTACGTCCCGCTCACCAGGAAGCAGTTCGCCGTGCTCGAGGTGCTCGTGGCCGCCGAGGGTGGCGTCGTCAGCGCCGAGGAACTCCTGGAACGGGCCTGGGACGAGAACGCCGACCCGTTCACCAACGCCGTGCGCATCACCGTCTCGGCACTGCGCAAACGCCTGGGTGAACCGGGGATCATCGCCACCGTGCCCGGCGTCGGCTACCGCATCGAGGGGCAGAAGAGTGGATAGGGCGCCCGGGTTGAGCGTCCGGCTCAAGCTCACCCTCAGCTACGCCGGGATCGTCGTGCTCGCCGGTGCCCTGATGCTCGCCGCCGTGTGGGTGTTCCTCCTGCGCGGGGTCCCCGGAGTCAGGTTCGACAACCTCCACAACGTCCTGACCAACGTCTTCCTGCTCCAGGGGCGCGGGCCGCTCGTCTTCGCGCAGGCCGCGGTCCTCGGCATGCTGTTCCTGCTGGTGTTCGGGCTGGTGGCCGGGTGGGTACTCGCCGGCCGCATGCTCGCTCCGCTGTCCCGCATCACCGAGGCCACCCGCGAGGCCGCGCACGGATCGCTGTCGCACCGGATCCGGCTGCCCGGACGCCGCGACGAGCTCCGCGAGCTCGCCGACGCCTTCGACACCATGCTCGCGCGGCTCGAGTCGCACGTCGCCGAACAGCGCCGGTTCGCCGCCAACGCCTCCCACGAACTGCGCACCCCGCTGGCGATCACGCAGTCGCTGCTCGACGTCGCCCGCAACGACCCGTCCCGCGATCCCGGTGAGCTCGTCCACCGCCTCCACGCCGTCAACGCGCGGGCGATCGACCTCACCGAGGCGTTGCTGCTGCTCAGCCGGGCCGATCAGCGGTCCTTCACGCCGGAACCCGTCGACCTGTCCCTCCTCGCGGAGGAGGCCACCGAGACGCTCCTGCCCCTCGCGGAGAAGGCCGGTGTGGCCGTGGAGACCTCCGGAGTGACCACCCCCACCACGGGCTCACCCGCGCTCCTGCTGCAGCTCACCACCAACCTCGTGCACAACGCGATCGTCCACAACCTGCCCGACGGCGGCACCGTGCTGGTGGACACCGGCGTGCGCGACGCGACGGCCGTGCTCACCGTCGAGAACACCGGCGAGCCGCTCACCCAGGAGCTCGTCGCCACGTTGACCGAGCCGTTCCGGCGCGGCACCGACCGCGTGCGCACCGACCGCGCCGGCACCGACCACCCGGGCGTCGGCCTCGGCCTGGCCATCGTCGCGAGCATCACCCGGGCCCACGGCGGGACGCTCACCCTCACGCCCCGCCCCGGGGGCGGGCTCCGCGCCGCCGTGCGGCTGCCCGCGGAGCTCAGACGTGGCGGCGGAAGGCGGGTTTGACGGGTCGCCCGCCCATCCAGGGGGTGGGGTCGCCGGCGTCGAGGGCCTTCTTGTAGACGGTGCAGGCTCCTGCGACGACGTCGATGGTGCGGTCGATGTCGTCGTGGGTGAGTGCGGCGCTGACGACGAACGAGGGTCCGATGATGCCGCCGGTGAGCAGTTGGCGGAGGAACAGGGTGCGGTAGGGCTGGGAGGGTTTGCCGTTGGGGTCGAGGGTGGCGAAGACGAGGTTGGAGGCTCGTCCGCGGATCTGGATGTGGTCGGCGACGCCGATGTCGGCGGTGACTTCGCGGACTCCGGTGGCGAGGTGGTCGCCGAGGGCGTGGAGTCGTTCGGTGGTGGCTTCTTCGAGGTAGGTGTCGATGACGGCCATGGCGGCGGCGAGGGAGTGGGTTTCGGCGCCGTGGGTGGTGGAGAGCAGGAAGACGCGGTCGTGGTCGGTGCGCAGCCCGCCGCGTTCCATGAGTTCGCGTTTGCCGGCGAGCGCGGAGACGGCGAATCCGTTGCCGAGGGCTTTGCCGAAGGTGGAGAGGTCGGGGGTGATGTCGTAGACGTGTTGTGCGCCGTGTTCGGACCAGCGGAATCCGGTGATCATTTCGTCGAGGACGAGGACGGCGCCGTGGCGGGTGGCGAGGTCACGGACGCCGTGGAGGTATCCGGCGGGTGGTTCGGTCTGGGTGGCGGCTTCGAGGATGATCGCGGCGATGTCGTGCTGGTCGAGCAGCGTCGACAGTGCGTCGAGGTCGCCGTAGGGGAAGCGGACGACGTCCTGGGTGGGGATGCCGGCTGACATGGGGGTGCCGGCGATGAACCAGTCGTCGGTGGAGAAGAAGGGGTGGTCGGCGCACAGTGCGATGGTGGTGCGGCCGGTGTGGGCGCGGGCCAGGCGTACGGCGGCGGTGGTGGCGTCGGATCCGTTCTTGGTGAACTTGACCATCTCCGCGGTGGGCACGGTGGCGAGGAAGCGTTCGGCGGCCTCCACCTCGATGGCGGCTGGCCGGACGAAGTTGGTGCCCTTGGTGAGCTCGGCGCGGACGGCGTCGAGGACGCGGGGGTGGGCGTGGCCGAGTGAGACGGCGCGCAGTCCGGAGCCGTATTCGATGTACCGGTTTCCGTCGACGTCCCAGACGTGGGCTCCCCGGCCGTGGCTGATGACGGGTGCGAGGTTCTCCGGGTACTGGTCGTCGCCCTTGGCGTAGGTGTGGGCGCCACCGGGCACCACTGCGTGCAGTCGCTCGTTCAGCTCCGCCGACCTCGGCAGGGACCGGTCCGTCATGCGCGCACCTCCGTCGGCTGGGACGAACGCGACCATGATGGACCCGGCGCTACCGCCCACCCGATCGAGGTAACGCGCCCGGCACGCGCTCGATCACGAGTGCGCTGGTGAGCACCACGGCCACGGCCACGCAGAACCCGCCCACGGTGTCGGTGGGGTAGTGGATGCGCTCCGTGACGAGCGCGAGCGCCATCGCACCACCGGACACCACCGCGCCCGCGGCGATCAGGAGCGCGCTCGTGCTGGTGGCCGTGCGCAGCACGGAGATCAGCAGCAGCGCGGCCACGACGCCGAGAGCCGTGGCCCCGCCGGTGTGGCCGCTCGGGAACGCGAACCCGCCCTCGATCGTGCGCCCGACGATCGGCTTGAGCGTGGTGGTGGCGACCCCCGTGAGACCCGGACCGAGGATCGCCAGCACGGCGAGCCTGCGATGGCCGAGCGCCAGCGCGACGCCGGCGAGCAGCACCGCGAGCACCACGACCGAGACCGGGTTGCCGAGCAGGATCACGGTGTCGGCGGGCGCCGGGCCGCCGTCGACGATGCGCTGCAGGCGACGGTCGAGCCGGCCCGCGCTCGAGTCGTCCGCGTACCGCGCCGCGAACACACCGAAGACGAGGAGCGCGAGCACGGAGACGGCTGCGGCGGGTGCGCGCAGCCCGGGCGGGAGGATCGCCCGATCCGGACGCGGTGCGATGGCCGACACCCCGTCCAAACTACCGCGGAGCGCGCGTGCGCGATCGGCGATGATGGAGCGGTGCCGCGCTCCGTCGAGGTGTCGGACCGCGAGGCCGAGGTCCTCGCGGCCGTGGGCGCGCACCTGTCCAACGCGCAGATCGCCGGCCGGCTGCACCTGTCGGTGCGCACGGTCGAGGGGTACGTCTCGGCGCTGCTGCGCAAGTACGGGGTGGCCGACCGCAGGGAGCTGGCGGCGCTGGTGGGCCCGGACGCCGGCCCGGCGCCGCCGCCCGGCGGCCTGTCCGGGTTGCCCGCGGCGCGGACGTCGTTCGTGGGGCGCGCCGACGAGCGGGCGGCGGTGGAGGCCGCGCTCGCCGAGCACCGCCTGGTGACGCTCACCGGTCCGGGCGGGGTGGGCAAGACGCGGCTCGCGGGGGTGGTGGCCGAGGCCGCGGCGGCCGCCTTCCCGTTCGGCGGCGCGTTCGCCGACCTCGTGCCGGCCCGCGCCGACTCGGTGCCGCAGGCTGTGGCGTCCGCGCTCGGGGTGGCCGAAGGCCCCCAGCAGCCCCTCGACTCCGCCATCGCCGGGCGGCTGGCCCGCGGCCGGTCGCTGCTCGTGCTGGACAACTGCGAGCACGTCGTCGACGCGGTGGCGGAGCTCGTCGACCGGCTGCTCGCCGCCTGCCCCGGTCTCACGGTTCTCGCCACCAGCCGGGAGCGCCTCGCGGTGCCGGGCGAGCACGTGCTGGCGCTGCGCCCCCTGCCGGGGTCCGACGCCGAGCGCCTGTTCACCGACCGCGCCGCCGTGCCCGTCGACGCCGCCGCCGTCACGGACCTGTGTGCCCGGCTCGACGGGCTCCCGCTCGCGATCGAGCTGGCGGCGGCCCGCAGCGCGACGCTGGGCGCGCCCGGCCTGCTCACCGGGCTCGGGGACTACCTGCGCCTCCTCGCGGGCGGGCGCGGTCGCGAGGTGCGGCACCGCTCGCTGCGCGCCGTGATCGGGTGGAGCCACGACCTGCTCGATGCCGAGGAGGGTGCCCTGTTCCGCCGGTTGTCCGCGTTCGCGGGCGGCTTCGACCTGCCCGCCGCGGCGGCTGTGGGCGGCGTCGAGCCCGCGGTGGCCGCAGACGTGCTCGGCCGCCTCGTCGACAAGAGCCTCGTGGTGCACGAGCACGGCCGCTGGCGCCTGCTCGCGACGGTCCGCGCGGTGGCCGCCGACAAGCTGCGCGCGGCGGGGGAGACCGCGCAGGTGCGGGACCGGCACCGGGAGTGGGTCCTCGCCCGGGCCGAGGCGTTCACCGCGCCGACCCGCGCGGAGGCCGACCTCCTGCTCGACGACCTGCGCGAGGCGGCGGCGTCCTGCGCGCCGGGCCCCGACCCGCAGGCCCACCGGCTCGCGCGCTCGCTGGGGCGCCTCACCCGGGCCCGCGGGTTCCTGGCGGAGGCGCGCCGGCGCTACGAGCAGGCGGCCGGGCACGCGGGCAGCCCGGACGAGCGGGCCCGGGACCTGTGCGCGGCCGCCGAGTGCGCCGAGGTGGGGCACGCAACGGGAACCGCGTTCGACCTGCTCGTCGAGGCCGGTCGCGTCGCCGCCGACGGGAACGCGACGGCCACGGCGTGGGCCCGCGCGGTCGACCTGGCGTGCCGGTGCCCGGCGACCTTCGCCGTCGAGGTGCCCCACGAGCGGCTCCGCACGCTGCTCGCGGGCGCGCGCGCCGCCGGCGACCACGGCGACCCGGCCGTCGCCACCCGGCTCGCGATCGCGGCGGCCTGGAACGCGGCACCGCGGAAGCTCTCGCCCGACCGCGCGCTGGCCGAGGAGGCCGTGGCCGCGGCCCGGCGCTGCGGCGACCCGGTGCTGCTGAGCGCCGCGCTGGGGGCGCTGCGCGCCGCCACGGTGGAGGAGGGCCGGTTCCGCGACGCGTACCGGCTCTCGTCCGAGCGGCTGGAGCTCGTGCCGGCGCTCGACCCGGGCGCTCCCGGGGCCGCCGCCGAGGTCGAGGACGTGCTCGCGGTGGCGTGCGCCGACGCGGCGGCGATCGGGGAGATCGCCACGGCCGCGGCCGTCGCCGCCCGGATCCTCGACGCCGACCTGCACGGCGACGCGCCGCACCTGGCGGTGAGCACCGTGCTGCCCGCGCTCGTGCTGGCCGGGGACCTGGGGTGGGCGCGCCGCGAGTCGGAGGCGATGTGGGAGGGCTGGGAGCGCGCAGGCCGCCCGCCCGCGGTGTGGCTGCCCGTCGCGGCGCGGTTCGCCGCGCTCGCGTGGGGGCTGTCCGGCGACGCCGGGCGCGCGGCCCGGTGGGACGACCGCGCGGCGGAGGCGGGCACCGCGAACGCCTTCCACCTCCAGCACGCCCCGCTCGTCGTGTTCACCGCTGCCCGGGTGGCCGTGCACCTCGGCCGTCGTGTCGACGTGCCCGCGCCGTCGCCCGGCCGTTACCACGCCTACGCCGTCGCGGCCCGCGCCGAGCTCGCGGTCGTGGCGGGCCGGCCCGACGCGGCCGAGTGGCTCTCGGCAGCGGCGCCGGAGGCGGACGATCACCCGTGGGCGGCCGCGTGCCTCGCCCGTGCCACCGCCCGGCTGCACGGCCACCGGGAGGCGCTCGGGGCGGCCGCCGAGGCGTTCGGGCGGATCGGGGCGGAGTTCGAGCGCGCCGCCACGCTCGAACTCCTGCCCGGGGCACAGCCGGCACGTGGTGTCCCCGTGGCGGATGCGTGGTGAGCACGGGTCCGCGGGTGCGGTCCGGCGCGCCACGCTGCACGGCAACGACAGGAGGTTGTCATGCAGTGGACGCTCGAAGTGGTGCAGGTCCCGGTGGCGGACGTCGACCGCGCGAAGGAGTTCTACGCGCAGCGGCTCGGGTTCGCCGTGGACTTCGACGTGCGCGCCGACGAGGCGCACCGGTTCGTGCAGCTCACCCCGCCCGGGTCGGGCTGCTCGATCCAGCTGTCGGCCGGCTACGGGCACGACATGCCCGCTGGGTCGCTGCGCGGCCTCGTGCTGGTGGTCCCGGACATCCGCGCCGCCCACGCCCGGCTCGTGGAGCAGGGGGTCGAGAACGGCGGGGTGGTGGTCACGCAGGACGGCCAGTCGTTCCGCCCGGCCCGCGACGACGACGCCCTCGACAACGTCGGGTTCGTGCACTTCGCCGACCCGGACGGCAACCGGTGGTCGGTGCAGCAGATCAGCAGCCGGGCCCCCGCGGGCCACGACCTGTCCGTGACCCGCGTGCTCGACGTCCCGCCCACCGAGGCGTGGCGGGCGTGGACCGAGCCGGAGTTCGTCATGCGCTGGTGGGGGCCCACCGGCTTCACCGCGCCCCGGGCGGAGCTGGACGTCCGCGAGGGCGGCACGTCGCTGGTGACGATGCGCGCCCCCGCCGAGTACGGGGGCCAGGACTTCCACAACACGTGGACCTACCGCCGCGTCGTCCCGGCCGAGCGGCTCGAGTTCGAGCTCGACTTCACCGACACCGACCGCTCGCTGCTCCCCGCCGAGTCCCTCCCGCCCGGGGTACCGCGCGCCGTCCGGCACGTGGTGACCCTCCGGCCGGTCGAGGGGGAGCGCACCGAGCTGACCGTGCAGGAGTTCGGCTACGGCACCGCGGAGGCGCGCGACGTGTCCCGGGCCGGGCTCGAACAATGCCTCGACAAAATGGTGGCGATGTTCCGCAATCAGTGATCTCTCAGCTTCGGGTCACCGGAACGGACCAATCACCTCGTCTCGTCCGTACGCTGGGACGAGGACGCTGAAACCTGGTGTTCTCGCGCAGGGGGAGGGGCGGGTGTGAATCGCGTGCGGGGGATTCTGGTCGCGCTGCTGGTGGGGCTGAGTGCCCTCGCGGCGTGTTCGACGACTGCGCCCACGCCCTCCACCGGCACGCCCAGCGCCGAGGACTGCATCTCACCCGGCCAGCGCCCGTCGCCGGGCGACGTCGTGTGCTTCTCCGGCGAGCTGGACGAGCCGCTGGAGATCACCACGGGGGGCACGGACAGCGCCCCCATCACCTACCTCGGCAACGGCACGGTGGTCCCGGGCATCCGGGTGGACGCCGACAACGTCGTCGTCGACGGGTTCGTCTCGGACGGCGCCGACAGCACCGGGATCTGGGTGCGCGGCCGCAACATCACGGTGCAGAACAACACGATCACCCAGGTCAACTACGCGGGTGAGGACGTCGACGGGATCCGTTTCTTCGGCGACGGCACCAAGATCCTCAACAACCGGGTGTACGAGCTCGAGGGGTCCGACGACGTCGAGGACTCCCACGTCGACTGCATCCAGACGTTCGCCACCTCCGGTCCGGGCAGCTCGGACGTGGTGATCCAGGGCAACCGGTGCGAGGACATCCGGGCCCAGTGCCTGATGGCGGAGGGCCCGAACGACGAGGGCGGCTCCGGCGAGGGCGTCAGCCGCAACTGGCTGTTCGACGGGAACTACTGCGACTCGCACGCCGATGCGCAGTCCGTGGCGCTGGAGGACATCCAGGACGTCACGATCAGCAACAACGAGATGGTCGGGGAGGCCAACAAGGCCTTCGCGCTCGGCAAGGGATCCACCGGGGTCATCGTGCGGGACAACCGCATCGGCCCCGACTACGGGCGCGAGGTCGGGTTCGACGACCCGTCGGCGCAGGAGGGCTACCAGGGCCCGCCTGCTGATTAGGCACCGCGGAGCGCCGGTAACGCGCCGGAGCACCGCTACGAAAACAGCATGACGACCTGCGTTGACGGGGGAGGAGACGCTGGTGTCGGAGTTCGCACGCCGCATCGTGGTGGTGGGTACCGGGTACGTCGGGCTCACCACGGGTGCGTGTCTGGCGTCGCTCGGTCATCGGGTGATGTGCGCCGATGTCGACCGCGCCAAGGTGGAGCGGCTGCAGGCAGGCCAGATCGACATCCGGGAGCCCGGGCTCGCCGAGATGGTGGGGGAGATGCTGGCCGCGGGCCGGCTGTCGTTCGTCACGGGCGCGCGCGCCGCGCTCGACGAACTGCAGGCGGAGGGCACGCCGTGTGAGGTGCTCTTCGTGTGCGTGCCCACCCCGATGGGGATCGGGGGCATCGCCGACCTCAGCGCGGTCGAGGCCGTGATCGACGAGGTCCGCGAGGTGCTGCCCACCGGGGCCATCGTGGTGAACAAGTCCACGGTGCCCGTGGGCACGGGGGAGCGCACCGCGGAGCTCATCGACCGCCCGGACGTCGCGGTGGTGAGCAACCCGGAGTTCCTCCGGGAGGGCTCGGGCGTCTACGACTTCCTGCACCCCGACCGCATCATCGTCGGCTCCAACGCCCAGGACGCCGCGGAGCGCGTCGCGGCGCTGTACGCCCGGCTCGGCGCACCCACGGTGCTCACCGACCTGGCGAGCGCCGAGATGATCAAGTACGCGGCCAACTGCTTCCTCGCCACGAAGCTCTCCTACGTCAACGCCATCGCCGAGCTGTGCGAGCGGCTGGGCGCCGACGTCGCCGACGTCACCGAGGGCCTCGGCTACGACAAGCGGATCGGGCAGTCCTACCTCTCGCCCGGGCCCGGCTGGGGCGGCTCCTGCCTGCCCAAGGACACCGCGGCGCTGCTGCAGCTGTCCGACTCCGTCGACTTCGAGTTCCGGCTCCTGCGCGCGGCCATCGAGACCAACACCCGCCAGAGCAGGCGGATCGTCGAGAAGATCCAGTCCGCCGTCACCGGCAAGCGCAACGGGTCGCTGTCGCGCACCCGCATCGCGCTGCTCGGGCTCGCGTTCAAGGCGGGCACCAGCGACCTGCGCGACTCGCCCGCGATCGCCGTGGCCGCCCAGCTGCGCCAGGCGGGCGCGGAGCTCGTGGCCTTCGACCCCGCGATCCCGGCCGAGGACTCCTCGTTCGACGGCGACCTGCTCACCGTGGTCGACGACCCGTACGTGGCCGCCAAGGACGCCGACGCGATCGTGATCCTCACCGAGTGGCCGGAGTTCCGCGGTCTCGACTGGCCGCGCCTGTCGGCCGTGGTGCGCAAGCCGGTCGTGCTCGACACCCGCAACCTCGTCGACCCCGACGTCCTGCGCCGCGCGGGCTTCGACTGGACCGGCGTCGGGCGGGCCCCGCGCCCGGCCCTCAGCGGGAGCGCCGCCGATGCCTGAGGCACCGAAGGACGGCGAGATCGACCGGCTCGTCGTCCAGCAGTACGACGTCGGGCGCGCGGTCACCATCGGTGGCATCGACACCTGCATCCGCGGGGTGCTCGAATACGCGCCCGAGGGCGTCACGCTCGGCGTCGTCGGCATCGACGAGCTGGGCACGCCGGAGCGGAAGCTGGGTGTCTGGGAACGCCACCGCCGCGGTGATCGCGACATCTGGTTCCTGCCGGTCGCCCGCGTCGACACCACCAAGCCGAAGGGCCCGATCCCGCACTCGCTGCGGCTCGTGCTGGGGCTCCTGCGCCACCGGCGGGCGATCCCGAAGGTCAAGGTCGTGCAGGCCCACCGGGTCGACGTCGGCCTGTTCACGCGCCTGCTGTTCCGCAACCCGCTCGTGTACTGCATCCACACCCAGGAGCGCGGCCTGCTCGGGCCCACCTCCGACTCGTACTGGCGGTTCACCGGCAGCCTGCACGAGCGGCTCGACCGGGCCATCGCCCGCCGCGCCGAGCGGGTGCTCGTGTTCAACCCGGCCTACGCCGAGAAGGTGCGTCGCTGGAACCCGCGCACGGTCTCCGCGCCCACCTGGTACGACCCGGCGATCACCCGGCCCGCCGAGGGCACCAACCCGCACGCGGTGGTGTGGGTCGGTCGCCTGGAGACCCCGAAGGACCCGGCGCTGGCGATCCGCGCCTTCGCCCACCTGGTGCAGTCCGCTCCCGACGAGCCGTGGACGCTGGAGGTGATCGGGTCCGGCTCGCTGCGGCCCGAGCTCGAGCAGCAGATCGCGGCCCTGCCGGAGGACGTCGCGCGCCGCATCACGCTGCGGGGCCGGCTCGGGCCGGCCGACGTCGCCGAGGCGCGCAACCGGTCGGGCGTGTTCCTGATGACCTCGCACGCCGGCTACGAGGGCTTCCCGCGCGTGCTCGTGGAGGCCATGGCCACCGGCCTGCCCGCGGTGGTCACCGAGGGCGCCGACACCGGCGGCCTGGTCCAGGAGGGCGTGTCCGGGTTCGTGCGCGACCGCGACCCCGCCGGCCTCGCGGCCGCGATCCGCGACGCGCAGGGCCTCGACCGCACCAAGGTCGCGGCGGCCGTCGCCGACCTGTCCGCCCCCCGCGTGGTGCGGGACGTCTTCTTCGCGGCGGCGTGAGCGGATGAACGTCCTCGTCACAGGGGTCGCCGGGTTCGTCGGCAGCACGCTCGCCCGCAGGCTGCTCGCCGACGGGCACGACGTCGTGGGCGTCGACGCGCTCACCGACTACTACGACCCGCAGCTCAAGCGCGACAACCTGCGCGCCGTCGAACACCCCCGGCTGCGGCTCGTGGAGGCCGACCTCAACGCGATCGACCTCGCCGCCCTGCTGGCCGACGTCGAGGTGGTCTACCACCAGGCGGGCCAGCCCGGCGTGCGCAAGTCGTGGGGCACCGACTTCGACACCTACCTGCACGGCAACGTGGGCGCCACCCAGCGGCTGCTCGAGGCGGCGCTGCGGGCCCCGCGCCTGCACCGGTTCGTGTACGCCTCCTCCTCGTCGGTCTACGGCAACGCCCTGCGTTACCCCACCGAGGAGACCGACCGGCCGCAGCCGCTGTCGCCGTACGGCGTCACGAAGCTGGCCGCCGAGCACCTCTGCGTCCTGTACGCGCAGAACCACGGCCTGCCCACGGTGTCGCTGCGCTACTTCACCGTCTACGGGCCCCGGCAGCGGCCCGACATGGCGTTCACCCGGTTCTGCACCGCCGTGCGCGACGGCACCGAGATCTCGGTGTACGGCACCGGTGAGCAGGTCCGCGACTTCACCTACGTCGACGACGTCGTCGAGGCCAACGTCCGCGTCGCGGCAGCCGACGTTCCCGCGGGCAGCGTGTTCAACGTGGCCGGCGGCACCTCCACCACCGTCAACGAGGTCATCGAGCTGCTCGGGGAGATCTCGGGCCGCACCCCGATCGTCCGCAGGGGCGACCCGGTGCCCGGCGACGTCGAGCGCACCGGCGGGAGCACGGCCGCCATCGAGGCCGCCGTCGGCTGGACACCCACCGTCGCCCTGCACGACGGGCTCGCCGAGCAGTACCGGTGGGCCGCCTCCGTCTTGACATGATCGGCCGGTGAGGAAGGACCTGCACACCGCGGTAGCGGCGATCGTCGGCTCGCTGCCGGGGTTCACGCTCCCGTTCGTCGCGGCGCTCGTCCTCACCCCCGCCGCGTCGGACCTCCTGCTGCTCGCGCTGTCGGTGGCCATCACCGTGTCGGTGATCGTGAGCTCCGCCGTCGAGCTCACCACGATCGCCGAGTACGGCCGCGTGCTGGGCGGCGACCGCAACCCGGCACCCGACGCCCTGCGCGACTACCGGCGGCGGATCCTGCTGTTCGGCACCGCGCTGACGGTGCTGGTGGTGCCCGTCCTGGCGATCGCCTACGCCGCCGGATCCCCGGAGGCCGGCGAGTTCGCCGTGCTCGTGTGCGCCGTCGCGCCCGCCCCGATCCTCGCCTCGATCGCGAGCATGCTCTCCGGCGAGTGCATCGCCCGCGGCGCCCCCACCGTGCCGATCGCGGTGCAGGCGATGCGCACCCTGGCGCCCGCCGTGGTCCTCGCCCTCTGGTGGGATGCCCCGCTCGTCGTCGTCGCCGCGATGCTGCCCGTGGGGGAGGCCATCCGGGCGGTGATCCTCGCGGCCACCGCGCGCAGGCTGCGCGCCGAACAGGCCGGCGCCGAGGACGGCGCCCTCACCCCGTTCGGGCTGGTGGCGCAGGCCTCGTCGTCCGGGGTCACCCAGCTCGGCCCGGCCGTCGACCGCCTGTTCCTCTCCTCGTCCGGCGCCGGCGCGATCTCCAGCTACGAGATGGCCGACCGGCTCATGTACGCCGCATCGCAGTTCGTCAACATGGCGTTCCTGGTGCGCCGCGTCGGCGCGTGGGCCCGGCTCCCCACGATGGCCCCCGGCGAGGCGTCCGCGCTGCTCCGCCGCGACGGACGTGTGCTCGGCGCCGTCACGGCCGTGCTGACCGTCGGCGGGGCGCTGGTGTGCCTCGCCGGGCCCGCCACCGGCCTGCTGCCCGAGGGGTGGGGCCAGGGGTTCCTGTGGGGTGCGATCGCGATGCTCTCGCTCCCCGCGCACGTGTTCAACGTCGTCGGCACCCGCCTGCTCGTCGTGGCCCGCCGCCAGCGCTGGATGCTCGCGATCGCCGTCGCCACCGCCGTGCTCAACGCCGTGCTGGACGTGATCCTCTTCTTCCTCCTCGGCCCCATCGGGATCGTCGTGGCCACCGTGCTGCTGCGGTGGCTGATGGCCGGCGTCTACGTCGTGCTGCTGCGCACCGCCGTGCCGCAGACGATCGGGCGGGAGGCGGGCTGACTCGCTCCCGATGATCAGCAGCACTCCACGGTGGTTGGGCCGGCCCCCGAGGGGCCTCCGGTTACGTCCTGGCCTCCGGTGGCGCCGCGCATCGTGCGGGGCCGCCTCTCACGCCTCAAGGACGCCTTCGGCGTCGCTGCGTCAGCGCTTCGCGCCCCTTGACCCGTGAGCCTCTGCGGCCCTTCCCGGCAACCACGTGGGCAGGCCGGGGCCTGCCCACGTGGCGCGCGGCGCCACCGGAGGCCGGTTCTGCCGCCATGATCAGGGCTTTGGCGCATTCTCGGGCGAAATCGACCCGGGAATGCGCCAACTCTCTGATCTTGGGCCTGCAGATGGCCAATTTGCGCCCCGAGGGCGTCGACCAAGGGAAAATGGTCGCTGGATGATCTCCAAGAGCGGCCATTCGCCTTGATCGGCCGCTGCCGCTGATCACCAGCACCTCAGGGTGCGTCAGCTGCGGTGAGGTACTGCTCGCGACATCGACGGTCAGGCGAGCCGCACACCAGGGCGGTCGCCACAGCGGTGGTGTGCTTCTCGGGTGGGTCGACCCGTCAGGAGCGCGGGGTGGGCGAGGGGCGCCGCGGCGCCGTCTCCACCGTGTGCTGCGCGGTCTCCTCCTCGCTGTCCTGCTCCTGCGGGACGCCGTTGGGCGCGCTCTGCTGCTCGGGCACGGAGCGCGGGATCCCCGTGGGCGGGCTCGTGATCTCCGGCCGGGGGGTGGGTGGCGGCGCCGGCAGCGGTGGCACCTCGGGGCGTGGGGCCGACTGCTGCGCCTTGTAGGCCTGCACCCGCCCCTCGCGTCCGGGCCGACCGCGGCGCATCGTGAGCACCGCGCCGAGCAGCCGCGCCGACACCGAGCCCAGCATCGACACCGCCGCGTCGACCTGCTCCTGCGTGGTCTGGCGGTGCTGCACCGCGAGCACCACGCCGTCGGCCCGGGCGGCCACGGCCGCGGCGTCGGACACCGGCAGCAGCGCTGGCGTGTCGACCACCACGAAGTGGTAGTGCTTGCGCATGTCGGCCAGCAGGTCGGCGAGCCCGAACGAGGACAGCAGCTGGCTGCTGTGGTCCTGGCCGACGGCCCCGGCGGGGAGGACGTCGAACCCGCCGCGGTTCCACGGCCTGCGCGCGTACTGCCACACCATCCGGCCCGCCAGGACGTCGACGAGGCCGGGGGTGGTGTCCACGCCCAGGTAGTCGGCCACGCGCGGGTTGCGCAGGTTGGCGTCGACCAGCAGGACGCGGTTGCCCGCCTCGGCGAGGGTGATGGCGAGGTTGCAGGCGGTGGTGGAGGTGCCCTCGCCCGGCCGCGCGCTCGTGACCACGATGACGCCGCGACCCTGCCGTCCGCCCAGGAACTGCAGGTTGGTGCGCAGCCTGCGGAACGCCTCGGCGCGCGGGGAGGCGAACGGGTCGTCGACGAGCAGGGGCCGGGTGGCGACGCGGCGGTCGTGGGGGATCTCCGCGAGCACCGGGGCCGGCACGAGCCCGCGCAGGTGCTCGGCCGACCGCACCGACGTGTCGCGCATGTCGCGCACGACCATGGCGGTGATGCCGATCAGCAGGCCGAGCGCCCCGCCCAGCGCGAGGTTGAACGGCGCGTCCGGGGACACCGGCACGGCCACCGGGGCGGCCGGCTGGACGACCTGCACGCCGATCCGCGCCGGCTCCTCGGCGGGCTGGCCGGGCGCCGGTGGCGGCGGGGTGGGCCCGATCGGCTGCTCCAGCTCCCCGACGAGCCCGACGAACTCGTTGGCCAGCGCGTTGGCGACCGCCGCGGCGCCCTCCGGCGTGGAGTCGCGGACGGCCGCGGTGAGCACGGTGGTGTCCGGCTCGACGGTGACGGTGACGCGCTCCGCGAGCTCGGCGGGGGTGAGCGCGAGCCCGAGGCTCTCGACCACCGGCTGGGTGACCCGCTCGTCGGTGAGGAGCGGGACGTAGGACTGCACGCGCGCCTGGGCCAGCCGGTCGGCCTGGTAGGCGTCGTCGGAGGAATCGGCCCGCCCCTGCAACGAGACGTAGAGGGTGACGTCGGAGCTGTAGGTGCGCGGTGTGAGGTAGGTGGCCACCCCCGCGCCCAGCAGTCCCAGCACCACGCAGAGCAGCGCCAACCCCCAGCGCTCGCGCAGCATGCGCATCGCTCGTTCAACGGTCATGTTCGCCCCCGGGAAGAACCCGCCGCAGTGCCGGAGTCTAGGCGCGCGAGCTGCGGTGCAGCACGCCTCGGCGCGGCACTGACGATCATGGATCGGTCGGTGTGTTGCGGGCGTGGGCCCGCCTCAGGCGCCCCGTTGCGCGCGGACAGCCCCGTGACCAGCCCGACCATCCCGAAGAACAGGCCGAAGCCCGGTGGGCCGGTGAAGGTCACGGTGGCGATGGACTGCACGAGGCTCGCGATCGTCCACCCGATCGCGACGAGGCCGATCCACCGCACGAGTGGCGTGGCGCCGTGGCGGTACAGCCGCCTGCTCGCCCGGTAGATCAGGATCATGCCGACGAGGAACGCGGCGGCACCGAGGTAGCCGCTCTCGCCGATGATCGCCGGCCATTCGGTGTCGGTGAGGAACCGCCCGTCCTCCGCGGTGCGGCCGAGGCCCCAGATGTCCGGGTAGCCGCGCGCGAAGTACTCCGGGCTGTAGGTGGAGGCCGCGATGGCGGAGCCGAACCGGCCGAACCCGGCGCCGCCGGGGAAGTACCCGGCCGCCACCCCGAACGAGTCGACGGTGAGCACCGTTCGCGCGGCAGGTTCGGCCTGCGGTGAGATGTAGTCGTTGTAGGTGGCGGTGACCACCGTGGCCAGCGGGGTGGCCAGCACGACCGCCGCGAACGGCACCGTGACGGCCACCGCGAGCAGCACCCCCGTGGAGCGGCCCACCGCCTTCAGCCACAGCCACGCCGCCACGAGGCTGCCGATCGCGGTGCGCCGCGCGGTGAGCAGCGCCGCCCCGGCGGTGGCCAGCAGGAGGGTGAGGGTGAACGCGCCCTTGCGCACGGTCATCCGCCATGCCGTGAGCGCGATGGCGGAGAACGCCATGAACTGGCCGAGGTCGATCGGGTGGCTGAACGGCCCGATCAGGGACGGCAGGAACCCGCGGGACTCGATCGCGTTGGGGTCGCTCGCCATGACCGCGTTCCACGGGCCCTGGAGTGCGAGGTTGGCCGCGGTGGCCAGGAGGCAGAAGATGATGAGCGCCGCGCCGGTCCGCGCCGCGACGCGCAGGTGGCGCTCCTCCCAGTCGACCTGGGCCACCGCCCACGCGAACACCAGGCCCTTGCACATCACGACCGCGCCCAGGAGGTACGTCTCCGGCGGGACGTCCAGGAACAGGCCGCTGAGCAGGCCCGCCGCGGCGAAGGCGGCGAACCACCACTGGCCGGGGAACGCCCGCAGCGCGCGGCCCGCGAGCAGCCGCCGCAGCGGCAGCACGATGCCGCACAGCAGCACGAGCCCCTCGTCCAGGTAGCCGAGCAGGGCGATCGGGACGAGGTGCTCGATCGGGCGCACGAACAGCACCACGACCACGGTGACCCCGACCGCGGCGGCGGGGGCCGCGAACGCGGCGGCCACGACCGCCACCGCGGCCACGGCCGCCACGGCGACGAGCGGCTGGACCACCGCGAGCGCGCCGACGCCGGCCGCGGCCACCAGCCACGGCCACGCGTCGAGCGCCCGGGGTCCGGCCGTGCGGATCACAGCCGGTCGACCCCCGCGGACGCCAGCCGGTTGCGGGTGTCGAGCACACGGTCGGAGTACCGCTCGATCAGCTCCCAGTCGACGTCGTCGTGGTCGGTGAGGACGACGATCACGTCGGCGGCGGCCACCACCTCGGGCGTGCACTCGACGAGCTCCACCACGTCGGGCACGTCGGCCGCGGCGACCTTCGGGTCGATCGCGGACAGCTGCGCGCCGAGGTCGGCCAGCCGGTGGGCCACCGGGATCGCCGGGGACTGGCGGGCGTCGCCGGAGTTGCGCTTGTAGGTGAGGCCGACGAGCAGCACCTTGCTGCCGTTGACGGCGAGCTTGCGGCGGTTGAGGTGCTCGGTGACCCGCGCGGCGACGTAGGCGGGCATGTTGTCGTTGACGTCGTTGGCGATCTCGACGAACCGGAACGTGCGGCCCAGCGACCGGCGCACCTGCCACGACAGGTAGGACGGGTCGATCGGCAGGCAGTGGCCGCCCACGCCCGGCCCGGGCGTGAACTTCATGAACCCGAACGGCTTGGTGGCGGCCATGTCGACCACCGACCACACGTCGATGCCGAGCTCGTGGGAGTAGACGGCCAGCTCGTTGACCAACGCGATGTTGACGTGCCGGAACGTGTTCTCGAGCAGCTTCGCCATCTCGGCCTCGCGCGTGCCCGGCGCGGGCACCGCGTGGTCGACGACGGTGTCGTAGAAGGCCTTGACCGCGGCACCGGACGCCTCGTCGATCCCCGAGACGATCTTGGGGGTGTTCTGCAGGTGCCAGGTGGGGTTGTTCGGGTCGATCCGCTCCGGGCTGTAGCCCAGGTGGAAGTCGGTGCCGGCGGTGAGCCCCGAGCCGGCCTCCAGGATCGGCCCGAACACCTCCTCGGTGGTGCCGGGGTAGGTGGTGGACTCGAGCACCACGCACGCGCCCGGCGTGAGGTGCGGCGCGAGCAGGCGGGCCGAGTCCTCGATGTAGGACAGGTCGGGTGCGCCGTCGCGCAGCGGGGTGGGCACGCACACCACCGCCACCCGGAAGCCCGCCAGCTCACCGGGGTCGTCGGTGGGCGTGAACCGGCCCGTGGCCAGGCAGGCCGCGATGTCCTCGTCGGTGATGTCGTCGATGAAGCTCTCGCCGCGGCGCAGCTGGTCGACCCGCTGCTTGTCCAGGTCGAAGCCCACCACCTGGTGGCCGACCTGCACGGCCCGCACGGACAGCGGCAGCCCCACGTAGCCCTGTCCGACGACGACAACCGGTCCCTCGACCGTCATGATGGTTCCCCCTCAGCAGAAGTAGCGGTAGAGGAGCGCGCCGACCCGGGCGGTGATCTCGTCGGGCACCGACGGGTCGGTGAGCAGGCGGGTGAGCTCACCCAGTTCCCGCCCGAACTCCTCCTGCTCGGGCGCCTGCATCCAGGTGCCGGAGCGCAACGTGACGATGCGGCGCTCGTCGCTCGCCCACTTCCTCTTGAACCCGACGAGGCCGGGTTGGTCGAGGTCGGACAAGCCCCAGTCGACGAGCCGCATGCCGCGCTCGACACCGCGCTGGATCCCGGTCCAGTAGACGGCGTCGTTCGGGCGTGCCCGCAGGTGTTCCGGCACCGAGGCGCCGAATTTGTAGTAGATGACGTCGTTCCACTCGAGGAACATGGCGCCGGCGATCACCTCGCCGTCGAGCGTGGCGAGCAGGGTGACGCAGCGCCCGTCGTCGCGGAACTCGTGCCAGATGTTCTCGAAGAACTCGCGCGGCTGCGCGAGCAGCCGGTACTTGTGCTTGCGCAGCCCCACGTGCAGCCGGTGGAAGGCGTGCACGGCGTCGAGGTCGTCGCGGACCTCCACGCGGACCCCGGCCCGCTCCGCCGCCCTGATGTTGCGCCGCGACGCGCTCGCGATCCGCCGGTGGATCTCCTCGACGCCGGCGTCGAGCGGGGTGCCGTGCCACGCGGCCTCGCCCACGGTGCGCAGCCGAGGATCGGCCACCGCGGGCGAGTCGGCCAGGCAGCGCAGCGTGAGCTGCTCCTCGCCGGTCTTCGCGGCGTCCAGGAGCGCGGTGAAGACCGGGCCACCGGCCGTGAGCGGGTCGGCGCGGTCGGAGAAGGGCAGGCTCGACAGCCGCCTGCCCCGCACGTCCTCCACGGCCACCCAGGCGAACCCGCCCACCGGTTCCCCCGCGGCGTCGAGGGCGATCCGCGCCTCCGGCGTGAAGCCGTAGGACCGGCACACCGCGCTGATCCAGGGCGGTGAGGTGAACAGGCTCGAACCGGGTCCGCCGGCCAGCCGACGCCACCGCGGGTCGGTGACGGGGTCGGCCGTGACGACGCTCAGCGCGCTCATGACCGCAGCTCGAACGGTGGCACCTCGGAGACATTGCGCACCGCGGTGGACAGCGTGGAGACCAGGTCGTCGACCGTGAGGTCGGCGGGGTCGCGGTGCAGCGCGAAGCCGCGCGCGGCGAGCTCGGAGGCGAGCTCCTGCTGGTGGTCGTCGGCGGCCTCGCCGAACTCGGCCTCCCGGCTCACCATCACGGCGAACCGGCCGGCGTCGAGGTTGGCCAGGGCCGATCCGGTGCCCGCGTGGCTCACCACGATGTCGGCCTCCGCCAGCGCCTGCCGCAGGTCGGCGGCAGGCAGGAACGGGGTGGCCGTGATCGGCAGGTCGTCCACCGGGGTGCACCCGGTCTGCCACAGCACGTCCACCGGCCGGCCGAGGGCCTGTTCCAGCGGGCCGTCGGCGGCGAGCAGCTTGGAGAGGGGGAGGACGAGCCGCCGGAACGGGAACTCGGCGGCCGTGCCCACGGTGACGACCACCCTGACGCGCTCGCCGAGCTCGCGCCGGGCGGGCACCGCCTCGAAGGCGTCGAACCCGTTGCCCCCGTAGTGCCACGGCCCGCCGCTCCAGCTGCGGGACTGCGTGTAGGTGTGCACCCGGGGCACCCAGCGCATGATCCGGCCGGTGAGCGAGGGACCTCCCACCCGGGCGGCGCTCTCGATGTAGTGGCACTCCACCCCGCGCGCGGCCAGGTAGGGCAGGTAGCCCAGCGCGATGCCGGACCCGGTGGAGACCGCCCGGGTGGGGCGCCTGCGCCGGAACAGCCGGTGCGCGTGCAGGGCGCAGCGCAGCACGCCGAGCACGTCCTTCTGCCCGACGTAGGGCACGTACTCGACGTCGCGGCCCGCGAGCATCGAGGTGCTCTGCTCGTTGGCGTGGGTGACCCAGACGGCGTCGGGGTCGGGCGGGATCCGCTCCGCGAGACCGTGGAGTTGGGTGAGGTGCCCGCCCGTGGTGGCGACCAGGACCGTGGTCACCGCGACCCGCCCCCGCCCAGCAGCGCCGGGACCGTCTTCACGAGGATCTCGAGATCGCGCGCCAGCGTGCGCTCCTGCACGTACCGGACGTCGAGCCGCAGCATGTCGAGGGTGCCCAGAGCGCTGCGCCCGCTGACCTGCCACAGCCCGGTGAGCCCCGGCGGCACGTCGAACCGCGCGTGGTACTCCGCCGGGAACATGTCGGCCTCCCACTCCAGGCACGGCCGCGGCCCCACCAGCGTCATGTCGCCGCGCAGCACGTTGATCAGCTGGGGGAGTTCGTCGAGGCTCGTGCGCCGCAGGAACCGGCCGACCCGGGTGACGCGGGTGTCGCCGTTGAGCTTCGAACTGCCGTCGACGACCGTGTCCTCGCCGCGCAGCTCACGGGCGATGAGGTCGCGCAGCGCGCGGTCGTCGCCTCCCGGCTTCATCGTGCGGAACTTCAGCATCTCGAACGAGCGGCGGCGCAGCCCCACCCGCTGCTGGCGGAACAGGGCAGGCCCGCCGTCCTCGAGGCGGATGGCGGCGGCGATGAGGAGCATCGGGATCGCCAGCGCCACGAGCGCAGAGCCCGCCACCACCACGTCGGCGGCCCTGCGCACCAGGGCCGCCGCCCGGCCGGCCGCGCGGCCGCGCAGGCCCGCCCCGATGGCCCGCACGGCGTGGCGCAGCCGCCAGGCCCGCCCGCCGACGCGCGAGATCACCCGGTAGGCCGGGGTGAGCTTGAAGCGGAACCGCAGCATCGAGTCGCCGCTGCGGACGAACACCCGGTCGACCGCGAAGCGGCCGTGCTCGCGCGCCACGGCGAAGGCCACGTCGTACCCCGCTGCCGCCACGGCCTCGCGGGCGGCCGGGTCGTGGGTGCCGTAGGGGTAGGCGAACGAGCGCGCCCGCACGCCGGTGGCCTCCTCGAGCCGGTCGCGGGCCTCGACGACGTGGCGGTGCAGGGCGGTCGCATCCATCCCGACCATCCGCGTGTGGTCGGCGCTGTGGACGCCCAGGTCCATGCCGAGCCGCGGCAGCGCCGTGAGCTCTCCCGCGGCCGCGAGCGGCTCGTCGCTGTAGGCGTCGGTCCACTCGGCGCGCCCGCCGATGCGGTCCGGGCACACGAACAGCACCGACGGGATGCCGGCCGCCGACAGCGCGGGCGCGGCGATCTTCCACACCGACTCGTGCCCGTCGTCGATCGTGACCAGGTACGAGCGGCGCGGTGTGGGCGCGCCGTCCAGCGCCGCCAGGTACTCGTCGAGCGTGAGCGCACGCCACCCGCGCCGCTGCAGGTACCGCAGCTGCGCCGCGAACGCCTCCTCGCTGACGAACAGCTGCTCCGGGTCGGCGCCGGGCGCCTCCCCGAAGTAGTGGTACATCAGCACCACGGGTGCCCGCAGCGAGGGCACCCGCCTGCCGTCATTCGATCGGGACACCATGCAGGACCTCGCAGACCAGGTCGACCTGCTCCGGCGCCATCGTGGGCGACAGCGGGAGCGAGAGGATCCGCTCGGCCGCCGCTTCCGCCACCGGGAGCGGCCCGTCGGCGAACTCCGCGAAGGCGGGCTGGCGGTGGCAGGGGACCGGGTAGTGCAACCCCCACCCGATGCCCGCGGCGTCGAGCGCCGCCGTGACGGTGAGGCGGTCGGGCACCTGCACCACCGCGAGGTGGTACACGGGCTCGGCGGCAGGGTCCTCCGCCACCGGGACGGCCCACGAGGGCAGGTTGCGCCGGTACCGCTCGACGAGCGCGACCCGCTCCTCGTTCATCCGGTCCAGCCGCTTGAGCTTGACCCGCAGCGCCGCCGCCTGCAGCGTGTCGAGCCGGCTGTTGCGGCCCGACACCTCGTGCGCGTAGCGGTCGGTGGCGGAGCGGCCGTGGTCGGCGAGCAGCCGGATCCGCTCGATCAGCTGTGCGTCGTCGGAGACGACCGCACCCCCGTCGCCGAGCGCTCCGAGGTTCTTGCCCGGGTAGAAGCTGAACGCCGCGGCGGCCCCCCAACCGCCGGGCCGCCTGCCCATGTACCGGGCCCCGTGGGCCTGCGCCGCGTCCTCGACCAGCGCGACGCCGTGGCTGCGCGCCAGCCGCCCCAGCGCGTCGACGTCGGCCATCTGCCCGAACAGGTGGACGGCCATGATCGCCGCGGTGCGCGGCGTGATGGCTGCGGCCACCGCAGCCGGGTCGACGAGCAGGGTGTCGGGTCGCACGTCCACGAACCGGGGCCGCGCCCCGACGGCGCGCACGGCCTCGACGGTGGCGACGAACGTGTTCGTCGGGACGATCACCTCGTCGCCCTGCCCGATGCCCAGCCCGGCCATGATCAGCTCGAGCGCGTCGGTGCCGTTGCCGACGCCGATGCCGTGGCCCACCTCGCAGTGGGCCGCGAATTCCGCCTCGAACGCTGCGACCTCCGGGCCGCCGATGAACCGCCCGTGTCCGAGCACCTCCTTCCACGCGACGTCGAGGTCGTCGCGCAGGTCGAGGTGCACCGCGGCCAGGTCGAGGAACGGGACTCCCGCGGAGCCGCTCACGACACCGCCCGCACGCCGCGGACGATCTGCGAGGGCTTGACCACGGGGGCGGTGCGCCCCGTGACCAGCGCGGCGTCGGTGGCCGCGAGCACCCGCACGATGTCCAGGCCGCGCTCGCCCGGCGTGTCCGACGGGATGCCGGTGCGCACCGAGTCGACGAAGGCGCGGTCCTGGGCCATCAGGGGCTCGTGGAACGCCACGAACGGCGACACGATGTCGCCGGTGCGGTAGCTGACCGGCCGCTCGTGCGCGCTCTGCGGGTCGTCGATGCTGGCCGGGTCGACACCGATGTCGTAGATCCGGATCCGCTCGTTGTCGGACATGTCGTCGTAAACGGCCATCTTGCGCTCACCCACCACGGTGGTGCGGCGCACCTTGTTCGGGTTCAACCAGCTGACGTGCACGAATGCGCGCGTCTGCGGGAAGTCCAGACGGAGGTAGGCGACGTCCTCGCGCCACGGCGTGACGTTGCGGTCGCCCCACACCGACGCCGCGACCGGCAGTTCGTCGAGCAGGTACGAGGCGATCGAGATGTCGTGGGGCGCGAGGTCCCAGATGACGTTCACGTCGCGCTGGTACCGGCCGAGGCTCAGCCGGGCCGAGTCGATGTAGAGGACGCGGCCGAGCGTGCCGGAACGGATGATGTCGCGCAGCCTGCGCACGGCCGCGTTGTACTCGAAGGTGTGCCCGACCATCAGCTGCACGCCGTGCACGGACGCCGCGAGGACCATGGCCTCGGCGTCTGCCACCGACGTGGCCATCGGCTTCTCCACGAGCACGTGCTTGCCCGCGTTGATGGCCTGCAGCGCGATCTCGGCGTGCGCGCCGGGAGGCGTGGCCACCAGCACGGCGTCGACCTGGTCGAGGACGTCCTCCAGCGCGGTGGCCGTGCCCGCCACCGACGGGTAGTACGCGACGACCTCGTCGAGGCGCCCCGGGTCCTCGTCGACGACCACCACATCCACGTCCGGCATGGTGCTCAGCACCCGAACGTGCTTGCTCCCCCAGTAGCCGTAACCCACAACGGCCACGCGGATGTCAACTTGCTTCGCCACCGGTCCCCCAGACCCTTGCGATGCTTCCCCCAATGTCGACGGCGCGGATGAGGCGCCCCCGCCGACGGCGGGCCCGCAGCTGCGGATCCCTGGCGGCCGTGACCTGTGCCCCTGGTTCTCACGGACCGCGCCGATGGGATCTTGCGAAGTGGTACCCGCCGTCTCTCCTGGCTATCTGGAGGATAGGAGGGGGTGTTACAGGGTTTTCTCAGCTAAGCATTTGGGTGGCAACTCAGACACTTTCGGGTCATCCTGCTCCGGTTGCGCTGCTGCAAACGGGTTACGCACGAGGTGACTCTCTCCGACACGCGGCGCCGCTGTCGATCGAGGACCGGCGCTCGATCACCAGCACGCAGGTCAACACGATCGCGATCGCCACGCAAAACCCGCCGAGCGTGTCGGTGGCGTAGTGGTCCCCGTCGGCAACGAGCGCGAGCGCCATCGCGCCTCCCGGCAGCACCGCCCCCGACCCGATGAGGACGGCGCTCGTACCGGGCGTGGGGCGCAGCACGGCGACCAGCAGCAGCGCGACGACAATCCCGAGCGAGGTGGTGCCGCCCGTGTGGCCGCTCGGGTAGGCGAACTCCCCCTCGATCGTTCGTCCGATGATCGGCTTGAGCGTCGACGTGGCGACGCCGGTGAGCCCCGGACCCACGATCGCCAGCACGGCCAGCCTCCGGTGGCCGAGCAGGAGTGCAATCCCGCAGAGCGCCAACGCCAACATGACGACCGAGTCCGGGTTGCCGAAGGCGACGACGGCGTCGGACAGCGATGGCGCGCCGTCGGCGAGCGCGACGAGGACCTGCAGGTGCCGATCCAGCCTGCCCGCGGCGGAGCCGTCGGCGTACCGCGCGGCGAACACGCCGAAGACGAGCAGCGCCAGCACTGCGGTGACTGCGGCCGGTACGCGCAGCGCGGGCGGGAGGATCGTGCGGTCCAGGTGCGGAGCGGTGGCCGACACCCCACCGAAAGTACCGCTGTACCAGCCGCACCCGACCGCAGGCGAGCCGCGCGTGGGCTCCCCGTGGTGATCCCGTGGTCGCCACGGATCCGGCGCCCGTCCGCGCCGCCCACGCCATGGTGGAATCGCCTTCCGGCGAACGGTCGACAAGGGCCGCACCGCCGGTACGCCATTCGCCGAAAATACTTCGTTCGACGTCCGATGCTGTGAAAACCCTGAAGGTGATCGAATATTCACCGGTGCGCACCGAAAGGTAGGTCTGCATGATGTGAGATGTGTAACATTCCCTCGGGTGATCGTAAGGGAGTGGGGGGACCGAAGTCGACGATGTGAGGTCTCATGGGGGAGCCGGCTGAACCGCGGAGGGGTGCGCGGGGGACGGGGGGAGTGGCCGCTCGGCCCGCTCGGGGCCGAGCGGCGGTCCCGCGCGAGCCCGGCGGGAACGGGCGGCACCGGGGCTCCACGGGCTGGCGCGTCCGTCGCCTGCTCCTCGTGGCCTGGGATGCCGCCGCGTGGGCGGTCGCGCTGTTCACGGCGCTCGGCCTCCGGTACGAGTTCGAACTCGACGCCGAGGACGCGTTCGGGATCGCCCAGCTGATCGCCGTCGCCGTCGTCGCCCAGGTGCTCATCGGGGTGGCCCTGCAGGTCTACCGCGGTCGACACTGCATCGGGAGCATCGAGAACATCGTCGACACGGCGGCGTCGATCGCGCTCAGCGGTTTCGTGGTGTTCGTGGCGAACGTCGTGTCGATCGCCGAGTGGATCCCGCGATCCGTGGCGATCATCGGCACCCCGATCATGCTCCTGATCGCGGTCGGTTCGCGCATCGGGGTCGGGTTGCACCGCGCCCGCCGGTCGCTGCCCGATCACAGCACAGCGCAACGAGTGATCATTTTTGGTGCGGGGATCGGGGGCCAGCAGCTGTCCTGGTCGATGCTCACCGACCCGGAGGCCCGCTACCTGCCGGTCGCGTTCCTCGACGACGATCCGCAGCGGCGGGGGCTGCGGGTGTCGGGTGTGGGGGTGCACGGCACGAGCGCGGACATCGCCGAGGTGGCCGCCCGCACCAGGGCCGTTCTCCTGGCGATCACGGGCCACCACGTCGACGGCGCCGCGATCCACGAGTTGTCGCGCGCCGCCGCCGACGTCGGCCTCGAGGTGAAGGTGGTCGCGCCGCTGGCCGAGTCGCTCCGGCCCGTGCCCGCCGCGCTGCTGATCCCGTCGCAGGCGGGCTCGGCCGCGGACGGCGGCCGCGCGGTGCCCCCCCGCCCCGCCCCGGTCGAGAGCAGGGCCAAGCGCTTCGTGGACGTCACGCTGTCCCTCACCGCACTGGTCGTCCTCCTGCCGGCCTTCGTCGTCATCCCGCTGGTGCTCGTGGTCACCGGCGGTGAGGTCCTGTATCGGGCGAAGCGCGTCGGGCTGGGCGGCGAGATCTTCACGATGTTCAAGTTCACGACCATGGTTCCCGGCGAGGGCGGCCCGCGCCTCACGCGAGCGGGCGACCCGCGCATCACACCGTTCGGCCGCTGGCTGCGGATGACCAAGCTGAACGAACTGCCACAGCTCGTCAACGTGCTCAGGGGTGAGATGAGCCTCGTCGGGCCCCGCCCCGAGGATCCGCGTTACGCCGCCCTCTACTCGGCGGAGCAGCGGAAGGTGCTGGCCGTGCGACCCGGCCTGATCAGCCTCGCGTTCCTCAGGTTCGGCGACGAGGAGGCGTACATCGAGCGCGCCGACCCCGCCGACATCGAGTCCTACTACCTGAACGAGCTCCTGCCGGAGAAGCTCGCCATCGAGCTCCGGTACGTCAGGACCTGGACGTTGCGCGGGGACTTCCGGATCCTCGCCAGGACGGTGAAGCACCTCCTGTTGTGAGACCTGCCGCGCACGACGAGCTGCGCGATGGGCTTCAGCCTCGCACCCCGGCACGGTGCAGGCGGCCCGGAATCCACGGGCATTCAGCCGATGCGCGTCGGGGAGCAGAGGCCGATACTGGGCGATTCCTTGTCCTCGAACCGAGGAACCGCGATGGTTGCGAGAACCGAGACCCACGCGGCACCCCGACGAGGGGCCGCCTCGGCGTCATTCCTCCTGCTGGCCGTGGTCGCGGCGGCGTGTGGGGCAGGGGGGGCCGGCCAGGTGCGGCCGGACGAGCCCACCGCACCGCCCGGGCAGCCGGTTCCCGCGGAGACGGCCCAGTTCTGCACGGCTGCGGTCGACCTCGTGCAGGTGGTGGACGACGGGCCCGACGTCTCCGACCCGCCGGGGCCGCCCGAGCAGGTGGCGACGGCGTACAAGGAGTTCGAGGCGCGGCTGGAGCCGCCGCTCAGATCGATAGAGGCGTCGGTTCCTCCCGCCCTGCAGAAGGATCTGGCGACGATCGCGCGGCAGGCGCGGTACGCGGTGGCCACCAACGACGAAGCGCCCCTCGACACCCCCGAGTCCACTACGGCGACGGGCAGGCTCCGCACGTTCATGATCTCCGAATGCGGGTTCCAGCAGGTCCGGGTGACCGCCATCGATTACCGGTTCGAGGGCATCCCGCCGACGCTCCCGGCGAGCACCGTCGCGTTCACCGTCTCCAACCAGGGCGCGGAGTCCCACCAGTTCGACGTGTACCGGGTCAACGAGGGCGTTCCGCAGCCCTTCCAGGAGCTCGTGCTGCTGCCGGAGGAGCAGAAGGACGTGGTGCTCACCCGAGTCGGGTTGATCAACACAGATCCGGGTGACGCCGAGACGGAGTTCATGCCCCTCATCCCGGGCCAGTACGGGGTCGCGTGCCTCGTCCCGCAGGGATCGACGCCGCCGGCGGAGGGAGCCGGCCCACCCCACGCGGCGATCGGCATGATCGGCACGTTCAAGGTCGGGTGAGTGCCGGGGCGACCCCGGTCGCGCGCCTCCCGGCCCTCTCAGAGGGACGTGCGCCCGCCGACGCGCTCGCGGATCGGGACGAATGCCTCGGCGAACAGGTAGCCGGAGTGCCCGCCGCGCACGCGCGCGAGCGCCTCGATGTAGTCGAAGCTGCGAGGGTGCCGTCCGCCGATCATCTCGGTCGGATAGCACTCGAGCGCCTTCAGCTTGCGGTCCCAGACCGGCTCGACGTCGACGAACGTCGTCGGGTTGAACACGTAGCCGCTGATCTGGGGTGCCTGGTCGGTGGACGACGGCGTCTCGAACGTGAGGAAGCGTTCCACCGCGGCCCCGAGCGGCGTCATCGGCCTGCACGCCGCGTAGACGGCCTTGAACACGACCTGGTGGTCGGTGTTGGCGTCGCCGTTGTGGTGGGTGTAAACGGCCGTCGGCCGATACGTGGTGAGCGCAGCCTCCACAGCCTTGATCAGCTGGATGAAGGGGACACCGTCCAACCGCTGGTCGGGGAAGTCGTGGAACACGACCTCGCCGACGCCCAGCCTCCTGGCCGCCTCCACCGCGCATTCCCGGCGCGTCTGGCAGCGCGGAGTGCTCTCCAGCTTCTCCTGCTCGCCCTCACTCATGATCAGCACGGTGACGTCGCCGCCCGCCTCGGCGTGCAGCGCGAGCGTGCCGCCGACGCCGAGCACCTCGTCGTCCGGGTGGGCGACGACGCAGAGGACGCGCCTGCGCATCGGGTCACCGGGGAGCGGCCGGGGCCGGGGAAGCGCGAGCTCCGGCGCGGCCCTGGCCCGCTCGATGAGGATCGGGACCCCGTCGCCGCCGAAGGTGTGCGCCCCGGGGTAGGGCGGAGCGAGCGCGCGTACCAGGTTGACGATCTCCTGTGCGGGACGGGACCAGTCGATCTCGCCGTCCGCAGGCGTGCGCTTGCGCGTGTACGTGCTCGCCGCTCCGTCTTGCTCGGTGCGAGGGGCGGTGCCGTCGAGGACGCCGTCGAGGTGCGCCTCGAGCAGGTCGATCGTGGCGTCGTCGGCCTTGCGGAGGACGTCCGCGGCGTAGTCCTCGGGCTCGAGCGGGAAGCTGCGGGTGCCGATGACGTCGCCGGTGTCGATACCGGCGTCCATGTAGAACATCGTCACGCCGGTCTCGGTGAGCCCGTCGACCACCGCCCAGATCAGCGGCGAGCACCCCCGCCTGCCCGGAAGTACCGCGGAGTGGAAGCCGATGACGCCCAGCGGGGGGACCTCCAGCAGCGCCCGCGGGATGATCTGCGAGAACCCGACGACGAACACCACGTCCGGGTGCAGGTTCCGGATCTCGTCGACGTGGTCGCGGATGCGGCTGATCGTGCGCAGCACGGGAGGGCGGACCAGGTCGTCGAACGTGCGGAACCCGGAGACGCCCGCGCCTGCGGCGTCGTCGAGCACGAAGGCGCCGACGAGGTCCACCCGCGGGTGGGCGAGCAGGACCTCGACTGTGCGCCGCCCGTCGTCGAGCCCGCCGACGAACACGACGCGGCGCCGATCCTCGGTCTGCCCGGTCCGGGAGTCGTCGGCCACGTCGTCCCCCTCGTCATGCATCGGCCGCGCGGCGTGTGACCAGGCTCGGCGCCGGCGGGTGCGGCGTTACCGGGGTGGGCGGCTCGCCCGTCCCGTTCGCGCGCCAGTTGCAGTCGAGGCGAGGGTAGGGCATGGTCGTGTAACGCAGATCACAGTCGCGAACGGCAGTCTGCACGGGAGCAGCCATGGAGCACCGCCGGGTCCGACCCCGGGATCGCAGCGTGACGGCCCTCGACGTCGTCTTCATCGGGATGCTCGCGGTGTTGTTCGTCGTGATGGCTGTCGGCCTGCTGTTCCTCACCTGAGGGATCCGGAAGGTCGGATGAGCTCGCCAGCTCGGCTTCCCAGGAGTCGCTGACGCTTCTTGACGACGCTCCGCGCGGCCTCGCGCAGGACAGGTAGGAGCGCGTAGCGCGAGCGCCGGTAGGCGGGGATCCACAGCTCGTGCGCTCCGTACCTGCGCTTGTAGTCGCCGCCCCCGCCGAGGTCCATCAACCCCGTGCCCCGTTGGCGCCAGTACCGCATCGCGTGCCAGAACAGCAACTCGTTCGGCCGGAGGATCTGGTCGTTCCGCAAGCTGGCGCCGCCCCAGAAATAGGCGGCGCCGTGGTCTGCGGGGAAGATCGCCGTGGCGATGCAGCGCCCGTCCGGGGCGATCGCGCGCAGGCACAGGATCCGCCCTTCGGGCGCGAGGCAGCGGATCAGCTCGCGCACCCGCTCGACGGGGTAGGTCGGGACCAACCCCTGCCGGGCGAAGACCTGCCGGAGCTGGCCGTAGTACTCGTGGGCGAAGCCGAGGTCGGTGGTCTCCTCGACCGTGACCCGGTTCTTGACCGCCTTCCGCACCGCTCGCCTGCATGGGCTGGACATGCGCCCGAAGACGTCGCCCTCCTCGCCGCTGAGATCGACGACGAACGTCAGCGTCGGGCTGCTCGCGAACCCGAGCCCGGTGAGGTCAGTCGTCAGTTCGCGGTCCTTGAGCTCGAGGTGGTGGCATCGCAACGGGCCGAACGCGAAGTCGGCGAGAGCGGTGGCAGCCGCGCGCCGGTCGACCCCAGGCGCGAGGTTGAAGCCCATGTACTCGGTGGTCCAGCCCGGGAGCGGGCTGCCGAGGATCCGAACGCCGAAGCGTCGTACAACGAGGCCGGTGAAGTACCCGACGTGCTCGCCGTCAGCATGGACCCTGGCGACGACGGGCGTGCCGCGCTGGGTCCTCGCGAGGAAATCCAGCCACACCGGGCTCTGGAAGAGCACCCGGTCGGGAAATGCGTCCATTCGGTCGATCTCCGCCCGATCTGGACGGATGAGCTCGAAGGTCAGCATCTGCAATGCGCCTCCCGGTGATACCGATGATCGCAATTCGTCGATCGCCGGCGCGGAGGGCCGGAACGGGCGTCTGGCGCGGCCGCCACGGGGTGGCTGTTCGGCGGTCGACCTCGGGGCCCGAGTCCCAGGGCCCACCGCTCACCACACCACGTCGACCCGGCCGTGTCCACTGCCGGGAACGGGCGGATTCCACTAGGCTTGCCCGCTCGGAGGGCGCTCGGGGGGCGCGAACAACGATCTTCGACAAACCACGTCTTCGCCCCGCAGGAATCGCCGTCGCCTGATCGACGCACTGGCTGCCATTCCCACCTGCGGGGCTGGATCAGCGGAGCGGAGTTCGACGATGAACGGTTCGAACAGAGCACCGGACGATCGACCGGTCGTCTTCATGGCGACGACGCAACAGCCCTACCACCCCCGCCACTACCACCTGATGGCCGTCGGGCTGCACCGAGCGGGCGTGCCCGCGCGGATGGTCGCCCAGCCCGACCACGCCGAGCACCCGCCGGGGCCGGTTCCCGTGGTGTTCGTCGAGGTGTCGCCCGGCCGTCTGGCGCGGTTCCTGTCGGCGCCGAGGGTGATCCGCGCGGCGCTCGCCCTGCGCCCCCGGGTCGTCCACGTGACGAGCCTCGACCTGCTGCCCTGGGCGGTCCTGCTCCGCACGTTCGCCCGCGTGCCGGTGCTGTACGACTCGAACGAGGACTACCCGGCTGACATCCTCCTCAAGGAGTGGTTGCCGCGCCCGGCCCGCACGGTCCTGTCGAGGGTCGTGGGCAGGGTGGAGCCGTGGTGCGCCGCGCGGCTGGATGCGGTCACCCTCGCCGACGAGGGCACCGCGGCCAACTTCGCCGGGATCGGCACCCCGCTGATCGTGATCTACAACTTCCCCTGGCTGGAGATGCTCGGCGGTGCCGATGCCGATGACGTCGAGCCGGAGTTCGACGTGTCCTACCACGGCTCGTTGCCGCAGCTGTACCTCGATCCGCTGCTCGCGACGGCCCGGATCCTCCACGACCGCGGGGTGCCGGCGCGGTGGTGCCTCGTCGCGCGCGACTACCGCGACGAGGAGCGCTCCGCACTCGAGGAGCGCATCCGCCGAGCCGGTCTCCTCGACCGCATGACCTTGCGCTACAACCAGCCGTTCACCGAGATGCCCGGGCTCCTCAGGGCGAGCAGGCTGGGGTTCATCCCGCTCCCGGACCGGCCCAAGTTCCACCGGAACCTGCCGCGCAAGCTGTTCGAGTACCTCGCCGCGGGGCGGCCCGCCGTCGTGTCCGATCTTCCACCGATCCGCCGGCTCGTCGGCGACGCGGGCTGCTGCGTGCTCGTCCGGCCCGGCGATCCGGTGGAGTCGGCCGATGCGCTGCAGGAGCTCCTCACCGCCCCGAACCGCGCACGAGAGATGGGGGAGCGCGGCCGCAGGCTCGTGGCCGACCGGCTCAACGCCGAGCGCGAGGTCGGGCCGTACGTGGACCTCGTGCGACGACTGGGAGCGGGCGTGCGGAATGGCGGGTGACGGCGGCACCGCGGTCAACGCGGAGACGAGCTGAGGCCGGCTGTGCGTCTGCCACGCCCCACGCGGATCCTCAGCGGGATCCTCTCCATCCTGGCCGGCAGCTTCCTCGGCCAGGGCCTCATCGTGCTGTCGACGCCGCTGCTGACCAGGATCTTCGACACCACCGATTTCGGCCTGTGGGCCGTCTTCTCCGCGATCGTGTCGATCCTCGGCGTGGTGGCGACCGGCCGCCTGAACTACGCGATCCCGTTGCCCGGCGACGAACGCGACGCCTCGGCCATGGCGTGGGCCGGGATCGCCTTCGCGGTGGGTACGGCGCTGGTGATCGTCGGCATGGGGTGGGCGGCCGGGGGGTGGCTCACCGAGCGGATCGGAGCGCCCGCGCTGGACGGCTACTGGTGGCTCGTCGCGGTGACCGTCTTCGCGCTCGGGATCAACGACGTCTACTCCGGATGGCTGGTCCGCCAGCGCCGCTACCCGGCCCTCGGCAGGCGCAACGTCGTGCAGGGCGCGAGCCAGGTCGGCACGCAGCTCGGCCTCGGGCTGGCCGGTGTGCGGCCGTTGGGCCTGCTGGTCGGGATGGCGGCGGGCCGGTTGCTGAGCGCGGCAGGCCTCGTCGTCGGCCGGGAGGCGGTGCTGCGCGGGCCCGCGGCGTCGTGGCGCCGGGTCCGCGCGGTCGTGGTGAGGTACAAGCGCTTCCCCCTGGTGGCCTCCTGGGCTGCGTTGATCAACAGTGCGGGGCTCCAGGCTCCGATCCTCGTCATCGCCGCCGCGTACGGCGATGTGGCGGCCGGACTCCTCGGCCTCACGATCAGGGTCGTCGGGGCGCCGGCGTCGTTCCTCGGCGAAGCGGTCATGGGCGTGTTCACGGGTGAGGCGGGCGCGAGGGTGCGCAACGAGGACGGGTCCCTCGCGGGCTGGGTCAGGGGCACGGTCCTGCGGCTGATGGGGATCGGGGTGATACCGACGATCGTGCTCGTCGGGTTCGGCCCGGCGCTCTTCGCGACGGTCTTCGGCTCCGAGTGGCGGGAGGCGGGCCAATACGCCCAGTTGCTCTGCCTCGGCTACTTCGCGCAGTTCGCCGTCGCGCCGGTGTCGCAGACGCTGCTCATCCTGGAGCACCAGGGCCGTCAGCTGGCGTGGGACACGACGCGGCTCCTGCTGACCGTCGGCGGCCCTGCGGTCTGCGCCGTGGCGGGCGCCTCGATCACGACCGCCGTGCTCGTGCTGTCGCTCTGCGCCGCCGCCTGCTACCTGCTGCTCTACCTGCTCTGCGTGCGCGCGGCCGTCGCGGCGGATCGGAAGCGGCCGTCCGGTGAGGGGCTCAGGCGCGATTCGAGGCGAGCTCCCGATGACTGACCATCGTGATCCTCCCGAGCACGGCGCCGAGCGTCTCGTCGAGCCGGCCGAGTGGACGGTCGATGAGCTCGCCCGCGGCGTCGAGCTGCGGGTGGGTCATCACCTCGACCGGCCCGTTCGTGGCGCCGACGGCCGAGCGCACGTCCAACGCCGAGCCGAAGCGCGACACGGCCGCCACCCCCGCGCGGCGCAACCGCGCGTTGTACGCCGCCTTGTAGAGCCGGACCACCGCGGCTGGGGCCGGCCCGCAGTTGCGCGTGAGTCGCACGGCCGGGATCGAGTGCTCGCGGGCGAGGGTGAGCGCGATCGTGCCCAGCGGCCACGCGGTGTGCACGTGGTGGTGGGAGTCCACGTGCGACGGCCGGACACCCTGCGCGAGCAATGCCGCGATCTGTGCGCGCCACTCCACCGCGATCGCGTGGGCCTCGGTGCCGTCGAGGGCCCAGATGCCTCGGTGCCGCCAGACGAAGGTGCCGTCGGGGGCGCAGAACCGCGGGCAGGAGCGTAGCGGTGTCGTGAGCGTGGCGCCCTCCGTCAGGTTGAGGTGCACGCCGAGCCGGTCGGTGAGCCCCGCCTCGTGCGCCATCTCGACCGCGGCGCCGAACCCGGGCATGGTGGCCATCAGCGACGCGCTGCTGACCAGGCCCCGGCGGAACGCCTCGACGATCCCGGCGTTGACCGCGTCGTTCATCCCGAAGTCGTCGGCGTTGACGACGGCGAGCTGCGTGGGAGGCGTTCGATGTGGCATGGATCGGTCCTCGGGGTGCCGTCCTCGTCGGTGTGCGGTGGCCGACGCCAGCGCTCGAGCCCCGCCAGGAACCCGCAGCCGTACGCGACGTGCAGGACCACGAACGCGGCGCCGACCAGCGCGGGACGCGTCCCCGTTCGCTGCGCCGACCGGTGGCTCGCGGCGACGAGCGCCGAGGCGTAGGGAGCCAGCACCGGCAGCGTCCAGCGGGCGTCTCGGCGGGCCACCGCGACGAGGCCCGAGGCGGCCGCGGCGGCCACGAACACAGCGGGGACCAGGTGGCGGGGCGAGGCGAAGCCCCCGCGCTTCTGCGCGACCAGCACCTTGTACAACCCGTACCGGTAGTACTGGCGCCAGAGACGGCCGAGGGTGGCCCGGCTGAAGTACCGGGCGCGGATCGAGGGGTCGTACCAGATCCGCCCCCCGGCCTGCTGCAGCCGGAAGTTGAGCTCGTCGTCCTCGTTGCAGGCCAGCTCCTCGTCGTAGCCCCCGATGTCGGTGAGGACGGCCCGCGGGTACGCGCCGAAGGCGACGGTGTCGACCGCGCCCGGCAGGCGGCGCCCGGTCCGGAAGGCGACGCCGCCGACGCCGAAGCGCGAGCTCTGAGCCGCGGCGATGGCCCGGCCCAGGGCTCCGGTCCCGACCGTCTCGACGATGCCGCCGACGCACGCGCTGCCCGTCGCGCGCAGGACCACGACGCACCGGCGGACGTAGTCGGGCTCGAGCACGGCGTGCCCGTCGACCCGGACGATCACCTCCCCGGTGGCGTCGCCCAGTGCCACGTTCATCGCGGCCGGGACGATCTTCGCGGGGTTGTCGAGCACCCGCACGGCGGGCGGCGCGCCTGCGGGGCGCCGCCGCAGGAGCGCCTGCACCACGGTCCTGGTGCCGTCGGTCGACATGCCGTCGACGACCAGGATCTCCATCCGGTCGGCGGGGTAGTCCTGGTCGAGCACCGACCGGAGGCACCGCCCGATGAAGGAGATCTCGTTGCGGATGGGGAGGACGACCGATACCCGCGGGAGACGCGGACTCCGGCCACCTGCCTCGATCACCGGGACCCCCTCGCGAGCACCCGGTGGATCCGGGCGTGGACGGCGGGGTATGCCGGGCCGAGGATGCGTTTCGGGACGGCGAGCCCGTACCAGCGGACCTGCTGGCGGGCGCGCGGCGCCCAGCGCCCGGCCAGCAGAGCGGTGACCCGGTCGCGGTCGTGGGTGCGGAGCACGGCAAATCGGCCGACGAGCTCCACGCCTGCGTGGCGGCGTCGCCGCGCGGTCGGCACGGAGGTGTAGAGCACGCGGATACCCGCGGCGGCGGCCGTCTCGACGACCACATCGTCGGCGAACCCGTTCGGAACCGAGCCGATGGTGACCGGGTGCCCGACGATCCGCTCGAGGATCTCCGCGCTCGTGCGCCACTCCGCGAGCGCGGACTCGCGGGGGAGGTCGGGCATGCGCTCCGGGTGGCTGTGCGAGTGCGACCCGACTAGGTGGCCGTGCTGGGCCAGCCGCTCGATGTCGCCGGTGTCGAGGAAGCCGGGCTCGCCGATCTTCGAGGTCGTGACGAGGAACGTTCCGCGCAGCCCGTGCCGCTCGAGGATGGGGGCGACCACCCGCACCGCGTTCACCCCGCCGTCGTCGAACGTGAGCTCGGCGCAGCGGGCCATCGGGTGGGCGGCGAGCTCGTCCAGGAGCCGCTGGCCGATCTTGTAGTGCGCCGCCGCGGCACCCGGAAAGCCGCTGTCGTCCGGGTCCTGCCCGACCGCCAACACGTCGTGCAGCATGAGGGCGATGCGCGACCCGGTCATGACGGCGGTGGGGCGGACGGCCGCGGCTGCGACCGCGGCCGCGGGCTGGGACGAACGCGGCTGCCGTTGGCCGGTGGGGCGGCGGGGGTGAACGGAGGCGGCTGCTCGCCACCGTTCACCCGCGGCTGAGGGCTGGTCCAACCGCGCGCCGCGGTCCGGGCCGGGACCCGCGTCACGACCGCCCCGAGCAGGTGCGCCCCGGTAGCGGTGAAGGCGGCGGCTGTCGCCTCGAGGTCGTCGGTGGTGGTCCGGCCGTGCCGCACGACAAGCAGCGCGGCGTCACACCGGGCTGCCAGCGGAGCCGTGTCGGCGAACGAGAGCACCGGTGGCGCGATGACCAGTACGAGGTCGTACTGCGCGCGGACGGACTCGAGCACGGTGGGGACGGCGCGGGCCGCCAACAGGCTGGTCCGCTCGTCCCAGGTCGGGCCGATTTGCAGGACGTCGAGCCCGCCGTCCTCCCAGTGCTGGACGGCGTCGGCCAGGTGGGCCTGGCCGGTCACGATCCCGGCCAGCCCGGGTGAGGTCGGCAGGCCGAGGCAGGCCGCGAGACGTGGCCGAACCCCGTCGGCCTCCACGAGCAGCACGCGGTCGATGCTCTCGGTCATCGCGGCCGCGAGCTCGCAGCTCGTCCGCGCCGACTCGGGATCCGGCGTGGGGCTGGTCACGACGATCATCCGGCGGCGCACCCCCACGCCGAGCGACTGGAGGTGCACCCGAAGCCGACGGAAGGACTCGGCCTGCAGCGAGAGCGGTTGTGCCCGTAGGGCGGGGAGCCGCTCCCCGAATGTCGGCCCGGCGGGCACGCTCGCGAGAACCGGCGCTGAGAGCGCTTCGGCCACCACCCCGGCCGATCGCGCCCTGCGGTCGAGGGTGCGCCGGGCTGCCGCCGCCAGAACGCCGATCAGAAGGCCGACGGCCAGCCCGGACCCGACGTAGACCCACGGGGGCGGGGTTGCCGGGTTCAGGGGCGGAGCCGCCGGTTCGAAGACCCGAGCGCCGAGCGGCGGCGCTACCGCAGGATCCGCGGGTTGCTCGAGGTCGGTCACGAAGATGACGAACCGGTTCGCGACGGCGTTGGCGATGTCGGCCGCCCGCGTCGGCGACGGATCGGTGACCGAGATCGTCAGCAGGACCGACTCGGGCGCCGTCGTCGCCGACACACGACGTGCGAGGTCCGTGGGCCGGTCCGGCAACCCGAGGGCGGCGACGACCTCGGTCGCCATGCGATGGGACCTGACGACCTCGACGTAGGAGGTCATCCGCTGCGCGGACAGGAGGTTGCCCTCGTAGGCCGATGATGCGTCGGCAAGGCCTGCGCGCGCGGAGACGAAGACCGTCGTCCGGGCCGAGTACTCCACCGGGGTGACGAGGTAGAGCGCCACGGCACCGATGAGGCCGACGAGGAGCCCGGCGAGGAGCGGTCGCCAGTGGGTTCGGACCATGTTCACGTACTCGCGCAGGGTCACTCCCACCCCCTCGGGGTGCAGATCCGCTCGCCCTCCCGCGGCCGCCTCGTCGCCACGGGACCGTCAACGAAGGCTTGTGAAGTGCTCGTTCCCGATCAGCCCGCCGTTACACGCGACCGACACGATGCACCGGGTCTCGTAACGTGCGGCGTGACGGGAACGAGATCAGCGCGTCGGAGCAGACGCACGGAGGACCCGTGGTGACGTCAGCCGCACCGCTCACACCCGCCTTCGACGAGGATCGGGGCCGGTGGTCGGTGCGCGACGTCCTCGCGCCCACCGCGCTGGTCACCCTGCTCTTCGCCGGCTACTTCAAGGAGCTCACGGCGCTGGCGTGGCTGCCCGTCGACCTGACGCTCCTCGCACTGGTCGCGACCGCGGGATTCGTCCTCGCGACCGTTCTCCCTCAGGGTGCGCACATGCGGCTACCCGTGGGCGCCGTCGCCCTCGGCCTGGCGTTCGTCCCGGGGGTGCTCCTCGCCTCGGCGAACCCCTACTCGATCGACAAGACCCACAAGCTGGCGATCACGGTGGTCGCCGCGCTCGCGCCCCTGTACCTGCTGACCACGCCACGCAGACAGACGGCCTTCGTCGCCCTCCACGTCGTCGTCGGTGCGCTGGTGGCGATCGGGGAGGTGCTCTTCCCCGCCGGTGCCACCGAGACCATTCGGCTGGCGCTGCAGGGCGCGGGCACGATCGCGTCCGGCCGCGCGGTCGGTGTCGCGATCGTCGTGCTGCTCGTGCTCGCGCTGACCCAGCGTCGGCACCGCGCGCTGCTCTGCCTGGGCGCCGCAGTCCTCTCCTACTTCCTCGTCGGCAGCGGTTCCCGGGGTCCGATGCTCGCCGTGGTGGCCACCGTCGTGTTGGTGGCGGTGCTCGTGCCCGGCCGCGGCCGGGCGGTGCGGTTCCTCGTGCTCGGGGTGGCCCTCCTCGGGCTGACGTGGCTCGTCCTGAACAGCGGTCTGGAAGGAGCCAACCGGATCCGCGGCACGCTGAGCGGCGAGGAGTTGGGCGACGAGTCGCGTTTCTCGATCTGGGGCGAAGCCGTGGCGACGATCCGTGGAACGCCCCAGGGGGTCGGCTGGGGGGACTTCTGGACGGTTCTCCTACCCGGGGCGCGGCACAACCCGGACTACGTCCAGTACGCCCACAACGCCGTGCTGGAGACGGCGGTCGAGGCCGGGTGGATCGCTGCGATCGCCCTGGCGATCTTCATCGGGGCGAGCCTGTGGAAGCTGGGCCGAGCGCGCGGTGCCCGTGCGTTCGCGCTCTTCGGGATCGCGCTGTTCTTCACGCTGAACGCGATGCTGTCCGGGGACGTCAACGACAACCGCAACGCGTGGGCGGCGCTGGCGGTGGCGTGGGCGGTGGCCCCCGCGGAGCGCAGGGCGGCAGCGGACCCGCACACCGCCGCCGGCGTCGGGCGCGACCGGTAGGAGGTGTCATGGCGATCTGGCAGGTGGTGCGCGCGATCCCGGCCGTGATCCGGGAGTCTGCGACCCGGGCCGGGCCGGGCTCCCGCCTCGGGACGGTCCTCGTGGTCCTCGCCGCCGCCCAGGCGGTCGTCGCGGTGGGGCTGTCGCTGACCGCGCCCGGCACCTATCGGGAGCTCATCCGGGAGGACGGGCCCGTCGAGGCGGCATCCGCCCTCTGGTGGTTCCTCGCCGCGGTGATCGCCCTCGGGGCCCTGCTGCTGCCCGTCGTGCGCCGGGCCCGATCGGTGCTCGCCTACGGTGCGCTCGCCGCGTTCTTCGTCGTGTCCGGTGGTGAGGAGATCAGCTGGGGACAGCGCATCTTCGGGTTCGCGGGACCGGACGCCGTCGTAGAGATCAACAAGCAGCACGAGACGAACCTGCACAACATCGGGTCGATCAGCGTCTACGCCAACCTGTTCCTCCTGCTGACGCTGTTCGTGTTCGTGCTGTGGCCCGCGCTGGTAGTGGTCAGGGGCGGACCGGCACGGCTCGCGACGACCCGGCGACTGCCGGTCGTCACCGGGCACGCCACGCTCGTCTACCTCGTGTGGGTCGCGGCGTGGATCATCGTCGGCGTCCGGTCCGGCACCCTGGGTTTCCACCCGTTCAGCCTCTGGGGCGAGTACACGCAGCTGGACGACGAGCTGTTCGAGTACGGCGTCGCGCAGTCGTTCCTCTGCCTCGTGGTCCTCGACCTCGCGGGGGTGGTCACCGGAACCCGGGGCGGCGCTAGGAGGGGATGAACCACGGGTGGGGGAGGGCGAAGAGCTCCGCTCGGTCCGCACCGTTGTCCTCGGTCGTGAAGGGCCAGTCACCCTCGCCGACGTGGAACGTCTTGCGGATGAAGTCGTCGGCTTTCGCCAGCGCCACGGTGCCGGTGTTGGAGATCTCGTACGTGTCGCCCACCCGCACGCGGACCGGGTTGTCCAGGCTGCCCCATACGAGCCCTTCGCCCAGGGGTCCGGTGCTGCCGGTCTCGCCGGTCGTGACGTTGCGGACGGTGACGACGCCGACGTCGCTGCCCAGCGGGGCGTAGCCGCCTGCCTCGGTCAGCGTGGTGTCGTGCGGGACGTCGGAGGCGACGAGGGTGAAGCTGCCGTCCTCGCCGTATGCGTAGTAGGGCTGGTTCGAGGCAGGCGGGGCATCCGGCGACTCCTGCCAGCCGTACCAGGGCAGCGGCGGGCCCGCATCGTCGGTGCGGGAGGCCGTGTAGTTGCCGTACAGGTCGCCCTCGCCCACGCGCCAGCCCCACAGCCACTCGTCCCCGCCGTCCGTGGACCACGTCACGGCCTCCCGCGGGTCGAGGCCTGCGATGGCTCCCGGCGTCTGCGGGTCCAGGCTGTTCTGCGCGTTCGGTCCCGCCACCGATTCGCGGGTGACCGGCGAGTTGATCGAGAAGAAGTCCTGCAGCGGATCCTCGGCTGCGTTGGAGTACACGACGGCGTACGGCCGCCCGGCTTCGAGTTCGGCCGAATCCAGGGTGAAGTAGAGCAGCTGGGTGTCGCCCCCGACGCCGAAGGCCTCCTGCGTCTCCCGGTACCGCTGCACCGCGTTGATGCGCTCCTCGGCCAACACGTTGCCGAGATCCGGCGTTCCATCCGGGTCGATGGTCACGAGGCGCGCACGGATGATCCCGCCGTCGCCGTGCGCGTAGCCCGGTCGCCCGTCGCCCGTCGTCCACCCCGGCGGCAGGTCCTCCGGGGGAGGCGGGTTCGCCTCGTCGTCGTCCTCGCGTTTGTCCTCCACGCTCGTCCGGATCAGCTCCGGTGCGGGAGCGCCGGTCTCGTCGGTGTAGACCCCCTCGAGGTTGAACCCCGAGATGAAGCGGTACACCGGCGTCGGCTCGTCCAGCACGAAACGGATCGCGAACAGGTCATCCCCGTCCCTGATCGGCGTGTTGGCCACGTCCCACAGCCCGACCGGGATCTGCCGGTTGGTCAACGCCGGTGCGGTGGGCGGCGGGGGAGCGGACTCGTCTCCCGTCACGACCAGGGCGCTGGCGATGCCCAGGACCGCGATCATCCCGACGAGACCGGCGACCACGCGCGGGCGCAGCTTCGGTGCAGGCGGGCGGGTGGACCGCAGCTGCCCACGACCTGTCGTCGTCTGCGCCTCGCCCACGAGGGCTCCTCCCGCCGTGCGGTGCGGTGGTAACTTCCGTTGTAGCGCGCGCGAGTCTGCTGTTCAAACGGCGACACCAACCCGCAACACCGGCACCCGAGTGGGTTTCGCGGTGTCGCGGGAACGTGGGAGCGGCACGGGGACCGTGTCGGATCCACCGCCGGTCAGCCGGGACGCGGGGTGTGGACGTGAGGGTGAGCGAGGGGCGCACGGCCCGAGCGCGGATCGACGAGCGCGGGTGTCCCGCGTGACGCCGGCGTCGGCGGTCATCGAGCTCGCCGCCCCGATGCTGGGCGAGCCGGAGAAACGTGCGCTGGCCGAGGTCATCGACGACCGGTGGCTCACGATGGGGGACCGGGTGCGGAGGTTCGAACAGGCCTTCGCGGGTCTGCACGAGGTCGAGGACGCGGTGGCCGTCAACTCGGGCACCGCGGCGCTGCAGTTGAGCCTCGCCGCCTTCGACATCGGCCCGGGCGCGGAGGTCCTCGTCCCGTCGATGAGCTTCGTGGCGACCGCGTCGGTCGTCGTCCACGCAGGCGCCACGCCGGTGTTCGTCGACGTCGAGGCGGTCGACCGGCCGCACATGTCGATCTGTGACGCCCGCCGCCGCGTCACCGACCGCACCCGAGCGATCATGATCATGCACTACGGCGGGTACGCGATGGATCTCGCCGCATGGCGTGCGCTCGCCGACGACCACGGCCTTCTGCTCTTCGAGGACGCCGCCCACGTGGCGGGCCTGGCGGGCGCCGGCACCGTCAGCGATGCGGCGGCCTTCAGCTTCTTCACCAACAAGAACATGACCACCGCCGAAGGCGGGATGGTCGTCCTGCGCGACCCCGAGCGGCGCAGGCGTGCTCGGCTGCTGCGGACCCACGGCATGACGGCGCACACCCTCGACCGCGCGCATGGCCGGGCCGTCGGCTACGACGTGGTCGAGTGCGGCCACAACTGGAGGATGGACGAACTGCGCGGCGCGCTGGGGATCGTCCAGGTGGAACGGCTGGCCGGTTGGAACCGCACCCGCCGCGAGCTCGCGGCCCGCTACCGCGCAGAGCTGGGCCGTGCGACGCCCGAGATCGTCGTGCCGTTCGACCCGGGGCACCGGACGTCCGCGCACATCATGCCGGTGCTGCTGCCGGAGGGATGCGACCGTCCGCGGGTCGTAGCCGAGATGCGCGCTGCGGGCGTGCAGACGAGCGTGCACTTCCCCGCCATCCACCGCTTCGAGTACTACCGCCGCTCGTTCGGAGACGTCCGCCTCCCGAACACCGAGCGGTTCGGCGAGCGCGAGTTGACGCTGCCCCTACACCCGGCGTTGGACACTCCCGACGTCGAGCGGGTCGTGTCCGCGCTGCGCCGAGCACTTCGCGTGGCACGCTGAGAAACCGCTGAGAACGCACCCGCGAATCATTGCGCGGGTGGGCCTAGCGGATTGGTAGTTCCGGCGTACCTCGAACGTACCCACACGATCGGCCGTGAACCGCCCGGGGTGCACGTCCGAGACGGCAGCAGGGTGATGCGCGCTCGACCGACCGAGTGGTCGATCTGGCCCGTGTGCGCGTCTGTGATCCGGATTACAAGGTCTTTTTTGTGGCGTTCCGCCTCGTTGTGCGCTCGCCTTCCCACGCATGGCGGACGCCACCGATCCCGGCCAGCGAACGAGTGAACAGCAGTGCGGCTCGGAAACGCTGTGGCGGGGCCACGCGATATCGCATCCATGGTAGGGAGGGCAGCCGGCGGGATTGGGGTAACGATGGCGTCGCCCTAACCTGTTCATCGAACTCGTCCACCGAGAGTCGAGGGGTCGCTGGGGGCGGTGTGACGCTTCGGCCGGTTCGCGCAGCAGATCCTGTGCGGGCCGGGCGGACCGTGATCACGCGGTCTCCGGGCGTATCCGCGTGTGCACGGCGCGTTACCGCGGCGGCTCCACGGGGAAGGTGTACGTGAGGGGAAGATGGCCATGCACGTTGCGATTCTCGCCGGCGGTCGGGGGGTCCGGCTGAGGCCATACACCACCGCTTTTCCGAAGCCGTTGGTGCCGATCGGCGAGGAGTACGCGGTCCTCGACATCATCCTGCAGCAGCTGCGCATCCAGGGGTTCACCCGCATCACCCTGGCGATAGGCCATCTGGGCTCGCTGATCCGCGCATTCGTGGGTGACGGGTCGCGATGGGACCTCGAGGTCGACTACTCCGAGGAAGAACGGCCGCTGCACACCATCGGGCCGGTCCTGAACTTCCTCGATCGACTCCCCGAGCATTTCATCGTGATGAACGGGGACGTGCTCACGGATCTCAACTACGCCGATCTGCTGCGCTGCCACATCGAGGCGCACGCGCCGCTGACCGTGGCCACGTACCAGCGCAACGTGAAGATCGATTTTGGCACCCTCGAGACCGACCGCGGCCACATCGTGCGGTTCCAGGAGAAACCCACCCTGAACTACCGCGTGAGCATGGGCGTTTACGCGATGTCCCGCAAAACCCTTGCCGCGTACCCCCGGAACGTCCCGTTCGGCTTCGACGATCTCGTCCTCGACCTCCTGGCCCGCGGTCAGAAGCCGCGTGCGTTCGAGTTCGACGGTTACTGGCTCGACATCGGTCGTCCCGAGGACTACGACGAGGCGAACCGTTCCTTCGACGAGTACCGGTCCATTCTGCTGCCGCCCGTCCGGTCCGTATCGCAGGTGGGGTTCGCTTCGTGACCGGCGATGCGGGAAACGGCTGGAGAGCGTCGGTGACGCGGAACTGGAAGGTCGGGGTCGTCGGCATGGGGTACGTCGGCCTCACCTTGGCCGCGGCCATGGCCCGCAGGGGCAGCTACGAGGTGCACGGCGTCGACGTGCAGCCCGCGGTCGTCGACAGCCTGTCCCGGGGCGAACCGCACATCTTCGAGCCGGGGGTGGGCGAGGCCTTCGCGGAACTCGTCGGCAAGAAGATCTTCGTGGCGTCGCGGCTGCCCGAGGGCGCGTTGGACGCGGTCGTCATCTGCGTCTCCACCCCGGTCGACTCCGCGACGCACGAGCCGTACCTGGACAACCTCGTCGCGGCCACCGAACACGTCGCCGAGCGGTGCAGACCCGGCACGCTCGTCGTGGTGCGCAGCACCGTGCCGGTGGGGGCCGGCCGCCGCTTCGTCCTCCCGCCGCTCGTGCGGGAATGGGGGGCGGCGCGGCTCGTGATGGCCCCCGAGCGGACGATCCAGGGGCAGGCCCTGCGCGAGCTGGTCGAGCTGCCGCAGGTCATCGGGGGGATCGACCAGGACAGCCTCGAACTGGGGCTCGACCTCTTCCGCGGCCTGGCGAGGCAGCTGGTGCCGGTGTCGAGCCTCGAGACCGCCGAACTGGTCAAGCTCGCGAACAACTGCCACACGGACGTCATCTACTCGTTCGGCAACGAGATCGCGATGCTCACCGAGCGCCTCGGACTGGACCCGTTGGAGGTCATCAGGGCGACGAACCTGGACTACCCGCGGCCGGACATCGCGAAGCCCGGGTACGTGGGCGGGGGGTGCCTGTCGAAGGACCCGTATCTGCTGCTCTCGGGGGCCGAGCGCCACGGGTACACCCCGCAGCTGATCAGAACCGCGCGCACGGTGAACGAGAACCTGCCGGTCCACGTCGCGCGGCGCGTGGTCGACCTCATGCCGGGTGGGCGCGGCGGCACCCTGACCGTCCTCGGCTGGGCCTACAAGGGGTGGCCGCCCACGGACGACATGCGCGGCACCCCGATCACGGCCATGATGCCCGTCTTCACCGCGGCCGGGATCAGGGTGCTGGGGCACGACCCGCGGGTGCGGCGCGAGGTCATCCGCGACCACGGCGGTGAGCCCGTCGACCTCGCAGAGGGGTTCCGGGCGGCCGACGGTGTCCTGATCGTCACCGACCACCCCGACTACCGGGCCATCGACGTGCCCACCGCGCTCGCGAGCTCGCGGCTGAAGTTCGTGTTCGACTCGTGGCGAGTCCTCGACGCCGAGCGGGTGACCGCGTGCGGCGTGCACTACGCGGCCCTCGGCTTCGAGCGCTCGGAGCCGTCGCGGGTACCGCCGAGCGGGGTGGTCGCATGAGGGCGCTCGTGCTGGGCGGGGCCGGGTTCATCGGCGTGCACCTCACGCGGCGGCTGCTCGAGGCCGGGCGGTCGGTGACGATCGTCGACGACTTCTCCCGGGGCCGGCAGGACACCGAGCTCGCCCGGCTCGACGTACCGGTCATCCCCGCGGATCTCACGCGCCGCGACGCCTACGACCGGCTCCCGCGTGGTTGGGACGAGGTCTACCTGCTCGTGGCCGTCCTCGGCGTGCGGAACGTGGTGGGCGATCCCGCGCGGGTGCTGCGCGTGAACACCCTCGCCGTGCTGAACCTGCTCGACTGGATCGAGCCGGGGGCGCGCCTGTTCTTCGCGTCGACGAGCGAGACCTACGCGGGCGGCGTCAACGCCGGCCTCGTGGCCGTTCCGACACCGGAGACCGTCCCGCTGGTGGTCGAGGACGTCACGGCACCCAGGTTCACCTACGCGATCAGCAAGATGTGGGGCGAGGCGGCGGTCGTGCACACGGCGCGGGCGAAGGGGTTCCCCTTCGTGATCGGCCGGTTCCACAACGTGTACGGGCCGCGGGCGGGTACCGACCACGTGATCGGGGAGATGTCCGTTCGGGCGATCCGGCGCGAGAACCCGTTCCGCGTGTGGGGCGCCGACCAGGCCCGCGCGTTCTGCTACGTCGACGACGCGACCGATGCCGTCGTCCGCCTGATGGACGCGGACGCCGCCGTCGGGGAGATCGTGCACGTCGGCTCCGACACCGAGACGGTCATCGCGGACCTCGCCAAGCTGGTGCTCCGGCTGGCGGACTTCACCCCGGACCTGCAGGCGCTCCCGGCACCGCCCGGCGCGGTCGCGCGCCGGGTCCCCGATCTGACGAAGCTCCGCGCGCTCACCGGGTACGAGCCGCGGGTGCCGTTGGAGGAGGGCGTGCGGCGGACGTTCGCCTGGTACCGCGCTCGATCGGGGTGAGGGGCCCGCCCATGGCACGAACGGTCGTGATCGGACAGGGCTACGTCGGGCTGCCGCTGGCGGTGCGCGCGGTCGACGTGGGGCACGACGTCGTGGGCTACGACACCGACAAGCGCCGCGTCGAGTCGCTGCGCCGCGCGGAGTCGTTCATCGACGACGTGAGCGGCGCGCAGCTGGCGCGGATGCTCGCCTCCGGCCGGTACCACCCCACGTCCGATGCCGCGGACCTCGCCGGTTTCGAGCTCGCTGTCGTGTCGGTGCCGACCCCGCTGCGGGACGGGGCGCCGGACCTGAGCCACGTCGAGGCCGCCGCCGTCGAACTCGGCGGGCACCTGAGGCCCGGGTGCTGCGTCGTGCTGGAGTCGACCACCTATCCCGGCACCACCGAGGACCTCTTCATCCCGTCGCTGGAGGCGGGGACCGCGTTGCGCGCCGGGCGCGACTTCCACGTCGGTTACAGCCCCGAGCGGATCGACCCCGGCAACCCGAGGTGGTCGCTGCAGAACACACCGAAGATCGTTGCCGGGGTCGACGAGCGGTCGCTCGATAGGGTCACCCGTTTCTACGAGCAGCTGGTGGACCGGGTCGTGCCGGTGCGGGCGATCCGCGAGGCGGAGCTGGCCAAACTGCTCGAGAACACCTTCCGCCACGTGAACATCGCGCTGGTCAACGAGCTCGCGATGTACTGCCACGGGCTCGGGATCGACGTCTGGGCGGTCCTCGACGCCGCGGCGACCAAGCCGTTCGGGTTCATGAAGTTCACGCCCGGGCCCGGCGTGGGCGGCCACTGCCTGCCGATCGACCCCTCCTACCTGCAGTGGCAGGTGCGGCGCGCCGTGGGGAGCAACTTCCGCTTCATCGACATCGCCAACGACGTCAACGAGCACATGCCGGACTACGTCGTCACGCGCGTGGCCGAGCGCCTGAACCGCGGGTACAGGTCCGTCAACGGCAGCTCGATCCTGCTCATCGGCCTCGCGTACAAGCCGAACTCGGGCGACGCGCGCGAATCGCCCGCACTCGAGGTCGCGCACAGGCTGGCCGATCAGGGGGCCCTGCTCGCCGCCGTGGACCCCCTGATCGACCCCCAGCAGGTGCCGTCGTTCGTCCACCTCGTGCCTCTCACGCCCGAGCACCTCGGGCGCGCCGACCTGGTGCTCGTGCTCACCGACCACGACGCGCTGGACTGGCCGCTGCTCGAGCGGTGGGCCGACCGCGTCCTCGACACCCGCAACCGGCTCGGATCGGCGGCGGAGCGGCTGTGAGGTCGGGCCCGCCCCGCCCGGTGCGGCCGCCGCGGGCCGGTCGACTATCGTTCCAGCACGTGAGCGTGTGGGAGACGATCCTCTACTTCGCGGTGCCCTCGGTGGCGTTGTACCTGGGTATCGTGTTGCTCGTCGTCGCACCGCGGATGGCCCGCAGGCCCCGGTACCGAGTGGGTCAGCCGTGGCCGCACGAACCGATGTGGTGGACGGCCAACCCGGAGGGCGCGCAACTGCCCGCCGCGGGCCACGACGACCACCACCCCGCCGACCGCAGCCCCGCCCTCGTGGGCGCCCGCGCCGGCGCCGAGCGAGGAGGTGCCCGTGGCAGCTGGTGAGGAGCACCCCGGGAGCACCACCGACCACGGCGGCACCGGCACCGCCGTCGCCCACCCCGGCAGCGACGAGCTGCCCGTGGGCGCGGTCGTCACCGCCTCCGGCCGGATCTCGCGCGCGGAGGAGTTCGAGGACCCGGACCGCGCCGACCAGCCGTTCACGCCGGTCCAGATGGCCCGCCTCGACGAGGCGATCACCCTCGCCAGCCGGGAGACCGGCCTGCGCTTCTCGGTGTACATCGGCGACCTCGGCCCGGAGCCCACGGAGCGGGTGGCCGAGCTGCACGACCAGCTCGAGGATTCCCCCGAGGCCGTGCTCGTGGCCGTGAGCCCCGGGCAGCGGTACGTCGAGGTCCTCAGCGGAGCGGAGGCGCGCACCCGCCTGCCCGACCGCGGCGCCAAGCTCGCCGTCATGAGCATGGTGGCCTCCTTCAAGGAGGGCGACCTCTTCGGCGGGCTGCTCAGCGGCCTGCGCATGCTGGCCGACCAGGCCGGCGGCCGCCGCCGCACGCGCTGACCCGGCCCGCCCGCCGACCGGGAACCGCCGTTTCCCGACCGCTCACCGGCGGGTACCCCCGCCCGAGCATGCGTTGCGACCGGTAACAGATCGACCGTAACCTCCGAGCTTCAACACCAGTTGGTGATGGTCGACCACGTGGTCCGCGTCGCATACTGTGCGTCCACGGCCCCTCGGGGTCACGGACTGATGAAGGGCGGGAACCTACATGGGTGAGGCGGCTCAGGGACGACCGGCAGGCGACAAGCGTCGCGGCCGTCGTGGCACCACGGGCTCGTCCGTCCTCACGCCACCCACGGGCATGCCGGCCATCCCCGACCTCGACTCCTTCCCCGTGCAGCGGCAGGAGTCGCCCGGGGAGTCGGTCACGCTGCCGGCCGACCCGCCGCAGCCCCCCGAGCAGCACACCGTCGTCGACCCCTGCCTGTGCGGCCACGGCCCCGAGGCGCACGAGCACTACCGGCCCGGCTCCGACTGCGGCGCCTGCGGCCGCTCCGCGTGCGGGGAGTACCGCGCGGCCGACAGCGCCTGGCGGCGCCTCCTGCGCGGCGTGGGCATCGGCCGCTGAGTGACCCGGGTCTTCCCCGGCCTCACCCGCGTCGACCTGGGTGAGGTCGAGTACCACACCGCCACTGCCGCCATGCAGGACTGGGTGGCGCAGTGCCAGGCGGGCACCACGGGCGACCGCCTGTTCCTGCTGTCCCACCCGCCGATCGTCACCTACGGCGCCCGCACCTCGCCCGCCGACCTCCCGCCCGCGGCCTCCGGCCTTCCGGTGGTCGAGGTCGACCGCGGCGGGCAGGCCACCTACCACGGGCCCGGCCAGGTCGTCGGCTACCTCGTCGCCCACGTCCGCGACCGCGGCCCCGCCGACGTCGTCCGCTGGATGGAACAGGGCGTCATCGACGCGCTGGACGTGCTGGGCTTCCCCGCCGTCCGCAGGCAGACCCCGCCGGGCGGCTCCAGCCTCGTCGGCGTCTGGACGCCCGACCACCGCAAGATCGCCTCGATCGGGATGCGCATCCGCGGCGGTGTCAGCAGCCACGGCTTCGCGCTGAACGTCGACCCCGACATGACGGCCTTCGGCCAGTTCGTCGCCTGCGGCCTGGCCGACCCCATGACCTCCCTGCGGGTGCTGGCCGACGAGCAGGGCCGGCCGGTGCCCACGGAGGCCGAGGTCCGCGACGCGCTGGCGTCGGCGCTGGGTGCCGGCGCCGCCCTCGACCCGGCGGTACAGGAAAGCCACATTCAGGGCCGCTGAGGCCCTGAATGTGGCTTTCCTGAACTCCCGGGGGCGCCCTCGGGGGCGTCTAGGACCGGTCGAACTCCCTCGCGCCCAGCGCGCGAACGATCCCGGCCCGGCCTTCCGACACCAGGCGGCGCAGGGCGGGCGGGTGGGACTCGTCGGCCAGCCACGCGTCGGCGGCCTCCACCGTGGACTTGTCCACCGCCCACGACGGGAACAGCCCCACCACCACCTGCTGGGCCCGCTCGCTCGTGCGCCGCGACCACACCTCGGCGACCTCGGCGAAGTAGCGCTCGACGTACCCGCCGAGCAGCCCGCGCTGCGCCGGGTGGGCGAAGCCGCTGATGATGGCCTCCTGCACGGCGTTCGGGATCTCGTCGTCGTGCACGGCGCGGTCCCAGGCCCGCTCCTTGGCCTCCGCCGTGGGGATGAGCGCGCGGGCCCGCTCGGCCTGCCGCTGCCCGGTGGACGTGGGGTCGCGCTCCAGCTCGGCGTCGATCTCGGCCTCGTGGGCGTGGCCGTGCGCCACGAGCGCGTGCAGGAGCCGCCAGCGCAGGTCGGTGTCGACGGTGAGCCCGTCCGGCACGTCGATGTCGTCGAGCCATCCGCGCATGCCCTCCAGCACCGACGTGTAGAGCACGCTGCCGGTGAGCGCGTTGACCACGGCGAGCTGCGCGTCCGAGCCCGCCGGCGCGGTGTCGAGCCGGAACAGCAGGGAATCGACCAGCAGGGGCCAGCCGCGCTCGGCCGCCCACTCCTCGTCGGCGTAGGAGGCCACCGCGGTCTGGGCCTGCATCAGCAGCCGCTGCACGACGCCCACCTCGGACTCGGCGCCGAACCCGCCCGCCACGAGTGCCACGAAGTCGCGGGCCTTGAGCTCGGCCTCCCGCGTCATCTCCCATGCCGCCGACCAGCACAGCGTGCGCGGCAGCGGGTCGGCGATGTCGCCGATGCGGTCGACGAGCGTGGCGAGCGACCCGGGGTCGAGGCGCAGCGCGCAGTAGGTGAGGTCGTCGTCGTTGACCAGCACGAGCTTGCCGCGCGATACCCCGACGAGCTGCGGCACCTCGGTGCGCTCGCCCGCGACGTCGACCTCCACGCGCTCGGTGCGCACCAGCTTGCCGTCGCGGTCGTCGTACACGCCCACCGCGAGCCGGTGCGTGCGCAGCTCGCCTGCGCCCGGGCGGGCCCCGCCCTGCACCACCGCGAAGCGGGTGAACCGGCCCTCGCCGTCCACCTCGAACGAGGGGCGCAGCAGGTTCAGGCCGGTGGTGCGCAGCCACTGGGCGCCCCAGTCGGACAGGTCGCGGCCCGAGGACTCCTCGAGCGCGGCGATCAGGTCGTCGAAGGTGGCGTTGCCCCACGCGTGCCGCTGGAAGTAGGTGCGCAGCCCCGCGAGGAACGGCTCCAGCCCGACGTACGCCACGAGCTGCTTGAGCACCGACGCGCCCTTGGCGTAGGTGATCCCGTCGAAGTTCACCTCGACGGCCTGCAGGTCGGGGATGTCGGCGGCCACGGGGTGCGTGGAGGGCAGTTGGTCCTGCCGGTAGGCCCAGGACTTCTCCACGTTGGCGAACGTGGTCCACGCGTTGCGGTACTCGGTGGCCTCCGCCTGGCAGAGCACCGAGGCGAAGGTGGCGAACGACTCGTTCAGCCACAGGTCGTCCCACCAGCGCATCGTGACGAGGTCGCCGAACCACATGTGCGCCATCTCGTGCAGCACGGTCTCGGCGCGGCGCTCGTAGAGGAACCGGGTGACGCGGGAGCGGAAGACGTAGTCCTCCAGGAACGTGACCGCGCCTGCGTTCTCCATCGCGCCCGCGTTGAACTCGGGCACGAACAGCTGGTCGTACTTGCCGAACGGGTACCGCACGCCGAAGTTGCGGTGGTAGAAGTCGAAGCCCTGCTTGGTCTCGGTGAACAGCCGCTCGGCGTCCATGTGCTCGGCGAGCGAGGCGCGGCAGTAGATACCAAGAGGGATTTCCCCCTGATCGTCTTTGTGTTCGTCCCGCCACTCGGCGTACGGGCCGGCGATCAGCGCCACCAGGTAGGTCGGCATGAGCTCGGTGGTGGCGAACCGGTGCACGCCGCCCGCCACACTCTCGGCCGCCGCGTTGGAGACGACCTTCCAGTCCTCGGGCGCGGTGACCGTGAGGGTGTAGCGGGCCTTCAGGTCGGGCTGGTCGAAGCAGGCGAACATCCGCTTGGCGTCGGCCGTCTCGAACTGCGAGTACAGGTAGACCGAGCCGTCGACCGGGTCGACGAACCGGTGCAGGCCCTCACCGGTGTTCATGTAGCTGCCGGTGGCCACCACCCGCAGCTCGTTCTCCGCCGCCAGCCCGGGCAGCGCGATCCCGTCCTCCTCGCGGTAGCCGGACACGTCGAGCGGCTCACCGTTCAGCGTGGCCTCGGCCACCGCGGGACCCACGAAGTCGATCCAGCTGTCGGCGCCGGGCTCGGCGCAGCGGAACCGGACGGTCGTCGCGGTGGCGAACGTCGCGTCACCCGGGTTTCCGGCGCCGTCTGTGAGGTCGAGCTCGACGGTGTAGTCGACGACCTCCAGCAGCGCGGCCCGGCGCTCGGCGTCGGTGCGGGTCAGGTTGGGAGGGGCCATGCGGACGGCACTCCTGGGTCGGGGGAACCTCGGACAGGCTGCCGATCCAACCACGTGCGCCGGGCGGGCGCCGTCGAGATCGGGAGGTCGCGGAATGCCGGGCCGGTACGGCGGGTTGGTGCCTGCGTAGATCGAGGTCGATCCGAGGAGCAACCGTGCCCAGTGCCGCACCCGCCGCGACCGCCCGCGTCGATTTCTGGTTCGACCCGCTGTGCCCGTGGGCGTGGATCACGTCGCGGTGGATGCTCGAGGTACGCGCGGTGCGTGACGTCGAGATCACCTGGCACGTGATGAGCCTCGCGGTGCTCAACGAGGGTCGGGACCTGCCCGAGGAGTACCGCAAGATGATGGACCGCGCGTGGGGACCCGTCCGGGTCGCAATCGCCGCGGCGCGCTCCGAGGGCGCCGAGGTGCTCGAGCCCCTCTACACCGCGCTCGGCACCCGCATCCACAACGAGGGCAACAAGGACTTCGACGTGGTGATCAAGGAGGCGCTCGCCGAGCTGGACCTCCCCGCGAGCCTCGCCGACGCCGCCACGTCCACCGAGTACGACGAGGAGCTGCGCGCGAGCCACCACCGCGGGATGGACCCCGTGGGCCTCGACGTCGGCACCCCCACCATCCACGTCGACGGGGTGGCCTTCTTCGGCCCCGTGCTCTCCCGCATCCCGCGCGGCGAGGACGCGGGCCGCGTGTTCGACGGCGCGCGCCTGCTCGCGTCCTACCCCCACTTCTTCGAGCTGAAGCGCACCCGCACCGAGGGCCCGGAGTTCGACTAGCGGGTCGGGTCCGTTCAGGAGACGAGCGCGTAGAGCGCGTCGCGCACTCCGCGATCCTCGTCGCCGCCCCGCCAGACGACCCGCAGGGCGAGCGGTCGGGGCGGGTCGTGCAGCGGTAGCGGCACCAGCGTGCCGTCGGCCAGGTCGCCGGCGACGGCGAAGTCCGGCAGCAGCGCGATGCCCTGGCCCTGCGCGACCCACGCCTTGACGGTGGAGACGCTGGCGAGTTCGGTGCGCGGCCCGTCCGGCCCGAGCAACCGGCCCACGGCCATGCGGAACGAGCAGCCGGGCGGCGTGACCAGGAGCGGTTCGCCGGCCAGGTCTGCCGCCGCGAGCGGGCCGGCCGTCACCAGCCGGTTCCCCGGCCGGGCGGTGAGGTGCAGCCCGACGGAGCCGATGTCGACGAACTCCAGCGCGCCGACGTCGGCGTCGAACCCGAGCTCCCCGAGCGACGTGCCGACGTCGAGGAGGAGCGCGGCGTCCAGCTCGCCCGCGGCGACCGCGCGCAGGAGCGGCTCGCGCATCATCGAACGGACGTCCAGGCGCAGGTCGGGGCGGCGGTCGGCGAGCCGGGTGACGACGCCGGGGAGGCGGGTGGCGAGCAGCGTCTCCAGCGTGCCGACCCGGACGGTGGTCCGCGCGTCGGTGACGAGGCGCCGCACGGCGTCGGCGTGGTCGAGCAGCTGCCGCGCGGCCGGCACCAGCCGCCTCCCGGGTTCGGTGAGCGCCATGCCGTCGCGCCCACGCTGGAAGAGCGTGACGCCGAGGGTGCCCTCCAGGGCTCGGACCTGCTCGGACACGGTGGCGCGCGACAACCCGGCGCGTTCGGCACCCGCCGCGACGGTGCCCGTCTCCGCGACGGCGAGGAAGACGCGCAGGTGCCGCAGGTCCACCCCACCAGCCTAGGTCCGCGGCGTTCGGGAAAGCCGAACGCAGCCGCCGGGCCGGCCTGTTGGCCGTGGGGCCGCCCGGCCCGCAGGGTCGACGCCGTGACGACCGCTTCGCCCACCGCCACGTCCACCTCGCGGCTGCTCGGGATCTCCCTCGCGTACTTCGTGGTGCTCCTCGACACGACCGTGCTGACCGTCGCGCTGCCCGACCTGCGGTCCGCGACCGGCGCGTCGTCCGCCGAGCAGCAGTGGGTGGTCGACGCCTACACCGTCACGTTCGCCGCGTTCCTCCTCGCCGGCGGGGCGGCCGCCGACCGGATCGGTGCGGCGCGCGTGTTCCGCCGGGGGATCGCGGCGTTCGGCCTGCTGTCGCTGGTCTGCGCGGCCGCGCCGACGGCGGGCGTCCTGATCGGACTGCGGGCGGTGCTCGGGGTGGCCGCCGCGGCGTGCCTGCCGAGCTCGCTCGCGCTGATCGCGCACCTGCACCCGGACCCGCAGAGGCGGGCGCGGGCGCTCGGCACCTGGGCGGCGACGACCGGTGCCGCGCTCGCCGTCGGGCCGCCCGTCGGGGGGTTGCTGGTCGACCTCGGTGGGTGGCGGGCCGTCTTCCTGGTCAACGTCCCGCTCGCCGCGCTGGGGCTCGCCCTGACCGGGCGCCTCGCCGGCCCCGCGCCGACGCCGGGGCGGGTGGGACTTCGCCCGCAGCTCGCCGCCTGCGTCGTGCTCGCCTCGGTCACCGAGGGGGTCGTCGCCGCCCAGCCGCTGGCGGTGGTGCCCGCGGTGATCGGCGCGGTCCTGTTCGTGCGCTGGGAGCGGCGGGCCGCGACGCCCGCGGTGCCGCCCGCGCTCCTGCGTGCGCCGGGGGTGGCCGCCGGCCTCGCGGTGGGCGCGGCGGTCAACCTCGTGCTCGCCGGCGTCCTGTTCACCACCACGTCGCTCCTGCAGGACGACCACGGCCTCGCCCCCTTGCTCGCGGGGCTGGCGTTCCTGCCGCTCACGCTCCCGACCGTGATCGGCCCGCCGCTCACCGCGCGCCTGCTCGCCGCCCGCGGTGCGCGGCTTCCCGTTCTCACGGGCCTCGGGCTGCTGGTCGCGGGCCCGGCGCTGCTCGCGGCATGGCCGGCCGCGCGCCGTACCCGGTGCTCGGCGCCGGGCTGCTGCTGATCGGGGTGGGGGTGTCGCTCACGCTGCCCGCACTCGTCACCGTCGTCGTCGCGGCCGCCCCGGCGGGCACCGCAGGCACCGCCGGCGGCCTGCTGAACGCGGTCCGGCAGACGGGTGCGACCGTCGGCGTCGCGGTGATGGGCTCGCTCGCCGACAGCCCGGCGTTCCTGTGCACGGCCGTCGCGTCCGGCGCGGCCGCGCTGCTGTGGGTGCTGGATCGGCGGCGCCCCTGACCCGTCCGGAGCGGCGGGGTCAGTACCTCGAGATCAGCGCGTCGCGCAGCACGCCGGTCTCCAGCTCCATCTCGCGCACCCGGTGCTTCACGAGGTCGCCGATGCTGACCATGCCCACGAGCTTGCCGTGCTCCAGCACCGGCAGGTGGCGGTAGCGGCCCGCCGTCATCCGGGCCATCGCGTGGGCCACCGTCTCGTCGGGGCCCGCGGTCTGGACGTAGCGGGTCATCACCTCGCTCACGGGCATGGTGAGCAGCTGCGCGCCGTGCTTGCGCAGGGCGCGCACGATGTCGCGCTCGGACACGATGCCCTGGATGGCGTGGTTCTCGTCGCACACCAGCACGGCCCCGATCCCGTGCCGGCCGAGGCGCTCGACCACTTCCGCGACCGTGAGCCACGGCAGCACGGTGTGGACCGTCGAGCCCTTGTTGTCGAGGATGTCAGCGATCTTCATCATCTCTCCTCTGCGCCGCGCGGTGTGACCATCGTGCCCCCGCGGGGCCACCTCCCGCTTCCGCGCGACGGGGCCGTCACCGGAAAGACGCACGGTCCGTCACCGATGCCTGATCCTGTGCGCCGAACGGTCGGTGCGACGGGCGGTTCGGGACGGTTCCGGGGCGCGCGCCGCGGCGTCCCTCCGGGACGCCCGCGTGGCGCCACTGCACCGTCCGGATTACGACGTCGTCACCCGTTCGGACGCGGGGGCGGCCATGAGCGTGCTCTCAGCGCACCTGGCTACCCTTGCGGGCGATGAGCCCCGCATCCGATGACACCCCCGTCCGCGTCGGCGGCCGCTACCGGCTCGACGAGCGCATCGGCGCCGGTGCCATGGGTGCGGTCTGGCGTGCCACCGACGAGCTGCTCAACCGCACGGTGGCGGTGAAGGAGCTCCTCGCGGCCGCCGCGCCGCCCACCGCGGCGGGCAACGACGCGCTCGAGGTGTCGCGCCAGCGCATCCTGCGCGAGGGCCGCATCGGGGCCCGCCTGCAGCACCCGCACGTGATCAGCATGTTCGACGTGGTGGTGCACGAGGACCGGCCGTGGCTGGTGATGGAGTACCTGCCGTCGCGGTCGCTCGCCCAGGTGCTCGGCGACAAGGGCCCGCTGCCCCCGGAGCAGGTCGGTGACATCGGGCGCCAGGTGGCCGACGGGCTCGCCGCCGCCCACCTCGCGGGCGTCACCCACCGCGACGTCAAGCCGGGCAACGTGCTGATCGCCGACGACGGCCGGGTCAAGCTCACCGACTTCGGGGTCTCCCGTGCGGTCGACGACGTGCAGCTCACCCGCACCGGCCTGATCGCGGGCACGCCCGCGTTCCTGTCCCCGGAGGTGGCGCGCGGGCTCAACCCCACCGCCGCGTCGGACGTGTTCGCGCTCGGCGCCACGCTGTACGCGGCCGTGGAGGGCACCCCGCCGTTCGGGCTCGACGACAACGCCTACGCCCTCCTGCACAAGGTGGCCACCGAGCAGGTGCGGCGCCCGAAGCAGGACGGCCCGGTCGTCGACATGATCATGCGGCTGCTGAGCCGCGAGCCCGACGACCGGCCGTCGGCCGCGCAGGCCCGCGACGCGTTCGCCGCCGTGATCGCGGGCAGCGACCCCGGACTGGCTCCGCTCGCCGCCGCGGCGCCGGTGAGCACCGCCGTGGTGCCGCCCGCCCGGTCCGGTCCGCCCACGCTGTCGGACGCGCCCCGTCCCGAGCCGGCGCGGCGGGGGCGCAACCGCAGGATGCCCCTGCTGCTCGCCGCGCTCGGCGTCCTCGCCGTCGGCGCGGGGGTCACGGTCGCGATCCTCACCAGCAACGACCCGGGCGCCGGTGGCGCGCCCTCCGCGCAACCCGCCGTCAGCGCGCCCGCGACGACCAGCGCGCCGCAGCCCACCACCCCGCCCCCGGCCACCAGCGCTCCCGCCGCCGCGCCGACCACGACCCCCAGCGGCGCGCCGGCCACCGACGCCGTCGCGTTCGTCCAGAACTACTACGGCCTGCTGCCCGGCGACACCGAGTCGGCGTGGCGGCTGCTCGGCTCCCAGGCGCAGGCCGCGTCCGGCGGGCGGGGCGGGTACGACCGCTTCTGGTCGGAAGTGGCCTCGGTGAGCCTGCAGAACGCCCGTCAGACCGGCGGCAACACCGTGGAGGGCACCGTGGTGTTCACCCGGCGCGACGGCGGCACGTCGAGCGAGCCCTACCGGTTCGTGATCGGCACGGACGACGACGGGCAGCCGATCATGCAGTCGTTCAGCAGGCTCTGACGATCACGCCGTCTGCTCGGACAGCCCACGCAGGTGGGCCACCACCCACCGCACCACCTCGCGGACGAACACCACGCGGTTGTCCCGGCCGCGCACCTCGTGGCCCTCGTCCTCGAGGAGCAGGAAGCCGGGGCTCGCCCCGCGCTCGCGCAGCGCGTCGACCACCTGCTGCGCCTCGTCGACCGGCACCTGGGTGTCGTGGGTGCCGTGCACCACGAGCAGGGGCGCGGTGATGCGGTCGACGCGCTGCAGCGGTGAGAGCTCCTGCAGCAGGTCGGCGTCGGTGTGCGGGTCGCCGTACTCGGCGGCGGCCGCCGCGGCGATCCAGGGCTCGGTGCGGGCGTAGAACGTGGCGAAGTCGGAGATGCCGCACACGTCGACGCCGACGGAGAACAGCTCCGGGTACCAGGCCAGCGCCGCGAGCGCGAGGTATCCGCCGTAGGAGCGGCCGGACACCCCGACCCGGGCCGGGTCGGCGATGCCCGCCGACACCACGAAGTCGACGGCCGCGCGGACGTCCGCGATGGCGGCGAACCGGCGCTCGCCGTCGTCGGCGGCGCGGAACGTGCGCCCGTAGCCGCCGGAGCCGCGCACGTTCGGCGCGAAGACGGCCACGCCCTCCGCGGTGAGCGCCTGGAAGAGCGGCTGGAAGGCGGGCCGCTCCTGCGACTCGGGGCCGTGCAGCCAGATCAGCGTGGGCTGCGGGCCCAGCGCCCCGCGGGGGCGGAACAGCCAGCCCGACAGGCGCAGCCCGTCCTCGCCGCGGAACTCGTGCAGCGTGGGCTCCACGAACGACGCCCCGAGCTGCTTGGCGGGCCGCAGCAACGGGGTGGCGTCGCTGTGGACGTCGAGTGCGATGCGTGACAGGCGCGGGGAGACCGCCGGGCCCTCGTTCGCGAGGATCAGCGCGTTGCCGTCGAGGGTGAACGCGGCGCCGGTGACGACGTCGCCGGGCACCGGCACGACGGGTTCGAGCAGGCCGGAGCGCAGGTCGAGCAGCTCCACCTCGCTGCGCCCGTCGACGTTCCAGGACAGCGCGGCGCGGACGCCTGCGGGGTCGAGGGCCACCAGGTCGAGGTCGTCGTCGGGCCGCTCGGCGATGGGGTAGACGGCGGAGACCCCGCTCGACCCGCGGAGGGTGACGGCGAGGAGGGCGGGCCGCTCGCGGCCGGCGTCGGTGTGCACGTAGAGCTGGCGGCCGGTGACGCCGAAGCGGGCGTCGGCCACGCCGGCGCCGCCGGGAAGCAGCTCGGTGCGCCGGCCGCTGCGCAGGTCCACCAGCTCGAGCCGCCGCGCGCCCTCGGGGCCCAGCCGCACGACCGCGCGCCTGCCGTCGCCGCTCACCGCGCACACGTGCGGCGCCGGGCCGGAGGCGAGCACGACGGACGTGCCGTCGCGGAGGTCGACGAGGCAGGCCTGCCCGTCGCCGGAGCCCTCGGCGTAGATCGTGATCCCGAGCTGGCGGCCGGTGGGCGACCACACCCCGAGGGTGGCGGCCGCCGCGCCGGGTGCGAGGTCGCGCAGGTCGCTGCCGTCCGGTGAGACCACCTGCACGCCGGTGCGCTCCCCGCCGTGCGGGGCCACCTGGCAGGCGATCCAGAGGCCGTCGGGCGACCAGCACATCGCCTCGACGTCACCACCGGCGGGCAGCGGCCGGTCCGGCTCCACCACCGCCCTGCCCTCCGGGGGCAGCGGAGCGACCCAGACCCGGGGACGGCCGTCGCGATCGGAGATCCAGGCGAGCAGGGCACCGTCCGGCGACGGGGCCGGATCGAGGTAACGGGTGGGGAAGAGCCCGGGCGCGTCCGTGCCGCCCCCGAGGCGAGCGAGCCGTCGCTCGGTGAATCCCGGCATCGCCACGTTCTCCATCTCGTCACAGCCCCCTTCCTGCTGATCGCCGGCCTGGAACGTACTCGGTGGGCGGCGCCGTCCCGGCCGCGGCCCGCCGCGTTCGCGTCCCTCCTGTCGAGTGGACGACGCGGCATGCCACCGGCGCAAGTGACGACGTGTTTCCAGTTGGTGTCGGGCCACCGTGGTGTGATCGCGACCATGACGGAACCGACGGTCGGCGTGACCTTCCGCCCCCAGTGCCCGCCCGAGGATCTGCCCGAGGTGGCGCGGTCGGCCGACGCGGCCGGGATCGCGCAGCTGTGGCTGTGGGAGGACTGCTTCTTCGAGGGCGGCATCAGCACGGCCACGGCCGCGCTGGCCTGCACCGAGCGGCTCCACGTCGGCGTCGGGCTGCTGCCGGTGCCGCTGCGCAACCCGGCGCTCGCGGCGATCGAGATCGCCACCGTGGCCCGGTTGTTCCCCGGCCGGTTCCGCCCGGGACTCGGCCACGGCGTCCTGGAGTGGATGGAGCAGGTGGGTGCCCGGGTGCCCTCGCCGATGACGCTGCTGCGGGAGTACACCACCGCGGTGCGCGATCTGCTGCACAGCCGCACCGTCGATGTCGAGGGCCGCTACGTGCGCCTGCGCGACGTCACGCTCGACTGGCCGCCGTCGGTGCCGCCGCCCCTGCTCGTGGGCGGCCGCGGGCCCAAGACGGTGAGCCTGGCCGGGGAGGTGGCCGACGGCGTCATCCTCGACTCGGTGCTCTCGGTCGACCAGATCCGCGACGGCGTGGCCCACTCGGCCGCCGGGCGGGCCGGCGGCGGTCTGGCGGGGGAGCCGTTCGACACGGTGGTGTTCGTGGAGCTCGACACGTCCGCGCCGCGGCTCGCGGCGCGCGTCGACGAGGCGGTCAGCACCCTGGCCGAGGCCGGGGCCACCACGGTGGTGTTCCAGCCCACCGGCGAGGCGCCCGACCCGCGGCCGCTGATCGACGCGTGCGCGGAGCGGGCGTAGGGCTCAGCCCTGGTAGGCGGCGTCGAAGAACGCCAGCTCGAGGTCCGCGGCGCGCACGAACAGCTCCTGCACCCGGTCGCGGTGGGCCCGCTCCAGGTCGGTGCAGGCGCGGTCGAACTCGGCGCGCAGGAAGTCCACCCACGCGGTGAACGCCCGGCCGCTGTGCAGGGCGATCCACTCGGCCTGCAGCGGCTCCTCCGGCGGCGCCTCCTCCGGGCGGGTGGCCCAGTCCAGGTAGAGCCACTCGGCCACGAGGAGCACGGCGAGGCACGACGGGTAGTCGGCGCTGCGGCGGGCGGTGTCCATCAGCTCGATGAAGCCGCGCGTCGGCTCGAGCAGCACGGGTTCGGTGCGGTCGGCGAGGGGCACGTCGAGGGTGTCGAGGGCACGGGCGAAGAAGTCGTTCTCCGGGCCCGCCACCACGCCGAGCTGGCGGGCGTGCACCACGCGGGCGTCCGCGCGGTCGGCCGTGGCCACCGCGGCGCCCATCAGCGCGAGGAACGCGTCGACGAACTGGTGGTCCTGCACGAGGTAGGTCGTGAGCACGTCGGTGTCGAGCGCGCCCCGCCAGATCTCGTCGACGAACCGGTGCCCCACGGCCGCGTCCCAGGTGGGTCCGGTCAGGTCCCGCAGCTGCGCTGAGAACGTCACTCCGGGGACCCTATCGGCCACGGGACGTCCGGGTAGGGGGAGCGGCGGGCCGCCTCCGCGGCGGTGAGCGCGCCCCGCGCCACGGCGTCGTACAGCGCCGCGACCTCGGCCAGCTCGGCCCGCTGCCCGGCGACGAACGCGGGGTCCACCGGCTCGCCGTGGCCGGGCACCACGGTGCGCGGCCGCAGGGCGAGCAGCGCGTCCAGCGTGGCGGGCCACTCGGGCACCACGGCGTCCTCCAGGTCCGGTGGGGCGCCCTGCTCCACGAGGTCGCCCGCGAACACGACGCCCGCGTCGGGCACCGCCACGACCAGGTCGTGGTCGGTGTGGCCGCGGCCGGGGTGCAGCAGCTCGGCGCGGCGGCCGCCGAGGTCGAGCACGACCGGCGCGTCCGCGTCGGGCAGCGGGGGATCGGTGGCCGCGAGGGCGTCGGCGGTGCCCGGGTCGTGGTCGCGGTAGTGGGCCACCCACCGGGCCCGCTGGGCGGCCGCGGTGGCAACCAGGACCTCCCGGCAGCGGGGCAGCGCGTGCACCGGGGCGGGGGCGAACGCGGCGGTGCCGAAGCAGTGGTCGAAGTGCGCGTGCGTGATCGCGACGGACAGCGGCAGGGAGGTGATCGCCAGCACCGCCGCGGCGAGCTCGGCACCCTGGCGGGCGTCGCCGCGGGTGTCCACCACGAGGGCGCGCTCGGCGCCGAGCACGAGCCCGACCGTGAGGTCCAGCTCGGCGTACCGGCGGGCGAACACGCCGTCCCCGACCTCGAGCCAGCGCCCGTCCATCACGCGGCCTGCAGGAACCCGTCCCGCAGCCGCGGGACCACCGAGCTGGCGTCGAGCTGCGCGGCGAGCTCGACGTCGGCCGCGAACCCGTCGGCGTGCAGTTCCCGCCCGGAGGACGAGGCGGCGAGCACGTCCGCGAGCCCGCGCTCGCGCGCGGCGGCGAACTGCGCCACGGCGAGCTCGGCTTCGGGGGACCGGTCCGCCAGCGCGGCCGCGACGGCGCCCGCCCCGAGCGCGTCCTCGACCGCCACGCGCATCGAGTCGTCCGGCCACCGCTCGCCCGCGGGCACGATCCCGACCGGTCCGCCGACGGCCCGCGCCGCGGCCGCCACGGCGGAGGCGTTGCGCAGGCAGCCCGCGAGCAGCACGGCGCCCGTGGCGGCGACGGCGGCGCAGAGCGTGGCCCCGTTGGGGGAGGGCAGCGCGAGGCGGGTGCCCGCCGCCAGCCCGGTGAGCGACGCGGGGGACAGCGACGGGCCCGCTCCGCCCCGCGGGCCCGCCCGGACCACCCCGGTGGCGGGCGGGTGGTCGGGGTCGGCCCAGCGCAGCGGCAGCACCGCGGCGCCGCGGCCCACCGCCACGTCGACGGCGGTGGAGAACGACAGCACGTCCACGACGACCACGACGGCGCACTCGGCGGCCAGCAGCGCGGCGCCTTCCCGCCCCCACTCCAGCCGGACGCCGTGGTCGAGCTGGCGGTGTTCCGGGCGCGCTGTGGTGGGAAGCACGGGCCGGACGCTACCCGGGCCGCCGTCAGGCACTGACGGTAGCGAGGTGATCCCAGTAGCGTGACCGGCGTGAAGGTCCGCATCGGCATCGGTTCCCTTCCACTGGCCGGCGGTGCCGGCCCCGGCCCGGAGCTGGCCGAGCTCGTCGACGAGCTCGAGGCGCGGCGGATCGACTCGCTGTGGCTGGCCGACCAGGCCTCGCTCCCGCTGATCGACCCGCTCGTCGGGATGGGCTTCGCGGTGGCCCGCACGCGGACGCTCAAGGTCGGCAGCGGGGTGATCGTGCTGCCCGGCCGCAACCCGGCGCTGGTGGCGGCGCAGCTCGCGTCGCTCACCGCGCTCGCGCCGAAGCGGATCCTGCCCGCGTTCGGGGTGCGGCCGGCCGTCGCGGCGGAGCGGCAGCTCTTCCCGGCACCGGACGGCGCCCGGGCGGCCCTCTTCGACGAGTCCCTCGAGGTGGTGCGCCGCCTGCTCGCCGAGCCGCGCGTCACTCACCACGGCCGGTTCTTCCACCTCGACGACGTGTCGGTGGGCCCGCTGCCGCCGCGGCCACCGGACATCTGGCTGGGCGGCCGGGCTCCGGCCGGGCTGCGCCGGATCGGGCGGCTCGCCGACGGCTGGCTGGGCAGCTTCGTCACGCCCGACGAGGCCCGCGACGCCCGCGCGCAGATCGAGCGCGCGGCCGCGGAGGCGGGTCGGGAGATCGAGGACGACCACTACGGCACCAACATCGCCGTGGTGGCACCGGACGCCTCGGCGGCCGAGGTGGCCGCGGCCCGGGAGCGCGCCGCGCGTCGCCGGCCGGACCTCGAGCCTGCCGACCTCGTGCCGCACGGCTGGGGCGAGGCGCGCGAGCTCGTGCGCCGGTACGTCGACGCGGGCCTCACGAAGTTCGTGGTGCGCCCGGCCGCGCCCGTCGCGTCCTGGACGGCGTTCCTCGACGAGTTCACGGCCGAGCTGCGACCGCTCGAGGACGAGCTGAGCGACGAGTGAGTACCGAGGTCGGGGAGATCGATACCTTCGGCCGGTGACGCCCCGGGCGCGCCCGGTTCCCTGGAGCGGTGCCGGAGATCCACCTGCGCCCGACGGGCCTCGCCGAGCGCGTGCTCGCGCCGGACCTCGCCCGCGGCGTGATGCTGCTGTTCATCGCGCTCGCCAACTCGCACTGGTTCGTGCGGGTGCGGGCTACCTCGCCGGGTTCCCGCTGGACGGCTCGCCCGTGGACGCCGCGGTCGCGGGCGTCATCGCCACGGTCGTGGACGGGCGGGCGTTCCCGCCGTTCAGCGTGCTGTTCGGGTACGGGGTGGGGCAGCTGGTGCGCCGCCACCAGGACGCCGGAGCGCCGTGGCGCACCGTCAGCAGGCTGGTGCGGCGACGCGGCGCCTGGATGCTGGTGATCGGCTTCCTGCACTGCCTGCTCCTGTACATGGGCGACATCGTGGCCGCGTACGGGCTGCTCGCGCTCGTCCTGGTCGGGGCCGTGCGGTGGCGGGAGTGGGTGTTGCTGCCGCCCCCCGGACCCGGTGACGGCGTTCGTCGAGCGGGCGGCGGTGTGGCCGGTGCTCGTGCCGCTGGAGGCGGTGGGGCTCCTCGTGCCGTTCCTGCTCGGGATCATGGCGCCCGCAGGCGACTGCTGGAGGAGCCGGCTTGCGGACCGATCCTGTCCTGAAGGGCTCCTAACGTCGCGGACATGAGCGCGATCGACAACGTGGAGGGGCCGGTGCTGCGTCCCGGCGACGACGGATTCGACGACGAGCTCAGCGGCTACCAGCTCGCGCACCCGCACCGCCCGGACCTCGTCGTGGGCGTGACGTCGGCAGCCGACGTCGTGGCCGCGGTGCGGTACGCGGCCGACCACGGGCTGCCGCTCGCGGTGCAGACCAGCGGCCACGGCCGTGAGGTGCCGCTCGCCGGCGGCGTCCTGATCAGCACCCGGCGGATGGACGGCGTGCGCGTCGACCCGGCGGCCCGCGTGGTCCGGGTGGAGGCAGGCACCCGGTGGGCGCAGGTCGTGGCCGCGGCGGCCGAGCACGGGCTCGCGCCGCCCAGCGGGTCCGCGCCCGGGGTCGGGGTGGTCGGCTACACCCTCGGCGGCGGCATCGGGGTGCTCGCCCGGGAGCTGGGCTGGGCAAGCGACCGGGTGCGCAGCGTCGAGCTCGCCATGCCCGTCGGGATCCGGCACGTCACGGCCGGCTCCGACCCGGAGGTCTTCCGCACGCTGCGCGGCGCGGGCACCCCGCCCGGCACCGCCGTGACGGCGATGGAGATCGAACTCGCCCCCGTGGAGCGCATCCACGGCGGCGCGCTGTCGGTGGCGCAGGAGCACGTGCCCGCGCTGCTCGCCGCCTACCGCGACTGGACCGCCGACCTGCCCGAGTTCCTCACCTCGTCGATCGGGGCGCTGCCCTACCCGGACCTGCCGATGGTGCCCGCGCACCTGCGCGGCCGGTACGTGGCGCAGGTCCGGATCGCCTCCACCGGATCGGCGGCGGAGACGCAGCGGCTCGTGGCGCCGCTGCGCGCGGCCGTGCCGACCACCGGCGCGCTGGCCGAGCTGCCCTACGCGCAGGCCGCCACGATCTTCGCCGAGCCCGACCAGCCGCACCCCTACACCGGCACCAACACCATGCTGCGGGAGTTCGACCCCGCCGTGGCGGCCGCGGCCCTGGAGATCACCGGGCCCGGGGCGCCGGTGATGTGCGTGCTGGGGCTGCGGCACCTGGGTGGCGCGCTCGCCCGCCCTCCCGCAGTGCCCGACGCCGTCGCCCACCGCGACGCGCCGTACCTGCTGTCGGTGCTGTCGCTGGTGGACGGCACCGACGTGCCCGGCCGCCTGCACCGCGAGCTGATGGACGCGGTGGCCCCGTGGTCGCTCGGGCCCACCCCGAACTTCCGCTTCGGCGAGGAGGCGGCCCGGGAGTGGGCCCGCTGACCCCGGACTAGCAGCGGAGGTCGGCGAGCGCCTCCCGGGCAGCGGCCCGGGAGGCGTTCCAGCTGGGCCAGTCCGTCTCCGCCTCGCCGAGCCGGGCCGCGATGCGCGGGAGCACCTCGCAGCGCTGCTGCGCGGGCAACCGGACGAGGGCGGGCACGGCGTCGGCCGAGAGCCTGCCGAGGTAGACGGTGTCGATCTTCCCGGTGGTCTCGAAGCGCCCCACGTCGGACGCCGCGACGAACCCCTCCGGGTCGAGGGCCGCGAGCGCGACCAGTGCCGCCACGCCGGCGCCCGCCATCTCGCGCACCAGCGGCCGGGCCTGCAGGCGCAGCACCGCCACGAGCACGAGCAGGAAGCAGACCCCGAGCCACAGCTCGCAGGTCAGCACCACCAGCCGCAGCGTGGTGAAGCCGTACGCCTCCTGGTAGAGCCACATCCGCCGCAGCGCCGACAGGACGATCACCAGCGTGAGCCCGGCGAGCGCGGCCAGCAGGCTGCGCTTCCACGCGCGGTCCGCAGGCGTGGGGGTGGGGGCGAACCGGGACGCCAGCAGCACCACGCCCAGCGCCAGCACGGTGACCGCGAGCAGCTGCCAGAACCCACCGCGCGCGTACTCGGCGTAGGTCAGGCCGGTGGTGCGCCGGACGTAGTCGTCGGAGCCGAACAGCGTGGCGAACTGCACGCCGACGAACAGCCCGAACAATGCCACCAGGAACCCGATCGGCAGCGCCCACTCCACGCGGCGCACCCGGGCCGGGCCGCCCTTCTGCGGCTGTGGCGTCGGCGGCGCCATGAGCAGGAACCCGCAGCCGAGCACGGCGGCCGCCGCGAACGCGCACACCACGGCGCGGGTGACGACCGTGTCGTCGAGGGTGGGCACCAGGTCGTCGAGCACCCGCGCGAACGCCGGGTCGGCGGAGGCGAGCAGCGGCGCGAACACGGCCACCAGGCACAGACCCAGCGCGGTCGCCACCACCGTGCGCGCGCCGCCACCCCCGTCGCCCTGCCGCGCGGCCCGCAGCGCCCGCCCGGTCCACGGCAGCGCCCGGAACGCGGCCAGCACCACCGCCATCGTGCTGAAGGTGAGGCTGCGGAAGTGCCTGCCCGCAACCGCGATCGACCCCGCGGCCAGCGCCGCGAGCATGCACAGCGCCACCAGCCACTCCGCGTCGCGCACGGCGATGACCCCCGCGAGGGCGACGGCGGCGATCGCCCACGCCGCGTCGACCGCGTACGCGCGCGCCGCGGGCGGGGCCGGGTCGTTCCGGTACGCCTGCCGCGCCAGCGCCCCCACGACGATCGCGGCCACGGCGGCCATCACGAACCAGCCGATCCCGGGCCGCTCGACCGGCAGCGCGACCGCGGCGGTGAGCCCGACCGCGGCGGCCGCGCCGAGCACCCACCGCCCGGGCGGTGCGGACGGGCCGCGCCAGTGGGGGAACAGCAGCACCGGTGCGGACGCGAACGGGCCCGCGGCCGGGGCGGCCACCACCACCGCGCTCTCCGACGGCTCCTGCTGCGGCGCCTCCTGTTCGGGCGTCTCCGGTCCGGTCACGGTGTCCCCGGTGCCGCCCTGCGCCCCGCTCACGACCGCGCCGGCAGGGTCACGCGGATGCGGCAGCCCGGGCGCCCGTTCGTCGCCGGGCCGTCCACCACGGCGATCCGCCCCCCGTGCAGGTCCACCACCCACCGGGCGATCGCGAGCCCGAGGCCGGTGCCCCCGCCCACCGCCCGCTCCCCGCGCGTGAACCGGTGGAACACGCGGTCCCGCTCGTCCGGGGCGATCCCCGGACCCTCGTCCCGTACCTCGAGCACGAGCCCCCCTCCCTGTCGTCGTCCGACGACGTGCACATCCGTTCCGGGCGGCGCGTGGCGCGCCGCGTTGTCGAGCAGGTTGACGACGACCTGGTGCAGCCGGATGGGGTCCGCCTGTACCGCGAGGTCGTCCGGCCGCACGTCGAGCCGGAAGCCGACGTCGCGCCCCGTGACGTCGGCCGCCACCCGTGCCTCGGCCACCGCCTGGTCCAGCATCGGCACGAGCGGCACGAGCTCGGGCCGCAGCGTGAGCGCGCCCGCGTCGATGCGGGACAGGTCGAGCAGCTCGCCGACGAGCGCGCCCAGCCGCTCGGTCTGGGCGAGCGCGGTGCGCAGCGTGGCCGGGTCCGGCTCGGCCACGCCGTCGGCGACGTTCTCCAGCACGGCCTGCAGCGCGGCGATCGGCGTGCGCAGCTCGTGCGAGACGTTGGCGATCAGCTCGCGGCGCTGCTGGTCGGCGGCGGCGAGGTCGGTGGCCATCCGGTTGAAGGCGGTGGCGAGCTGACCGACCTCGTCCTTCGAGGTGGCGCGCACCCGGCGCGTGTAGTCGCCCTGCGCCATGGCCATCGCCGCCGCGGTCATCTCGCGCAGCGGGCGCGTCATGCCGTGGGCGAGCACCTGCGCGGTGAGCAGCACGATCGCGATCGCCACGAGCGTGATCGAGACCGGGGGCAGCCACCGGTACTGCAGCCACAGGTAGACGATGCCCGCTGCGCCCGACCCCAGCAGCAGGATGCTGATCTTCAGCTTGATCGACCGCAGCGGGTCGAGCGGGCGCGGCAGCAGGTCGACGAGCGCCGCGAGCCTGCTCATCGCGGCACCTCGAGCGCGTAGCCCACCCCGTGCACGGTGCGGATGAGGTCGGCGCCGAGCTTGCGCCGCAGCGCCTTGACGTGGCTGTCGACGGCGCGCGTGCCGGTGGCGTCGGCCCAGCCCCACACCTCGGCGAGCAGCGACTCCCGCGGGTGCACCGTGCGCGGCTGCCGGGCCAGGTGCACGAGCAGGTCGAACTCGGTGGGCGTGAGGTGGGCGGGCTCGCCGCCGCGCAGCACCCGCCGCTCGGCCGGGTCGATCTCCAGATCGCCGAGCACGATCCGGGTCGGCACCTGCTGCTCGGCCGCCCGGTCGACCCGGCGGAACAGCACCCCGACCCGGGCGGCCAGCTCGCGGATCGAGAACGGCTTGGTCAGGTAGTCGTCCGCGCCGACGGCGAGCCCCACGAGCAGGTCGGTCTCGGTGTCGCGCGCCGTCAGCATGAGGACGGGGATCGGGCGCCGCGCCTGGATCCGGCGGCACACCTCGAGCCCGTCGAAGCCGGGCAGCATGACGTCCAGGACGACCAGGTCGGGCGCGTCCGACTCGAACCGGGCCATCGCCGACGGCCCGTCGTGCGCCACGTCGACCGCGTACCCCTCGGCCCGCAGGCGCGCCGCGATCGACATCGCGATCGTCGGCTCGTCGTCCACCACCAGCACCCGCCGGCCCGCGTTCATGCCGCCGAATCTAGGGGCCGCCTGTGGAGGGGAGCTGTCGGCGATGTGGAGGAACTGTGTAGATCGCTTCCGCTACGAGCGGCCGGGGGCTACCTCGCCGTGGTCGTCGAGGCGTTCGGCGAGCAGACGCCGGGCGTGCTCGTGGGCCTGGCGCCGCGCGTCGGCGAAATAGGTGGCGGGATCGGTCAGCAGGCGCGCCAACCGCGCGCGTTGCACGTCGTCGCCGTTGGTCCGGGTTTTCGCCACGTCACCAGGTTAACCGTGGTCACGCCCCGAGGGCGACCGCCAGCAGCCGGGCGAGCACGCGCACGGTGGCGACGTCGTCCTCGTCGAGGTCGCCGACATGCAGCCCGTCGACGGTGAGGATGCCGAACTGGCGGGCCTCGGTGGCCACGGGCACCGCGATGAACGTGCGGTAGGCGTGGCCCCCGGGCTCCCAGCCGGGCGGGGAGGCGGCCTTGGTGTCGGCGCAGAAGAGGTCCAGGCGCCGGGCGAGCATGTCCAGGGCGAAGTCGCCGAGCTCGGTGCCCTCGACGAACGTGGTGCGCGGCTGCTCCGCGCGGCCGTGGAACCCGGCGGGGACGAGCCGCACGGGCCGCTCGTCGACGCGCGTGAAGAAGCAGGAGCGCAGGCGGTCGGCGCCGGGCAGCTCGGCCGCCGCCGCCAGCACCACGGCCTTGGCCTGGCCCTGCAGCTCCACCGCCTCCCGGCCGAACGACCAGCGCGGCCGGTCGGTGATGCCGCCGATGAGGTAGGTGAGCGGCTCGAGCGTGTCGTCCAGCACCAGCCGGATGCGCGCCTCCGCGTCCTCCGCCACCTGCTGGGCGGTGCGGGCCCGCACGCGCGCGTTGTGCTCGGCCCGCATCGGGATGCCGACGGCGAGTGCGGTGAGCGCGGCCCCGGCGGCCGCCGTGAGGGTGAACGACCAGCCGGACAGGTCGTTGACGAGCGCGCCGAGCACCCAGGCCGCCGTGGCCGCGGTGATCGTGGCCGGACGCGCCGCGGCCCGGAGCAGATCGCTGGTTCCCCCCATCGCGGGGGAGCGTAGCCGTGGGCCCCGTCACTGCGGGGCACGGGCGCGCCGCGCGCGAGCGACGCACATCCGCCCGAAAGAAGGAATGAGCCCGCCTGTACGGCCGTCCCTGCTACTGCGAGTGGTGGCCGAGCCGTTACTGCGTGACGTGGCCCACCGGGGTGCCTCGTACCTTCACCCGGTCGTGTCGCCCCGGTCCACGGGGTTCGCCGAAAGTGCCCAGCAGTTCGATCTTCCTGGTCAGGGGGCGCGGAACCGGTTGGTTCCGCGGTCGTTGCACCGGGCTGCAGACGACGTACGGATGGGGACGGTGCCGGGTTGAGAGACGAACTGACACTGCACCAGCGGGTGCAGGAGAGTCCCGAGTTCGCCGAACTGCGGTCCCGGCTGCGCCGGTTCGTGTTCCCGATGAGCGCGGCCTTCATGCTCTGGTACCTCGGGTACGTCCTGCTGGCCTCCTACGCGCCGGAGGTCATGGCGATCCCGCTGTTCGGCCACATCAACGTCGGGATCGTCGTCGGGCTGCTGCAGTTCGCGACCACGTTCGTGATCACGGGCCTCTACGTCCGCTACGCCGACGCCCGGCTCGACCCCGTCGCGGAATCCATCCGCACCCGCATGGAGGGCCACTGATGTCCGAGAAGCTGGGAAGCCCGATCCTCAACATCTCGGTCTTCGCGGCGTTCGTGCTGGTCACGCTCGTCGTGGTGTTCCGGGTGAGCCGCAGCAACAAGACCGCGTCGGACTACTACGCGGCGGGCCGGTCGTTCACCGGTCCGCAGAACGGGGTGGCGATCGCGGGTGACTACCTGTCGGCGGCGTCGTTCCTGGGGATCGCGGGTGCGATCGCGGTGAACGGCTACGACGGGTTCCTGTACTCGATCGGGTTCCTGGTGGCGTGGCTGGTGGCGTTGCTGCTGGTGGCCGAGTTGCTGCGCAACACGGGCAAGTTCACGATGGGCGACGTGCTGAGCTTCCGGATGCGGCAGCGTCCGGTGCGGGCGGCGGCGGCCACGTCCACGCTCGTGGTGTCGCTGTTCTACCTGCTGGCGCAGATGGCCGGCGCGGGTGCCTTGATCGCGTTGCTGTTGCAGATCCCGAACAGCAACACGTTCGGGCAGGGTGTCGTGATCGCCGTCGTGGGCGGGCTGATGATCGTCTACGTGCTGGTGGGCGGCATGAAGGGCACCACGTGGGTGCAGATCATCAAGGCCGGTCTGCTGCTGATCGGGGCCGCCACCCTGGTGACGTGGGTGCTCGGGCGCCACGCGTTCGACTTCTCCGCGCTGCTCGGTGAGGCGGTCGAGAAGAACCCGACCATGGAGACGTCCACCGGCGTGGTGAAGGAGCTGGGGGAGCGGCTGCTGATCCCCGGCCTGCAGTACGGCGCGTCCGACCTCGCGAAGATCGACTTCCTGTCGCTGGGGCTCGCGCTGGTGCTCGGCACCGCAGGCCTGCCGCACATCCTGATGCGCTTCTACACGGTGCCCAACGCCAAGGAGGCCCGCCGCTCCGTCGTGTGGGCGATCTGGCTGATCGGCATCTTCTACCTGTTCTCGTTGGTGCTCGGCTACGGCGCCGCCGCGCTCGTGCCCGGCGGGGCGGAGCGGATCGCGAACTCGCCCGGCGGCACCAACTCCGCCGCCCCGCTGCTGGCCTACCAGCTCGGCGGGGAGGTCATGCTCGGGATCATCTCGGCGATCGCGTTCGCCACGATCCTCGCGGTGGTGGCCGGCCTGACGATCACGGCGTCGGCGTCCTTCGCCCACGACGTGTACGCCAGCGTCATCAAGCGGGGCGCCGCGTCGCCGGACTCGGAGGTGCGCGTGGCCCGCCGCACCGCCGTGCTCGTCGGCGTGGTGGCGGTGGCGGCAGGCATCCTCGCCCGCAACCAGAACGTGGCGTTCCTGGTGGCGCTGGCGTTCGCGGTGGCGGCGTCGGCGAACCTGCCGACGATCCTCTACTCGCTGTTCTGGAAGCGGTTCAACACCACCGGCGCGCTGTGCAGCATCTACGGCGGGCTCGGGATCAGCGTCGTGCTGATCGTGCTCTCGCCCGCGGTGTCCGGCAGCCCCACCGCGATGGTGCCCGACCTCGACTTCGCGATCTTCCCGCTCGCCAACCCGGGCCTGGTGTCGATCCCGGCGTCGTTCCTGCTCGGCGCCGTTGGGGCCCTGCTCGGCCCGAACGACGAGGGCGCCGACGCCCGGCACGCCGAGATGGAGGTCCGCGCGCTGACGGGGGCCGGCTCGGAGAAGTCCACGGTGGCCCCGAAGACGGCGCCGCTGCCCAAGATCATGGTCTAGGTTCCGCGCCGCGGGGGCGCCCGAACGCCGGCAAGGTGGCTTTACTGGCGTATAACGCCAGCAAAGCCACCTTGCCGGCGTAAGGGGCGGGGCCGGCCTAGAAGTTGCCCCGCCGCGCCTGCTCCCGCTCGATCGCCTCGAACAGGGCCTGGAAGTTGCCCTTGCCGAAGCCCAGGGAACCGTGCCGTTCGATGAGCTCGAAGAACACGGTGGGGCGGTCGCCGATCGGCTTGGTGAAGATCTGCAGGAGGTAGCCGTCCTCGTCGCGGTCGACGAGGATGCCGCGCTTCCGCAGCTCCTCGATCGGCACCCGGACCTCGCCGATCCGGGCCCGCAGCTCGGGGTCGGTGTAGTAGGAGTCGGGCGTCTGGAGGAACTCGACGCCCGCGTCGCGCAGCGCGTCGACGGTGCGCACGATGTCGTTCGTGGCGAGCGCGAGGTGCTGGGCACCCGGGCCGCCGTAGAACTCGAGGTACTCGTCGATCTGCGAGCGCTTCTTGCCCATCGCCGGCTCGTTCAACGGGAACTTGACGCGGTGGTTGCCGCTCGCCACCACCTTGCTCATGAGCGCCGAGTACTCGGTGGCGATGTCGTCGCCGACGAACTCCGCCATGTTCGTGAAGCCCATGACCCGGTGGTAGAAGTCCACCCACTCGTCCATCCGCCCGAGCTCCACATTCCCGACGACGTGGTCGAGCGCCTGGAACAGCCGCTTCGGTGCGCCGTCGGGCTTGCGGCGGGTGGAGGTGCGGGCGACGTAGCCGGGCAGGTAGGGGCCGGTGTAGCGGGAGCGGTCCACGAGCGTGTGGCGGGTCTCCCCGTAGGTGGCGATGGCCGCGAGCCGGACGGTGCCGTGCTCGTCGGAGACGTCGTGCGGCTCCTCCAGGATCGTGGCGCCCTGGGCGCGGGCGTGCCGGATGCACCGGTCGACGTCGGGCACCTCGAGCGCGATGTCGACGATCCCGTCGCCGTGGCGGCGGTGGTGGTCGAGCACCGGGCTGGCCGGGTCCACCCCGCCCTTCAGCACGAACCGGACCGCGCCCGAGCGCAGCACGTAGGCGTGGTGGTCGCGGTTGCCGGTCTCCGGGCCGGAGTACGCCACCAGCTCCATCCCGAAGGCCAGCTGGTAGAAGGCGGCCGCCTGGGTGGCGTTCCCGACGGCCCACACGACGGCGTCCCACCCGGTCACCGGGAAGGGATCGCCCTGCTCGTCGTACTCGACGAGCCCGACGAGTTGCCGCAGCTGGTCGAGGTCGAGTTCGGCCAGCCGCTCCTGGTTGGTGAGGGTCTGCTCGATGGCCATGCCCCAGGACAGCTCATTCCGGAACTGCTGCGCAACTGCCCGCTTCCGATCTGGTCGGCCTGAACGGATTGTGGGTCCGATCGCCACATCGGCTGTACAGTTCGCCCACATGGAGCTGGACGCGCTCGACGTCGACCTGTTGCGTGCGCTGCGGGCGAGCCCGCGGGCCGGCGTGCTGGAGCTGTCCCGCACCCTCGGCGTCGCGCGCGGCACCGCGCAGGCGCGGCTGGACCGGCTGGAGCGCGAGGGCGTCATCACCGGCTACGGCCCCGACGTCGACCTCGCCGCGGCCGGCTACCCGGTGCAGGCCTTCGCCACCCTGGAGATCGCCCAGGGGCAGCTGGAGGACGTCGCCGCGGAGCTCGCGGCCCTGCCCGCCGTGCTGGAGGCCTACGCCACCACCGGCTCGTCCGACGTGCTGTGCCGGCTCGGCGCGTCCTCCCACCAGGACCTGCAGGACACCCTGCTCGCGCTGGGGCGCAGCCCCACCATCGCCCGCTCCACGAGCGTGGTGGTGCTCTCCGTGGTGGTGGAACCCCGGGTCCTGCCGCTGCTGGAGGCGCAGCCGCGCACGGGACCCAGCCGCGCGCCTAGATATGGACGTGCGCCGGCTGGTGGGTGATCCGCTCGATGTCCGCGGCCGTGGCGTCCAGCAGCCGGTGCGACAGCTCCGACAGCGCCCTGGCCACGGCGAGCTCGTCGCCGATCTGCGGGACGTCCTGGTCCTCCGGGCTGCGGCGGGCCACCCCGACCCCGGTGAGCTCGGTGGCCCCCGCGTCCAGGCGGGCCACCGCCCGCGTCTTGCCGTCGTGCTCGTCGATGTCGATCGCGACGCTCCAGCGCTTCACAGCCTGCATGGCGCTCACCTCGGCTCGCTCGGTGGCGAAGAAGTGTCCTCCCGTCAGGGGCGCAGCGCCAGCTTGCCGACGGTGGCCCGGGCCTCCAGCTCGGCGAGGACCTCCGGCCCGTCGGCCAGGTCGTGGACCACCGCGCGGCCCGGCGGGTGGACGCCCGCGGCGATCAGCGCGGCCAGCTCGGTCATGAGCTCGGCGAACAGCTGCGGAGCCACCTGGCTCAGCACGCCGATGTGCAGCCCGATCACGTGCACGGGGTGGGTGAAATTGAGCTCGCGGTTGGTGATCGCGGCCTCGCCCGCGGCCATGCCGTACACGACCACCCGCCCGGTGATCGGCCGCGTCGCCGCCCGCGCGGCCCGGAAGGCGTCGCCGCCCACGGACTCCAGCACGAGGTCGGCACCGCGGCCGCCGGTGCGGCGCAGCACCTCGTCCGTCAGGTCCCGGTAGTCGACGACGTGGTCGGCGCCCAGCGCCCGCACCACCTCGTGCTTGCCCGGTGAGGCCGTGCCGATCACGGTGGCGCCGTAGTGCTTCGCCGTGCGCACCGCCGCCTGCCCCACCCCGCCCGCCGCGGCCTGCACCACCACGGTCTCGCCCGGTGCCACCCGGCCGAGCCGGAGCGCGGCGAGCGCGGTGCCCCGGTTCAGGACGAGGCCGAGCGCCTGCTCGTCGGTCCAGCCCGTGGGGACGGGGGCCGTGCCCGCGGCGGGCAGCACCGCGTACTCGGCGAAGGCGCCGGGCCCGGTGCCGATCACGTGCGCGCCCGGCTCGGGGCTCGTCACCCCGGGGCCGGCGGCGACGACCTCGCCCGCCGCCTCGAACCCCGCGATGTAGGGCGCGCGCGGGCCGCCGTCGTAGGTGCCTCGGGTCTGCATGACGTCGGCGAAGTTGACGCCCGCCGCGCCCACCCGGATCAGGACCTCGCCCGGGCCGGGCGTCGGCACGGGGGCGTCGATGACGAGGCGCATCGCGCCCGGGCCGGTCAGCGCCGTCTGCTGGAGTGCTCGCATGCCACTAGGCTCGGACCCTCACACACGTGTGAAGGTCGATGTGAGGTGGGACACGTGCGGATCGGCGAGCTCGCCCGGCGCACCGGTGCGTCGCCCCGGCTCCTGCGCTACTACGAGGAGCAGGAGCTGATCAGCGCCGACCGCGGCGCGAACGGCTACCGCGACTACGACGAGGCCTGCGTCGACCGCGTCCGCCAGATCAGGGGGCTCCTCGACGCCGGGCTGCCCACCCGCGTCATCAAGCAGATCCTCCCGTGCCTGACCACGGGGGCGATTCACGTAGCCGACGCCACCCCGGAGACGATCGCGATCCTGGAGCGCGAGCACGCCCGCATGTCGGCGCGCATCGAGTGCCTCGTCCGCAACCGGGACGCGATCGCCGGCTACCTCGCGGCCGTGCGCCTCACTCGCTGAGGGCCTCGGTGAGCAGCGCAGGTGGGGTCTGCAGGTCGTGGGCCCGGAACAGCACAGCGTGCTCCACGCCCATCTCCTTGCCGTTCATGGCCAGGAACATCGGGATGAAGTCGGCGGGTGCGGGGTGGCCCGGGAGCGCCGCGAGGTACGCGGCGTGCGCCTCCAGCGACGCGACCCCACGCCGCAGCGGCTCGCCGGTGACGTCCACCCCGTGCGTGGCCCGTGGGTCGCCCGCGAACGACTGGGTGAGGATCCAGCGCGGGCTCCAGGCCTCGAGGCCCTCGTCGTCGATCTGCTCGGCGAACACCCACCGGTTCCCCGCGTCGCGCACCGCGTCGATCGTGGCGAGGCCGGCGGCCCGGTGGTCGGCCTGGTCGAAACCCATCGGCGACTCGACCTCGTACCCGCCGCCGAACACGGCGTCGGGCCGGAACCGCCGGATGGCCCGGCAGATGTCGCGCCGCAGGTCGAGGTTGTAGACGAGCATGCCATCGGGGTGCTCGAGCACGGTGAGGTCCGTGACGCCGACGACCGCGCACGCGGCCCGTTGTTCGGCGACGCGCAGGCGCGCGGTCTCCTCGGGCGGGTTCGGCATCCCGGCCTCCCCGCGGGTGAGCAGCAGATAGGCGACCTCGACGCCGCGTGCGGTCCAGCGCGCGACGGCGGCGGAGGCGCCGTACTCCATGTCGTCGGGGTGCGCCACGACGCACAACACCCGCTCGATGGACTCCTCGGGCAGCGGGGGCAGCAAGTCGGTCATGGGGGGAGCATCCTCCCGTTGCGCCCTGGCGTACACGATCTCGGCAAGAGTCAGGCGCTCCGCAGCGCGGCCCACGCCGCGAGCGACTCCTCGGTGAGCACCGCGTCGAGCGCCGTGGCGGCCGCCCCGTTCAGCGCGGCGTCGTCGCCCAGCGCGGCCGGGCGCAGCGGGGGAGGTGCCGCCCGACGGAACGTCATCAGGCCGTCGGCGAACGCCGCGGTGAAGGCATCGGGTGCGGCCGTCCGCAGCGGCTCCGCGAGGCCGCCCAGCGTCACGACCTGCGGATCGAGGGCGTTGGCGAGCCCGGCGATCCCGCTGCCGAGGCTCGCCGCCGCGCGGGCCACGGCGGCCCGTGCGGCGGCGTCGGTGCGGCCGAGCACGGTCGTGGCGTAGGTGCGCGGGTCGGGCGGCGGCGGTTCACCGAGGTGGCGGGCGAGCGCGCGGCCGTCGACGGTGAGGTCCCAGCAACCGCGCGCGCCGCACGGGCACCGCAGCGCGCGGTCGCCGAAGGGCAGGTGGCCGAACTCGCCGCCGGCGCCGGTGGCCCCGCGCACCGGCCGCCCGTCCACGACGAGGGTGCCGCCCACCCCGACCTCGACCGTGACGTGCAGCGCCGTGCCCGCACCCGCACCCGCCCCGGCGCGCGCCTCCGCGACGCCGGCCAGCGTGGCGTCGTTGTCGATGCGCAGCGGCACACCGGGAAGGCCGAGCGGCGTGAGGTCGACCGGGCCCCAGCCCAGCGTGGACGCCTGCACGACGCGCCCGTCCTGCACGGTGGCGGCGACCGCCACGCCGACCGCACGGATCCGGTCACCGAGCCGGGCGTGCGCCCGCCGGACCGCCTGCCGCACGGCGGCCACGGCGCGTTCGGGCTCGCGTCCTGCGTGCGGTGCGGCGTTCAGCACGGCCGGCCGCCCGTCGAGGCCCGCCACCGCACACCGCCAGTCCTCGTGCCGCAGGTCGAGCGCGAGGACGACCGGACCGTCGGGGTGCGGCGCGAGCACCGTGGTCGGCCGGCCGCGCCCTCCCGCGGCCGCCGGTGTCTCGGTGAGCAGCGCGAGCTCGCGCAGCCGGGCCGTGATGTCGGTGGCGGAGCCGCTGGAGAGGCCGAGTCGCTGCGCCACCGCGGCGCGGGTGACGCCCGGGGTGCGGCGCATCTCGGCGAGCACGGCGAGCGCCCCGCGCCAGCGCGGGCTTGCCATCGCCCCTCCCTCCCGGATTATGCTCGGTGTCCGAGTTTAATGGGAGGTCGCCATGGACGTGTCGTCGGTGCGCGCGGTCCTGCTCGACATGGACGGCACGCTGGTCGACTCCGACGCCTCCGTCGAGCGGGCGTGGACCACGTGGTCGGGCGAACACGGCCTCGACCCCGCCGACGTCCTGCCGACCGTCCACGGCAGCCCGCCCGCACCCACCGTGCGACGCCTGCTCCCCGCGCTCGACGACACGGCCGTCGCCGCCTCCGCGCAGCGCCAGATGGAGCTGCAGTACGACGACGTCGCCGACGTCGTCGCCGCGCCCGGCGCGCACGACCTGCTCGCCGTGCTGGAGCGGCGCCGCCTGCCGTGGGCCGTCGTCACCAGCGCTGACGTGCGGCTCGCCAAGGCGCGGCTGGGGGCGGCTGGGATCGAGCCGCCGCTGCTCGTCACCGTCGAGGACGTGCGGCGCGGCAAGCCCGACCCGGAGGGCTTCCTGCTCGCCGCGGGGCGGCTGGGCGTCGCCCCGGAGGCGTGCCTCGTGGTGGAGGACAGCGAGCCCGGCCTCGCGTCCGGCCGCGCCGCGGGCATGCGCACGGCGGCGCTGCGCGGGCTGGACGGCGACCTGCGGATCACCGACCTCGCTGAGCTCGTCCGCCTGCTGATCGCGTGATCCCGTTCCGCCTCGCCGTACCCGAGGCCGACCTCGCCGACCTGCGGGACCGGTTGCGGCGCACCCGCTGGCCCGAACCCGAGACCGTCGGCGGCTGGGCCCAGGGCGTGCCCCTGGCGTACCTGCAGGAGCTGTGCGCGTACTGGACCGACGGCTACGACTGGCAGGCCACCGAGGCCCGCCTCAACGCGCTCCCGCAGTACCGCACCGAGCTCGATGGCCTCGGCATCCACTACCTGCACGTCCGTTCGCCCGACCCGGACGCCCTCCCGCTCGTCCTCACCCACGGCTGGCCCGGGTCCGTCGTCGAGTTCCTCGACGCCATCACGCTGCTCACGCAGCCGCCGGACGCGTTCCACGTCGTGTGCCCCTCGCTGCCCGGGTACGGGTGGAGCGACCGGCCCTCCGGCCCCGGCTGGACCGTGCAGCGCACTGCGGCGGCGTGGGCCCAGCTGATGGCCCGGCTCGGTTACGGCCGCTACGGCGCGGCCGGCAGCGACTGGGGCACCTCCGTCAGCACCTGGATCGGCAAGCTCGACCCCGAGCACGTCGCCGGCATCCACCTCGTCCCGCCCCTCGCCGCGCCCGACCCGGCCACGTTCGACGACCTCACCCCCGGCGAGCGTGCCGCCCTCGACGACCTCGCCCGCGGTCAGGCCGACGGCGACGGCTACTCGATGCAGCAGTCCACCCGCCCCCAGACGATCGGGTACGGCCTCGTCGACTCACCCGCCCTGCTCGCCGCCTGGATCGTCGAGAAGTTCCACGCCTGGACCGATCCGGCGAGCACCCTCACCCACGACCAGCTCCTCGACAACCTCATGCACTACTGGCTCCCCGGCACCGGCGCGTCGGCGGCCCGGCTGTACTGGGAGAGCTTCCGCGAGGTGCAGCGCACCTTCGCCGGGGAGACCACCGACCAGGTGCACGTCCCGGTCGGCTGCTCGGTGTTCCCCCACGAGAACCCCCGCCCGTCCCGGCGCTGGGCGGCCCGGCGCTTCCCCGACATCCGCTACTGGAACGAACCCGACCGCGGCGGCCACTTCGCCGCGTTCGAGCAGCCGGAGCTCTTCGCCGCGGAGCTGAGTGCCTTCTTCCGCCTGGTCCGCTGAGGGCCGCCCGGGTCGCACACCACTTGTGGGGCCGGCACATCGGTTGCAGTCGGTGTGTGAGCACCGGAGGTGGTGTGTGGGCCTCGGGGGCGGTGGCTTCGGGGTGGTCGCACACCACGTGTGGGGCTTGCACATCGGTTGCAGTCGGTGTGTGAGCACCCGAGGTGGTGTGTGAGCCCGGCAGGACGGCGCGGGCCTCAGAAGCGGTAGCGCAGGATCCGCCCCACGTCGCGGAGCTTGGGCAGCCGGGCGAGCACCCGCATCTCGACGCGGCCGAAGCGGGGCAGGAGGTCCAGGCCGGGCATGTCGACGCTGCGCAGCGCGTCGAGGAGCAGCAGGCCGTCGTGCCAGGCCTCGAGTTCGTGGGGGTCGTCGATGCCCCAGCGGAGGGTGGCGCCGGACTTGCGGACGGCGGTGACGAGCTTCTGGAGGCGGATGCCGATGGTGCCGTAGGCGTCGAACAGCAGCTGCCCGCTCGGGAAGCGCCCGGTGATCCGTTCGACGAGGCGGCGGCCGTCCTCCTTGCGCAGGTACATGGTGAGACCCTCGAACACGGCGACGGTGGGGCGGTCGGCGGGCACCGCGTCGAGCCATCCGTCGTCGGTGACGGACGCGCTGACGAGGCGGTAGTCGCCTGTCGGGGGCGGCAGCAGCCGTTCGCGGAGCGCGACGACCTCGGGGTGGTCGAGGTCGATCCAGCGGACGGACGGCCCGGGGGCGAGCCGCTGCACGCGGGTGTCGAGCCCGCAGGCCAGGTGCAGGACGGTGGCCTCCGGGTGGGCGGCGAGGAACTCGCGGGTCCAGGTGTCGAGCTGCCTGCCGCGCAGCGCGACGCCGGCCGCGAGGGTGGCGGTCATGCCGGTGCGGCGGAAGTCGTAGTCGATCCGGTCGACGGCGCGGGCCGCGGCCTCGTCGTGCAGGACGGAGCGGGGAGCGCGGCTGTCGAGCGCCCGCCCGTACAGCGTGGCGAGCAGCGTTTCCGGTGCCCCGGTCAGTGTCACCCGCTCGCGCTCCACGTGGTCACCGGGCCGCCGGGTGCGGCACCTCGGGTGAGGACGTCTCGAGCGGCACGTCGGGGCCGCGGACGAGCCCGAGTTGCACGGTCTGGCGGGGCAGCACGGCGTCGAGGAGCCAGTCGGCGGCGGTGCGGGCGCGGTTGGCCGGCATCGACAGCAGGTGGTAGCCGCGGGTGACGGCCTTGGCCGCGATCCCGGAGAGCGGCACGTGCAGCGGGTTGGCCGCGGCGTCGTGCCCGCCGAGCTCGACGACGAAGCCGAGGTCGTGGTGGCGGTAGCTGCGGGGCGCACCGTGCCCGAGCGACGCGGCCACGTTGCGCGCCGCGAGCCCGCCCTGGCGGGTGGCGTGCTGCGCGGTCATCGCCGTGATCTCGCCGGGGCGGGTGAGGTCGGGCACCGCGGCCGCGTCGCCGCAGGCGAACACGTCGGGGTGGCCGGGCACCGTGAGTTGCGGGTCGACCACGAGCCTGCCCTTCTCGGTGGGCTGCCCGACGTCCTCCACGAGCGGGTCGGGCCGCACCCCGACGCACCACACGAGGGTGCGGGTCGACACCTTCTCGCCGGTGGTGAGGCAGACGTGGTCGCGGGTGGCCTCCTGCACCGACTGCCCGGTGCGCACCTCGACGCCGCGCTTGCGCAGCACGCGATCGGCCGTCTGCGAGAGGCGCGGGTCCAGCTCGGGCAGCACGTTGTCGGCGAGGTCGAGCAGCAGCCAGCGCACGGGCTGGTCGCGCAGCACGGCGTGCTGGCGCACCAGCGCGTCGGTGAGCAGCGGGCCCTGGGCGGCGACCTCGGTGCCGGTGTAGCCCGCGCCGACCACGACGAACGTGCAGCGCGCCTCGCGTTCGGCCGGGTCGGTGGCGGAGGCGGCGAGCTCGATCTGGCGGGTGATGTGATCGCGCAGGTAGAGGGCCTCGGGGACGCCGCGGAAGCCGTGGGCGTGGTCGGCGACGCCGGGGACGGGCAGCAGCTTGTTGACGCTGCCGACGGCGAGCACGAGCCGGTCGTAGCGCAGCTCGCCGCGCCCGCCCTCGGGGTCGGTCCAGCCGACGGTGCGCTCGTCGAGGTCCACCGCGTCGACCTCGCCGAGCGTCACCCGCACCCCGGGCAGGGTGGCGGCGAGCGGCACGGTGATCCGCCGCGGGTCGATCACGCCGGCGGCCACCTCGGGCAGGAGCGGGAGGTAGAGGAAGTAGTCCGTGGGGTTGATGAGCACGATCTCCGCGGCGTGGCCGATCCGCTCGGCGAGGCCGCGCGCGGCCGTGTGGCCGGCGAACCCGCCTCCGACGATCACGACCCGCGGCCGGGCCACCGCATCCGTCGACGTCATGGCCTTCGCCTACCCGGGGCCCTGGACCGGCAATCGCCGCGCCGGGCCCCACTACGCTCGGTCGCCGGGCGCCCCGTCCGGACGGCGCCCGGACGGGAGCGCAACAGCATGTGGACCCTCTCCGGCTTCGCCGACGAGATCTCCCCCGATCTCGACGAGCAGTGCCGGGTCCTGACCGACCTCGGTATCCGCCACATCGAGTTCCGCAGCGCGTGGGACACCAATGTGCTGGATCTCGACGACGACCAGCTGGAGAAGGTGCGCGTCACGCTGGAGCGCGCCGGGATCGGCACCTCGTCGGTCGGCTCGCCGATCGGCAAGATCGGGGTGCTCGACGACTTCGACGCCCACCTGGTGCGGATGCGCCGCGCCCTGCACGTGGCCCGGGTGCTGCAGGCGCCCTACATCCGGCTCTTCTCCTTCTTCATCCCGAAGGGCGACGACCCGGCGGCGCACCGCGACGAGGTGCTGCGCCGGATGGCCGCGCTCGCCGCCGAGGCGGAGGGGCACGACGTCGTGCTGCTGCACGAGAACGAGAAGGAGATCTACGGCGACACCCCGCAGCGCTGCCTCGACATCGTGGAGTCGGTGGCGTCCCCGAAGCTGCGGCTGGCCTGGGACCCGGCCAACTTCGTGCAGGTGGGCGTCACACCCTTCACCGAGGGCTACGCGGCGCTGCGCCCGCACGTGGAGTACCTGCAGGTGAAGGACGCCCTGCTCGCGGACGGCACGGTGGTGCCCGCGGGCGAGGGCGACGGCGAGGTCGAGGCCACGGTGCGCGCGCTGCAGGCCGACGGCTACGACGGGTTCTGCTCGATGGAGCCGCACCTGGCCACCGCGGGGACGCTCGGCGGGTTCTCCGGCGAGCACCACTTCCGCCGGGCCACCACGGCGTTCACGCAGATCCTCGACCGGGTGGGGGTGCAGTACCGGTGACGGTGCGCTTCGCCGTGGTCGGGTGCGGCGTGATCGGCAGGCTGCACGCCGAGGTGCTCGCCGCCGACCCGGACACCTCCGTCAGCGTGCTGGTGGACGTGGACGCCGCGGCCGCCGAAGACCTCGCGCGGCAGTTCGACCCGGCACCCGCCGTGACGACCTCCCTCGACGAGGCGCTGGCCCGCGCCGACGTCGACGCCGTGGCCGTCTGCACGCCCAGCGGTGCCCACGCGCAGATCGCCGTCGCCGCGCTGGAGACGGGCCGGCACGTGGTGGTGGAGAAGCCGGTCGACGTCACGGTCGAGGCGGCGGCGCCGATCGCGGCGGCCGCCGCCGCGGCGGCGGAGGGCACCGTGGTCTCGGTGATCAGCCAGCACCGCTTCGACCCGGCGAGCGTCGTGGTGCGCGACGCGATCACCGCGGGCCGCTTCGGCCGCGTGACGTCGGCGGTGGCGACGGTGTCGTGGTGGCGCAGCCAGGGCTACTACGACTCCGGCGCGTGGCGCGGCACGTGGGAGCTCGACGGTGGCGGCGCGCTGATGAACCAGGGCGTGCACACCGTCGACCTGTTGCTGTGGTTCCTCGGCACGCCGGTGGAGGTCATGGCGCTCACCGGGCTGCTCGCGCACGAGCGCGTCGAGGTGGAGGACACGGTGGCCGCGGTGGTCCGGTTCGAGTCGGGCGCGCTGGCCACCCTGCACGCCACCACGGCCGCCTACCCCGGCCTGTCGGTCCGGCTCCAGGTGCTGGGCGATGCGGGCTCGGCCGTGATCGACGACGACCGGCTCCGGTACTTCCACAGCAAGGAGCTGGCCGAGGCCGAGGCGGCGGGCGACGCGGGGGTCAGCGCCGACCAGGGCGACCGCTCCGACCAGACCGCGCGCGTGCTGCCCGGCGGCGAGGGGGCGGACACGGCCCACGGCCCGATGTTCACCGGCCACGCGCGGCAGTACCGCGACATCGTCGAGGCGATCCGCACGGGGCGCCGCCCGGGCGTCGGGCTCGACGACGCCCTGCTCGCGCTGGCCACGGTGCGCGCGGTCTACGAGTCGGCGAGAACGGGCGCCCCGGTGAAGGTGGCGGACGTGCTCGAGGCGGTGAAGGTCCCGGCGAGGTAGCCCGGGCCCACCCGCCCCCCTATGCCAGCAAGGTGGCTTTACTGGCGTATTCGGCCAGCAAAGCCACCTTGCTGGCATTCGGGCGGGGCCTGCGTGTACCAGATGGTACAGTCGCCTGCGTGGGGGACGCACGGGCGGCGCTGCTGAGGGCGGCCATCGGGCATCTCGCCGAGCACGGCCTCGGCGGCGCCACCCTGCGGAGCATCGCGGCGGCGATCGGCACCAGCCACCGGATGCTGATCTACCACTTCGGGTCCCGCGACGGGCTCCTGCTCGCGATCGTGCGGAGCGTCGAGGAGGAGCAGCGCGCGTCGCTGGTGGAGCTCGCCGCCGACCCCGGCACGTCGCCCGCCGACCTGGCGCGGCGGATGTGGGAGCGGGTGGCCGACCCGCGGTTGCACCCGCACGAGCGGCTGTTCTTCGAGCTGTACGGGCGAGCGCTGCAGGGCGACCCGGGCGCGGCCCCGATGCTGGAGTGGGTGGTGCCGGCCGCGGTCGAGCAGGTCGCCGCGCTCCTCGTCGAGCGCGGACTGCCCGCCGACGAGGCCCGGGCCACTGCCCGGCTGGGCATCGCGACCGTCCGCGGGCTCCTGCTCGACCTGTTGAGCACCGGTGACCGCGCGGCTGTCGACGCGGCCCACGAGCTGTACGTCAGGAGGCTCGCATGAAGCTGCAGCGCATCGCCGCCGAGGCCACCACGGAGGCGGGGCCGGATGCGGTCTGGGCGTTGCTCTCGGACCGTTCGACGTGGCCGAACTGGTCGCCGCTCGGCTCGCACTCCGGTGTGCAACCCGGCCGGGACGGCACCCCGGACGGGCTCGGGGGGATCGCGCAGTTCGTCACCGGGCGCACGTGCGTGCAGGAGGAGATCGTGGAGCGGGAGCCGCCGCGGCGGCTGAGCTACGCGCTGCTGTCCGGGATGCCGCTGCGCGACTACCGCGCCGTGGTGGAGCTGACCTCGGCCGGTGCGGGCACGCGCATCCGGTGGAGCGCCACGTTCCTGCCCGGGCGGCCGGGCACCGGCTGGCTCTACCGGCTCGTGCTGAACCGCATCTTCCGGGGCATGGTCGCCGGGCTCGCCGCGGCGGCCCGGACGCGCAGCTGACGTTCTCCCGTGCTCGGTTGACCTGATCTCCATTGCGAACTACAGTTTTTCGTAAGTTGCACGTAGCTTCCGCGGGAAGAACGAGCGACTCGGGAGGTGGTCGCCTGGACAGCAGTCGAGCGAAGAGATCATCTACACCGTTGTCATGTTGATCCTCGGGCCCGGTCCTGTCGACCGGGCCCAGTCGTGTGTGGAGGAGTGGTTCGCGGGTGGGTGTCGACCGGCTCGACGACGAGGACTACCCCGCGATGACCATGGGACAGGCTGCCGAGCTGCTGGAGGTGCAGCCGGCCTTCCTGCGCAGCCTCGACGCCGCGGGCGTCCTCACGCCCGTGCGTTCCGGGGGTGGTCACCGGCGCTACTCGCGGCGCCAGCTGGTGCTCGCCACCCGGATGCGCGCGCTGTTCGACGAAGGTCTCACGCTCGACGCGGCGTCCCGGATCGTCGCGCTGGAGGACGAGCTGAGCGCGGCCCGCGCGCGCATCGCGGAGCTCGAGGCGCACCTCGCCGGCCACAACGGCGACGGCCCCGACCGCTGACCGGTCGGGGCCGCTGTTCCGGGAGTGGTCAGGCGTCGATCTGCTCGGGCTCCCGCTCGCCGCCGCCGATGGCGATCCGGCGCGGCTTCGCCTTCTCGGCGATCGGGATCCGCACCGTCAGCACGCCGGCGTCGTACGAGGCGTCGATGTGGTCGGTGTCGAGGGTGTCACCGAGGAAGAGCTGCCGGGAGAACGCCCCGAAGGGCCGCTCGGACACCTGCATCTCGACCTGGTCGCCGCCGTACGGGCGCCGCTCCGCCTTGACCGTCAGCACGTTGCGCTCCACGTCCAGCTCGATGGCGTCCGGCGAGACCCCGGGCAGGTCGAAGCAGACGACGAACTGGTCACCGTCCCGGAAGGCGTCCATCGGCATGGCCGCGGGTCGCGACCACGTGGCCGGGGTGTTGCCGAAGAACTGCTGGGCGAATCGGTCCAGCTCGCGGAACGGGTCGGTGCGCATGAGCATCGCAGGCCACTCCTTCCTTGGTTCGACGACAGTGCAGCGATGCGTCCCGAGCGGGGTGCCGCTCGGATACCTCTAATCGTAACTAGAGATTTCCTGCGGCGCAAGCAGCGCATCTCATGTGCTGATCAGCGCAAGCTCTACGCTGGAGGCTCGCGAGCCGGAGGGGGGCCGGGGGCGTGGCGGTGCACGTGGCACGACCGGCGGTCGCCGGGCTCGCCACCACCGCGTGCGTGCGGGTGCGCGACGTCTCGGGCGAGGTCGTCGGCTCGGGGTTCCTCGTGAGCACCGATCTGGTGGCCACGTGTGCGCACGTCGTCGCGGCCGCGTTGCGCTCCGACCCCTACGACGGCGAGCCGCCCGCCACCGCCGTCACGATCGATTTCCCCACCGTGGCCGGCGGGCCGGTGCAGCGGTCCGCCCGCGTGCACCGCTGGGTGCCGATCGCCGAGGACGGCACGGGGGACGTCGCGGTGCTGCGGCTCGCGGAGCCGGCACCCGCGGGGGCGGTCATGCCGCCGCTGCGGCGCGTCGACCGGCTGTGGGACCACGCGTTCCACGTGTTCGGGTTCCCGGACGGGCGCTGGGACGGGGTGTGGTCCACCGGCCGGATCCGGGGTGGGCAGGGCACCGGCTGGTACCAGCTGCAGAGCGCCGCGGGTGACCAGCGCATCGAGGGCGGGTTCAGCGGGGCGCCGGTGTGGGATGCCGACACCGGTGCCGTGGTCGGGATGACGGTGGCCGCAGACCGCGACCCGGACGTCACCACCGCCTACCTCCTGCCCGTCGAGCACGTGCTCGGCCTCGACCCGGAGCTGCTCCCGAGCCCCTACCGCGGGCTGGAGCCCTTCGACGAGGAGCACGCGGAGTACTTCTTCGGACGGGCGCCGGAGATCGAGCGCCTGGTGACGGCGGTCGGGGCCAACCCGGTCGTCGTCGTGGCCGGCCCGTCGGGCGCGGGGAAGTCGTCGCTGGTCAAGGCGGGTCTGCTGCCGAGGCTGCGGCGGGAGGGCATCCCGGTGGCGCAGGTGCGGGCGCGGCTCGGCACCCCGGTGCTCGAGGAGGTCGACGCCGCGCTGCGGGAGCGGGACGGCGCGGCCAGGGTGCGGCGCGTGCTGCTGGTCGACCAGTTCGAGGAGCTCGCCGACGCCGACGCGGCCGCCGCCCGCGAGCTGCTGGCGGCGCTCGTCGCCGTCGCCACCGCCGACGGGTCGCGGGTGCGGGTCGTGCTGACGATGCGGGGCACGGCGATCGACGAGATCCTCACCCCCGACGCCGCCGACGCGTTGGGCTCCGGGAGCGTGTTCGTCGGCCCGCTCGACCGGGCCCGGTTGCGCGCCGCGGTGGTCGGACCCGCCGAGCGGGCGCCCGGGCTCGCCTTCGAGGACGGGCTCGTCGACCGCATCCTCGACGAGGCGGGCACGGAGCCCGGCCAGCTGCCCCTGGTCGAGTCGCTGCTCGCGCAGCTGTGGGAACGCCGCGAGGGCGGCGCCTTGACGGTGCGCGGGTACGAGGAGGCGGGCGGGGTGGCGGGGGCGCTCGCCGCGCACGCCGAGCGGGTCGTCGCCGTCGTCCGCGACGAGGTCGGTGGCGAGGCCCGCCTGCGTGAGCTGTGCGTGCGCCTGGCCACCACGGCACGGGACGGTCGCGTCCTGCGCCGCCCGGTGCGGCTCGACGAGCTGCCGGCCTCGCTGCACCCGCTGGTGGCGGTACTCGCCGCGGCCCGGCTGGTGGTCGTCACGGGGACGGCGGGCGGCGGCACCGTCGAGCTCGCCCACCAGTCGCTGATCGACCACTGGCCGCGGCTGCGCGGATGGCTGGCGGCCGACCGGGAGTTCCTGGAGTGGCGCTCCGACCTCGACGCAGCACGCGAGCGGTGGGAGGAGAGCGGCCGCGACGAGGGCGCACTGCTGCGCGGCGCGGCACTGGAGACGGCCGGTGAGTGGATGGCCGAGCGGCCCGCCGACCTCGGGGCGGGCCAGGCCGAGTACGTGCGGCGCAGCCGGGTGCGCCAGCGCCGGGAGGTGCGTCGCTGGCGGGTGGTGGCCGCGGTGCTGGCCGTGCTCGTGCTCACGGCGAGCGTGCTCGCCGTGGTCGCGGTCCGGCGCGGCGACCAGGTCGCCGCGCAGCTCGCCACCGCGAACGCAGGCTCGCTCGCGCGGGAGGCGCTCGCCCGGCAACGGATCGACCCGGTGCTGGCGGCGGAACTCGCGCTGGCCGCGTGGCGCAGCGACCCCGAGGTCCCGGTGGTCCGCACCGCGCTCGCCGACGCCTACCGGGCCATGGCCGGCGCGGAGTCCGTGGTCCACACCGACCCCGCCGGACAGCCCGGGCACTCCGTGCTGGCCGGCGACGAGGTGCTCGTCCTCGGCGACGACGCGGGCGTGCACCTGCTCACCGGGATCGCCGGGCCCGCCCTGCAGCCGTGGGTACCGCTCGACCCCGCACAGGTGCGGTTCGCGTTCCTCGGGGTCGGGGAGTCCCGGATCGCTCTGCTCACCACCGGCGGCGAGCTCGGCCTGTGGGACGTCGGCGCGTCCGCCCCGGCCGTCGAGCTGGCGGGCCCGGCCGGCTCTCCGCGCTCACCACGGCTCGCCGCGGACCGCGCCCGGTTGTCCTGGGTGGAGGGCCCCGAGTCGGCCTCCGTGCTGCGCGTCCACGACCTGCGCACCGGAACCACCAGCACCGCGCCGGTGTCGCTCCCCGCCGGCACGTTCGAGGCCTCGCTCACCGCCGACCGCGGCCTCGTCGTCGTCCGTACCCGGGACGGCCTGACGTTGCGCTCGCTCAGCACCGGCGCCGTGGTGCGGACGTTGCCGGCCACCGCGGCCCTCGGTGGCGGCGCGGCGTACGCCACGAGCTGCCCACCCGGTGATCGCACCGCCCGGGAGCTCCTCGTGCAGGACGTCGTCACCGGCGAGCCCCGGCGCGTCGCGCTCACGGGGTTCTGCTCGGATGCCCACGTCACCGGCGACGGCAGGTACGCGGTGGAGAGCCTGACGAGGGGCTCGCCGTCGGTGGCGGAGCACAGCCGGATCGTCGACCTGACCACCGGTGCGGCCTTCCGGTTCACCGCACCCAGCCTCGACCTCAACGCGTGGGACGAGGGCCGCAAGCCCGTGAGCGCCCGGCCCCGTGCCGACGGTGGCCTCGACGTGTACGTGACGCTCGGGTCGCGGCTGGTGCGGTTCGACGCCCGGCCCGAACCCCCGGCCATGCGGGGCAGCGGGGGGATCGGCCCGTACGTGCTGGCCACCGCGGTGGGCCACCTGGTGGTCGACGAGGTCCCGGACCCGCCCGAGGCAGGCACCCCCTACGGCGCCAACGGCTTCCACGTCGCGGTGCACGACCCGCGCACCGGGCAGCAGATCTCGCGCGCCACCGTGCCGGGCGGCGTCTCGCTGATCGACGGCGACGCCCTGTGGTCGCGCGGGCAGGACGACGCGGGCGTCTGGCACTTCCAGCGCTACGACCTGCCGGGCCTCACCCCGGCGCTGGAGCTGCCGCCGGTCACCACCGCTCCCGGCGAGGACGCCGGGTTCGCGATGGCGACCGACGGGGCCACCGACGTCGTGCTCGTCCACGCGCCCGGCGCGCTCACGGCCTGGGACGCCCGCACCGGGGCACGGCTGGGAGAACCCGTCGACGTGGAGGGCGACCTCGCCGACATGACCTGGCCGCGGGAGGGGCACCCCGGCCACGCGGTCGTGGCGACCCCCGGCCAGCTCGAACTCTGGGACGTCCCGGCCGGGCGGCTGCTCGGCCGCACACCCCTCGTGGTGCAGAACCCGCAGAGCGTCGTCGCGGGCCCCGACCTGCTCGTCGTCGCCACCCCTGAGGGCACCCTCGAGGTCCGGCGGCTCCCGGACATGACGCCCACCGGGCCCCCGATCTCCACCCCGGGGCTGGGCGAGCTCCTCGGCTTCGACCCCGAGGGGAGGCTCGTGGCCGTCACCCGGTACACCGATGCGCGGGAGATCGTGCTCTGGGACCTCGAGCTGAGGGCCGAGGCCGGGCGGATCCGCCCGGTGTCGGTGTTCGGCAGCGCGGTGGCCGGCGACGTGCTCACCGTCCGGGGTGGGGGCGGGAACCTCCCCGAGGTGATCCCGCTGCGGGCCGCGGAGTGGCAGGCCCGGCTGTGCCACCTGCTCCCCGGCGAGCCGAGCGCGGCGGCCGGCGCCCTTCTGCCCGCGGGCGCCGACCCCTCCTCGCCCTGCGACTAGCTGACCCGGTTCCAGATGTCGGTCACCAGCAGCACCACGAACAGCGCCGACGCCGCCCCGAGCAGCACGTTCGACAGCCAGCCGGACCGGCCGTCACGGGCGATGCGCTTCGAGTTCAGCAGGAGCATCAGCGTGATCCCGAGGAACGGCATGAACGCCGCGCCGAGCACGCCGTAGACGAGCGTCAGCGCGAACGGGCGGTCGAAGAACAGCAGCGCCATCGGCGGGATCGTGAGCCACAGCAGGTACGCCCGGAACGGCGTGCTGCGCTCGGCGGCCGCCGCCTCGTAACCCGTCTCGGTGGCCGTGGAGCGCTCCGTGCGCAGCGACTCGGCGTCCACCTCGGCCGCCGCGCCGTGGGGCAGCCGGATCGTGCGCGTCCAGTCCGTGAACAGCAGGCTCACGCCGTTCCACACGCCCAGCAGCGACGTGGTGGTCACCGCGAGGAAACCGACGAGGAACAGCACCCGCGCCCAGTCGCCGTACCGGGTGCCCAGCTCGGCGCCGAGCACGAGCAGGCCCTTGTCGCTCTCGGTGAGGTCCTGGCCGAGCAGCAGGTTGGCACCGACGATCAGCATGGCGATCACGAAGATCGCGGTCATCGTGTAGCCGACGGCGTTGTCCAGCCGCATCATCGACAGCCAGCCGGTGCCCTTCCAGCCCTTCGCGATCATCCAGTAGCCGTACGCGGCCATCGTGATCGTGCCGCCGACGCCGCCGATGAGGCCGAGCACGTAGACCACCGAGCCGTCGGGCAGGCGCGGGACCAGCCCGGTGGACAGCTCCAGCAGGTCGGGCGCCACGAGGAAGGCCACCGACACCACGGAGACGAACTTGATCAGCACCAGGACGGTGATGAACTTCTCGAAGATCTCGTAGCGCTGGAGCCACACCAGCACGAGCCCGACGACGCCCGCGATCATCGCCCAGTACCGGACGTCGAGGCCGCCGAACAGGGCGTTGAGCGGGAGGCCGACCGCCGACATCGCGGTGGCGCCGTAGACGAAGCCCCAGATCACGATGTAGCCGCCGAAGAAGACGGTGGCCCACCGGCCCAGCCGCCGCCAGCCGTCCAGCAGTGTGGAGCCCGACGCGAGGTGCCAGCGGCCGACGCCCTCCGCGAGCGCCAGCTTGAGGACGGCACCGAGCACCGCCGCCCACAGCAACACCGTGCCGAACCGGGCACCGGCCACCATCGTGGCGACGAGGTCACCCGCGCCGACACCCGCGGCCGCGGCGAGCAGGCCCGGCCCGACCTGCTTGATCTTCGCCCCGAACCCGGTGGGTGGGCCCACCGTCGTCGTGGTCTCCGAGCTGCTCATCCGTTCCCGCTCCTCATCGATGTCGGGGATCTGGCCAGCCGACCGTAGGTCTGCCCGGCGACGGCAGCGCCCGATCTTTACGGGCCCTTAGCAGACGTACCCCGAAGTTCAGGAACGCCACGTTCATGAACGTGGGGGACAGGAACGTGGCGTTCCTGAACCTCCCCCGGGGCCGCTACCCGTGCAGCTCCCGGTACGCGGCCACCGCGCCCGGGTGCAGCGGGACCTCGCCCGTGCCGATGAGCGAGCGCTGGTCGAGGTACTGGGTGCCCAGCGCCGATTCGGGCACCAGGGCGGGCGCCGCGGTCACGAGCGTGCGCGCGACGGCGGCCGCGGTGGCGGGCGCCAGCTGCGGGGTGCAGACGAGGAGGTTCGCGACGCCGACGGTCGGTACCGGGCCGGCGTGGCCGTACGCGTCGGCGGGCACGGTCACCGGACCGTAGACGCCGCCGTGCCGGGACCGCAGCTGCGGCAGGTGCTCGTCGAGGGGCAGCAACCGGACGGGGCGCCGGGCCGCGAGCTCGGCGAGCGCGGGCGTCGGCACCCCGCCGGACCACAGGAGCGCGTCGGCGGAACCCGACTCCAGCGCGGCCACGGCGTCGCGCAGCGGGCGGCGGGTGACGTCCGCGGAGATGCCGGCAGCCGCGAGCAGCCGGTCGCCGAAGACGGCGGCGCCGGATCCGAGGGCGCCGAGCGAGATCGGCCGCCCGGCCAGGCCCGCGGTGCTCACGGCGGGGTCCTCGGCCCGCACCACGAGCTGCATGTAGTTCTCGTACACGCGGCCGATGGCCTGCAGCGGGACGGGCGCCCCGAAGGGTTCCTCTCCGTTCCGGGCCGCCTGTGCGATGTCGGTGAGCGCGAGCCCGATCGCGGCCCGGCCGGCGCGGAGCTGCTGGATGTTGTCGACGCTGCCGCCGGTGCCCACGACGGTGACGGGCAGGCCCGCCGCGGAGAGGGCGGAGGCGAGCAGCTCCCCGAACTCGACGTAGAAGCCGCCCGGCTCGCCCGCGGCCAGCGCGAGGGGTGGCGCGGCACCCACCGTGCAGCCGGCCGTCAACGCGGCGACGACCGGGGTGCCGAGGATCCCGCGCAGGAGCGCGCGGCGGGAGAGCGCGGTCATGCCGGCAGCTCGATCGTCACGACGAGACCCGCACCCGGTGGTGACGCGACGTGCAGCGCGCCGCCGCGGGCCGTGGCCAGCCGCTCGGCGATCGGCAGGCCCAGGCCGGAGCCGCGGGCGGGGCTGCCCGGCGCCCGCCAGTAGCGCTGCGTGGCCCGCTGCAGCTGATCGGGGGGCAGTCCGGGGCCGTCGTCGCGCACCTCGAGCAGCGCCCGGCCGTCGCGGGAGCTCAACGCGATCGAGACCGTGGCGCCCTGGCCCGCGTACTTCACGGCGTTGTCCAGCAGCACGTCGAGCAGCTGCTCCACCTCCGACGTGGTGGTCGCCGCCTCCACCGGCCCCGGCGCGGCGGCGTCGAGCCGGACGCCTGCCTGCCCGGCGGCGGGGCGCCAGGCGTCGAGGCGCTCGGCCACCACCGCGGCGAGGTCGGTGCGGTCGTCCGGCCGGGCGGCCGCGGCCAGGTCGGTGGCCCGGCTCTCCGCGGACGCCAGCACGAGCAGCCCGTCGAGCAGCGCCTCGAGCCGGTCGAGCTCCACCACCGTGGACCGGTAGGTCGCGCGGCCCGCGGGGGCGACGTGCGGGTCGAGGGTGTCGACGCGCAGCCGCAGCGCAGCAAGGGGGTTGCGCAGCTGGTGGGACGTGTCGGCCACCAGCCTGCGCTGCTCCTCGGCGCTGGTGGCCACCGCGTCGGACATCCGGTTGAACGCCGCGGCGAGCTCGCGCAGCTCGGTGGGGCCCGCGCGGGGGGACACGTGGGCGCCGGGGTGGCCCGCCGCCACCTCGCCGACCCCGGCCGCGAGCTCCCGGATCGGGCGCAGCACCCAGCGCGCCAGCAGCAGCGCGAGCGCCGCGCAGGCGACGGCGGCGAGCAGCGTGCCGAGCAGCACGGCGGCCCACGCGGTGGCGATGTCGGCGGCAGCGTCGGCGGGTTCGGCCCGCAGCACCACGGCGCCACCCACCTCGGTGCCGGTGCCGATCGGGCGGGCGAGCAGGATCGGCTCGGTCGACCACGGCCGCAGCCCCACCGGCCGGGCGGCGGGCTGGTTGCGCAGGGCCGCGTCCACGGCCGAGACCACCGCCGGGTCGTCGGCCCGCAGCCCGGCCTCGACGACGGCCCGGCCCGACCGGTCGACCACCGCGACCCCCTCGCCGTAGACGGTCTGGTGGGCCTGCACCTCCTGGGCCAGCGCGCCAGCCCCCGCCGGCCCGGTGGCCTGCTGGGCGAGCGCGGCGAAGCGGTCGAGGTCGCCCGCCCGCGTGAGCACGAACTCCTGGGTGCGCCCGGCCGCCGTGCTCTGCAGCAGCGGCACCGCGAACCCGGCGACGGCGGCCAGCGCGAAGGCCGACAGCACGAGGAGCAGCCGCCTGCGCACGGCTACCGGCCCAGCCGGTAGCCGAACCCGCGGATCGTCGCGACGAGGCCGGGCCTGCCGAGCTTGTTCCGCAGCGACGCGAGGTGGACGTCGAGGGAGCGCGACACCGCGAGGTAGGCGTCGCCCCACACCTCGTCGAGCAGCTGCTGGCGGCTCACCGCCGCGCCCGGGCGCCGGGCGAGCGCGGCGAGGATGTCGAACTCCTTGGCGGTGAGCGGCACCTCCTCGCCCGCCACGGTGGCGCGGCGCGCGACCACGTCGACGCGCAGGTCCTCGACCTCGACCACGTCGGCGGCGACGTCCGCGGCGGCCCGGGTGCGCCGCGCCACGGCCTCGACCCGCGCGAGCAGCTCCCGCAGCCGCACCGGTTTCACCAGGTAGTCGTCCGCGCCGAGGCGCAGGCCACGCACGACGTCGCGCTCGGCGTCGCGGGCGGTGAGCACCAGCACGGGGGTGGCCGCGATCCGGCGCAGCCTGCGCAGCACGTCCATGCCGTCGCCGTCGGGCAGCCCGAGGTCGAGCAGCACCAGGTCGGCGTCACGCAGGTGCGGCCACACGTCCGCGGCCCGGGAGACCCGTTCGACGCGGTGGCCGTGCGTGCCCAGCGCCTCCACCACGGCGCCGGCCACGCCGTCGTCGTCCTCGACCACCAGCACCCGCACGCGCAGAGCCTGCCACTTCCCCCGGCCGGCCGGGTGCAGACCCCTGCGCCGATCGGCGCCGCCGCTTGCCGATCGCGGCCCTTTCTGCAGGCAGGTCGCTCGGCGCATACTGAGGTGGTCAGCCCCGGTTTCGTGGGCGGGAGGTCCGATGGCCGTGGACATGTGGGTCATCTGGTTGATCGTTGCCGTGGGTCTCGTGGTGCTCGAGGTCTTCACGCTCACCGCGGCGCTGGGGATCCTCGGGGGCGCCGCGCTCATCACCGCGCTCTCCGCAGGGCTCGGGCTGCCCCTGCCGCTGCAGCTCGTGGTGTTCTCCGGCGCGGCCGTGGCCGGCGTCGGGTTGCTGGGCCCGGTCGCGCGGCGGCACCTGACGGCTTCGCGCTCCGGCGCCCCGTTCGGGGTGGACGCGGTGGTCGGCAAGCCGGGTTACGTCGTGCAGGAGGTCACCTGCCGCGACGGCCGGGTGCGGATCGGCGGCGAGGAGTGGACCGCACGCACGGTGGACGACAGCGTCGTCATCCCGGCCGGAGCCACGGTCGGTGTGCTCCACATCGACGGAGCCACGGCCGTCGTCTACCCCAGGGAGTGATCATGGACCTGGCGCTGCTGATCGTCGGAGTGCTCGTGGCGCTGATCGCCGTCATCACGGTGATGCGCACCGTCCGGATCGTGCCGCAGGCCCGCGCGCGCAACGTCGAGCGGCTCGGCCGCTACCACCGCACGCTGCAGCCGGGCCTCAACTTCGTGATCCCCTACATCGACCGCGTCCACCCGATGATCGACCTGCGGGAACAGGTCGTGTCGTTCCGCCCGCAGCCGGTGATCACCGAGGACAACCTCGTGGTCGAGATCGACACCGTGCTGTACTTCCAGGTCACCGACCCGCGCGCCGCCGCGTACGAGATCGCGAGCTACCTGCAGGCCGTCGAGCAGCTCACCGTCACCACGCTGCGCAACGTGGTCGGGTCGATGGACCTGGAGGTCACGCTCACGTCACGGGACCGCATCAACAGCCTGCTGCGCGGCGTGCTCGACGAGGCCACGGGCAAGTGGGGCCTCAGGGTCAACCGCGTCGAGATCAAGGCGATCGACCCGCCCAAGACCATCAAGGACGCGATGGAGAAGCAGATGCGCGCCGAGCGGGACAAGCGCGCCGCCATCCTGGCCGCCGAGGGGCAGCGGCAGTCGCAGATCCTCACGGCGCAGGGCGACAAGCAGGGCGCGATCCTGCGCGCCGAGGGCGAGCGGGCGGCCGCCATCCTCAAGGCGGAGGGCCAGTCCCGCGCCATCGACGAGGTGTTCCAGGCGGTGCACCGCAACGACCCCGACCCGAAGCTGCTCGCCTACCAGTACCTGCAGGTGCTGCCCCAGCTCGCGCAGGGCGACGGCAACACGTTCTGGGTGATCCCCAGCGAGGTCACCTCGGCGTTGCAGGGTGTCTCGAAGGCCTTCACCGAGTCGGTTCCGCGCTCGCCCGCCACCCGGGAGCGGGCGTCCTCCTCGGAGGAGGTGGCGGCGCTGGCCGCCGAGGACGCGGCGGAGGCGGAGGAGGCCGCGGCCGACGCCGTGGCCGACGCCGCGGTGGCCGACGGCATCGCGCACACCAACGGCGAGCAGCCGCGACCCGCGCCGCCCGCTTGAGGGCGGCGTGACGGGAGCCGAGCCCGGGTCCGAGCCGGGCCCGGTGCGGCGCGTGGTCTCGCGGCTGCTGCGCCGGGCCTGGGACGACGACGTGCTCAGCCAGGCCGCCTCCGCGGCCTTCTGGCAGACGCTCGCGGTGCCACCGCTGCTGCTCGGGCTGTTCGGCCTGCTCGGGTACGTGGAGCGCTGGTCGGGCCCGGACACGGTCGTGGCCGTGCAGGACTGGATCATCCGGATCACCGCGGGCGTGTTCAGCCGCAACGCCGTGGAGGAGATCATCGTGCCGACGGTGACCGAGGTCCTCAGCACCGGGCGGGGTGAGGTCGTCTCGGTCGGATTCCTGCTGACGTTCTGGTCGGGCTCCTCGGCGATGGCGGCGTTCGTCGACGCGATCACCCGGGCCCACGACCAGTTCCCGGTGCGCTGGTGGGTCTGGCAGCGCACCCTGGCGATCCTGCTGTACGCCGCGGGCCTGACGCTCGGGATCGTGCTGCTGCCCGCCGCGGCGCTGGGGCCCGACCGCGTGCTCCCGCTCCTGCCCGACCGGATCGAGCCCGCGGCGCGGACGGCGGTGGAGGTGCTCTACTTCCCGGTGGTGGTCGTGGTGCTGGTGCTGGCGCTCGCCACGCTCTACAAGATCGCGCTGCCGTTCAAGCCGCCGTGGCACCGCGGCCTGCCCGGCGCCCTGCTGGCGGCCGTCGTCTTCCTGGTGGGGGCCACCGGCCTGCGGCTCTACCTCGACTGGGTCACCAGCACCGGGTACACCTACGGCGCGCTGGCCGCCCCGATCGCCTTCCTGCTCGGCATCTACTTCATCGCGCTCGCGGTGATCGTCGGGGCGTACCTCAACGCCGCGATCCAGGCCGTCGCGCCGGCGCCGCTGCGCCGGCGCGGACGGCTGGTGGAGACCTAGTCCTTCGGGTCGATGGGGTGCGCGTGCTCCCGGCTGTCGTCCAGGTGGCTGGGGTCGAACTCGACGCGGCCGACCACCAGGTGGTTGATCAGCCAGAGCACGATGCCGACGGCCAGCAGGATGCCGGCGATGAGGAACTGGGACATCGGCCGGCCCGACAGCGGCGTGGCGAGGAAGCCGCACAGGAACACGCCGAGGATCGGCGCCCAGGTGGGGGCGCGGAAGTGCTTGTGCTCCACCTTGTGCTTGCGCAGCACCAGCACCGCGATGTTCACGATGGTGAACACGGCCAGGAGCAGCAGCGCGGTGGTGCCACCGAGCACGCTCAGGTCGACGCTCACCACCAGGACGTAGGCGATGACGCTGCTGAACACGATCGACACCCACGGTGTGCGGCGGGTGGGGTGCACGGTGGCGAACACGGTGGGCAGCACCCGCTCGTTGGCCATGCCGTAGAGCAGGCGGCTCGCCATCAGCATGTTGATCAGCGCCGAGTTGATCACGGCGAGCAGACCGATCGCGGCGAACAGCTGCAGCGGGAAGCCGGGCGCGCCGATCTCGAGCACCCGCAGGAGGGCGCCGCTCCCGGCGTCGGCCAGCTCGTCGGCCGGCACGAGCGTGGAGGAGACGATCGCGACCACCACGTAGATCGCGCCCGCGACGGCCATGCCCAGCAGCATCGCCTTCGGGAAGATCTTGACCGGGTCCCTGGTCTCCTCGGCCATGTTCACGGAGTCCTCGAACCCGACCATGGCGAAGAACGCGAGCGACACGGCGGTGGTGATCGCCAGGAACGGACCCGAGTCACCGGTGTTGATCTCGGTGAGCCGGCTCGCGTCGCCCTGCCCGCTGCCGATCGCCCACAGTCCGGCGATGATGATGATCGCCAGACCGCTCACCTCGATGCAGGTGAGCAGCACGTTGGCCTTCACCGACTCGCCGACGCCGCGGAAGTTGATGATCGCGAGGCCCGCCACGAACACCAGCGCGACGATCCAGAGCGGCAGCACCGCGAACTGCTTCAGGTAGGTGTCGCCGAACGCCTTGGCGGCCGACGCGGCCGACGTGACGCCGGAGCACATCACCGTGAACGTCACCATGAACGTCAGGAACTGGATCCCGAATGCGCGGTGCGTGTACAGCGCCGCCCCGCCGGCTCCCGGGAACTTCCCGACCAGCTCGAGATAGCTGAACGCGGTCAGGAACGCGACCACGAACGCGCCGAGGAAGGGCACCCAGAGGGCACCACCGATCTCCGCCGCCACGGAGCCGGTCAGGGCGTAGATCCCCGTGCCGAGGATGTCACCCACCACGAAGAACAGCAGGAGGCCGGGGCCGATCGCTCGTTTGAGTTCGGGCTGGCTCCGGGCTGGGGCAGAGTCCACCATGGCGACTGAGTGTGACGCCTACCACGCCACCGGTCGAGGATCTTGGCGATGATTTGATGTAACGGAAATGGCACTGCCCGTTCGGCGGCGCCGGGCCAGTTGCACCAGTACGGCCACGAGCGCCGCCACGGGCAGCGCGACCAGCGCGAACAGCGCGAGTGTCGCGCCCCACGGCCACGCGGGCCCGTCGAGCACCAGGCCCGCCGTCGGGAGCTCGAGCACCGCGGCCACCCACCGCGCGGTGGCCACGTCCCCGTTGCGGGCGAGGTCGCTCACCGTGGCGTCGAACGCGAACCCGCCGTGGCGGTGGACGTACTCGGGTGCCGGGCCGTCCGCCACCTGCACCACGGCCCGCGTGCCGGGCACGAGCAGCCGGTCGAGCTGCGCCGCGGCGCCGTCCAGCTCGGCGCGGGGGAGGAACGTCAGCCCGTGCCGCGAGCGCACCGGCCCGCCGTCGGCGGAGACGGCGAGGGTGCGGCTCGCCAGCGACCAGGCCTGCGTGTCGAACACCGAGGCGAGCTCGATCTCGCCCACGCCGTCGGTGAGCGCCACGCCGACCGTCGGCGGGTCCCAGGTGAACCCGGCGTTGACGATCGCGGCGGGGTGGGGGATCGCGGGACCGGTCGTGACGGGCGGCGGCGTGCCCGTGCCCCAGTGGCGCCAGCCGATCGCGGCCGCCGCGTCCCGGGCCGCGGCCGGGCCCAGGGTCCGCTCGACGACGTGCAGCGTGCCGTCGACGCCTGACAGGATGCCCGCGGTGCTCACGACGTCGCCGTCGTCGACGACGCGCTGGCCGTGCACCCACCGCACCTCGGGGTGGGCGCGTTCGAGGCTCGGCAGGCGCATCCAGTGCGCGGTGGCGGGCCGGTCGTCCAGCAGCCCGGCGGAGGCCAGCACGGCGGCCCCGTTGCAGATCGACAGCAGTTGGGCGCCGCGCTCGGCCTGCGCCCGCAGCCAGCCGGTGACGGGCGCGGTGGAGGGTTCGCCCACGTCCGGCAGGGCGGGCACGACCACCAGGCTCGGGGCGACGAGGCCGGCGAGCTCGTCGAACGTGAGGTCGGGGACGAGGTCGAGCCCGCCGGTGAGCGGGACCGGGCCGCGGTGCGGCCCGACCGTGTAGACGTTGAACCGGCCGGTGGCGGCGAGGATCTCGTACGGGGCGAGGGTGTCGGAGCCCTCGGCCCCGTGCGCGCCCACCACGACCACCGCGGTCGGCTTGGCGGGGTCGTGCCGCACCGGTGCCGGCGCGGGGACGGCCCACTCCGGTCCAGGTGCGTACTGGGCGGCGAAGGCGGCCGGGGCGTTCACGGCAGCGGTGGCCGCGGCCGGCAGGAGCACGGCCACCGCGAGGGCGAGGGCGCGGGCTGCGCGCACGAGCGATGTCTTCTTCATGATCAGTGCCAGTAGTCGGCCCGCCGCCACAGCATGGCGGCCAGCATCAGCGGGAACATGATCACGTGGCCCGCGATCATGAGGGTCGAGCCGCTGATCGCGCCCAGCCAGTAGGGCACGAGCAGCAGGACGAACGGCAGGAACATCGCCGCGCACATCTCGGCGGTCCGCGGCCACGAGTGGCGCCGGATGGCCATCCACAGCGCCATCGCGACCGTCATGTCGATCGCCATCGTCATCGCGGCCACGTCCGGGCGCACCACCCACTCGGAGGGCCAGAGCGGGCCGATCGCCATCATCCCGACGAGCATGGCGAGGACCATCTCGAGGTAGTGGGCGGTGAAGCGGAGCAGCTTGCGAGAGCTGGTGCGGGCGGGGGGCGTGGTCGTCGTCGTCATGCCGGAGAGGGTCGTCGCGATCGGCCGCCCTGCCAGGTGCCGGAGGTCATGGACCGGGGTCATGACCCGGCATGACCCCCGGGTTCAGAGCAGGCCGAGGGCGCGGGCGCGCAGCGCCGCCTGGGTGCGGTCGCGGGCGCCGAGCTTCGCCAGCACGTTCGTGACGTGGTTCTTCACCGTGCCCTCGGCGAGGAACAGCTCCGCGGCGATCTCCCGGTTGCTGCGGCCGTCGGCCAGCAGCCGCAACACCTCCAGCTCACGCTCCGACAGCGGCACGACCAGCGGCTGCGGCCGCTCCTGCGCGGTGCTGGTGTCGGGCAGCTGGGCGAAGCGGGCCACCACCTTCGCCGCCACCGACGGCTGCAGCACCGACTCGCCACGGGCCGCCGCCTGCACCGCCTCGACCAGCCGCGCCGACGACACGTCTTTGAGCAGGTAGCCGACCGCGCCCGCCCGCAGCGCCGCGAACACGTCCTCGTCGTCGTCGAACGTGGTGAGCGCGATGACCCGCACCCCGGGCTGCTCGACCCGCAGCCGCCGCGTGGCGCCGATCCCGTCCAGCACGGGCATCCGCAGGTCCATCAGCACCACGTCGGGCGCGAGCTCCGCGGCCTTGCGCAGCGCCTCGTCGCCGTCGCCCGCCTCGCCCACCACCTCGACGCCCTCGTGCACGGTGAGCAGCGTGGCCAGCGCCTCGCGGAAGAGGGCCTGGTCGTCCACGAGCAGCACGCGCACCCCGGTCACCCGGGCACCTCCATCGTCAGCACGCAGCCGCCCCCGGGCGGCGAGTCGACCTGCAGCCGGCCGCCGAGCAGCGCGGCCCGCTCCCGCAGCCCGACGAGGCCGAAGCCCGGCGACCCCGCACCGGTCATGCCCACCCCGTCGTCGCGGACCTCCACGCGCACGCCGGACCCGTCGTAGGTGAGCAGCAGGTCGGCGCGGCTCGCCCGGGCGTGCTTGCGGACGTTCGTCAGGCCCTCCTGCGCGGCGCGGTACAGCGCCTCCCGCGCCGCCTCCGGGAGCGGGCGCTCCGTGCCGTTCACCTCCAGGCGGGTGGGCACGGCCGCGGCCGATGCCTCCTCGGCGAGCGTGTGCAACGCGGCGGGCAGGGCCTCGGCGGCGCGCGGCTCGCGCAGGGCGCGCACGGAGCGGCGCACGGCGTCCAGCGCCTCCTCCGACTGCCGCTGCGCCTTGGCGAGCACCTCGTCGGCCTTGGCCGGGTCGGACTGCAGCACCGCCCGTGCGGCTTTGACCTGCATCTGCACCACCGTGAGCGAGTGGCCGAGGCCGTCGTGGATGTCGCGGGCCACCCGGTTGCGCTCCTGCGCCGTGGCGAGCCGTTCGGCCTGGGCCGCGTGGTCGCGCAGCTGCTCGTGCGCCTCCGCGAGCTCCTGGCGCAGCCGCTGCTCGCGCTGGAGCAGCTCCGTGATCACGGCCGCGAACACGACCGCCGCGAACAGCCCCACGCCCTCCCGCAACGCCGCCTGCCACGACTCCATCGGCGCGTGCGCGAACGGCACGAGCACGACCACCAGCGCGGTGACGGGCCGGGGGAGCAGCAGCACGCACTGGCTCACCAGGACGACCAGGAACAGCGTGGTGGCCACCCCGGGGTCCAGGGCGAACGTCGCCATCGCCAACGCGAGCTGGACCACCACGTACCCGGCCGACCACACCCGGGACCCGCGCCTGCGCACCCAGAAGAAGCCGGCCGTGCCCACCAGCGCATAGGCGGCGCCGATCGGGACGGCCGCGAACGGCCCGCTCTCCCCGACGACCCCGATGACCAGCGTGAGGAACGCGCCTCCGGTCAGCACCGCGAGCGCCCGGTTCACGCCGTGAACCCTACGGGGGGATCGGCCGTCCGGGCAGGTCAATGCTCCACGGGGGCCGGGTCCGGGCCGAATGTTGTCAAGAATCGGTCGCGGAAGTCCTCCATCGGCCAGCCGGGGGCGTCCGGCCCGGGCCGCAACCCGTCCTCCCAGCCCCAGCCGGAGATCCGGTCGAGCACCGCCGGGTCGCGCGTGATGATCGAGATCGGGACGTCGCGCCCCGCGTGCGGCCCGGTGATGAACGGCGCCGCCTGGTGGTCGCCGAGCACCACGAGCACGAGGTCGTCGTCGCCGGAGGCCTGCACCCACGAGGTGAGCGTCTCCAGCGAGTAGGCGATCGAGCGCGCGTACGTGGAGCTGACCACGTCGGAGCCCTTGGCCCACACGGCGTCGCGCGGCTCCCCGGTGGTGTACGTCTGGAAGATCGAACCGTCGCCCACCCGGTCCCAGCCGATCACCGGCGGGATGATGGGCCAGGGGGCGTGACTCGAGGCCAGCGCGATCTCGGCCAACAGCGGCTTCCGGTCGGCCCGGGCGTGCTCCATCTGCTCGAACGCCGACATCGTGTACTGGTCGGGCACGCTCGCCCAGCCGAGGTCGGGGCCGCGGTAGCCGAGCGCCGGGAAGTCGTAGACCTGCTGGTGGCCGTAGAAGCGGGCCTCCGGCCACTCCCCGGTGGTGCCGGGCATCACGGCCACGGTGCGCCAGTCGGCCTTCGCGAACGCGCTGATGAGCGTGAGGCGGTCGCTGGCCATGAGCGCGTCGTGCCGGGCCTGGTTGGCCACGCGCGTGCCGGACAGCATCGTGGCGTGCGCGAGCCAGCTGCTGCCGCCCGCCACCGGGGCGGTGAGGAAGCCGCTGCGGGCGGCGAACCCGGCGGAGGCGAGCTGGGCGGCGCCCGTGTCGAGGGCGGGGACGACGATCCCCGCGAGGTCGGGCCGCTCGATCGTGCTCCGCCCGTAGCTCTCGACGAACGCGAACACCACGTCCTTCCCGCGCAGCGCCGTGAGGAGCTCCTCACCGGGCACGGCGCGGAACGGGTCGGTGGCGAGGGCCGCGGTGAACGTCTCCTGGTCGAGCAGGCTCGTGCGCACCTGCAGCGCCCGCTCCCCGGCGCCGACCGCGGTGACCGCCGACGCCACCGGCACGCCCAGCGCGGCGCACACCAGCCAGACGGGGGCGAGCACGGCCACGGCGCGCAGCGCAGGCTGCCTGCGCCCGGCCGTGACCCGGGCGAGCCGCACCACGGCCGCCGTGACGAGGGCGAGCACGCCCGCGGTGAGGGCGAGGGCGGCGACGACCGCGACCACCTCCCCGGCCGGGCCCGTCGAGGCCCCGAGGAAGCCGAGGCCGTCGTCGAGCAGCGCCCAGTCGAGCACCGGGTCGAACGGGCGGGCGAGCACCGCGGTGAAGCCCATGTCGAGCAGCTTCAGCACGGTGAGCAGGCCCAGCACGACACCCCCGGCCACCGCCGCGGGCCGCCGGGTCCTGGCCGGGAGCAGGAGCACGACGGCCACGCCTGCGAGCGCCTCCAGGGGCAGCCGCAGGAACGCGGCGGGCGTGAGGTCGTCCACCGTGTTCGGCGCGACGAGCAGGGCCAGCACCAGGAGGGCGGCCAGCACCGTGATCACCCGTCGCAGGGACATGTGTCGCGCACCTCCGCCGAACCGCGGACCCCACCGGCCCGCCGCACACAGGGGACACGTGCTTCCCCGGGCGACCAGTTCACCACTGCGGCCGGGCGAACCCGACAGCGGTCACCCCGTCAGGGCGGCCCGGATGTGCTGGGCGAGGTCGAGGCCCGCCGCGTCGGCGGGGAGCAGCCAGGCGAACTCGACGTGTTCGCGGGGGTCGAGCACCACCGGGTCGCAGCCCGCCGCGACGGCCTCGAACACCCGCGCGTGGATCCGCACGGCCCGCCCGGCCACGTCCATCCACGAGTGGCTGCTGCGCTCGCCGGTGAGGCGCACGCCCAGCCCGGTCTCCTCGCGCACCTCACGGACGGCGGCGTCCTCCGCGCGTTCGCCGGGCTCGACCGTGCCGCCGGGCAGCTCCCAGATCCCGCCCAGGAACGTGCCCGGCGTGCGGCGCAGGAACAGGACGGCGTCGTCGCGCGCGATCCAGCAGTACACCAGGTGCTTCTCGGCGATCTTCCCCACTGATCGCTAACGCGAAGGAGCCATTCTCCGATACTCGTCTCGCAACGGGGGTTGCACGGGGGGAAAACATGACGATCGCGTCTCCGCGACAGCCGGAGGGGGCGGCCCAGGGGGCCCGGCGGCTGTGGCAGCTGTGGACGTGGGTGAGCCGGTGCGACGCGTCGGGGTGCGACGAGCGCCCCGTGCACCTGGGCTGGTGCGCCCGCCACACCCCCGCCGACGACCCGGCGCCCGACGAGTACTGGGGCTGACGAGAAACAGGGGCCCCGAACTCCCGTCAGTCGCCTCCCACCGGCGAGGACGTCCGCTCCCGGCGCAGGTGGGCGGGCCGCGCGAAGCACAGCACCGCCACCAGCCCGGCCAGCAGCACCCCCGCGGGCAGCAGCATCGACTGCCCCATCGCGGCGGCGAACGCCGCGTGCTGCTCGGGCGGCAGCGCACCGACGGCGGCCTCCGCCTCGCCGGACATCCCCGGCAGGAGCGCCGCCAGCCGCGCCTCCATCATCGCCGCGATGCCCGCGCTGCCGAGCACGGCGCCGACCTGCCGCGTGGTGTTGTACACGCCCGCCCCGGCCCCGGCGTGCGCCATCGGCAGGTTGCGGGTGGCGGTGCTCCCGATCGGCGCCCAGATGAACGCGCTGGTGACGCCGATCAGCGCGAGCGGCAGCAGCAGCGTCCAGATCGGCGCGCCGGGCACCATCACCGCCGCGAGCCAGAGCAGCGACACCGAGAAGCCGAGCATCCCCGCGCCTGCGACGTAGCGGGGGTGGTGGCGGTCGGCGAGGCGCCCGACGAGCGGCGCCAGCGACCCGGACAGCACGGCCATGGGGGCGAGGAGCAGCGCCGCCTCGGTGGGGCTGAGCCCGCGCACGCCCTGCGCGTACAGCATCAGCGGGAACGCGTGGGACACCACCGTGAACCCCACGGTGGTGATGGCGACGTTGGCCAGGCTGAAGTTGCGGTCGCGGAACAGCGACAGCGTCATCAGCGGCTCGCCCCGGTTGCGGGCCTGCCACACCACGAACCCGGCCAGCACCACGATGCCGGCGACGATCAGCGCCCACACCGGCACCGGCCCGACGATCGGGCCCCAGTCGTAGGTCTGGCCCTCCTGGATGCCGAACACGAGCAGGAACATCCCGACCGCGCTCAGCGCCACGCCGAGCAGGTCGAACCGGTGGACGTGCGTGGGCAGGTCCGGCACGAGGCGCAGCGCGAGCACGAGGCCGACCACCCCGATCGGCACGTTCACGAAGAAGATCCACTGCCAGCCGAGGCTGTCGACCAGCAGGCCGCCGAGGAGGGGCCCGACGAGCGTGGCGACGCCCGCCACGGCGCTCCACAGGCTCATCGCGCGGCCGCGCCGATCGGCCGGGAAGGTGCGGGTGATCACGGCCATCGTCTGCGGGTTCATCATCGAGGCGCCGAGGCCCTGCACGATGCGCGCGAGGATCAGCTGCTCGACACCCCCGGCCAGCCCGCACCACAGCGAGGCCAGCGTGAAGATCACGAGGCCGACGCAGTAGACCTGCCGGGGCCCGAAGCGGTCGCCCAGCCGCCCGGTGATGAGCAGCGGCACCACGTAGGCCAGCAGGTACGCGCTGGTGACCCACACGACCGAGGCGACGTCGGCGCCGAGGTCCTGCATGATCGCCGGCGTCGCCACCGACACGATCGTGGCGTCCACCAGGATCATGAAGAACCCGATGACCAGCGCCCACAGCGCGGGCCACGGGTTCGTGCCCGACTGCGTCACGGCGCGTCCTGGATCGGCCATCGCAGCTCCTCGCCCTCTTTCAGGTGCATGGGCCGCTGGGCGAGCAGGGCCGGCACGGAGACGCCCCGACACGACGCCCACCGAACATACGCAACCGAACATACGGGCAGGCCGGAGCCCCGCGCCGCCCGGGATCCGCTGTCGGGTGAGTACTGGACGAGCAATTCCCCACTCGATCGTTGCTCAGCACGGAACGGCGCCTGGTCCTCCGGGGTTCGACCAACCCGCCCGAGCAGGACCTCACGGCGGCTGTGACAGCCGCGGTGTGCGGCTCGCGCTGATCACACGCGGCATCGGCCGCCCGCCCGGGAGCATGATCGTTGTTCCGGCGCGAAAGCCGACGCATCCCGTCGGGAAACGCGCCGGTTCACCGATCATGGGCTGGGGAGCCCTCGTTGATGGGAGGACCGCCTCCTGGTGGCGCCGTCAGGAGGCCACCGCGGACGGGCACCAGCGGCGCCGTTCGGACTTACTCGTCTAGGCCGCGGCCGGTTCCCGCAGGAGGGCCGCCACCTCCCGGGCCGCCGCCTGCCCCGCCCGGTTCGCCCCGATCGTGCTGGCGCTGGGTCCGTACCCGACGAGGTGGATGCGCGGGTCGGACACCACGCGGGTGCCGTCGACCTCGATCCCGCCGCCGCGGCCGCGCAACCGCAGCGGGGTGAGGTGGCCGAGCGCGGCGCGCCACCCGGTGGCCCAGAGGATCACGTCGGCCCCCACCGCGGTGCCGTCGGCCCAGGCCACCCCGTCCGGGGTGATCCGCTCGAACATCGGCAGCCGGTGCAGCACGCCCGACTCCTGCGCGGCGCGCACCTCGGGGGTGAGCGCGAGCCCGGTGACGCTCACGACGCTCTGCGGCGGCAGCCCCGCGCGCACCCGCTCCTCGACGAGCGCCACCACGGCACGGCCCCGGTCCTCGTCGAACGGCTCCTCGTGGAACACCGGCGGCCGCCGGGTGACCCACGTGGTGGCCGCGGCCACCGGGGCGATCTCCATCAGCAGCTGCACGGCGGACGTGCCGCCACCCACCACGACCACGCGCAGGCCGGCGAACTCGTCGGGCCCGGGGTAGTCGACCGTGTGCAGCTGCCTGCCCCGGAACGACTCGGCCCCCGGGTAGCGGGGCCGGAACGGGCGCGTCCACGTGCCGGTGGCGTTGATCAGCGCGCGGGCGTGCCACGTGCCCGCGTCGGTCTCGACCTCGAGGCCACGCTCCGCCGAGCGGACCGCTGCCACCCGCACCGGGCGGCGTACCTGCAGGTCGAACACGCGCTCGTAGGCGTCGAAGTAGGCGGGCACGATCTCGGCAGCGGGCCGTGTGCGATCGGCGGGCTCGAACGGCAGGCCCGGCAGGCTCGCGATCCCGTGCGCCCGGTCGACCCGCAGCGTGGGCCAGCGGTGCCGCCACGCCCCGCCCGGCCCGTCCTCGCGGTCGAGCACGACGAACCCCGGGCCCGGCTCGAGCCCCGCCCGGCGCAGCCCGTACGCGGCCGACAGCCCCGCCTGACCGGCCCCGATCACGACCACATCGCTCCGCACGCCCAACCCAACGCGGGCGAGCCGCGGGGAAGTCCCGAGCGCGGCAGGCGTCACGCGCTCCCGACGGCGGGCACGCGCGGGGGCAGCGCCGTGGCGCCGAAGCGCTGCACCCAGCCCGCGACGTCCTCGGTGGTGGCGTTGCCGCCGCAGACCACGAGGCCGAGCCGGGCGCCCGGGCCGACCCGGTCGAGCACCTGCCGGGCCGCGGGCAGGAGGCAGCCCGCCGCGGGCTCGGGCCAGATCTTCGCCTCCTCCGCGAAGGTGAGGCAGCCGCGCACGGCGTCGACGTCCGGCACGACGATCACGTCCTCGACGAGCGCCCTGACGTGGGCGAGGGTCAGCTCCGAGACGTACGGGGCCGACAGCGTCGACACGATCGACGTCAGCTCGACCGGCACGGGTGCGCCCGCGGCGAGGGCCCGCGTCATCGCGTCGGCGCCCTCGGTCTCCACACCCCAGACCCGCACGCCGGGCACCAGCGCCCGCAGCGCCGTGGCGACGCCCGCGATGAGGCCGCCGCCACCGATGCTCACCAGCACGTCGGTGAGGTCCGGCGCGTCCGCGGCGAGCTCCAGCCCCACGGTGCCCTGCCCGGCGATCACCTCCGGGTCGTCGAACGGGTGCACGAGCGTGCGACCGGCGGCCACCAGCTCGTCCAGCAGCGCGAACGCGCCCGCCATGTCCGGGGTGAGCCGGACGTCGGCGCCGCGCGCCTCGGCGGCGGCCACGGAGCGCCGCGGCGCCGACTCCGGCATCACGATCGTGGCCGCCACCCGGAGGGTGGCCGCGGCGTCGGCGAGCGCCACCCCGTGGTTGCCGCCGCTGACCCCGACGACCCCGGTCTCCTGCTCGGCGGCGGACAGCGTGAGCAGCTTGTTCACGGCGCCACGCGGCTTGAACGACCCCGTGCGCTGCAGCAGCTCCAGCTTGCACGTCACCGGCACGCCGAGGTGGTCGGAGAGACCGGGGCTGGGCACCGTGGGGGTGTGCACGACGTGATCGGCGATGCGTGCGGCTGCGGCGGTGAGGCGGTCGAGGGAGATCAGGTCCGGCACACCACCACCGTACGAGCACTGGCGGTCCCCGCCGTCGGATGGTGGGGTGGCATCGTGCTGCGCGCGTCCCGGACCGGACTGCTGAGCACCCGCTGCGCCATCACCCGCGACGACACCCCGCTGTGCACGTGGCGCCCGTCGGCGTTCATCGGCGGCGGGAGCTTCGAGCTCCACGGCAGGCGTTTCGACGTGGGGCGCGGCGGGTGGACGGGCCGCCGCTACCGGTTGCGCGACGACGCGGGCGCGCTCGTGGCGCTCGCCGACGGCGTCGGCCGGTCGAGCTGGACGGTGGAGGCGGGCGGGGAGGTGCACGCGTTCGAGCGGCCCTCCCCGTGGCGGCGCGAGCAGGTGCTCGTGCGCGGCGGCGCGCCTGTGGGCACGGTCCGGCGCACGAGCGCCTGGTTCGGGGAGGCCGAGGCCGACCTGCCCGGCCTGCCGCTGGAGGTGCAGGTGTTCGTGCTGGTCAGCCTGCTCGCGGTGTGGGACGAGGACTGAGGGATCGCCCTCAGACCACGGGTACGACCTCCGGTGCGCCCATGCGGGCGGAGTCGGCCGTCTCGTCGTCGGGCATCTTCTGGCTCTCCCGCTCGGCCTCCACCCGCTTGCGGTAGTGCTCGACCTCGCGCCCGATCTGCTCCTCGCTCCACCCGAGCACGGGCGCGACGAGCCGGGCCACCTCCTCCATCGCCCCCACCCCCCGGTCGAACGTCTCGATCGAGATGCGGGTGCGGCGTGCGAGGAAGTCGTCGAGGTGGCGGGCCCCCTCGTGCGAGGCCGCGTAGACGATCTCCGCGCGGAGGTGGTCCGGCGCGCCCGCGAGCGGCTCACCGAGGCTCGGGTCCTCCTTCACGAGCGCCAGCACCTCGTGGATCAGCGAGCCGTAGCGGCCCAGCAGGTGCTGGATGCGCGCCTCGTGCACCCCGTACTGCTCGGCGAGCAGCGGCGCCGCGTTCTTCAGCGCCTCGTAGCCGTCGGCGCCCAGCAGGGGCACCTTCTCGGTGACCGACGGCGGGACCTTGACGTGCAGCCCGTGCACCGCGGCGTCCACGGCGTCCTTGGCCATCACCCGGTACGTCGTGTACTTGCCGCCCGCCACGACCACCAGCCCCGGCACGGTGTGCGCCACGGCGTGCTCGCGCGACAGCTTGGACGTCGACTCCGACTCGCCCGACAGCAGCGGTCGCAGCCCGGCGTAGACGCCCTCGACGTCCTCGTGGGTGAGCGGCTGGTCCAGCACGGCGTTGACGTGGTCGAGCAGGTACTCGATGTCGGCCGCGCTCGCGGCCGGGTGGGCGAGCCCCAGCTTCCAGTCCGTGTCGGTGGTGCCGATGATCCAGTGCCGGCCCCAGGGGATCACGAACAGCACCGACTTCTCGGTGCGCAGGATCAGCCCGGAGTCGCCGCGGATCCGGTCGCGGGGCACGACGAGGTGGATGCCCTTGCTCGCGCGCACGTGGAACTGCCCGCGCTCGCCCACCAGGCTCTGCGTCTCGTCGGTCCAGACCCCGGTCGCGTTGATCACCTGCTTGGCGTGCACCTGGATCGCGCGGCCCGACTCGAGGTCGTGCACCTCGGCGCCGGTGACCCGCTCGCCCTCGCGCAGCAGCCCGACCACCCGCGCGCGGGAGGCGACGTGCGCGCCGTACGCGGCGGCCGTGCGGGCCACGAACATGGTGTGCCGCGCATCGTCGACCTGCGCGTCGAAGTACAGCAGGGCGCCGACCAGCGCGTCCTTGCGCAGCGACGGCACGATCTTGCGCGCGCCGCGGCGGGTGAGGTGGCGGTGGGCCGGCAGCCCGCGGGAGCGGCCGGACAGCAGGCCGAGCGTGTCGTACAGCGCCACGCCCGTGCCCGCGTAGAGCCGTTCCCACCAGCGGTGCGTGAGCGGGTAGAGGAACGGCACCGGCCGCACGAGGTGCGGGGCGAGCGTCTGGATGAGCAGACCGCGTTCCTGCAGCGCCTCGGCGACGAGCCGGAAGTCCAGCATCTCCAGGTAGCGCAGGCCGCCGTGGATCAGCTTGCTGGACCGGCTCGACGTGCCGGAGGCGAAGTCGCGGGCCTCGACGAGCCCGACGGAGAGGCCGCGGGTGGCGGCGTCGAGGGCGGCACCGCTGCCCACGACACCGCCCCCGACGACCAGAACGTCGAGTTCGGTCGAGCTCATCGCATCAAGTGCGGCCTCACGGGCCTGCGGGGAGAGCGCGACCGATCTCATGGTGGTTCCCTTCTCGAAGCGTCGCTTCCGAACTCAGTCGACGTCTACCCAGTCCAACGTCCTGGTCACGGCCTTCTTCCACCGCTCGTACCCGGTAGAGCGCTGCTCGTCACTCCACTGCGGCTCCCAGCGCTTCGACTCGTTCCAGTTGGAACGCAGCTCGTCGGTGTTCTTCCAGAACCCGACGGCGAGCCCGGCCGCGTACGCCGCGCCCAGCGCCGTGGTCTCCGCGACGACGGGCCGGCTGACCGGCACGCCGAGCACGTCGGCCTGGATCTGCATGCACAGCTCGTTGGCGGTGACGCCACCGTCGACCTTGAGGACCTCGAGGTGCACCCCGGAGTCCTGCTCCATGGCCTCGGCGACGTCGCGGCTCTGGTAGCAGATCGCCTCGAGCGTGGCGCGGGCCAGGTGGGCGTTGGTGTTGTAGCGCGACAGGCCGACGATCGCGCCGCGGGCGTCGGAACGCCAGTACGGTGCGAACAGACCGGAGAACGCCGGCACGAAGTACACGCCGCCGTTGTCCTCCACCTGCCGGGCCAGCGACTCGCTCTGCGCGGCGCCGGAGATGATCCCCAGCTGGTCGCGCAGCCACTGCACGGCCGACCCCGTGACGGCGATCGAGCCCTCGAGGCAGTAGACCGCAGGCTCGTCGGCGAACTTGTACCCGACGGTCGTGAGCAGACCCGACTTCGAGCGCACCAGCTCGGTGCCGGTGTTGAGCAGCATGAAGTTGCCCGTGCCGTAGGTGTTCTTCGCCTCGCCGGGCGAGAAGCACACCTGCCCCACGGTGGCGGCCTGCTGGTCACCGAGGTCGCCGGTGATCAGCAGCTCGCCGCCGAACGGCCCGTTCGCCCGCGTGGTGCCGTAGCCCGCCGGGTTCGAGCTGGGCTGGATCTCGGGCAGCATCGAGCGGGGGATGCCGAAGAAGCCGAGCAGCTCGTCGTCCCAGTCGAGCGTCTCGAGGTCCATCAGCATCGTGCGGCTGGCGTTGGTGGGGTCGGTGACGTGCACCCCGCCGTCCCGGCCGCCCGTGAGGTTCCACAGCAGCCAGGTGTCGGTGTTGCCGAAGATCGCGTCGCCGCGCTCGGCAGCGTCCCGGACACCGTCGACGTTCTCCAGGATCCACTGGATCTTGCCGCCGGAGAAGTACGTGGCGGGTGGCAGGCCCGCCTTCCGGCGGATGACGTCGCCACGGCCGTCCCGGTCCAGTGCCGATGCGATCCGGTCGGTGCGGGTGTCCTGCCAGACGATCGCGTTGTAGAGCGGCCGCCCGGTCTTGCGGTCCCACACCACGCTCGTCTCGCGCTGGTTGGTGATGCCCACCGCGGTGAGGTCGGACGCGTTGAGCTTCGCGCTGTTCAGGGCGCTCTGGACCACCGAGGACGTGCGTTCCCAGATCTCGGTCGGGTTGTGCTCGACCCAACCGGCCTGCGGGAGGATCTGCTCGTGCTCCAGCTGGTGGCGGCCCACCTCGTTGCCGCCGTGGTCGAAGATCATGAATCTCGTGCTGGTCGTGCCTTGGTCGATGGCACCGACGAACTCGGCCATGTGGAGGTCTCCTTCGCAGGTCTACTGGGGGATGTCGCGCCCGACGGGCGTCGGCGCCGTGGTGTCCTCCGGGAGGTAGCGGGCCACGAGGTACTTGAAGCCCGCGGTGCCGATCAGGCCGCCGATGATCGGGGCGATGATCGGTAGCCAGAAGTAGACGACGCCGTTCTGGTCGACCCACGCCGTGGAGTAGCCGGTGATGAACGAGGCCAGCCGGGGCCCGAAGTCACGTGCCGGGTTGATCGCGTAACCCGCGTTGGCGCCCCACGCCATGCCGATCCCGACCACCAGCAGACCGATGACGACCGGAGCCAGGTTGGCCAGCGGCGGGTTGTTGCGCGCGTTCACCAGTGCGCACACCACGAAGAGCAGGATCGCCGTGCCGACCACCTGGTCGAGGAAGGCGGTGCCGATGCTCACCCCGTCCACGCCGTTGCCGGGCAGCGTGGAGAAGATGACCTGCGTCTCGGTGTGGTTCGGGTCGACCTTGAAGATCAGGTCCGCGTAGACCACCCGCACGATCAGGGCCGCGACGAACGCACCCGCCGTCTGGGCCAGGATGTACGGACCGACCTTGCGCCACGGGAACCCCTCGAACACCGCGAACGCGATCGTGACCGCCGGGTTGATGTGACCGCCCGACAGCCGGCCGGACACGTAGATGCCCAGGATCACGCCGATGCCCCAGGCCCACGCGATGGAGTCGTGGTCGCCGAGGCTGCCGTCGGGAGTGGTGACGACCTGCGCGACCACACCGACGCCGAACAGGATGAGGATCATGGTGCCGAAGAACTCGGCCCAGAGCTCCCCCATCAATGAGTTCTTCGCCATCGAAGTCCTCCTTGGGTGTGACCCGCCCCTCAGCGGGTTGATCGGACGCTAGGGAGACCGGCGAAGCCGGTCAACGGCCAGTGTTCGGCATTGTCGAACCGCCGATCGGACGAACATCACAGCCGTTGTCGTAGAGTCGCGGCGTGCCCGGCCCCATCCAGTCCATCGAGCGGGCCGCCGCGGTGCTCCGGCTGCTCGGCAGCACGGACCGGCCACTGGGCCTCAACGAGCTCGCCGCCGCGTTGGACCTCCCGCGGCCCACCGCCCATGGCATCGTCCGCACGTTGCGCGACGTCGGATTCGTCGACCAGGACGTTAGCTCCGCGCGCTACCGGCTCGGCACCGCTCTGCGCGAGCTGGGCCGCGGCGGCTGGGACCGCCACGACCTGCGGGCCCGCGCCATGAACTGGGCCGACTCGCTCGCCGGCAGCAGCGGGCTCGCCGTGCACCTGGGCGTCGCCGCGAACCGCGCGGTCCGGCTCGTGCACCACGTCTTCCGGCCCGACGGCACCCCGCAGCGGATCCGCACCGGCGAGGAGCAGCCGCTGCACGCCACCGCGCTGGGCAAGTGCCTGCTTGCGTTCGCGCCCGTCGCCACCCCACCCGCCCGCGACCTCGACCTGCAGCACTGGACCGGCCGCACGTGCGTCACGGTGGCCGCGCTGGAGGCGCAGCTCGTCCTCGCCAGAAGGCGAGGCTGGGCGAGCGACACGGGGGAGTACGAGTCCGGCGTCGGCGGCGCGGCGGCCCCGCTGCGGGCGAGCGGCGGGATCGTGGTGGGTGCGATCGCCGTAGTGGGCCCGGTGGAGGACCTCTACGGCATCGGCGGCGAGCTGCGCCCGTGGCTGGCGGAGCAGCTGGTGGCGGCGGCCCGGGAGATCTCGGCGGCGTTGGTGGCGAGCCCGTGAGGCCGGCCCCCGGAGTTCAGGAAAGCCACATTCAGGGCCGCAGCGGCCCTGAATGTGGCTTTCCTGAACTCACGCGACGACCGGAGGAGGCCCCATGAGCGACCGGGTCGTCGCCGCCATCGACCAGGGCACCACCTCCACCCGCTGCCTGCTCTTCAACCGGGCCGGGCGGATGGTCGCCATGGCCCAGCGCGAGCACCGCCAGCACTACCCGCGCCCCGGGCTCGTGGAGCACGACGCCGCCGAGATCTGGCGCAACGTCACCCGCGTCGTCCCGGCGGCGCTGAAGAACGCCGGGCTCACGCCGGACGACCTGGTGGGGCTCGGCATCGCCAACCAGCGCGAGACCACGGTGATCTGGAACCGCCACACCGGGGTGCCGCTGGCGCGGGCGATCACGTGGCAGGACACGCGCACGGACGGGATCGTGGCCCGCCTCGTCGAGGACGGGCACGCGCCGTTGATCACCTCGATCTGCGGGTTGCCGCCAGCCACGTACTTCGCGGGCCCGCGGCTGCGCTGGCTGCTCGACCACGTGCCCGGGGCGCGCGAGGGCGCCGAGGCGGGCGACGTGCTGTTCGGCACGATGGAGAGCTGGCTCATCTGGCGGCTCACCGGCCGGCACGTCACGGACGTCACCAACGCGAGCCGCACCATGCTCATGGACGTCCGCACGCTGCAGTGGTCGGACAAGCTGCTCGACGTGCTGCGGGTGCCGCGGCGGATGCTGCCGGAGATCCGGCCCAACGCGGAGGTCTACGGCACCTGCACCACCGTGCTCCCGGGCGTGCCGGTGGCGGGTGCGCTCGGCGACCAGCAGGCGGCGCTCGTGGGGCAGGTGTGCTTCTCGCCCGGCGAGGTCAAGTGCACGTACGGCACCGGGGCGTTCCTGCTGATGAACACCGGGCACCGGCTGGCCGAGTCGACGCACGGGTTGATCCCGACGGTCGGATACCTCCTCGGGGACTCACCCGTGTACGCGCTGGAGGGCGCGATCGCGGTGACCGGTTCGCTGGTGCAGTGGTTCCGCGACTCGCTCGGCATGATCGGCACCGCGGCGCAGATCGAGACGCTCGCCAGCACGGTGCGCGACAACGGCGGGTGCTACATCGTGCCCGCGTTCTCCGGGCTGTACTCGCCGCGCTGGCACCCCGAGGCCCGCGGCGTGATGGTCGGGCTCACCTCGTTCATCAACCGCGGCCACCTCGCCCGCGCGGTGCTGGAGGCCACCGGCTGGCAGACGCGCGAGGTGGTGGACGCGATGAACGCCGACTCGGGGGTGCCGGTCACCCGGCTGAAGGTCGACGGTGGGATGACCGCCAACCACCTGCTGATGCAGTTCGTGGCCGACGTCCTCGACGTACCCGTGGAGCGCCCGCTCGGGTCGGAGGCCGTCTCCCTCGGTGCGGCGTACGCGGCGGGCCTCGCCGTCGGCTACTGGTCCGACCTCGAGGTGCTGCGCGCCAACTGGCACCGCGCCGCGGCGTGGGAACCGGCGATGGACGACGACCTGCGCCGCCGCGAGCACGAGAACTGGGGCCGCGCGGTCAACCGCTCCTACGGGTGGGTGCAGAGCCCCGGCGAGGAGTGACCCGCTCGCCGCCGGCACAGCCCAGGGCGGTCCTGACCGCTCTCACATGCGGCGCCGGGACACCCGGCGTGCGGTGCGCCGCGCGGTGCGGCGGGCGACCCGTCGTGATCCGAACATCGTTCCTCCTCGTCTGGTGTCGGTGGCGGTGGCGTCGGTCAGCGGGCCGAGCCGGCTCGTTCGAGCTCGTGCGCCTGCCGGGCCTCCTCCGCCGTGAGCAGCCCGAGCTCGACGAGGTCGAGCGGGCTGATGAACCCGTCGCTGATGCGGAATCCCCCCGCCTTGACCACGGCGTCGCGCAGCGGCACCGCCCAGTGGTGCTCGATGAGGAGCAACGCCGCCGCCGAGTCGTTCGGGATGTCCTCGAGCACGTCCCAGGCCTCCTCGTCGGAGAAGACGTGGACGCCCTCGGCCGCGGCCTCGGCACCCGCCTGCGCGCCGGCGACGAAGCCCTTGTCGCCCTCGATGCCCAGGCCGATCAGCGCGCCGACCGCGCTGCCGAACTCGCGCGCCTCCTCGTCGGTGAGGTTCGACAGGTGCGCGACCTCGATCTCCCCCTCCGCGTCCTTGTGCACCGCGAGAGCGTCGATGACCCGCACCGTGCCGCTCTCCCGGAGCCGCTCCAGCTCCGCGGTGATCTCGCCGTGGAACTCGGGGTTGTGGAAACCCAGCACGATGAGCTGGACAGGTCCGATCGCCATGGCAACGCCCTCTCTTCCGCGCGCCCGGCCGACCGGCCGGCCACCGGGGCGCGAGCATTCCGGCCGCGGGGCCGGTGCGCCTCACCCGTCGGGGGCGATGCACGACCCAGCGGCGGCGGGCACCGTGCGCGGGCGGCGGGAGTGCGCGACGAGGATGCCGAGGTGCGGCGATGGCGGACGGGGCCGGAGGGGCGGAGCCGGCGGGCGAGCCGGCACGTGGTGCTCCGCCCCCTGACCCGGCCGACCAGCTCCGGTCGGCGGCCTACCTGCGGCTGCTGCTCCTCGCGGCGGTGGTCGGCGCGCCGATCTCGGCGGCGGCGTACTACTTCCTGCACCTGGTCGACGCGATCCAGGAGTGGGTGTACACGGACCTGCCGCGGGCGCTCGGCTTCTCCGGGACGCCGTTGTGGTGGCCGCTGCCCCTGCTGGGGATCGCGGGCCTGCTCGTCGGCCTGATGGTCCGCCACCTCCCGGGCGGCGGCGGCCACTCGCCGCTCGCGGGGTTCGCGAGCGGGCACACCCCGCACCCGGCCGACCTGCCCGGCATCCTCCTGGCGGCGATCACGAGCCTGGGCCTGGGCGCGGTGCTGGGGCCGGAGGCGCCGTTGATCGCCCTCGGCGGCGGCCTCGCCGTGCTGGCGGTGCGGCTGAGCCGCCGGGACGTGCCCGACCGGGCCCTCGCGGTGGTGGCGTCGGCCGGCAGCTTCGCGGCGATCAGCGCCCTTCTCGGGTCGCCGGTCCTGGGCGCCTTCCTCCTCATGGAGTCGGCCGGCCTGGGCGGCCCGATCCTCGGGCTGGTGCTCCTGCCCGGGCTGCTCGCCTCGGGCATCGGAGCGCTGGTCTTCGTGGGGCTCAACCAGCTCAGCGGGCTCGGGACCGCCGCGCTCGAGCTGCCGGGCCTGCCACCCTTCGCCCACCCCGACATCGCGCAGTTCGGGTGGGCACTGGTCATCGGTGTCCTCGCCGCCTTCCTCGGGTCGGGCATCCGCAGGCTCGGGACTGTGCTGAGCGGGTACGTCGAGCGCCGGATCGTCCTCCTCACGACGGCGGTCGGGCTCGGCGTCGCCGTCCTCGCGATGATCTACACGGCCGTCACCGGGCACGGCGTGATCGACGTGCTGGGCTCCGGCGAGGAGGACGTCGGCCTGTTGCTGCAGCGCAGCGCGGACTACTCGGTCGGCGCGCTGCTCCTGCTCGTGGCGTGCAAGGGGCTCGCGTACAGCCTGTCGTTGTCGGCGTTCCGGGGCGGGCCGGTGTTCCCGGCGATCTTCATCGGTGCGGCGGGTGGGGTCGCGATGTCGCATCTGCCGGGGCTGCCGATGGTGGCCGGGGTGGCGATGGGGATCGGCGCGATGTCCGTGGTGATGCTGAAGCTGCCCCTCACCTCGGTGATGCTGGCGACGCTGCTGATGTTCGAGGACGGCCTCGCGGTCACGCCGATCGTCATCGTGGCGGTGGTGGTGGCGCACGTGGTGTCGGCCCGGCTCGGCCCCCGGCCCCCGGCTCCGCAGCGGCCGCCGGGGGACCGGGGCACCACGGCGGCCCCTGCCCGCGAGCAGCGCCCCGCCACCTGAGACGGGGTCATCCCCGCCGGGTGAGGCGGGCCGGCCGGTGGTGCCGCACGGTGCGAGCGAGCGTCACGAGACAGGGGAGCGGGAGATGGACGAGCGCCGGACCGACCCGTCACTGCAGGACCTCAACCGCGGCGTGCTGATCGCCGGAGCGGGGCTGCTCGCCCTCGCAGGCGTCCTGGGGCTGGCGGGGTTCGCGATGTTCTGCGCGGCGCTGGTCGGGGCCACGCGCACCTGGTACCGCCGGGCCGACCTGACCCCCCGCGAGCTCGCGACCCTGAAGTGGCACCAGGCCAAGGTCGCCGCCAGTGCGGGCGCGGGCGCCTGGCAGGACCACGAGAAGAACGCCTACTCGCCGCGGTCGGCGCGCACGTGAGGCACGCCGTGCCGGGCCGGGTCCGGAAGGCACACGCGGGGGAGCGCGGGTAGCTCGTCAGGGCGGTGGCTGACGACGAGCGCCGTGCGGCCCGCCGTTGCGCGCAGCAGATCGGCGCGCACGCGGGCCGCGGTGGCGTCGTCGAGGTGTGCGGTCGGCTCGTCGAGCAGCAGCAGCGGACGGTCCGACAGCAGCGCACGCGCGAGCCCGATCCGCTGGCGCTCCCCGCCGGAGACCGCGCCGCCGCCCCGGCCGACCGGCGTATCGAGCCCGTCGGGCAGCTCGGCCGGCCAGCCGGCGAGCCCCGCGCGGCCCAGCGCGTCGACGAGGGCCCCGTCGTCCGCACCCGGGTGGGCGAGCAGGAGGTTCTGGCGCAGGGTGCTGTCGAACAGGTGGGTGGCGGGGCCGCACCACGCGATGCGGGTGCGCACGTCGTCGCCTGCGAGCTCCCGGGTGTCGGTGCCGTCGAGGCGCACGGTGCCCGCCCGCGGCTCGAGGGTGCGCATGAGCGCGGCGAGCACCGTGCTCTTGCCGCAGCCGGTCGGGCCGGTGAGGACGAGCCGCCGACCGACGGGGAGCTGGAGGTCGAGGCCCGTCACGGCGTCCCGGTCGGCCCCGGGCCACCGGACGGTGAGCCCCTCGGCATCCAGCGATCGGCCCGGGGGCACGGGGCGCGGCCGAGCCGGCTCGCCTACCGCGGCGGGCGCCCGCTCCAGCTCCGCGAGCCTGCGTGCCGAGGGCAGCGCGGTGGCCAGTCGCTGCGCGGCGTCGGGCAGGGCCGCGACCAGCTCGGCGGTCGCCAGCGGGGTCAGCGCGATGACGGCCAGCGCGGTGCCGGGCAGGGTGCCGGCCCGCAGCGCGGCCACGCCGAGCGCCGTGCACCACACCGTCGCACCGCCGATGGCCAGCACGGTCAGGCCCGACCCGATCCCGGTCGCGGTGGCGGCCCGCCCGGTCAGCCCGGTGATCCGGTCCTCGAGCGTCCTGATGCCGCGGCACCGGCCACCGGCGGCGCCGCAGGCGATCAGGTCGGCGCGCGCGTCGAGGAGCTCGACGACCGCTGCGGTGAGCGCCCCCTTCGCCGCCGCGGTGCGCTGCGCCGCCCGACGGGCGAGCGCGACGGTGAGCGCGGGGGCGACGATCCCGGCGCACGCGAGCCCCACCGCGAGCGTGATGCCCGCTCCGGGCAGGAGCAGGCCGAGACCCGTCGCGGTCGCGAGGCCCACCACCGCGGCTGCGGCGGCGGGGACGAGCGCGCGGACCACCACGTCCTGCTGGGCGTCGACGTCGCCGGTCATGCGCGCCAGCAGCTCGCCCGACCGGAGCCGTCCGGTCACCGCGGGCCCCAACCGCACGAGCGCGCCCCACACCCGCACGCGCAGCTCGGCGAGCACCCGCAGCGCGGCGTCGTGCGACGCCAGCCGCTCGCCGTAGCGCAGGAAGCCCTTGGCCAGCCCGAACAGGCGCACCGCCGCGATGGCGACCAGCAGCGTGAGCACGGGTGGGTGCAACGCCGCTGCCGAGATCAGCCACGCCGACGTCGCGCTGAGCGCCACCGTGCTGCCCAGCGCCCCGCTCCCCGCGAGCACAGCCACGGCGAGGCGCCTGCGGTGCGGGCGGATCAGCGTGAGCAGCGGGCGCACGTCACCCCGCCGCGCGCCCGGCTCGCCGTCGGTGCCGCCTGCCGCGTCCGTCGACGTGCGAACGGCGGCTTCCCGCGGTGGCGCCGGCGCCTGCGGACGGGGCGCCGGGCCGGTGCGGGCCGGCCGGCCGGGCAGCGCGAGCACCCGGTCGCAGAGGTCGAGCACGGCCCGGCGGTGACTGACCACCACCGCGGTCCGGCCGGCGAGCGCCGCCCGGAGCCCGGTGATGAGCGCGGCCTCGGTGTCCGGGTCGACGCCCTCCGTCGGCTCGTCGAGCAGGACCAGGGGGCGGTCGGCCAGCAGGGCCCTGGCGAGGGCGACGCGGCGCTGTTGCCCCGTGGACAGCCCGCGACCCCGCTCGTGCACCGGCGTGTCGAGCGGGACGTCCAGCGCGGCGGTGGTGGCGACGGCGGCGAGCTCGGCCACCGTGGCCCGTGGGGCGCCCAGCCGCAGGTTGTCCTCGACGGTCCCGGCGACGAGCTCCGGGCGCTGCGGCACCCAGGCCACCCGCTGCAGCCACGCGTCGCGGTCCACGCGGGCGAGGTCGACGCCGTCGACGGTGACCGCGCCCCGGTCGGGCCGCCGCCACCCCAGCAGCAGGTCGAGGAGCGTGGACTTCCCCGCGCCGCTGGGCCCGCTGATCCCGAGCACCTCGCCCGGGGCGATCACGACCGAGATCCCGTCGAGGATCGCGCCTGCCCGCCCGTCGACGCCGACCGCGTGCAGCCGCACCGGCCCGGCGGCCGGGTCGGGTGCGGTGGTGGAGACCGCGTCCCCGGCCGGGAGCTCCAGCACGTCGCAGACGTCCGCCGCGGCGGCCGATCCCTCGGCGCTGTCGTGGTAGCGGGCGGCCACGGCGCGCAGCGGCTGGTAGACCTCGGGGGCCAGCACGATCACGAGCAGGCCGGTGGCCAGGTCGAGCTGCCCCTCGACGAGCCGCAGGCCGACCGACACCGCCACCAACGCCACCGACAGCGTGGCCAGGAGCTCCAGCGCGAGCGAGGACAGGAACGCCACGCGCAGCCCGCGCATCGTCGCCACGCGGTACCGCTCGGACATCACGGCGATCTGGCGGCTCTGCCTGCGGGCCCGCCCGTAGGCGGTGAGCACGTCCAGCCCGGCCACGACGTCGACGAAGTGGTGGCCGATCGCGGCGAGTGCGTTCCACTGCCGCGCGGTGGTGGCCCTGGTCCGCAGCCCGATCAGCACCATGAACACCGGGATCAGCGGCACCGTGACGCCGATGACCAGCGCCGACACCCAGTCCGCCGTGAGGATCCGGACGCCGACGACGAGCGGCACGGTGGCGGCGATCAGCAGCTGCGGCAGGTAGCGGCCGACGTAGGCGTCGAGACCGTCCAGGCCGCGGCTCGCGAGCGTGGCGAGCCGCCCGGTGGACGGCAGCCCGGGGTGGCGCGGGCCCAGGCGCAGCACGTGATCGAGCAGGGCCGCGCGCAGCTGGGCCACGGCGGTGGTGGCCGCGCGCGCCGCCGCCACCTCGGCGGCCCAGGCGAGGGCTGCCCGGCCCAGCACCACGCAGGCCAGCGCGCCCAGGGGCACCGCGAGCGTGCCGAGCCCGGCTCCGGCGAGGAACGCGGCCGCGATCGTGTCCGCGAGCAACCCGGCCTGGGCGATCACCAGCACCGCCGACGCGATCCCCATGGCCGCGCCGAGCCCGGCGAAGCGGCGGACCGCGGGGACGTGCCGCAGCAACCGCCGGTCCAGCCCGCTCACGACGTGACCGGCGGCCGGTCCTCCTTGCGCGGCGAACCGTAGACGTCGCGCAGCCGCTCGATCTGCTGGGTTGTGAATGCCCGCTCGCGACGGGCGTCGCGCGCGAAGGCCGCGGCCCAGGTGAGCACCGCGCCTGCGCGGTTGCGGAAGCCCGTGAGGAAGGCGATGTGGATGAACAACCAGGCCAGCCAGCCCGGGAACCCGGCGAACTTCAGCGGGCCCGCCGACACGACCGCGTTGCCGCGCGACAGGTAGGCGGCCGAACCGAGGTCGTGGTAGCGGAACGGGCCGATCGGCTTGACCTCTGCGCGGTGCCGGATCCGGCGCCCCGCGTACAGGCCGGACTGCATCGCGACCTCGGCCACCCCGGGCAGCCGGTCGCGGCTCATCAGGTCCCCGACGACGGAGATCTCGGGGTGGCCCGCGATGGTGAGGTCCGGTTCCACCTCGATGCGCCCGGCGCGGTCCTGCCGCGCGCCCGTGGCCTTCGCGAGCGCGGCGGCCATGGCGGGTGCCTCGACCCCTGCCGCCCAGAGCACCGTTCCGGCCTGGTGGCGGACGGTGGTCCCGGCGCGGTCGCGGGTCTCGAGGCCCTCGCCGTCCACGTTCGTGACGATCGTGCCCATGTGGAGCTCGACGCCGAGCTCGCGCAGCTCGTTCGCCGCCTTGGCCGACAACTCGGGCCCGAACGACGCCAGCGGCGCGTCGCCGCCGTCGAAGAGCATCACCCGGGCGTCCTCGGGCCGGATGCGCCGGAACTCCGAGCGCAGCGTGCGGGTGGCGAGCTCGCGGATCTGCCCGGCGAGCTCCACCCCGGTCGGGCCGCCGCCGACCACGGCGAACGTGAGCCAGCGGCGCTGCTCGTCGGGGTCGGAGGCGGTCTCGGCGAGCTCGAACGCCCCGAACACCCTGCGCCGGATCGCGAGCGCGTCGGCGATCGTCTTCATCCCCGGCGCCCACTGCGCGAACTCGTCGTGCCCGAAGTAGGACTGGCGCAGGCCCGCGGCCACGATCAGGTCGTCGTAGGGCAGGGTGATCCGCTCGCCGAGCGGTCGCTCCGCGACGACCTGCCGGGCCTCGACGTCGACGTCGACGACCTCGGCGAGCACGCACTCGACGTTGCGGTGGCGCTTGAGGACGTCGCGCAGCGGTGCCGCGATCTGCCCCTCGGAGAGGATCCCCGTGGCCACCTGGTAGAGCAGCGGCTGGAACAGGTGGTGCTGGGCGCGGTCGACGAGGGTGATCGCGAACTCGTCGCGGCGCCGCAGCGCCCGGGCCGCGAAGAGGCCTGCGAAGCCGCCTCCGACGATCACGACCCGGCGCGGGGGCGTTCCGGCCACGGGTGTCCGGCTCATCGTGGTCTCCGAGTGTTCGTGGTCTCCGAGCTGCTCAGACCGGGTCGTGCCAGTGGTCGCCGTTCGGGAGCAGGGCGTCGGCCTCCTTGGGCCCCCAGCTGCCCCGCGGGTAGGTGTGCACCGGGACGACGTCGCCGAGCACCGGGTCGACCACGCGCCACGCGGCCTCCACGGTGTCCTGGCGGGCGAAGAAGACCCGGTGCCCGTCGAGGGCCGCCCCGATGAGCCGGTCGTAGGGGCGCATGTCCTCGCCGCCGTGCTCGGCGAAGACGAGCTCGTTCATCTGCGGCTCGGCCCCGGGCCCCGGCTTCTTGCCCGCCAGCGCGAGGCTGATCCGGGTGGTCGGCCAGATGCGGAACCGCAGCGCGTTGGTGACCTCGTGGCCGGTCACCCCGAACATCGCGAACACGTTGTACGGCACCGGGCGGAACCTGATGCTGATCTCCGTGGCGGTGACGGGCATGGTCTTGCCCGCGCGGATGAGCATGGGCACGCCCGCCCAGCGCCACGAGTCGAGGGCGAGCCGGACCGCGACGTAGCTCTCCACGGTCGACAGCGGGTCGACGCCGTCGACCTCGCGGTAGCCGTCGTACTGGCCGCGCACGACGTCCGACGGCGTCAGCGGGCGCAGCGCCGAGATCACGCGTGCCTTCGCGTCCAGCCAGGAGCTCGGGCCGGAAGCGTCCGGCGGGTCGGCGACCACGGTGGCCAGCACCTGCAGCATGTGGTTCTGCACGACGTCGCGGATCGCGCCGGTGCGGTCGTAGAACCGCCCCCGGTCGGCCACGTCGAACGCCTCGGCCATGGTGATCTGGATGCTCTCGACGTGGTTGCGGGACAGCAGCGGCTCGATCATCGAGTTGGCGAACCGGGCGACGAGGACGTCGTTCAGCGGATCCAGGCCCAGCCAGTGGTCGACCCGGTAGATCGCCTGCTCGGGGAAGTACCGGTGCATCGTCTCGTTGAGCGCGATCGCGCTGTTCAGGTCGTTGCCGAAGGGCTTCTCCACCATCACGCGGGCGCCGCCGGCCCGCCCCGCCTTCGCGATGCCCTCCGCGATGCGACCGAACAGGAACGGGGGCACCTCCAGGTAGTAGAGGGCTCGCGGGGCGTCGCCCATCTCCCGGGACATCGCCTCGTAGGTGGCGTCGTCGCCGAGGTCCCCGTCCACGTAGCGCAGCAGGCCGAGCATCTTGCGGGCCGCCGGCGACCCCGGGTCAATGCCGTTGTCACGCAGGGACCGCGTGGCGTAGTCCCGGAACTGCTCGACGCCCCAGCCGCTCTTGGCGACGCCGACGATCGGGACGTCGAGGACCCCCCGGTCCACCAGCCCCACCAGCGCCGGGAAGGTCTCCAGCTTGGCCAGGTCACCGGTCGCCCCGAAGATGACCAGAGCGTCCACTCGGTCCGTCGGCATGGGTACTCCTCGTGATCATCCGAGTCGTTCGAGCACGTGGTCCCCGACCCGCAGGGCGTTCGCGATCGCCGTCAGCGACGGGTTCACGGCGCCGATGCTCGGGAAGAAGCTCGTGTCGACGACGTAGAGGTTGTCGAGCTCGTGTGCCTTGCAGTCGGTGTCGAGCGCGGAGCTCGCCGGGTCGGTGCCGAACCGGACGGTGCCCGCCTGGTGCGCCGTGGCGCCGATCGGCATGCCCTTGTGCAGGTAGATGCTCCTGTCCAGCAGGTGGTGCTCGTGCATGCCCAGGTCGCCGAGCCGGCGCTGCAGCGCGTTCCGGAGCCGATTCACGCCCTCGACGTTGTTGTCCTCGTCGATCGAGAGGTGGATGCGCCCCTCGCCGTCGAGCGTGACGCGGTTGTCCGGGTGCGGGAGGTCCTCCCCGCAGAGCCAGAGGTCCACCGCGTGATGTGCGAGCACCTCCAGCGGCATCTCCGGGGTGACGCGGCCGGCCCAGCGCGGGGCGTTGGCGCGGATCTGCTCCGCGTCGGACTTGCCGAGCATCTGCACCCCGCCCATCGGGTAGTTCCACTCGGGCGACGCGGAGTACCAGTCGTTGAAGGCGAGGGTCTTCTGGAAGCGGGTCGGGTTCGGCTCCTTCGAGACCGCCATCATCGCCAGGTTGTTGTGGCGCATGTAGTGGCGGCCGACCACGCCGGAGCCGTTGGCCAGCCCGTTCGGGTGGCGGTCGTTCGCCGACCGCAGCAGCAGGGCCGCCGTGTTCACCGCGCCGCACGCGACCACGACGACGTCCGCGCCGAACCGCACCGTGTCGCCGCCCAGGTCGGCGACCACCGCGGTGACGGTCCGACCGCTCGGGTCCGTCTCCAGCCGGGTCACCTCGGCGCCCGTGCGCAGCTCGACGTTCTCGTGCTCCAGCGCCGGGTCGACGCACATCACCTGGGCGTCGGCCTTCCCGTTCACCAGGCACGGGAAGCCGTCCACCCGGTCGCAGCGGATGCACACGCTGTCGTGGGTGGCCATTCCCTGCGCGTCCTGGGTGAGGCGCACCCCGATCGGCAGGTGGAACGGGTGCAGGCCCTGCTTCTCCAGGTCGTCGGACAGCTGCTGGATCCGCGGCTCGTGCTGCACCGGGGGATGCGGGTAGTCCCGGCTCGCGGGCCCCGCGGTCGGGTCCTCGCCGTGCCGGCCGTGCACCTGGTAGAGGTGCTCGGCCTCGCAGTAGTACGGCTCGAGGTCGGTGTAGGAGATCGGCCACGCGGGGGAGATGCCCCCGTGGTGGCGGATCTCCCCGAAGTCCGCCGGGCGCAGCCGGAACAGCGCCGCGCCGTAGAACTTCGTGTTGCCCCCGACGTAGTAGTTGACCTCCGGCGGGAACTCGCGGCCGTGCCGGTCGTACCAGAACTCGGGAGCGCGGTACTTCCCCTTCACGAACACCTCGGTCGAGCTCCAGTTGTCGCGCTCGCGGGGGAGGTAGCCGCCGCGCTCGAGCATCAGCACGCGCTTCCCGGAGGGCGCCAGCCGGTGAGCGAACGTGCCGCCGCCCGCGCCGGTGCCGATGACGATCACGTCGTAGTGCCGGTCGCTCGGAACGGAGACGGACACGGTGCCTCCCGGTGATGGACGTCGCGCGACGACCGTCCACCGTTCTGCGACCACCCGGCTCCGGCATCACCTCACGCGGGTGACCGCCGACCCCGCGTCCGCTAGTCGAGCATCGTCGGCGCGGCGGCCGCGGCCGTCTCGTCGAAGACGCAGAGCGCCCAGACGACGAGCACACCGAGCGCGATCCCGACGATCGACCAGGCCGGGTGCTGGGCGACGGACAGGAAAGAGGCCACGAGGACAGCAGCGGCCAGCACGATGCCCACGATGCGGCCCCAGAGCACGCCGACGATCACGAACATCCCGGCGAACCCGATCAGCGCGCCGAGGCACAGGTGGACCCAGCCCCAGGTCGCCGGGCTGAGCGCGAACGCGTTCGGGCTCGACCCGGGTACCGCACCACCGAACAGCGCCTGCGTGCCGGCGATGATCTGCAGGACGGCGAGGAGGATCATCAGCAGGCCCGCGAACCGGGCCACCCCCGTCGCGGGGGAGGCGGCGCCGGTGGGGCCCGCCTCGCCGCTCGCCGTCACCGGGCTGGTCGTTCCGTCGGTCGTCATGGCTCCTCCGCGTGGCCGCATCGCGCCGTGTTCCGTTCGCCGGGCCAGGGTCGTGCCGCGCGCCGCGGTCCTCGTCACCCACCGCGGGTGAAGCGGCCCCCGCCTCGTCCTCGATGGGTGATGCGGCCCCCGCCCGCTGCGGCAACGGTGCCGCCCGGGAGGCACCACCGATGCGGGAGGCAGCCATGACCGAGGCAGCGATCGCCGACCACGGCCTGATCGGGGATCTCCAGACGGCCGCGCTGGTCAGCACGGACGGGTCGGTCGACTGGTTCTGCTGCCCGCGGTTCGACTCGCCGAGCGTGTTCGGCGCCCTGCTCGACGACGAGCGCGGCGGGCACTTCCGGATCCGGCCGCACCACGACTACGCGTCGCGGCAGATGTACTTCCCGGACACCGCCATCCTCATCACCCGGTTCACCACCGAGGCCGGCATGGGTGAGGTGGTCGACTTCATGCCGCCCGCCGGGTCGGTCGCCACCGGCAACCACCAGCTGGCGCGCATGGTGCGCTGCATCCGCGGCGAGATGACGTTCGAGGTCGACGTCGCCCCGCGCTTCGACTACGGCCGCCGCGCCCACACGCTGGACCTGTCGGCGAGCGGCGCCGTCTTCGGCACCGATGCGCTCACGCTCACGATGCACGCCGTGCGGGAGCCCGCGGACGAGCGGCTCGCGACCGTCCGGGTGGAGGAGAACGACCTGCACCTGACCATCCCGCTCACGGCGGGCCAGGTCCGGGGCGTGGTGCTGGAGTCGGACGCGGGCGGGCCACCGCGGGAGATCCGCGTGGCCGAGTTCGAGCGGATGTTCCACGAGACCGCCGCGTACTGGCGCACCTGGCTGCACCGCTGCACCTACACCGGGCGCTGGCGCGAGACGCTGCAACGCTCGGCGATCACGCTCAAGCTCATGACCTACGCCCCGAGCGGCGGGCTGGTGGCCGCGCCGACCACGGGCCTGCCCGAGCAGGTCGGCGGCGAGCGCAACTGGGACTACCGCTACACGTGGGTGCGCGACGCGTCGTTCTCCGTGTACGCCCTGCTGCGGCTGGGGTTCACCGAGGAGGCGGCGCAGTTCAGCCGCTGGATGCGCGACCGCGTGTCCGAGCGGGTGGGCGGCGAAGGCGGCCCGCTCAACATCATGTACCGGGTGGACGGCTCGTCCGACCTGAAGGAGGAGTCGCTCGAGCACTGGTCGGGCTACCGCGGCTCACGACCCGTGCGGATCGGCAACGGGGCGGCCGACCAGCTCCAGCTCGACATCTACGGCGAGGCCCTCGACAGCATCTACTTCGCCGACCGCAGGGGCCTCGAGGTCGGGCACCGCGGCTGGACCGAGATCCGGGAGCTCCTGGACTGGCTCGCCGCCCACTGGGACCAGCCGGAGGAGGGCATATGGGAGACCCGCGGCGGGCGGCAGGACTTCACCTACGGGCGGCTGATGAGCTGGGTCGCGTTCGACCGCGGCATCCGGATGGCGGCGACCCACGGCAGGCCGGCCGCCGTCGCGGCGTGGACGCAGGCCCGGGACGCGATCTACGACCAGATCATGGAGAAGGGCTGGAACCGCGACCGCGGGGCCTTCGTGCAGCACTACGGCAGCCCGGTGCTGGACTCGTCGCTGCTGCGGATGTCGAGCGTGGGGTTCATCGCCCCGCACGACCCGATGTGGGCCTCGACGTTGCGGGCCATGGACTCCGAGCTGGTCACCGACAGCCTCGTCTACCGGTACGACCCCGAGGCATCCCCCGACGGCCTCCTCGGGTCGGAGGGCACGTTCTCGCTCTGCTCGTTCATGTACGTCGACGCGCTCGCGCGGGCGGGCCGGGTCGAGGACGCGCGGCTGGCCTTCGAGAAGATGCTCACCTACGCCAACCACGTCGGGCTGTTCTCCGAGGAGATCGCGCTGTCCGGCGAGCAGATCGGCAACTTCCCGCAGGCCTTCACCCACCTCGCGCTCATCGACGCCGCGATCACGCTCGACGCGGAGCTCGACCGGGCGAACGCCCGGCGGTGACGGGGAGCTGACGTGTCCACGGTCGACCTGGCCCGTCTCCAGTTCGCCACGACCTCGATCTACCACTTCCTGTTCGTGCCGCTCACGATCGGGCTGGCGATCCTCACGGCCCTGCTGCAGACCCGGTGGCACCGGACCGGGGAGCCGGGGCACCTGCGGCTGACCAAGTTCTTCGGGACGCTGCTGGTGATCAACGTGGCGGTCGGGGTGGTCACCGGGCTGGTGCAGGAGTTCCAGATCGGGATGAACTGGTCGGGCTACTCCCGGTTCGTGGGCGACGTGTTCGGCGCCCCGCTCGCGATGGAGGGGCTGGCGGCGTTCTTCCTCGAGTCGGTCTTCCTCGGCCTGTGGCTGTTCGGCTGGAACCGGCTCTCCCCGCGGGTGCACCTGGCCACGATCTGGGCGGTGGCCGCGGGCGGGGCCCTGTCGGCGGCGTTCATCATGGCCGCCAACTCGTGGATGCAGAACCCGGTCGGGTACACGATCGACCCGGCGACCGGCCAGGCCCAGCTCACCGACATCGGCGCGGTGCTCACCAACCCGGTGTTCCTGCGCAGCTACCTGCACGTGCTGCTCGCGTCGCTGGTCACCGCCGGCGTCGTGATGCTCGCGGTGTCCGCGTGGCACCTGCGCCGGGGCGGGGCGAAGGAGTTCGACCTGTCGGCCCGCATCGCCCTCGCGATGCTCACCCCCGCCGTCGCCCTCAACCTGCTCGTGGGCAGCGAGCTCGGCGTCACCGAGAGCATCTACCAGCCGATGAAGATCGCGGCCGCCGAGGCGCAGTGGGAGACCTGCCAGCCGTGCTCGTTCTCGCTGTTCCAGATCGGCGGCGGCAACAACGACCAGACGCCGACGAAGGTCATCCAGGTGCCGCACCTGCTCTCGGTGCTCGCGACGAACTCCTGGAACGGCCAGGTGGTGGGGCTGAACGACCTGCAGGCCCAGTACACCGCCCAGTACGGGCCCGGCTACTACATCCCGAACGTCTTCATCCAGTACTGGTCCATGCGGACGATGGCCTACCTCGGCAGCCTCATCCTGCTGGTGGGGCTGTGGGGGCTGTGGCGCCGCAACCGACTGGCGAGCTCGCCGTGGTTCCTGCGCGTCGCGATCTGGATGCTGCCGGTGCCGTTCGTGGTGAACACCGCGGGCTGGGTCCTCACCGAGAACGGCCGCCAGCCCTGGATCGTGCAGGGCCTCATGCGCACCGCGGACGCCTCCTCCCCGTCGGTGGGAGCGGCGGCCGTCATCACGAGCCTGGTGATCTTCGCGCTGCTCTACGGCGCGCTCGCGGTCGTCGACTGGTGGTTGATGGCGCGCTACGCCCGCAGGGAGCTCGCGCCCGCCCAGCCGCGTGACGAGACCGAGGCCGCGGCGCCCGACGTGCAACCGACCTACTGAGGACGGCCACGATGACACTCGCCGACTTCTGGTTCATCGTCCTCGCCGTCCTCTGGACGGGGTTCTTCCTGCTCGAGGGCTTCGACTTCGGCGTCGGGATGCTGCACGGCGTCGTGGGCCGCGACGAGGGCGGGCGAGACCAGGCCATCCGCACGATCGGCCCGGTGTGGGACGGCAACGAGGTCTGGCTGATCGTCGCGGTCGCCGTGACGTTCGCCGCCTTCCCGGACTGGTACGCCACGATGCTGTCCGGCTTCTACCCGATCTTCGTCGTGGTGCTCCTCGCGCTCATCCTGCGCGGGGTGTCCTTCGAGTTCCGGGCCCACGCGCCGGGGGAGCGCAGCCGCCGGTTCTGGGGTGGCGCGCTCACCGTCGGCAGCTTCGTCACCCCGCTCGGCCTGGGGATCGTGGTCGGCAGCCTCCTGGGCGGGGTCCCGCTCGATGCCCAGCACGAGTTCGTGGGCGGCGTCGGGGACCTCTTCGGGCCCTACGCCGTCACGGCCGGGGTGACGCTCACGCTGATCTGCCTCCTGCACGGCGCGGCGTTCCTCGCCCTCCGCACGCACGGCGACGTGCGGCAGCGGGCGCAGCGGATCGGCCGGATCCTCGGTCCGATCACCGTCGTGGTGGTGATCGGGTACGTCGTCGCGACGCGGATCGACTCCGGGCGCGGTGTGCTCTGGTCGGCGGTCGAGTTCGGCGCGGTGATCGCCGTGATCACCGCCGCCGTGTTGATCCACGCGGATCGCGACGGGGCCGCGTTCGCCGCCACCTGCGCCACGACGGCGGCCGTCGTCGTGGCGCTGTTCGCCGAGCTCTACCCGAGGGTGATGGTGTCGAGCCTCGGGGCCGCGAACGACCTCACCGTGGCCGAGGCCGCGTCGTCGCCGTACGCGCTGTGGGTCATGACCGCCACGCTCGCGCTCCTGCTGCCCGTCGTCCTCATCTACCAGGCCTGGACCTACTACGTGTTCCGGGCCAGGGTCGGCGGCCGCGACGGCGACGGCGCCGAGGCGCCACCCCGGCCGCCGTCGGGGGCCGCCGTGGCGCACGGGACGGCGGGCAGCGGCAGCCGGGTCGACGGGCACGCCGGGCCGGGATCGCTGCGGGCCGAGGTGCGGAGAGACCGGCCGAGCCACCCGGCGTCGCCCTCGCGGGGGTGGCCCAGGCTGGCGTGGCTGGTGATCGTCTGGTTCCTGGCGTGGCTCTTCTCGCGCATGCGGGCGCTCTTCGCACCCGGCCACGTCGCCGGTCGGTAGGAGAGGGCGGCCCGCCTGTTTCGCCCACAGCGGGTGAGCTGGCCGGGCCGTATCGGGGCCTACGTTCCCGCCGTGACTTCCTCGGGTGACCGGATGTACCCCCGTGCCGTTGCGCCCGCGACGGCGGGCGGCGGGCCCGGGAGCGACTACGCCCTGCCGCGCGCCCTGCTCGTCCTCCTCGGCACGGCCGCGACGGTGATCATCGTCGCCGGCATCCAGGCCGTCGCGTGGCTGGTCGGCCCTGCGTTCATGGCGCTCGTCATCGTGATCGCCGTTGCGCCGGTGCAGGGCTGGTTGCGCCGCACGGGCTGGCCGGGCTGGGCGACGACCCTGGTGGTCGTGCTCCTCGTCTACGCGGTTCTGATCACCATCTGCCTCGGGGTCGTCTTCTCCGTGGCCCGGCTGGCCACCGAACTGCCGAACTACACGTCGGAGGCCGACGGCCTGCTGGCGGCCGCGCACGCGCAGCTCGCCCACCTGGGCATCGGGCCGGAGCAGATCAAGCAGGCGACGAGCTCCTTCAGCCTCGGCAACCTGGCAGGCGTCTTCGCGGCCATGCTGGGCAGCGTGGCCGGGCTGGCGACGAACCTGGTGTTCCTGCTCGTGCTGCTGGGGTTCCTCGGCGTCGAGTCGAGCGGGTACGGCCAGCGGATGGCCTCGATCGCTGCCGACCGGCCCCAGATCGTGGTGGAGCTGGCGAAGTTCGCCCGCGGCACCCGGCAGTACCTGCTGGTCACGACCGTCTTCGGGCTCATCGTGGCGGCGATCGACACAGTCGCGCTGCTGTGGCTGGGGGTCCCGCTGGCGGTCACCTGGGGGCTGCTGTCGTTCGTCACCAACTACATCCCCAACATCGGCTTCGTCGTCGGCGTCATCCCGCCGGCCCTGCTCGCGCTGCTGACCGGCGGCCCTCAGCTGATGCTGATCGTCATCGTCGTCTACTGCGGCATCAACTTCGTCGTCCAGTCGATCATCCAGCCCCGGTTCATCGGGGACGCCGTCGGTCTCTCGGTGACCGTCACGTTCCTGGCACTGGTGTTCTGGACGTGGTTGCTCGGCGCGCTGGGCGCGATCCTGGCCATCCCACTGACGTTGCTCGCCAAGGCCGTCCTGGTCGACATCGACCCGCGGGCCAAGTGGGCCCACGCGCTCCTGCGCTCCACCGCGGAGGAGCCCGACCCGGACGCGCCGGCGAAGACGTCGCGTCGCGAGCGCCGCCGCCTGCGTGCGGCGGAGCCGCCCGGGGGCACGCCCGCGGCGCAGACCTGATTCCGGCCGCTCACCCGCGAGGGGTGAGGCCACGAGTACGTCCGGACTCACCGAGTCGGACGCGCCGACGCTGCGAGAGGAGGCGGCACGGTGGAGGAGATGGACGTCATGGGTCCGGTCGACTACATCGTCGTGGAGTTCCCGGACGGGAAGGTGCCGAAGGAGGTGCTGCCGCGGGTCGTCGACCTCGTCGACCAGGGCACCGTGCGCATCCTCGACCTCGCCTTCCTCCGCAAGGAGGCCGACGGTTCCGTGGTCGGCCTCGAGATCGGGGAGACCTTCGACGGCGAGATGGACGTCCGGGTCTTCGACGGCGCTGCCTCGGGGCTCATGGGGGCCGAGGACCGGGCGGAGGCCGCCGGCGTGATCGAGCCGGGCCGGGCCGCCATGGTGGTGCTGTACGAGAACCTCTGGGCGATCCCGTTCGCCTCGGCGCTGAGGCGGTCCGGTGCCGAGCTGGTGGCGAGCGGGCGCATCCCGGTGGCCGCGCTGCTCGACGCGCTCGACGCCGCCGACGCGGACCACCCCGTCGACGCGTGAGAACCGACACCGAGAGGACTGAGGAGCGATGCCAGGTCTGCTTCGGGGCATAGCCCGCACGGCGGTCATCGCCGGAACCGCCACCGCGGTGTCCAACCGGGTGTCGAGGCGGCAGGCCGGCCGGTGGTCCCGCAAGGACCAGCAGGCGGCCTACGAGCAGCAGGCCGCCTACGAGCAACAGGCGGCACCTGCGGAGCCTGCGCCCGAGCCCACCGGGATGACCATGGACGAGAAGCTCGCGCAGCTGAAGCAGCTGGGCGAGCTGAAGAGCCAGGGCGTGCTCACCGAGGAGGAGTTCCAGCAGCAGAAACGAGCCGTCCTGGGCTCCTGATCGCGCTCCGGCGCCATGAGCACGGAGGCGCTCGTCCTCGCCGCAACCACCGTGATCCGGCCGACGAGCGTGGCGGCGGTGCTCGCCATGCTCGCCGCGTCGCGCCCGCACCGTCTGCTGGTCGCCTACATCGTCGGGGGGCTCGCGTTCAGCCTGGCCGTCGGGGCGCTCGTCGTCGTCCTGCTGGGCGGGATGAGAACCGCCGGTGCCTCCTCCTCCGTGCGGCCGATCCTCGACCTGGTGCTGGGAGCCTGCGCGCTCGGGTACGCCGTGGTCACCCTCCTCGGCGGGGGACCCCGGATCCGGATCGGCGGCGGCACCGGGGACGGCTGGATGCACCGCCGGTTGAGCGCCCTGTCACCCGCGGGCGCCGCCGGCGTCGGCGTGCTCACCCACCTCCCCGGCGTGGTCTACCTGGCCGCGCTGAACGCGATCGCGCACAGCGCGAGCGGCGTGGCCGACGGCGTCCTGCAGGTGGTGGTCTACAACGCCATCTGGTTCAGCCTCGCCGTGTTCGCGCTGGTGCTCTCGGTGCGCCGCCCCGAATTGCCCCAGCAGCTCATCGAACGGGCCGTCGTGGTGCTGCGCAGGCGCCAGCAGGCGATCCTGGTCTGCTTCTGCTGCGTCCTGGGCGGATACCTGTTCGTCGTCGGGCTCCACGGGCTCACCACCATGGCGTCCTGATCAGCCCACCGTCGGGTAACGGGCGGCCTCCACCTCGTCGGAGTCGACGATGACCCGCCCGAGCGGCACGAGCGAGACGGGGACCAGCTTGAGGTTGGCGATCGCCAGCGGGATCCCGATGATCGTCACGGCCAGCACCACCGCCGTCGCGAGGTGCCCGAGGGCGAGCCACCAGCCCGCCACGATGATCCAGATGATGTTGCCGAGCAGGGACGGGACGCCTGCGTCGGGGCGCCGCACGAGCCGCCTGCCGAACGGCCACAGCGTGAAGTCGGCGATCCGGAACGAGGCCAGCCCGAAGGGGATCGTCACGATGAGGATGCAGCAGACCACCCCCGCCAGGACGTAGCCGATGGCCAGCCAGATCCCGCAGAGCAGCAGCCAGATCACGTTCAGCACGGTGCGCATCAGTGCCTCCGTCGACGCCGTCGCGTCCGGCCAGCCTGTGCCGCGGCCCGTGCCCCGGCCTCACCCGGAGAGGGTGGGGCCGCTCGGTGCCGGTGGTCGGTGCAGCCCGAGCCTGCGGATCGTGGCGAGCGCCCCGAGGCTCAGCGCGGCGGTGGCCATCACCCAGAAGCTGGGGGCGAGCGGGCTCCCGGTGGTGGTGATCAGCCAGGCGGCGATGAGCGGGGTGAAGCCGCCGAAGACGGCCACCCCGATGTTGTAGCCGACCGCCATCCCGGTGGCGCGGGTCTCGGCGGGGAAGAGGCCCGCGATGAGCGCGCCCATCGGGCCGAAGTACGCGGCCTTGAGCACGCCGAGCACCGCGAGCATGCCGAGCATGACCGTGAGCCCGGGCACGGCCACGAGCAGCGTGAACAGCGGGTAGATCAGCACGAGGATGAGCACGGCGGCCGGCACCATGATCCGGATCTGGGTGAACCGGTCGGAGTAGTGCCCGGCCAGCGGCGTGGCGATCAGCAGCGCGATCCCGCCCACGACGACCCCCGCGAAGCCCACCGAGGCGGGCAGCCCGAGGTTCTTGATCGCGAACGTCGGCATGTAGGTGATCAGGTAGTTGAGGCAGGTCGTCGCGGCGAGCACCCCGATCGTGAGCAGCACGCGCACCTTCTGCTCGCGCAGCAGCACGAGGCCCGGATGGCCGGCCTCGGCCGCGTCGGTGCGGGTGAACTCCGGTGCCTCGGGCACGTGGCGCCGGATGTACCAGCCGACCGGCCCGACGAGCAGGCCGACCGCGAACGGGATCCGGAAGCCCCACGAGAGCAGCTGTTCCTGCGTCAGCGTGGAGGTCAGCACCGTGCCGAGCGTCGCGGCGAGCAGCGTGGAGGCGGACTGGCTCGTGAACTGCCAGCTGGCGGCGAAGCCGCGCCGCCCGGGCAGGTGCTCGACCATCAGCGCCGTGGAGCTGCCGAACTCACCGCCCGCCGAGAACCCCTGGATCAGCCGCGCCACGAGGATGCCGATCGGCGCGAGCAGCCCCACCACCTCGTAGGGCGGCATGACCACGATGATCAGCGTGCCGAGCACCATCAGCGCGATCGAGAGCGCGAGCGCGGGCTTGCGGCCCGCCCGGTCGGCGTACGAGCCGAGGACCACCGCGCCGATCGGCCGGATCAGGAAGGACACCGCGAACGTGCCGAGCGCCAGCAGCAGGCCGGTGGTCGGGTCCTCCGCCGGGAAGAACACCTGCGCGACGTACACCGCGAAGTAGCTGTAGACGGCGATGTCGTACCACTCGAGCGCGTTCCCGACGCACGCCGCCGTGATGATCCGCGCAGCGCTCGGCTGCCGCGTCGACTCCGGGGCGGTGGACTCAGGTGCGTCCGACATCCGGGTTCCCTTCCGCTGTGGTCAGGCGGGCGGGCCGGCGGGCCCGGATTCGCCGAGGTCCCAGAACAGGCCGGCCATGATCTGCGCGCCCTCGCGCGCGATGGGCACGAGCAGGTGCTCGTCCGGTCCGTGCTGGGCGCAGGCCGGGTAGGAGTGCGGAACCCACACCGTCGGCACCCCGATGACGTCGGTGAAGACGTCGTTGGGCAGCGAGCCGCCGAGGTTGGGCAGCACCGCGGGCGGCGCCCCGGTGGTGCGCGCCACCGAACCGACGGCCCACCGCACCCACGGGTGGTCCGGGTCGACGCGGGTGGCCGCCATGAGGTGGTCGACCCGCACGTCGACCATGTCGAAGCCGTGCGCGTCGAGGTGCTCGCGCACGATCCGCCGCAGGTCGTGCGCGGGCGTGCCGACGACGTAGCGCAGCTGGCAGTGGGCCCGCGCGGTGGCCGGGATGGCGTTCACCGGCCCGTCCGGGGTGCCGGCCGTGAACGCGAGCACCTCGAGCGCGTTCGCGCCCAGCAGCCGCTCGGCCGGGCTGAGGTCCGGCTCGCCCCACCCCTCGTCGATGTCCGGGTCGTCGGGGCCGCCTCCGGGGGAGATGTCGGCCAGCGCCCGGCGCACCGACTCCGGCATGTCCGGGGCGCGCAGGCCGGGCACGCGGATCACGCCGCGGCCGTCGACGAGGCTGGCGATCGCGTTGGCGAGCACTGTGGCGGGGTTGCGCAGCAGGCCGCCCCAGTTGCCGGAGTGGTAGGTGCCCTCGCGCAGGTCCAGGCTCAGCGTGAAGCCGGCGGCCCCACGCGAGCCCAGGAACACCGTCGGCCGGTCCGCCGCGAGGCGGGGGCCGTCGGAGGCGATCAGCACGTCGGCGGCGAGCTCCTCGGCGTGGGCGGCGGCCATCTCGCGCAGCCCGGCCGAGCCGGCTTCCTCCCCGGTCTCGACGAGGACCTTGAGGTTGAACCCCAGCCGCCCGCCGCGCGCGGCGAGCACCTGCTCCAGCGCCGCGAGGTTGAGGGTGTGCTGGCCCTTGTTGTCCGCGGTGCCGCGGCCGTACCAGCGGTCGCCCTCGACGGTGATCGACCAGGGCGACAGCCCGGCGCGCCAGCGCTCCGGCTGGCCCAGCACCACGTCCCCGTGGCCGTAGACGAGCACGGTCGGCCGGGCCGGGTCCTCCTCGCGGTGCCCCACGAGGAACGGGCCACCGCCCGGCAGCGGGTTCTCGACCACCCGCCACTTCGCGCCGAGCCGGTCGAGCGCCGGCCCGATCTCGTCGGTCAGGTAGCGGTGCAGCTGCGGCAGCGCGGCCGGGTCCTGGCTCTCGGTGCGCAGCGCCACCCGGCGGCCGAGCTCGTCCCGGAAGGCGCCCGAGTCGACGTACGTTGCCGCGCGCACGATGGCGTCGCTGCGGGACACGGGCATTCCTCCGTTCGCCGGAACCGGGTTTCGGCGAAGCGTAGGAGTGACGGGCGCCCGGCGACCATCACCGATCCGGCAACGACCGTTGCCGTGCCGGTACGTCAGGGCGCGCGGACGCGCCCGACGAGGTGGGAGACGAACTCCTGGACCACGGGCGGCAGCTCGCGCCCGGCCGTGGACTGGACCTGGACGTAGCGCTGGTGCATCCCGCGATCGGTGAGGGGCACCGCGACGAGCCCGTCGGCCGCGAGGCGGCGCCGGGCGGGCAGCCTGCCCGTGAGCGTCACGGCGTCGGCGAGCTTCGCGAACGTGTAGAGCGCACCGGAGTAGTCGGTCTCGAAGACCGGGTCGAACGTGAGCCCCTCCGCGCTGCAGCAGACGTCGAAGAGCTGCCGCACGGTGGTGGAGTCGTCCACGATCGCGAGCGCGTACGGCCGCAGCTCGGCGAGCGACACCGCGGCCCGGCTCGCGACGGGGTGGCGCGCGCCCACGACTGCGTGCACGTACTCGCGCTGCGAGTACTCCACCCGGACGTCGCGGGCCGGGGTGAGGGCGAAGGTCACGGCGAGGTCCGCCGCGGCGTCGCGCACCCGCTCGGTGGCCGCCGCCGACGACGTGACGTGCAGGTCGAACCCGATGTCGGGGTGCTCGCGGTGGAAGGAGGCGATGGCCTCCGGCAGCAGGTCCCACGCGAAGCCCTCGGCGCTGGCCACGCGGATCCGGGGCCGGTGCCCGCCCCGGGAGCGGCGGATGTCACCGACCACCTGCTCGACGTCGGCGACGTTGCGCCGCACCACCGCGGCCAGCCGCACACCCGCGTCGGAGAGCAGCATCCCGCGCGGCTGCCGTTCGAACAGCGGCACGCCGATCTCGTGCTCGAGGCGGGTGATCTGGCGGCTGATCGCCGACGCCGCGACGTGCAGCTCGGCGGACGCCTCCGCGATGGAACCGGCCTGCGCCACAGCGAGGAAGTAGCGCAGGCCCGGCTCGAGGAACGGACCGGGAGCCCGTTCCGGCGTGGCGCCCGCGCCGGTCAGGCCGCGTCCCGCGGGACCGTGGTGGACCACACGTCGTCCCCGCGCAGCACGGCGGCCAGATCGTCGAGGTCGGCCGCGAGGCGGCGGGCGCCCGCGAGCTCGCCCGGCTCGGCGTACCCCCACCCGACACCGATCACGGGCACCCCGTGCGCCGCGCCGCCGTCGACGTCGTGGTGGCGGTCGCCGATGAGCACCACGGGATGGCGGGCGGGTTCGAGGCGCAGCCGCTGGAGCACCGACCCGACGACGGCCGCCTTGCCCACCCGCCCGGCGACGTGGTCGGCGCCGCCCACGAGGTCGAAGAAGCCGTCGAGCCCGGTGCCGGCCACGATCTTGCGCGCCAGCTCCTCCGGCTTGGACGTCGCCGTGGCCAGGCGCAGGCCCTCCTCGCGCAGCCGGGCCAGGAACTCGGGGACCCCGGGGAAGACGGGGGTGACCGTGGCCGCCACGGCGTCGTACGACCGGCGGTACGCCACGATCGCCGCGGCCGTCTGCTCCGGGGTGAGGCCCAGCTCGGGCAGGGCGGTCTCGAACGGCGGGCCGACGAACCGGCGCAGCCGCGCCTCGTCGGGCACCGGGAATCCGACCTCGGCGATGGCCGCAGCAAGGTGTTCGACGATCGTGGGGGCCGAGTCGACGAGGGTGCCGTCGAGGTCGAGGAGGACGGTGCGCACTGATCGCATGGTACGTGGGGCCCGCGGTGGCCCCGGGAAGCGGCGTGCGGTAGGTCTGCTCCGTGCAGGTGCGCAAGCTGGTCGCCAGGGCCGCGATGGTCGCCGAGAGCGCCGTCCAGACGATGGTGCTGCTCGTGCTGCGGGTGCGGGGGCGGCACCTCCCGATGATCGTGCCGTTCATCGGCCACGGCACCACCCGCAGCGTGCGGATCGGCGGCCGGGTCGTGCTCGGCAGGCCCGAGGCGGCGGCGCCCGCGGTCGGGGTGCCGCAGGCGCAGCCGCCCACGCCGCGGTCGCGGCGGGCGGTGCTGCGGGCCACGATCGCCCGATTCCTCACCGTCGAGGTGCCCGGAGCCGTCGTGACCGTCCGCGGACCCGGCGTCAGCACGCAGATCCGCACCGACCGCGACGGCTACCTCGACACCGTGCTCGACCTCGACGAGCCACTGCAGCCCGGGTGGCACGGGTTCGAGCTGCGGCTGCGAGACGGGGCCGCGGTCACCGCGCAGGTGCTCGTGGTGGACCCGGAGGCGCGAATCGGCCTCGTGAGCGACGTCGACGACACGATCGTCGAGACCGGGCTGACGCGGGGGATCGAGTTCGTGCGGGCCACCCTGCTCACCCCGGTGCGCGAGCGCACGCCGCTCCCGGGTGCCGCGGCGCTGTACCGCGCGCTGGTGGAACCGGCCGGTGGCCCGGTGCGGCCGGTCTTCTACGTGTCGACGAGCCCGTGGAACCTGCACGAGATGCTGCTGGAGTTCGTGGCGCTGCGGCAGTTCCCGCTGGGCCCGCTGCTGCTCACCGACTGGGGTCCCTCGCGCAGCGGCCTGTTCCGGATCGGTGCCCAGGAGCACAAGGCCGGGCTGGTCGAGCGCATGCTCGAGGAACACCCGCAGCTCGGGTTGATCCTGGTCGGGGACAGCGGCCAGCTCGACCCGGAGATCTACGCGGCGCTGGCCCGGGCCCACCCGAACCGCATCCGCGCGGTGTACATCCGCCGCACCCGCCACGCCCTCGCGAGCCGGATCGCCGAGGTGGACGCGCTGGCCGCCGAGGTCAGCGCCGCCGGGGTGCCGATGCTCGCCGTCGACGACAGCGTGCAGATCGCCGTGCACGCGGCCCAGCTCGGCCTGCTCGACGACACCGCGCTCGAGGAGGTCCGCGCGGCCGGCTGAGTTCAGGGGACCCGCAGTTTCCGCAGCTCGAAGACCCGCATCCGGCCGGAGTGGGCGGCCGCGCAGGTGAGCGGGCGCCCGGTGTCGACGTGGCGCTCGCGCAGGAGCACCGAGCAGTCGGGTGCGGCGAGCTCGACGTGCCAGTCCACGACGCCGTCGGCGCCCCGGTCGCGGGTGACGTGCACGAGCCGCAGGTCGTGCACACCGGTGGCGCCGGTGGCCAGCCGGGCGTGGTGCTGCGCGGCCTGCACGGCTGGTGGCAGCGCCGACCGGCCGCGCAGGGTGTCCGGCTCGAGCCGTCCCGCGCGGTACGCGGCGAGCACGGCGGGGGCGTCGGCGGCCTCGAGGTGGGCCAGCACGTGACCGTGGGGGAGCAGCACCACGGCGGGCGCGAAGCGGCACCCGCCCACGTGCGTGCACTCCCAGACCGCGTCGGGTTCCTCTGCCGCGAGCGCGGCGGCCACCGGACGCCCGCGCACCGCGCAGCAGGTGTCGTGCTTCCCGTGGGTGCAGACGAGCACCAGCGGGCCGTCGTGGGGCTCGCCGGGGTCGTCGAGCACGGCCGGTAGCTGCGCCTCGGCGTCGTAGGTGCCCGTGCGCACCGACTCCTGCCCCGGCCGCGAGTCCACGCGGAACCAGCGGCGGCGCTCCCCGGTGCGCGCCCGCCCCGGGCGCCGCACGAGCAGCACCCGGCCGTTCGACCGCGCCGCCCACTCGGCCAGCTCGCTCGCCACCGCGACCGACAGCGCGGCCAGCGCCTGCGCCGGCCACGGGCCCGGGTGCTCGACGAGCAGCCACCGGTCGCCGGGCGGTGCCGTGCCCTCGACCGGGTCATCCGCCGCCTGCGCGGCGAACGCGCACCGCGGCCAGGGACCCGTCACGTCCGCGACGCGGGCACCAGCACGCCCTCCCGCAGGAGACGGCGCACCAGCACCAGCTGGTCGGCCTCGTCCATCCCCGGGAGGGTACCCACGCGACACGCATCTGCGGAGAGAAGAGCGCGCAGCGGTTCGGCACAGGCGATCGGCAGGTCGATCCGCCGGTCGGGCAGTTCGAGGCGCACCCGCTCCGTGCCCTCGACGAGCCGGTGGCGCAGGCCCAGCCGCAACCGCACCGCGTCGCCCGCGGCGAGACCCGCCGCGAACTCGGCCGCGGCCACCGGGCCGATCGGCTCCGGCCGCGCGCCCTGCCACACCCGGCGCCGCACGTGCGCGGCCACGTCCTCCGCGCCGACGCCCGCCAGTGCGCCGGCCAGGGCGTCGCGCACGGCGTCGAGGTGCGGGGCGAGCGCGGCCGGGTCGGCCACGTCGATGCCCAGCGGCAGCGACTCCCGCAGCCGTGGGTCCCCCGCCACGAGTGCGGTGAGCGCCTCCACCAGCGCGAACCGGGTGACGACGTGCACGCCCACCGTCAGGTGCGCTGAGACGCCGCCCAGCGCGGTGGCCGCGTGCAGCCAGCCGCGGGGCAGGTAGAGCACGTCGCCGGGTTCGAGCACCGCGTCGAGGGCCGGGGCGTCGTCACGGGCGCGGGAGGCGACCGCGTCGGCGTGGTCGTTCCACGGCTGGTCGCGCAGCGGGTCGGGGTGCACGGGCGCGTGCACCGTCCAGTGCTTGGACCCGGCGAGCTGCAGCACGAACACGTCGTGCACGTCGTAGTGGGCGGAGAACCCGCGCGACTGCGGCGGGGTGACGTAGGCGTTCGCCTGCACGGGGTGCCCGAGCTCGGTGCCGAGCCCGGTGGCGAACGCGGCGACGGCGGGCCAGGTGCGGTGCAGCGCCTGGAGCACGACGGTGCTGCCGTCGGCGAAGAGCGCGGCCACGGCGTCGTCGCGGACCTGGTCGCGGATCTCCGCCCCGACCCCGCCCGAGCCGGTGAACGAGCGGGAGTCGACCACCGCGCCGTCGCGCGCCAGCCGCAGGAACGGCGTGCGCAACCCGCGTCGCGACAGCAGCTCGTCGACGCCGTCGAGGTCGAGCAGGTCGCGGAACCCGTCCCGGTCGCGGCCCCGGGCCAGCAGCGGGACGCGGCCCCAGTGCCGGTCGGCGAACTCGGCGGGCGCGAGCCCGGTGACGCGGGTGAGCGCGGTGGCCGGGCGCACGTCCTCGGTGCGCCCGGCCACCCGCGGTTGCGGTGTGGTGTCAGCGGGCACCGCTGTCGGCGCCCCCGTCCGCGCCGCCGTCCGAGACGCCCGGCGTGCCGCCACCGGCCCCGGAGTCGGCGGGCCCTTCGGCGCCTCCGTCGGCGCCGCCGTCCTCGACACCCGGGGTGCCGCCCTCGGCCCCGGAGTCGGCCGGACCTTCCGCGCCGCTGTCGGCGCCGCTGTCGCGGACCCCTGGCGTGCCGCCGCCTGCACCGGCGTCGGCCGGGCCCTCGGTCCCGCTGCCACCGGTGGTGGTCATGTCGTCGTCGTCGAGAGCCATGGTTCCTCCTCGAATGGGTATGCCACCGGACGGCGGCGATCAGGGCCTACCCGCCCCCGGGAGCGACTAACACGGTCGCGGTGAGCCGTCCCCCGGTGGCGGCGGCCGCTACGCTCGCTGGGTAAAGGGCAGGTAATGAAGGGCGGAGGCGCGCACGTGCTCGAGATCAGCGGGCTCACCTGGGCGGTGACGATCGGGTTGATCGTGCTGCTCCTCGCGTTCGACCTGGTGCTGGCCGCCGTGCGGCCCCACCGCGTCGGATTCCGCGAGGCCACGGCGTGGTCGGTCTTCTACATCCTGGTGGCGGTGGGCTTCGGGGTCTGGTTCGCCATGGCCTACGGCGGTGACTTCGGCACCCAGTACTTCGCCGGCTACATCGTCGAGAAGAGCCTGTCGGTCGACAACCTGTTCGTCTTCGTGATCATCATGACGACGTTCGCGGTGCCCGAGGAGCACCAGCACATGGTGCTGACCTTCGGCATCATCCTGGCGCTGATCATGCGCGCGATCTTCATCGCGCTCGGCGCCACGCTGCTGTCGCTGTTCTCGTTCATGTTCCTGCTCTTCGGGCTCCTGCTGATCTACACGGCGGTGCAGCTGTTCCGGCACCGCGACGAGGACCCCGACGTCGAGGACAACGCGGTCGTGCGCACGGCCCGCCGGGTGCTCCCGCTCACCGACGAGTACGTCGGGGGCAAGCTCGTGGCGCGCGTCGAGGGTCGCCGGGTGGCCACGCCGCTGTTCATCGTGCTGCTCGCCATCGGCAGCATCGACCTGCTGTTCGCGCTCGACTCGATCCCCGCGGTCTTCGGGGTCACCTCGGAGGCCTACATCGTCTTCGTGGCCAACGCGTTCGCGCTGCTCGGTCTGCGTGCGCTGTACTTCCTGGTGAAGGGCCTGCTCGACCGGCTCGTCTACCTGTCCACCGGCCTGTCGATCATCCTGGGCTTCATCGGGGTGAAGCTGATCCTGCACTGGGCCCACGAGGACATCTCCCCGGACATCCCCGAGATCACCACGCCGATCAGCCTCGGCGTGATCATCACCGTCCTGGTGGTCGTCACGGTGGCGAGCCTGATCAAGACGCGCAAGGACCCAACGCTCACGGCGCACGCCGGCTCGCTGCGCGCCCACAAGCGGGCCCCCGCGGACGACCCGGGTGGTTCAGGAACGCCACGTTCCTGAACCTGCAGGACAGGGACGTGGCGTTCCTGAACCCCGGCGCCCCCGCCCTCCTAGATTCCGTACCGCCAGGTCGTCAGGGCGTAGCCGCCGAACCACGCCGAGGTGAGTGCCGCGGCCACCACGACCGCCACCGCGGTGGTGGGCCGGCGTCTTGCGAGGCCCGTCGCCACCGGCACCAGCAGCACGAACGCCGGCACGAGCAGCCTCAGCTTGGCGTTCATCAGCCCGTGGGTGCCCCACACGGACATCAGCGCGAGCGCGGCGTAGGCGAGCAGCGGCCAGGGCGTCCGCCGGGCCACCGCGACGCCGAGCAGGACGAGGCTGCCGGCGAGCGCGAGCACGGTGACCAGCTCGAACACGCGCTCGCCCCCGGCCAGCACGCGGGCGAGGTACAGGGCGGTGGCCGCGCCCCCGTCGAGGTACCAGCCCCAGCCGCTGCGCTGCACGCGGAACCAGCCGTCGGGCTCGCCCGTGCGCAAGGCGACCCACCCGAGGTAGCCGAGCAGGCCGGAGACGGCGAGCAACCCGCCGGCCCACGGCCGCCACCCGTGCCGGCGGTCGAGCACCGCCACGAGCGCCGCCAGCCCGACTGCCCCGACCACCGCCGACGCCGTGGGCCGCACGAGCCCGGCGCCCGCCGCGCAGAAGCCTGCGAGGAGCCACCGCTCCTGCAGCACGCACACCAGCGCCCACGCCGCCAGGGCGCAGAAGAGCGCCTCGGTGTAGGCCATCGAGAGCACCACGCTCATCGGCGTGGCGGCGAACAGGGCGGTGAGCAGCAGCCCGGCGCGCCGGGACCCGCCGGGCACGAGCTCGCCGATGCGGGAGATCCCGTAGGCCGCGGCCACGCCCGCGAGCGCGGAGACGAGCAGGCCCGCGACCCCGAGGTTGCCGCCGGTGAACACGCCCAGCGCGGCGACGAGCGCGGGGTAGCCGGGGAAGAAGCCGGTGGCGGTGTCGCGCGTGTGGTTGCCGAAGGCGTCGACCATGTGGGCCGGCACCCCGTCGTAGCCGTGCCCGGCGATCGCGAGCAGCCAGGCCGCGTCCCAGCTGGTGAGCTCCGGCACCAGCCGGGCCGGGCCCGCCATCAGGGCGAGGACGGCCACACCGACCGCCCGGACGCCGAGGTAGACCCCCGCGGGTGCGAGCGCGTGCGCCATCCGGGGCCGTGCACGCACGCCCTCGACCGCGGTCATCGCGAGCCCCCCTCCCTGCGACGATCTTCCAGGATCCCCGCCCCAACCGGGCCGCGGTCCGAGGGGTCGTACGTCTCGTGACGAGGAGGGCCCGATGACGACCGCGAAGGTGCAGTTCGACGCCGAGTACGGCGAGTCGTGGGATCCGCAGCGCCGCACGCTCGCCGGGCCGATGCCGGTGGCGGACGCGCGTCGCAGGCACCTGGCGGGCGAGCCCTACGCCGCCCTGCTCCGCGGCTCCGGGCAGACCGTGCTGGTGGAGGTGGAGCTGCGGAAGGACGAGATCACGGCCTGGCGCCTCGACGCGCACCTGCGGCGGGCGTCCCTGTTCGAGTTCCGCACGCTGGTCGTCGACCGGATGGCCCTGATCCGGATGGCGGAGTGGCGCTACGCCGCCGCGGACCGGCCCGAGTTCGACACGGGGTCGCCGCGGTGCCTGACGACGTTCGGCGTGGGCGGGAAGCCCGTCGTGCAGGCGATCGACGCGCCCGAGTCGGCGTTCCGCGCGCTCGCGACCCACGACCGGTGGGTCGATCAGCCCGGGTTCGGGAGCTGGAAGCCACTCGCCACCTTCGTGCTCGATTCGCCGCCGGAGCGCGATCGGCACCGCGTCGTCCCCCACGCTCCGCACGAGCGCCCGGCAGCCCCGGCCGGGGAGCCGCCGATCGCCCGGCAGGGGTGCCCGATGCAGCCGGGCCCCGAGATCGTCACGATGTTCGGCCCGCCCACGCGCTATCTCCTGGAGGCGGACGAGCACGGCGGCACCCCCGAGGTCGTCGTCGAGACCCGCCCCGCGGGCATGTTGCGGCTGCCCACGGGGCAGCTCGTCGTGGCGGATCCCGGCCACCTCGCCACAGGTGGTCGGGAGGCGCTCACCGCCACCTTCCCGCGCGGGCGGCACCCGGTGACGTTGGCGCTCGCGCGGTTCGCGGAGAACCCGGAGCACGTCCGGGTGGCGGGGTGCCGCGTGGACGTGCGGGACGTCGCGCCGGTCACGTGGGAGCAGGCGCTGTTCCCGGGACAGGACCCGAGCACGCTCGGCGACGGCGAGTTCTTCGGCGTCGGGGTCGACGCCGGGCTGCTCTCCTTCTTCGACGCCGCAGCGTTGCCGGGGCTCGTCGAGGCGAGCAGGCACTGGGACGAGCCGCGGGGGCTGTGGGAGGAGCTGAGCGCGACCGTCCTCGCGGCCGACAGTGTCGAGCTGGAGGATCCGGAGACGGGGACGAACCTGATCGCCTTCCGGATCGGGTGGGGCGACGGCGCCTACCCCGTGTGGATCGGCCGCGCCGGTGACGGTGAGGTCGCCTGCATCGTGGCCGACGGCATGGTGTTGAGCGACGCGACCTGCCTGGGGCCCGTCGAGTGATCGACAGAACGCCTCCGGAGGGCCAGGCTGGGGTACCTGGTCGTCGAGGATCGGGGGGCGTGCGTGACGGGATCGGGCGACGGGGCCACCCCGCTGCTGCAGGCGCGTGATCTGCGCAAGAGCTACGGCTCGGTGCAGGCGCTGCGCGGGGCGTCGTTCGACGTGTCGGCCGGTGAGGTCGTCGCGTTGATCGGGGACAACGGCGCGGGCAAGTCGACGCTGGTGAAGTGCCTGTCCGGGGTGGAGCAACCCGACTCCGGCACGATCTCGATCGCGGGCGAGCAGGTGGTGCTGGAATCGCCGACGGCCGCCCGCGCCTACGGCATCGAGACCGCCTACCAGGACCTCGCCGTCGCCCCTGATCTCGATCCCGCCGCCAACCTGTTCCTCGGCCGCGAGCTGCGCCGCCCCGGGCTGCTGGGCGCGCTCGGCATGCTGGACAAGCAGCGGATGCGCAGCCAGGCGGCCGAGCAGTTCGCGCGCCTCGGCGTCACCCTGCAGGACCTCGACGTCCCGATCGGGTCGCTGTCGGGCGGGCAGCGCCAGAGCGTGGCGGTGGCCCGGTCGGTGGTGTGGGCGAGCCGGGTGGTGTTCCTCGACGAGCCCACGGCGGCGCTCGGCGTGGTGCAGCGCGAGCGGGTGCTCGAGGTCGTGCGCAAGGTGCGCGACACCGGGGTGGCGGTGGTCCTGATCAGCCACAACATGCCCGAGGTCCTCGCCGTGGCCGACCGGATCGAGGTGCTGCGGCTCGGTGCGCGCGTCGCCCGGTTCCGGGCCGACGACGTCACGCTCGAGGAGCTCGTCGGCGCCATGACCGGTGCGCTCACGCAGGAGGAGGAGCAGTGACCGACACCGAGGTCCGGGCGCCCCTGCAGCGCTCGCCGGTGCAGCGGGTGGCCGCCGCGTCCACGTTCTGGATCGGGCTCGTGCTCGTGGTGCTGTGCGTGCTGTTCAGCGTGCTGCGGCCGGACGCGTTCCCCACGCTCTTCACGCTGCAGACGCTGCTGATCGAGGCGTCGGTGCTGCTCGTGCTCGCCGTCGGGATGACGTTCGTGATCATCACGGCCGGCATCGACCTGTCGGTCGGGTCCGTGCTGGTGTTCTCCGGGGTCGTCGCGGCCACGCTGATGGAGTCGCTCGGCGGAGGGGACGCCACCGACGCCGGGCCGGGTGTCGTGATCGCGGGGCTCGTGGCCGCGCTCGTCGGCGGCGGCGCCTGGGGCCTGCTCAACGGGGTCCTCGTCGCCATGGCGCGGATCCCGCCGCTGATCGTCACGCTCGGGTCGTTCGGCGCCGCGCTGGGTGCGGCACAGCTGATCACCGATGGGGTGGACGTCCGCACGGTGCCCAAGGTGCTGCGCGACGGGCTGGGCTTCGGTCAGACCTTCCAGGTGCCCCACATGGTGGCGCTGGCGGCCGTCGTGACGCTCCTGGGCGCCTGGCTGCTGCACACCACCCGGTTCGGCCGCCGGACGTTCGCGGTCGGGTCGAACGCCGAGGCGGCCCGGCGCGCGGGCATCCCCGTGCGCGGTCACCTCGTGCGCGTCTACACGGGCGTCGGGGTGCTGGCGGGCCTGGCCGGGTTCATGTCGCTCGCCTACTTCGGCACCACCACGATCAGCGGGCACTCGACCGACAACCTGAACGCCATCGCCGCGGTCGTGCTGGGCGGCACGAGCCTGTTCGGCGGCGTCGGCACGGTCTTCGGCACGGTGATCGGTGTGTTCATCCCCGCGGTGCTGACGAAGGGCTTCGTCATCGTCGGGGTGCAGCAGTTCTGGCAACCGGTGGCGATCAGCGCGGTGCTGGTGGCCGCCGTGTGGTTCGACCAGGTCCGGCGGCGGTCCCGGGACCGCGGGTGAGGAGGAGCGCGCGATGAGCGAGCGTGCGAGCGAATCAGTGTCACAGCGGCCCGCGCGAAGCGCCGGCCGAGCGCAGCGAGGCCGAGTGCGGAGGCGCAGGCGGATGGGATCTGCGGCGGTGGCGGCGGCGTTGGCGCTGCTCGCGGCCGGGTGCGGGAACAGCGGCACGATCGGCGAGGGCTCGGGCGGTGAGGCCGAGGCCCCGGCCAACAAGAACCTGGTGCTGATGCCGGGCGTCAAGGCCGAGCCGTTCTACATCTCGATGCAGTGCGGTGCCGAGGAGGAGGCGGCGAAGCTCGGCTACCAGCTCGACACCCAGGCACCCGACCAGTTCGAGGCGGCCCTGCAGACCCCGATCGTCACCGGCGTGCTGTCCACGCGGCCCGCCGGGGTGCTGATCGCGCCCACCGACGACGTCGCGCTCGCCAACCCGATGACCCAGCTCAAGGACGCCGGGATCAAGGTCGTCGAGGTGGACACCCGGCTGCAGGACGAGTCGGTGGCCCTGTCGACCGTGTCGTCGAACAACGAGCAGGGTGGCCGGCTCGCCGCGCAGACCGTGGCGGAGCTGATCGGCGACCAGGGCAAGGTGATGGTGCTCAACACGAAGGCGGGCACGTCCACCACCGACGCCCGCGAGCGCGGCTTCGCGGAGGAGATCGCGAAGCACCCCGGCATCACCTACCTCGGCCAGGAGTACACCGACAACCAGCCCGCGGTGGCGGCGCAGAAGGTGTCGGCGAAGCTGTCCAGCGACCCCGACCTCGCCGCCGTGTTCGCCACCAACCTCAACTCCGGCGAGGGGGCGGCCACCGGGCTGCGCAACGCGGGCAAGACCGGGCAGGTCAAGCTCGTCGGGTTCGACGCCAGCCCGAACCAGGTGGAGGACCTGCGCTCGGGCGAGGTCTCCGCGCTGATCGCCCAGGACCCCGCCACGATCGGGCGCCAGGGCGTCCAGCAGGTCGTGAACGCGATCGAGGGCAAGCCGGTGGAGCGGGAGATCCAGACCGACCTGGTGGCGATCACCCAGGCCGACATGGACGCGAAGTCCCAGTACTTCTACAAGACGGCCTGCTGATCGGCCTGTCCGGAGAGATCGGCCGCAGTCTGCGTGATGTGCTGCTCGAGCAGCGCGGCCGCGGTGTCGGCGTCGCGGGCCAGTGCGGCCTCCTCGAGCCCGCGGTGCTCGGCGAGGTGGTCACGGGCGGGCCCGCGGCGCCCCGCCCAGCGGCGCGCCAGCTCGCCGGCCAGCCACATCCGGTCGAACGTCTCGAGCAGCACCGCGTTGCCGCTGCCGTCGAGCAGGGCGCGGTGGAAGTCGCGGTGCGCCCGTGACCACGCCGCGCTGATCACGCGGGCCGAACCGGGCTCGTGGGCCGGGGTGCGGGCGAGCTTGTGGTGCGCCGCGCGCACGCGGGCTTCCCAGTCCAGGTCGCCGCGCTCGATGGCCAGACGCAGCATGGCGACCTCCACGGTGCGGCGCGCCTCGGCCAGGTCCTGCCAGCGCTGGTCGGACTGCAACGGCACCGCGAACCCGCGGTTGGTGAGCCGGCTGGCCAGGCCGTCGCCGACGAGGCGCACGAGCGCCTCCCGCACCACCGCGAGGCTCACGCCGTGGGCGCTCGCCAGCTCCTGCGGCTTGAGCGCGGCACCGGGGGCGAAGTCGCCGCGCAGGATCGCGTCGCGCAGCTCGTCGTACACCCGCCCCGACAGCATCTGCTTCGCGGGTCGATCGGCCATGACCGGGATCGTAGTCGTCGGCTTCTGATAATCGATTATTTGCAGGCGCTAGTGCAACATGCAATACTGCAACACTCACTAAGGAGGTGGAGATGCCCCTGCGGCGCGGCGACCGGGACCTGCCGGCGCTCACGGTGCTCGCCCTGCTCACCACGGGCCCGCGGCACACGTACGAGATGCACCGGCTGATGATCGACACGCACAAGGACTTCGTGACCGGGCTGCCGCGCAGCATGTACCACGCCGTGGAACGGCTGCTGCGCGCCGAACTGATCGAGGTGGTGCGCACCGACCGGGCCGCCGGGCGTCCCGAGCGCACCGTGTACGGCCTCACCGGGGCAGGCCGGGCCGAGCTCGTCGACCGGGTGCGGCGGCTGCTCGAGCACCCCGATCCGGACGCCACGCTGTTCGTGGCCGCCCTGTCCTTCCTGGGCTGCCTGTCGCCGCCGCAGGCCCGCGCGGCGCTCGACGTCCGGCGGGCCGAGCTGGAACGCCGGGTCGACGAGGTGCGCGCCGGCCTCGCGGCGGCCCCGGCCCTGCCGCGCCTGCTCCTCGTGGAGGCCGAGTTCGACATCGCGCGCCTCACGGCCGAACGCGACTGGGTGGCGGGCCTGCTCGCCGACCTCGACGACGGGCGCCTCGACTGGCCCGCGGACCTGCGGGACCTGGCGGTGCCGCCCATGACGTGACCGGCCGTCTCGAGCCTCCCGACACCCACAACCACCGAAAGGAACCGACGATGCCCGCGTCCGTCGAGGACACCCTCACCCGACTCGCCGCCGCCTGGAACGACGGCGACGCCACCGCCTACGCCGACCTGTTCACCCCCGACGCCACCTACGTGATCTTCGACGGCACCGTCGTGCGCGGCCGCACGGCCATCGAGGAGGGACACCGCGCCTTGTTCGCCGGTCCGCTGCGCGGCTTCCGGATGGATCCGCCCACGGCCACCGTGCCGGTCCGGTACCTGGGCGGGGACGTGGCCCACGTGCTCGCCGCAGGCGGCACCCGCCCGCCGGGGCAGGAGGCCACCCCCGCCGACCGGGCGTCGGTGGTCTCGTTCGTGCTCGTGCGCGACGGCGACGACTGGCGGATCGCGGCGTTCCAGAACACCCGGGCGGCGCTCAGCTCCTGATCGCGTAGCGCATCAGGGTCACGCCGGTCTCGAACCCGGTGGCCTCGAGCAGTCGCAGGTCCTGCCGGTCCTCGAACAGGTGCGTGCCCTTGCCCCGCGACACCGGGCAGACCAGCATCCGCACATCGTCGACCAGGCCTGCGGCGAGCAGGGAGCGCATGAGTTGCAGGCTGCCCCACAGCCAGATGTCCTTGCCGTCCTGCTCCTTGAGCTCCCGCACCGTGGTGACCGGGTCGCGCGTCACGGTGGCGGCGGGGAAGTCGCCCCAGGGTGCTTCCTCCAGCGTCGTCGACGCGACGAACTTGGTGAGCTCGTTCAGCTTCTTCCCGTACTCGCCCTGCTCGGTGGCGTGGGGCCAGTAGTCCTTGGACTGCGCGTAGGTGTTCGCCCCGAGGACGAGCGTGTCGACGGTGTCGATCAGCTCCATCACGCGCTGCTGGAACGCGCTCTCGACGGTCTCGGGGAACGGCGACGCGGTCACGAAGCCGAGGCCCCCGTCCTCCTCCGCGACGATGTTGTCGACGGTCACCCACTGCTGCACCACGAGCTTGCGCATCACGATCTCCTGTCGCATCGGGCCGGCGGTCGCCGGCGGACACGACGGGGACGGAGTCGTGTGCGGCCCCTCGACACGCCCCGGATGTGACGTGGGGCACAGTGCAGGTCAGAACGGGCAGTACATGACGTGCAGCCCCACCCGGCCGTGCACCGGGTGGGCGAAGGCGCCGGGGACCGTCCCGGCGACCTCGAAGCCGAGCCGCTCGTAGATCGCCACGGCGGGCTTGTTGGTCTCCACCACGGCGTTGAACTGCATGCCCGCGAACCCGCGTTCGCGGGCCCAGCCGAGCGCGAAGCGGCACAAGGCGGTGCCGACGCCCCGACCGCGCGCCCCGGCCGCGACCATGAAGCTCGCCGAGGCGACGTGCGCGCCGGGGCCCGGCCGGTTGGCGCCCATCTTCGCGGTGCCGAGCACCGTGCCGTCGCCTGATCCGTCGACCGGGCCGTCGACCGCGACCACGGTGAGCCCCGGCGGCGCCTCCAGCCACGTTGGCCTGCTCCTCGGTCATCGCCGGGTCGTAGGGGAACGTCTCCTGGGCCTGGACGACGTCGCGGATGATCGGCCAGACCTGCGCCCAGTCGGCCGACGAGAAGTCCCGGATCAACACGTCCGCGCACGCTAGGGTCCGCGCGGCCGGGAAGCAGGTGGTTTTCGATCTGCAGAGTGCGCGCGAAGCGAAGGTTCCCCGTGGAAACCGAGCGAGGGAAGGTGCTCCACGGAAGTCGAGCGGGGAAGGCGACCTACGGAGCCGAGCGAAGCGAAGGCGGGCCATGGAAGCCGAGCGAAGCGAAGGCCACCCGAGAAGGACGGTGAGCCGGGCGAGGGAAGGCGCCCCATGGAAGGGGGGTCCGGGGGGCGAAGCCCCTCCGGGCGGGGTCTGGGGGTTGCACCCCCAGAAAACGAAGAGGGCGAGGTAGGTTCGCGCTTTCCGCGAACACACCTCGCCCTCGCCCGTGCGCCGCCAGGGACTCGAACCCCGAACCCGCTGGTTAAGAGCCAGCTGCTCTGCCAATTGAGCTAGCGGCGCCTGCCGTTGCGCCCTCCCGCTCGGCGCCCGATAACGCTAACACGAGCGTTTCCGGGGCCGAGCGGCGGGGTGCCTCGGCATGGGGTGAGTGACGGGACTTGAACCCGCGACTTCCTGGACCACAACCAGGTGCTCTACCAGCTGAGCTACACCCACCACGCGATCCCGGCCGGGGCCGGGCTGCACGACCAAGCTTAGCGTGGCGGGTGCGGTGCCTCGAAGCGGGTTGCCGGTAGCGCGGCGGCCACCGCCTGTGCGGCCTCGGTGGTGGGTCCGGGGGGTGGCACGAACAGGGTGCGGCGGTAGTACTCGAGCTCGCGGATCGACTCCATGATGTCGGCGAGGGCGCGGTGGGCGAGGCCCTTCTCGGGCTTGGCGTAGAACACGCGGGGGTACCAGCGCCGGGCGAGTTCCTTGACGGAGCTGACGTCGACCATCCGGTAGTGGAGGTGGCTGTCGAGCTCGGGCATGTCGCGGGAGAGGAACGCGCGGTCGGTGGCGATCGAGTTGCCGGCGAGGGGGGCGGTGCGCGGGTCGGGCACGTGCTGCCGGATGTAGTCGAGTGCGATCTGCTCTGCTTCGGCCACGGTGACGGTGGAGGCGCGCACCTCCTCGGTGAGCCCGGACTTCTCGTGCATGTCCCGCACGACCTCGGGCATGCCGGTCAGCGCGTCCTCGTCGGCGTGGATGACGAGGTCGACGCCTTCGCCGAGCACCGTGAGGTCGCCGTCGGTGACGAGTACCGCGATCTCGATGAGCGCGTCCCGCCCGAGGTCGAGCCCGGTCATCTCGCAGTCGATCCACACCAGCCGGTCGGTCACGGCGTCACACTATGCCCGCGGGGGGCCGGGGTGCCCGCTCCCGCGCGTGTCGTGATCTCGTCGTTCCTTCTGACAGCCCCGTTACCAGTAGGCTCCGGCGCCGTGAACAACACGGCCGCACAGGAGATCGCCGCCGGGTACGCCACCGAAGGGGCCGCCCTGGAGCTGGGCAGCGTCGTCGTCGACGGCTCGGTCGACCCGAGCGCCCGGGTGCGCATCCCGTTCGCGACGCTGAACCGGCACGGGCTGGTGGCCGGCGCCACCGGCACCGGCAAGACCAAGACGTTGCAGGGGATCGCTGAGCAGCTCTCCGCGGCGGGTGTGCCCGTCCTGCTCGCCGACGTGAAGGGCGACCTGTCCGGCATGGCCCGGCCGGGTGAGGGCGGGGAGAAGATCGAGTCGCGGGCGAAGGACACCGGCGACGACTGGACGCCCACCGCGTTCCCGGTCGAGTTCCTGTCGCTGGGTGGTGGCAGCGCGGCGGTGCCGATCCGGGCCACGCTCACGCAGTTCGGGCCGATCCTGCTGAGCAAGGTGCTGGATCTCAACGACACGCAGGAGTCGACGCTCGGCCTGATCTTCCACTGGGCCGACCAGCGCGGGCTGCCGCTGCTCGACACGAAGGACCTGCGCGCGGTCATCCAGCACCTCACCTCCGACGAGGGCAAGGTCGACCTGAAGGGCATCGGCGGGGTCTCCTCGGCCACCGCGGGGGTGATCCTGCGTGCGCTGGTGAACCTGGAGGCGCAGGGCGGCGACGACTTCTTCGGCGAGCCGGAGTTCGAGCCCGGCGACCTCCTGCGTCAGGTCGACGGGAAGGGTGTCGTCACGCTGCTGGAGCTCGCTGAGCAGCAGGCGAACCCGCGGCTGTGGTCGACGTTCCTCATGTGGCTGCTCGCCGAGCTGTTCGAGGAGCTGCCCGAGGCGGGTGACCTCGACAAGCCCAAGCTCGTGTGCTTCCTCGACGAGGCGCACCTGCTGTTCGACGGCGCGTCCAAGGCGTTCCTGGAGCGGATCGAGCAGACCGTCAAGCTGATCCGGTCGAAGGGCGTCGGGGTGTTCTTCTGCACCCAGCTGCCCACCGACGTGCCCAACGCGGTGCTCTCGCAGCTCGGCGCGCGGATCCAGCACGCGTTGCGCGCCTTCACCCCCGAGGACCAGGCGGCGCTCGCCAAGACGGTCAAGACCTACCCCACCACGAAGAACTACGACCTCGAGGAGGCGCTCACCACGCTGGGCACCGGTGAGGCCGTGGTCACCGTGCTGTCCGAGCGGGGCGCGCCCACCCCGGTGGCGTGGGCCCGCATGCGGGCGCCGCGGTCGCTGATGGCGGCCATCGGTCCCGACGCCGTGGCCGCCGCGGCGAAGACGTCGCCGCTGTACGCGAAGTACGGCGAGACCGTCGACCGGGAGTCGGCCTACGAGAAGCTGACGGCGCGGATCGCGGAGCAGCCCGCCCCGGCGCCTGCCGACGCACCACCGCCGGAGGCCCCGGCCCCGCCGCCGGAGCGTGCCGAGCCGAGCTTCGTGGAGAAGGCGTTCGAGTCGCCGGTGGTCCGCTCGTTCATGCGGTCGGCGGCCAGCGCGCTGGGCCGGGAGATCACCCGGGGGCTGTTCGGGACGAAGCGGCGCCGCCGCTGAGCCGGACCGCAGCGGTCACGCGGTACGCGAGTCCTGCCGGCTCAGATCCGCGCGGAACGGCGTGAGCAGCCCGGGGACCGTGGCGTCGGCGAGCGCGACGCCGTCCGGGGCGGAGACGTCGAGCACCCGGTACCCGCCCGCCCCGGCGGCGGTGACCGCCTCGAGCTCCACCAGCCCCGCACGGCGTTGGAAGACGCTCTGCCGGAACGTCCAGCCGATCACACCGGTGCGCTGGAGCGCGACCGTGCGCCGCTGCACCGAGCCCTCGCGGGTGACGAGGTGGCGGACCGTGAGCTCGTGGCCGAGGTTGCGGTAGCGGTCCAGCGCGAGCAGCACCGCCGTCGGCAGCAGGACGAGGCTCGCCGGGCCGAGCCACGGCAGCGGCACGGCAGCTCCGGCGGCGAATGCGAGCACGACCAGGGCGGCGGCAGGCCCGACCGCGCGCGTCAGCCGCCGCTGCAGAGCGGCGCGCGGGTGCCTGCGCAGCGGCGCGAGCGTGGCGAGCTCCGGGTGCTCCCGCAGCGCCAGGCCGGCCACGCGGTGGGTCTCGGCGCGCGGCGCCGGGGGCTCCAGCACACCGCCCTGCGACTCCCGCGACAGCCCGGCCGCCAGCGCGCGGGCCTGCGCCCCACGCCCGGCGCGCAGCAGCAGCGGCTCCACGACCTCCGCGCCGCGCAGCCGCCGCTCGGCCACCGACAGCGAGCGGCGGGTGAGCAGCCCACGCCGTACGCGCAGCGCGCCACCCAGCTCCGCGGTGGCCTCGCGCGTGAGGCGGTAGCCGTACCAGCGCTCGGCGAACAGCAGCAGCGCCCCGGCGACGGCCACCACGAGCAGCACGGCCCCGACGGTGGCGACCGCCACCCAGATCGGCGCGGTGGCGAGGTCCTGCGCGGCGTCGTCGAGCGACGGGACGTCGCGCGGGTCGACGCCCAGGTTGTCGAACAGGTTGAGCACCGCCGCCATGACCGCTCCGACGCCTGCGATCGAGGAGAACGTCAACGGGGCGAAGCGCAGCCACGACCACTGCAGGCGGGCCAGCTCCTCCACCGGGGCGGGGGCCGTGGTGGGCAGGTCGGGCTGCGGCACCCCGTCCGTCCGGGGGCGGTCGAGCAGCTCGCGGCGCAACCGGTCGGCCTCGGCCTTGCTCACGGCGTCGAGGACGAGCCCGGAGCTGTCGAGCGGCGAGCCGGACGCGGCGCCGACGTGCACCACGCTGAGCCCGAACACCCGGTGCAGCAGGCGCGCGGTGAGGTCCACGGTGCGGATCCGGTCCCGCGGCACCGAGCGGCGCTGCCGGTTCAGCCAGCCGCTGTGCAGCTCCACCCGCTCGTCGGTGATCCGGTAGCGCGTGGTGCGCCACCGCACCACACCGCCGATGACGAGCACGAGCGCGATCCCGAGCGGCACCCACAGGCGCGCGACCGGGTCGCCCCGGCCGGTGAGCAGCAGGATCACCGCCACCGGGAGCAGCCGCACCACGTTGGACAGCGGGGTGACGGCCAGCATCCGCTTGTCCAGGCGCCGCCACGGCGTCGCGTCGGGCGGTTGCGTCACGTCGCGTCCCCGGGGGTGGCCTGGGTGGTCTCGGTCAGGGTGCGGGCGAGCTCGGCCGCCGCGGCCTCGTCGAGCCCCCGGATCGTGACCGGCCCGCGCGCCGACGCCGTGGTGACGGTGACGCTCGCCAGCTTCAGCAGCTGCTGCAGTGGCCCCTGCTCGGTGTCGACGGTCTGGACCCGGGAGATCGGCGCGATCCGCCACTCCCGCACCAGCCAGCCCGAGAGGGTGTAGACCGCCTCGGGCGTGACCTCCCAGCGGTGGATCCGGTAGAGCAGCGGCGGCACCACGGCCACGTACGCGAGACCCGCGACGGCCGTCAGGACGGTGGTGGTCGTGAGCCAGGCGGAGACGTCGGTGCTCAGCAGGACCGCCACGACCGCCTGCGGGACGCCGAGCGCCACCGTCGTGAACAGGGCGCGCAGCCGCCACCACAGCACGGCTCGCGGGCTCACCCGGTGGGTGGGCGGGCGCAGCGGCAGTGCGGGCGGCGCGGCGGTCATGGGAGCGAGTCTGCCCGTTGCCACGGCCCGGCCCCCACGCGACGCGCGTCCACCGATCGCGCACCTCGCCCCGCGAGACGTGGGACTCGCGCGCCTGGGGTGCGGGACTCGGGCCGCGAGAGGGGAGACTCGCCGACACAGGGGGCGCGAGTCTCCCGTCCCGAGGCCTGAGTTGCGCGTTTCGCCGGGGGAGTTGTGCGGGTCAGGGGAGCGGGCGGACGTCCGTGGCCTGCAGCGATTCGCTCGGGGTGGGGTCGGTGCCGCAGGACAGGGGGCGCGGGGCGCCGACGACCGGGGCGACGTCCACGGCCCAGCGGCGGCCGTCGCGGGCGGTGACGATCGCGCCGCCCACGGTGTCCTCGACCTGCAGCGCGTCGGCGTCGCGCAGCCCCGTGGCTGCGCGGACGGCCAGCTCGGCGACCTGCCCGGTGTGCGACCACGTGGTGCGGCCGCGGCACAGGGCGGTGTCGACCTCGCCCGGGAAGGCGGCCTTGCGGGCGGTGACCGCGGTGGCAGGGTCGAGCCTGCCGTAGGCGTAGCCGGTGGGGAGCACGAGCGCGGTGGGGGCGAACCGGTGCCCGCCGAGGTGGCTGCACTCCCACACGTGCTGCTCGCCCGCGTCGACGACGGAGAGGGCGAGCGCGCGCCCGTCGACGGCGCAGCAGCGGTCGCGCCTGCCGTGGGTGCAGACGAGCAGCAACGGATCCTGGACCGGGGTGCCGGGCAGCGGCTCCCCGGGGCCGGGCAGCTCGAGGCCGGCGAGCTCCTCGGGGTCGCCGACGGTGAAGCTGGTGATGCGGCTGGCGCCGGGGGTGGTGTCGGCGAGGAAGACGCGCAGCGGCACGCCCGCCTCGCCACGCCGGCCGGGGCGGCGGATCAGCAGCAGCCGCCAGCCGGGGGTGGCGGCGAGGGCGGCGAGAGCGGGTTCCGGGTGTGCGGTGAGGTCGTTCGGCCACGCGCCGCGCTGTTCCACGCACACCCAGCGGCGTGCGACGGGCGCCGTGCCCGCGAGCTGTTCCTCACCGGCGAGCGCGAGGAGGCTGCACCGCTGCCACCTCGGGTCGCCGTCCACCGCGCCACAATACCTAAGCCTTACCTAACTCGAAGGGGTGAGGTGTCTCACCTCAGCCGCGCAGCTCGCGGTGCACGACCTTGCCGGTGGAGTTGCGGGGCAGCTCGTCGACGAACGTGACGTCGCGGGGCACGGCGAACCGGCTCAGCTCGGCGCGCACCCACCCCCGGACGTCGTCGGCGTCGACGTCGGCACCCGGGGCGAGCACGACGAAGGCGGCGAGCCGCTGGCCGTACTGCTCGTCGGGCACCCCGGTGACGGCGGCCTCGCGGACCTCGGGGCGGGCCGCGATCAGCTCCTCCACCGGGCCGGGGTGCACGTTCTCCCCGCCGGAGATGATCATGTCGTCGGCGCGCCCCGTGAGGTGCAGCAGCCCGTGCTCGTCGAGGTGGCCGACGTCGCCGGTGCCGATCATCCGGCCGCGCCGCTCGACGTCGACGCCCTCGCGGGTGTAGCCCGCGAACGGCATGTCGTTGTGGACGAACACGCGCCCGTCGGTGCCCACGGGCACCGGCTGGTCGTCGTCGCCGAGGATCACCAGCCGGGTGCCGACCGGCGCGCGGCCCGCGGTGCCGGGCGCGGCGCGCAGGTCGGCGGGGGTCGCGATGCTCACCCACGAGACCTCGGTGGAGCCGTAGAGGTTGTAGACGACGTCGCCGAAGCGGTCCATGAAGGCCGTGGCGAGGCCGCCGGGCAGCGCCGACCCGCTGACGGCCACGATCCGCGGGCGGTGGCCCGACCAGGCCGTCGCGAGGTCGCCGTCGGGCAGTTCGAGCACCCGCTGGAGCATCACGGGTACGGCGAAGACCGCGTCGACGCGGTGCTCCTCGGCGGTGCGCAGGAACGATTCGGGCGTGTACCGGCGGCTGAGCACGACCGGGGTGCCGTGCAGCACCGCCAGCTGCAGCGCGGCGTACCCCCAGGTGTGCAGCAGCGGCGCGGCGATGTACGCGGGCTCGCCCGCGCGCAGCGGGATCGCCGAGAGGATCGCGGCGGCGGGGGAGATGCTGTACAGGGGCGGGCGGCGCGCGCCCTTGGGGGTGCCGGTGGTGCCGGACGTCAGCACGATCGTGTGGCCCGCCGGTGGGCGGCGGGGAAGCGGTCCGGGGCCGTCGAGATCCTCGAGCGCGGTGTCGGTGACGACCCGGACGTGCTCGGGGAGGCCAGCGAGCGCGGGGCCGAACTCCTCGTCGGCCACCACCGTGTGCAGGCGCAGCTCGTCGGCGACGTCGCGGAGCTGGCCCGCCGACAGCCCGAGGTTCAGCAGCACGGCGTCGGCGCCGAGCTTGCCTGCCGCCACCTGTGCGGCGATCGCGCCGCGGTGGTTGCGGCAGAGCACGCCCACGCGGGTGCGCGGGCCCACGCCGGAGGCCCGGAGGCCGCGGGCGATGGCGTCGGTCCAGGCCGAGACCTCGGCGAACGTGAGGGAGCCCGCGTCGTCGACGATCGCGGTGCGGTCGGGGTGGCGGGCCGCTCCCGCCGCGTAGCCCGCGGTGATCGACAGGCCGTAGCGCACGAGGGCGCACGCCATGCGCGCGAGGCGGTCCGGGCGGATCGGGCGGACCACCCCGGAGCGGGTGAGCGCCACCAGCGCCCGCGCCGAGCCGACCGCCTGTTCCGCTCCCGACCGTGCCATTTCCAGCGCCCGCGCGAGGTCGACCACGGGAGCCAGTCTGGCAAGCGCCGCCCCGCCGCGCAGACGTCCGCGGCTCACGACCTCGGTTTGGCCAGGTCGTAGACGGTGTGATCCCCGATCGTGGTCGCCTCGAAGTGCTCTCGGACCCAGCTCGGGACGGGGGAGTGGTCGCCTGGCGCCCGGTCGACGAACCAGCGCACGTCCCCCGCGTCGACGAAGGCCTGGAACTGCTCGAGGGTGGGCACGGGATCGCGCCCGGCCAGCCCGCCGATCCCCATCACGGTGGTGCCGCTGGCGAGCGTGAGCGCTGCGGCGTCCTGCGCACCCATCGTGGCGGCCGACCACGGACGCCCGGTCGCGCGGAGCAGGTCCGCCAGCTCCGGCGCGGGCGCGGCCGGTGCGGCCGTGGCCCGGCCTCCGGCGGCCGCGGCGTGCACGGCGTGGACGGCGGGTCCCGCCAGCGCCATCAGCGCCAGCGTCACCCCCACCGCGGCGGCGCCGCGCCGCCGCAGGGCCGCCCCGGCCAGCACGACCCCGATCACCAGCCCGACCGCTGCGACGACCACCGATCGGGGCAGGACCTCCGGGGTGCGGTCGAACAGCGTCCACGCCCACGCCACCGTGCCGGCCACGAGCAGGGCGAGCGTGCCGCGGCCCGCCCACCTGCGCCGCCGCTCCCACAGCACCGCGCTGCCGATCCCGACGAGCGCGGCGACGCCGGGGGCGAGCGCCACCGTGCCGTACACGTGCTCGCCGCTGACGGCGAGGGCGGCTGCCGTGAGCAGGGTCCAGCCGCCCCAGAGCAGGAGCGACGCGCGGGCGGCGTCGGTGCGCGGGGCGCGGGCGCGCAGCAGCAGCCCCACCAGGAGCAGCGCGAGCGCGGCCGGCAGCAGCCAGCCGACCAGCACCCCGCTGTGCCAGCCGGGCATCGGCAGCGGGCCCGGCACGCGCACGAACGGCCCGAGGCCGCCGTCGCCCAGCACGAGCTCCACCACGCTGTCCGTGCGGGTGCCACCGATGTACGGGCGGGTGGCCGGTGGCCGCAGCTCGACGAGCGCGTACCACCAGCCGCCCGCGGCGACGGTCACGATGCCCGTGGCGAGCAGCTGCAGCAGGCGCCGCCACGCGGCGGTAGGGGCGGCCACGAGGTAGGCGAAGGCGAGCGCGGGCAGCGGCACGAGGGCCTGGGCGGGGTCGGCCAGGAACGCGGACCCACCGAGCGCGCCGGCCAGGAGCAGCCAGCCGGTGCGCGCCGCCTCGAGGGCGCGCACCGTGGCGTACGCCGCGGCGACGAGCAGCAGCACCAGCAACGCGTCCGGGTCGGTGTGGCGGAACGTCGCGACGGCCACGGGTGTGAGGGCCAGCGCCGCCCCGGCGAGCAGCCCGGCGCCGCCCCCGCCGGCCCGGCGCACGACGGCGGCCAGCAGGGCCACCGCGCCGACCCCCAGCAGCGCCTGGGGCAGCAGCACGCTCCAGGGCGAGAACCCGAAGACCCGCGCCGACAGCGCCATGACCCACAGCGAGGCAGGTGGTACGTCGACGGTGACGATCCTGCCCGGGTCGGTGGCGCCGAAGAGGAAGGCGGTCCAGTCCTGCGCCATGCCCCGGACCGCGCCGGCGTAGTAGGGGTCGGCCCAGCCCGCGGACGGCAGGCCCCACAGGTACAGGGCCGCGGTGGCGATCAGCAGGCTGGCCGACGTGCGGCGCTCGACCGGGGTGAGCCGTCGGCGGGCAGGACGCTTCGGCCGGACCGGGCGCAGGTCGGGGACGGTGTCCGCCACAACGCTCACAGCGCCTCCTGTCCCGTGCACGCGGTGGCTCCAGGTTGCGTCGCGGGCCCGGTCGTGTGGGCCCATCGGCACCGGGCGTGGCCGAGCGGCAGCGGGCAGTCCGTGAGCGGCGCTCAGCCTGAGAACCGAGGCGTGGGCTCACAGCCGGCCGGCACGGCGGCCGCGTGCCGCGCGGACGGGACTTGACATGAGCAAAGTAAATCGAAACACTCCCGCCACCGCAGCTCTGGAACGCGGATTCTCGCGGCAGGGAAATCGGTGTACCGAACGAAACGGCGATGTGGAGGTTCCGTGGCGGAAGTCGGCGTGATCGGGCTCGGGGTCATGGGTGCCCCGATGGCCGCGAACCTCGTGGCGGCCGGGCACCGCGTGCGCGGCTACAGCCGCACGCCCGCCACCCGGCAGGCCGCCGCCGAGCGCGGCGTCGAGCCGGCCGGGAGCGCCCGCGAGGCCGCGAGCGGGGCCGACGTGGTGATCACGGTGCTCCCGGACGGCCCGGACGTCTCCGCCGTCCTCTTCGGCGCCGACGGCATCGCGGGCGAGCTCGCGCCCGGCAGCCTGTTCGTCGACATGAGCACGATCGAGCCCGGCGTCGCGACGGAGGTGCACACCACGCTGGCGGCCCGCGGGATCGACGTGCTCGACGCCCCGGTCAGCGGCGGGGAGGCCGGCGCGATCGAGGCCACCCTGTCGATCATGGTGGGCGGGCGGCCCGAGGTGTTCGAGCGGGCCCGGCCCGTGCTCGACGTCCTCGGCACCACGGTCGTGCACGTCGGCGGGCCCGGCAGCGGCCAGACGGTGAAGGCGGCCAACCAGCTGGTGGTGGCCGGGCACCTGCAGATTCTGGCCGAGGCCGTGGTCCTGCTGCGCTCGCAGGGCGTGGAGCTGGAGGCTGCGCTCGAGGTGATCGGCGGTGGCCTCGCCGGGAGCACCGTGCTGCAGCGCAAGCGCGCGGCCGTGCTCTCGGGCGACTTCACGCCCGGCTTCCGGCTCGCGCTGCACCACAAGGACCTCGGGATCGTGCAGCGCACGGCCCGCGACGCCGGGGTCGCCCTGCCGGTCACGGCAGCGGTCGCCCAGCTCGTGCAGTCGCTCGTGGCGCAGGGCCACGGCGGGCTCGACCACTCCGCGCTGTACCGGCTCACCGCCGAGCTCAACGGGCTCGAGCCGTGAGCGATCGCGAGCAGTGGTGGACCGCGCCGTTCGAGATGTTCCAGACCAACCTGCGCGAGGTCGACGCGGGCATGGACGTCGAGGACGTGGCCGACCGGATCGTGGCCTTCGGGGCCGACACGTGGCTGGTGAACGCGGGCGGGATCCTCTCCTTCTACCCCACCGACCTGCCGTTCCAGACCCGCAACCCGCACCTCGCCGACCGGCCCAGCGGTGACCTGCTCGGCGACGCGATCCGGGCGGCCCACGACCGCGGCCTGCGGCTGGTGGCGCGGATGGACTTCTCCAAGGTGTCGCTCGCGATCGCGCAGCAGCACCCCGAGTGGTGCTTCGTCGACCCGGACGGCGAGTGGCAGGTCTACAACGGCCTGGTCAGCGTGTCGCCGAGCGCGGGCTACTACCAGGAGAAGGTCGTCGACGTGCTCGACGAGGTCCTCGACCGCTACGACGTCGACGGCTTCTTCTTCAACTGGTTCGGCTTCAACGAGGTCGACTACAGCGGCCGCTACCGCGGCGTCGACCACAACCCCGCGGTGCGGGAGGGGTTCGCCGCCTACAGCGGGGGCAGGCCGCTGCCGACCTCGTCCGACTCACCGGACTACGACCTGTGGCGGCGGTACGCGGCCGGCGTGATCGCCGATCTCAACGCCCGGTTCGCCGCGCACGTCCGCGGCCGCGGCCCGCACGTCGGGCTGATCCGTTCGGACATCACCTTCCACGAGGCGAACAACGCGGTCGGGCGGCCGCTGTGGCACCACGCGACGGGCGCGGCCGTGAGCGCGTTCCGGGCGCACCGGCCCGCGACGCCGGTGGTGGTCAACTCCGTGGCGTTCCTCGACATGCCCTACCGGCTGGCGGGCGAGCAGCCCGAGCACTTCGCGCAGTACCTCGTGCAGGCGATCAGCCGGGGCGCGAACCCGTCGACGTACATCATGGGAGCGCCGGGGGACATCCCGTACGGCGCGCTCGACGCGGCGGGCGAGGTCACGCGGTTCCACGACCGGCACCGCGACACCTACGCCGGCCTGCGGCCCTGCTCCACGATCGGGCTCGTCCGGCCCGACCGGCTGGCGCAGCCGCTCGACCGGGCCGCCGAGTCGGTGACCGAGTTCCGCGGCCTGTACGAAGCCCTGCAGCAGACCCACCTCGCGTTCGACGTGCTCCCGCAGGAGGGCCTCGCCGAGCTGGCCACCACCGGCGGGCTCGACGGCTACCGGGTGCTCGTCCTCCCCGACGTCGACGGGCTCGCACCGGAGGCGGCGGAGGCGCTCGACGCCGCCGTGGCGCGGGGAGCGCGGCTGCTGCTCACCGGGGTGAGCGGCTTCGGCGCCGACGGCGCCGCGGTGCTCCGCAGCGCGCCGGGAGAACGGATCACGGCCACCGCGGCCGGCCCGGAGGAGTTGATGGCGGTGTACGCGGCGGAGCCCGGCCAGCGCGGCGGGCGCCGGTTCGACGGCCCGATCCTGCCCGTCCACGGGGCGCTGCACACCGTGCAGCCGCGCGCCGGCGCGACGGTCCGGCTCGACGTGCTGGGCGCGGCGCCGTTCGGGCCACCGGAGAAGGCCTACGGCAACGAGCCCGATGGCCGGCCCGCCGCCCTGGAGGTCGGGTACGGCGACGGCGCGGTGGTGAGCGTGCCGTGGACGATCGGGCGCAGCTACCACGATCTCGGGCTCACCACGATCCGCGACCTGGTCGCCGCCCTCGTCACCGGCCTGCACGCGGGCGTCCACCCCGCGGCCGGCGCCGACCTGCCCGAGCAGGCCGAGATCACCGTGCAGCGCGGGCCCGCCGGCACGGTGGTGCACGTGCTCAACACGTCCGGCGCGCGCCGGGCGAGCTTCGGGCCCCCGATCCCGCTGCGCGGCGGCACGGTGCGGGTGCCCACGGGCACCCCGGACGCCACGGCGCACGCGTTGGTGGCCGGCACCGACTGCCCGACCTCGTGGCACGAGGGCGTGCTGACCGTGCAGGTGCCCGACGTCGACCTGTTCGACGTGATCGTCGTCCCCGACCCCCGGAACGGTGCCGCATGAACCCCCCACGGACGATCTCCACCGTCCTGTCGACCGTCCCGTTCACCCCCGACGAGATCGACCAGCTGCGGGAGGCCTTCGCGCCCGCCGAGTTCGTGTGGTGCCCGTCGGACGACGCGGCGACGATCGCCGACACGCTGCGCCGGGCCGACGTCGCCGTGCTCGAGGGTGACCTCGACGACCGGTTCCTCGACGCCCCGCACCTGCGGTGGGTTCACTGCGACCACTCCGGGCTCAACCGGTCGGCGCGCCCGGAGGTCTTCGAGAAGGGGCTGATCGTCACCGGGTCCGCGGGACGGTCGGCGCCCGCGCTCGCCCAGCACGCGTTCTACTTCGCGCTGGCGCTGACGTTCGAGGCGCGGACGCTGTTCGAGAACCAGGCCGCCCACGTCTGGCGCGGGATCGAGGGCTACTTCTGGAAGCCGGCGCTGTGGGGCAAGACCCTGGGGATCGTCGGGTTCGGGCACACCGGCCGGGAGATGGCCGCCCTCGGCAAGGCGTTCGGGATGCGGGTGGTCGTCTACCGCCGCCGGGACGGCGAGGTGCCCGCCACCGTCGACGTCCTGCTGTCCGCCGACCGCGGCGACACGATCGACCCGCTGGTCGCCGAGTCCGACGTGATCATGCTGGCCGCGCAGCTGACCGACGAGACCCACCACCTGTTCGACCGCGACCGGTTCGCCCAGATGAAGCCGAGCGCCTACCTGATCAACCTCGCGCGGGGCGCCATCGTGGACTCCGACGCGCTGGTCGAGGCCCTCACCGAGGGGCAGATCGCCGGCGCCGGGCTGGACGTCTTCGAGCAGGAGCCGCTCCCCGCCGACTCCCGGCTGTGGGACGCCCCCAACCTGGTGATCACGCCGCACACGACGCCGCGGATGCCGGACAAGACCCAGCGCTCCATCGACACGATCACGGAGAACGCGCGGCGCTACCGGGCGGGCGAGCCGCTGCTCAACGCGATCACGCCCCGGGACGTCTGGACCGCGCCCGAGCGGCGACAGGTCACCGGCCAGGCCTAGAACGGAGATCCACATGACGACAAGGACGTCTCGCCGGATCGCGGCGTTCGCCGCCGTCCCGCTCGTGTTCCTCGCGGCCTGCTCGGGGCAGGGCCCCGGCACCGCGGCGGGCACCGACCTCACGATCGCGCTCGCGGTCGAACCGGTCTCGCTGGACCCGTGCGACACCCAGGACGCCACCAACGCGGTGGTGCTGCGCACCAACGTGACCGAGTCCCTGACCCGCATCGACCCGGAGACCGGCGAGGTGGTGCCGTTCCTCGCCGAGTCGTGGGAGCAGGTCGACCCGAGCACGTGGCGGTTCACGCTCCGGCAGGGCGTGCGGTTCCACGACGGCACCCCGTTCGACGCCGCGGCCGCCGCCGCGAGCATCAACCGGGTGCTCGACCCCGAGCTGAACTGCCAGAACCTCGACCAGTTCCCCTACCCGCTCACGGCCACCGCGCTCGACGCCGCGACGCTGCAGGTCGTCTCCGAGTCCCCGGACTCGATCCTCCCGCTGCGGATCAGCTACGCCGACATCGGCGCGCCCGCCACCCCGGCGGGCGAGAAGACCAGCTCCCCCGTCGGCACCGGCCCGTACCGCTTCGCCGAGCGGGTGCAGGGCCAGTCGGTGACGCTCACCCGCAACGACGACTACTGGGGCCAGGCGGGCCAGGCCACCAGCGTGCGCTACGTCTACCGCGAGGAGCCCTCGGTGCGCGCCGGGATGGCCCGCACCGGCGAGGCGAGCATCGCGGTGCCCGTGTCCGTGCAGGACGCCACGGACGACGACCGGACCCGCGAGTACCAGGACAACCGGGTGTTCTTCCTGCGCACCTCCACCGAGAAGGCCCCGTTCACCGATCCGCGAGTGCGCCGGGCCGCGCAGCAGGCCATCGACAAGCAGACGATCGTCGGATCGCTCATGGAGCGGACGGGCACCCCGTTCGACCAGATCGTGGCGAGCACGGTCAACGGCCACATCGACGGCTTCACCGGCCCGGCCTTCGACCCGGCGGCGGCCGAGCAGCTGCTGCGGGCGGCCGAGGCCGACGGTGTGGACGTACGCGCCCCGATCGACCTCGTGACGCGCCCCGACCTCTTCCCGGGCTCCGACGAGGTGATCCAGGCGATCCACCAGAACCTGCAGAGCGTCGGGTTCACCGTGAACATCCTCAGCCTCGACACCGACGCCTGGCTGCAGCTGCTGCGCTCGCCGTTCCCGCCGGACCAGAAGGCCACCATAATCGCGATCTCGCACGACAACATCTCCGGCGACGCGAGCTTCTCCTTCCCGAAGTACATGGCCGGCGACGGCTCGAACTCCACGATCCGCAATCCGGAGATCGACGCGCTGCTCGCCGAGGCAGAGCAGGCGGGTGGTGCGGAGCGCGCTGCGCTGTACCAGCGCGCGGCGGAGATCGAGTACCGGGACGTGAACGCGTTCCTGCCGATCGCGCTCCAGTCGAAGCTGCTCATGCTCGGGCCCGGCATCGAGTACCAGCCCAACAGCCTCACCGGCGTGGAGCTCAGCGTCGCCGACATCGCCATCACCACCGGGTAGCGGGTGGATCCGTGCTGACCTTCCTGCTGCGGCGGCTCGTGACGAGCGTCGTCACCGTCGTCGGCGTCGTCGTGATCGTGTTCTTCCTGGCCCGCCTCACGGGCAGCCCGGCGAACCTCTACCTGCCGGAGGGGGCGAGCCCGGAGCGCTACGAGCAGTTCAACCGGGAGCACGGCTTCGACCTGCCGCTGTGGGAGCAGTTCGTGCGGTTCCTCGGCGGGGTGCTGCGGCTGGACTTCGGCGACTCGATCTGGCAGCAGCGGCCCGCGCTCGAGGCGGCCGCCGAGGCGATGCCGCCCACCCTGTTGCTCGCGCTGATCGCCATGACCGGGTCGCTCGCGGTGGCCGTGCCGCTGGGCGCCGCGGCGGCGCGGCGCCGGTTCCGGCTCGCCGACCGGGTCATCACGCTGTCCTCCCTGACCACCGCGAGCATCCCGGACTTCTGGTTCGCGCTGGTCGGGGTGCTGTTCCTGTCGATCCAGCTGGGCCTGCTGCCGACCTCGGGCGACGCGACCGTGGCGTCGTGGGTGCTGCCGGTCGCCACCCTCATGCTCGCGCCGGTCGGGGTGCTCACCCAGGTCACGCGCGGCGCGATGATCGACGCGCTGGGCTCGGGCTACGTGCAGAACGCGCGGGCGCGCGGCCTGTCCCCGTCCCGGCTGGTGTACCGGCACGCCCTGCGCAACGCCGCACTCCCGCTCCTCACGGTGGCGGGGGACCGGGCGGCCGGGATGGTCAACGGAGCGATCATCGTCGGCACCGTCTTCGCGTTCCCCGGCATCGGCACGCTGATCGTCGGGGCCGTGCTCAACCGGGACTTCGCGCTCATCCAGGCGTCGATCTTCATCGTCGGCGTGGCGGTGGTGCTGCTCAACATCCTCGTCGACCTCACCTACGCGCTCGCCGACCCGCGTGTGCGGATCAGCTGAAGGAGGGCGCTCGATGACCACCCCGTCCGGCGGCATCCCGTGGCGGCTGCTGCGCGGTTCGGCCAGCGCCGTGGCCGGCGCGTCGTGGCTGGCCGTGCTGATCCTCGTGGCGGCCGTCCTCCCGGTGTTCGTCACCGAGGCGGCCAACCACCAGGACCTCGCCCTGCGGTTCGAGGAGCCGTTCGGCACCGGGCACGGCATCGCCTACGTGCTCGGTGCCGACAGCCTCGGACGCCCGATGCTCCTGCAGCTGATCGTCGGGGCGCGCACGTCCCTCGTGGTGGCCGGCCTCACCGTCGCGATCTCGGCGCTCGCCGGCTTCGCGATCGGCGTGCTGTCGGGCTACGCCGGGGGCTGGCTCGACACGGTCCTGATGCGGCTCGCCGACATCCTGCACACCGTCCCGTCGCTGCTGCTCGCGCTCGCGGTGCTGTACGTCCTCGAGCCGAGCATCACGAACCTCGTCCTCGTGCTCGCGATCACCCGGATGCCGGTCTACCTGCGCACCGCCCGCGCGCAGACCCTGGAACTGCGCGAACGCGTGTTCGTCGAGTCCTCGCGCTCCCTGGGGGCCACGAACGCGCGGATCATGACCCGCGACATCGCCCCGCTGGTGGCGCCCACGATCCGCACGCTCGCGATGCTCGAGGTCGCGAACGTCATCCTCGCCGCGGCCAGCCTGAGCTTCCTCGGCATCGGCCTGCAACGCCCCGACGTGGACTGGGGGATGATGGTGGCCGACGGGCGCTCCTACCTCGCGAGCGCCTGGTGGGTCACCGTGCTGCCGGGCCTGGCCGTGCTCGCCACGGCGCTGTCGGCCAGCATCCTGTCCAACTGGTTGCGCGCGGTGGAGGACCCGACACAGCGCGGCGCGTTCCTCTCCCGGTCCCGGCGGCCCGCCGGAGCGAAGGCATGAGCGCCGCGCCGCCCGCCCTCGAGGTCACCGACCTCGCGGTGACGTTCCGCACCGAGCGCGGCGACGTCCCGGCCGTGCGGGGGATCTCCTTCACGCTCGAGCCCGGCGAGAGCCTCGCGATCCTGGGGGAGAGCGGCTCGGGCAAGTCCGCCACGGCCCACTCCCTCCTGGGCCTCGTGGACCCGCCCGGGGAGGTCACCGGCTCGGTCCGCTTCGGCGGCACGGAGCTGGTCGGGATGAGCGAGAGGGACCTCAACACGATCCGCGGACGCGAGCTGTCGATGGTGTTCCAGGACTCCCTGGACAGCCTCAACCCGGTGTTCTCGATCGGGTCGCAGCTGGGCGAGGTGTTCCGGGCCCGCGCCGGGCTCTCCCGCGCCGCGGCGGCGGACCGGGCCGTCGAGCTCATGGCCGCCGTCGGCATCCGCGACCCGCGGCAGCGGATGAACGACTACCCGCACCAGTTCTCGGGCGGGATGCGCCAGCGCATCTGCATCGCCATGGCGATCGCGCTCGACCCCAACGTGCTGATCGCCGACGAACCCACCACCGCGCTCGACGTCACGATCCAGGCCGGCATCCTGCGGCTGCTGCGCACGCTGCAGCGCGAACGCGACATGTCGCTGATCTTCGTCACCCACGACCTCGCGGTGGCGCGGATGGTGGCCGACTCGGTGATCGTCATGCGGCACGGGCGGATCGTCGAGCGTGGCGTGCTCGAGGACGTCTTCCGCAACCCCCGCCACCCGTACACGCAGGCGCTGCTCGACGCCCACCCGGCCCGGGCCACCCGGTGGCAGGACCTGCGGCCCGGGCCGGAGCACCCCGGCCTCGCCACACCCGCAGGAGTGTCCGATGAGAAGCGCTGACACCGAGCCGATCCTGCGGGTCCGCGGCCTGACCACCCGCTTCGGCAGCCGCGGGCGCGTGGTGCGCGCGGTGGACGACGTGAGCTTCGACGTCGTGTCCGGCGAGTGCGTCGCGATCGTCGGGGAGTCGGGGTCGGGCAAGTCCACGCTGGCCCGCTCGGTGCTGCGGCTGGTCGAGCCGACCACGGGCAGCGTCGAGTTCCGCGGCGCCGACCTGCTCGCGCTCCCGGCCCGCGAGATGCGCGCCCGCCGCCGGTCGCTGCAGATGATCTTCCAGGACCCGTACGCGTCCCTGCACCCCCGGCGCACCGTCGGGCGGCTGGTGGCGGAGCCGTGGGCCGTGCACCCCGGCGTCGTCGCCCCCGCCGACCGGCCCGCCCGCGTGCGCGAGCTGCTGCGCCAGGTCGGGCTCCCGGAATCGCTGGCGGGGGAGTACCCCGCCCGGCTGTCGGGCGGCCAGCGCCAGCGCGTCGCGATCGCCCGCGCGATCGGGCTCGAGCCGGAGCTGCTCGTGCTCGACGAACCGGTCTCCGCGCTCGACGTCTCCATCCAGGCGCAGATCATCACGCTCCTGATGACCCTGCGCGAGCAGCTGGGGCTGACCTACCTGTTCATCTCGCACGACCTCGCCCTCGTGCGCCTCGTGGCCGACCGCGTGCTCGTGATGCACCGCGGCGAGGTGGTCGAGAGCGGCCCCACCGACGACGTCTACCACCGGCCCGGGCACGAGTACACGCGGTCGCTGCTGGCCGCGTCCCCCGGCCTCACCTGACGGCGGCGGTCGACCCCCGCACCAGCAGGTGCGGCCGGTCCAGCGGCGGCGGCTCGCCGACGTCCTCCCCGAGCAGGCCCAGCAGCCTGCGGGCCACTGCCCGGCCGCGCTGCACGGCGTCGCGGTGCACGCTCGTGAGCGGCGGGTCGAGCCACGCGCCGATCGGCAGGCCGTCGAACCCGATCACCGACAGGTCCGCGGGCACCACCAGGCCCCGGCTGCGCGCGGCGCTGACACCGGCGATGGCCATCGGGTCGGAGCCGTAGACGATGGCGGTCGGGCGGGTGCCCGCGGCGTCGAGCAGCCTGCCGGTGCGGTCGGCCGAGCTCTCCGGGGAGTAGTCGGTGGCGATCGACGCCACCGGCTGCAGGCCGGCCGCCGCCATCGTCGCGTCGAACATCTCGTGCCGGGCCCGCGCCTGCACCCGGTCGTCCGGGCCCCCGATGTAGGCGATGCGTGTGTGGCCGAGCTCGAGCAGGTGCCGCACGGCGTCGTCGACCCCGGCGCCGGGCGGGTCGTTGTCCAGGTGGGGGACGGGGTCGCCGTCGGCGGGCGTACCGATCAGCACCGCGGGGAGCCCGAGGGAGCGCATCAGCGCGAACCGGGTGTCGCCGTAGCGGCTGTCGGTCAGCACGACGCCGTCGACGCGGCGGTCCTCGGCCAGCGTGCGGTAGGCGCGGGTCTCGTCGTCGGCGGTGTGGTCGACGAGGTAGAGCAGCAGGCCGTAGGACCGCGGGGCGAGCACCGACTCCAGGCCGGAGATCAGCAGCGAGCTCGTGGCCCCGATCTCCAGCGCGCCCGGGCGGCTCAGCACGAGCCCGATGGTGCGGCTGCGGGAGCGGCGCAGGGCCACGGCGGCGGCGTTCGGCGTCCAGTTGAGCTTCCGGACGGCGTCCTGCACGCGGGCGGCCGTGGCCGGCGAGATCTTCCCCGTGCCGTTGACGACCTTCGACACCGCGGCGCGCGACACCCCGGCCAGCGCGGCGACGTCGCCGATCGTCACCCGTCGCGGCGCCTCGTCCGCCACGTGCACCCACCCCTGTCGTGTCGAGGGACCGGACGCACAGGGTAATCGATTTACGCGAGGCGAGGGGATCAGGGGGTGGCGGCGAGGTCGAGCACGTAGTCCTGGCCGACGAGGTCGGCCCCGAAGCTGCGGTGCGGTTCCTCCCCGACGAGCCGGAAGCCCGCCGCGAGGTAGATCCGGCGGGCGGCGACCAGCACGTCGTTGGTCCAGAGTCGCACGCGGGCGTAGCCGGCGCTGCGCGCGAACCCCACGCAGGTGTCGGCCAGCCGCTTCCCGACGCCGCCGCCGCGTGCGTCCGGGTGCACCAGCAGGATCCGCAGCTTCGCCGTGCCCGGCTCCTCGTCAGCCACGCAGAAGACGCACCCCACGCGCCGCCCGTCGAGCTCGGCGATCCAGCCGCGCTCGCGAGCCGGGTCGGCGCTCTCGGCGAAGTCGGCCACGATCCGGGCGACGAGCGCCTCGAACGTGGTGTCCCACCCGAACTCGGCCGCGTACTGCTCCCCGTGCGCGAGCACCACCCAGCCGAGGTCACCGGGCTGCCCGATCTCCCGGATCCGCACTTCGCCCATCGGTACCTCCGCGTACTGAAACGAGTGTTTCAGTGCAGAATGTCGCCATGACCGCCGATCCGCAAGCCCCTTCCGCCCGCCGGGAGGAGCTGCTGGAACTGGCGTACGGCTACGTGCTCCGCCACGGCATGGCGGCGATGTCGCTGCGCCCGCTCGCCGAGGCCGTCGGGTCGAGCCCTCGCGTGCTGCTCTACCTGTTCGGCTCCAAGGACGGGCTGGTGCGCGCCCTGCTCGGGCGCTCGCGCGTCGAGGAGCTCGCCCTCCTCGCCGCGGTGCGGGAGCAGGGCGGCGGCCCGGCGGAGGTCGTCGAGCGGCTCTGGGAGTGGCTCGCCGCGCCGCAGCGGCGCGACCTGCTGCGGCTGTGGGCGGAGGGCTACGCCCGCGCGCTCGTCGAGCCGGACGGGCCGTGGTCGGGCTTCGCCGCCCAGGGCGTTCGCGACTGGATCGAGCTCCTCGGCGAGGTGCTCGGGCCGGCCGGCGACCCCACGGCGGTGCTCGCGACGTTGCGCGGTGCCCTGCTCGACCTGCTCGCCACCGGCGACGTCGGGCGCACCACGGCGGCCGTCCGGCGGCAGACGGCGATCCTCACCCCCCACCCGTGAGTGGATACGAGTGCTCCAGCACCCGTATCCACTCACGGGTCAGGTGCCGGCTGCCCTGACGCGGCGACCCTGGGATGCTCGGCGGGATGGAGGTGCTGGTCCGGCCCGACCCGGCGCTGTGGCTGTTCCTCCCGCCGCGCAGGCGGCGGGCGCGGTTCGCCGTGCCCTACGACGGCGAGGCCTCGCTCGGGCACGTCGTCCGCGCGATCGGCGTCCCGCCCACCGAGATCGGCCCGCCGGTCGTCGACGGCCGCCCCTGCGGCACCGGGCGGCGCCTCGCCGACGGCAGCGTGGTCGACCTCGCCCCGCCGGACCGCCCGCAGCCCCTGCCGGACGGCGCCCGGTTCCTGCTCGACGTCCACCTCGGGTCGCTCGCCCGCCGGCTGCGCCTGCTCGGTGTCGACACCGCGTACGACACGCACGCCGAGGACGCCGAACTCGTCGAGCGGGCCGGGCGGGAGCGGCGGGTGCTGCTCACCCAGGACCGGGGGCTGCTGATGCGCCGCGCCCTGTGGGCGGGCGCGTACGTGCGCGGGCACGGCGCGGACGCGCAGCAGGCCGACGTGCTCGACCGGTTCGCGCCGCCGCTGGCCCCGTGGACGCGCTGCACCGCCTGCAACGGCGAGCTGGTGGACGTGCCGAAGGAGGAGGTCGTCGGCCTGCTCGAGCCCGGCACCCGCCGGTGCTACGACCGGTTCGTCCGGTGCCGCTCCTGCGGGCGCGTGTACTGGCGCGGCGCCCACGGGCGGGGCCTCGACGCGATCGTCGAGGACGCGGTGCGGGCCGTGCGGTGACGGATCAGGGCTGGAAGCGGAACGTGCTCGGCTCGCCCGCCGCCACCGCCCGCAGGTGCTCCGGAGCGTTGGTGAGCTCGTGCAGCGCACGGCCCTGCTGCATCCCCTCCGCCACGGCCGCCTCGACGCGCTCGATCTCCTCCGCGCGGTCCACGGCGGCGGCGATCCGCTCGGGCGGGGCGATGAGCACGCCGTCGTCGTCGCCGACGACGAGGTCGCCGGGCCGCACGCGGACCCCGCCGACCGTCACCGGCTCCTGGACCACCGCCGGCCCCAGCGCGGGGCCCGCGGCGGGCGTGGTGCCGCGCGCGAACACGGGCAGCCCGACTCGGCGCATCCCGCGCAGGTCACGGCAGTAGCCGTCGACGACGATCCCGGCGATCCCGCGCCTGCGGCCCTCGGTGGCGAACAGCTCGCCGGACGCCGCGAGCGGACGGCCGTCCGTGGCCACCACGAGCACAGCACCCGGCTCCGCGCGCCCGATCGCGTCGATCATGCCGAGCAGGTCGCCGTCGGCGCGCACGGTGAACGCGGGCCCCACCAGCGTGACGTCGGGCAGCAGCGCGTGGATCGCCGGATCGCACACCGGCAACGTCTTGTCCGCGTCCGACAGCGACGACACCTGCACCTGCCGGAGCCGCGCGACCAGCTCGTCCATCAGCCCTCCTCCAGGAACCGTTCGATCCCGGCCAGCGACTCCTCCGGCCGCTCCTCCACCAGGAAGTGCCCCGCGTCCAGCGCCACCCCGCGGACGTCGGTGGCGTGCTCCCGCCACACCGCGACGGGGTTCTCCGGGCCGGTCCCGACGACCCCGCGGGTGCCCCACATCGCGAGCAGCGGGGCCTGCACGCGCCGTCCGGCGTCGGCGCGGTCGTGCTCCAGGTCGATCGACGCGCCGGCCCGGTAGTCCTCCAGCATCGCGTGCCGCGCGTCCGGGTCGGCGAAGACGCGCTCGTACTCGGCCACCGCCTCCGGCGCGAACGCGTCGAGCGTGCCGCCCCAGCCGCCGAGCAGCCGGTGCAGGTAGCCGGTCGGGTCGCCCGCGATGAGCCGTTCGGGCAGGTCGTAGGGCTGGATGAAGAAGAACCAGTGGTAGTAGGCCGTGGCGAGCCTGCGGTCGACGTGGGTGTAGACGTGCAGCGTCGGCAGGATGTCGAGCACCGCGAGCCGGGTGACCGCCTCCGGCGCGTCGAGCGCCATCCGGTGCGTCACGCGCGCGCCGCGGTCGTGCCCGATCACCGCGAAGCGCTCGTGCCCGAGCGCCCGCATCAACGCCACCTGGTCGGCCGCCATCGCGCGGAACGAGTACCCGGCGTGATCGTCACCCGCCGGCGGGCGGCTGGAGTCGCCGTAGCCCCGCAGGTCGGCCGCCACCACGGTGTACCGCTGCGCCAGCGCGGGCGCGACCCGGTGCCACATCGCCGACGTCTGGGGGAAGCCGTGCAGCAGCAGCACCGGCGGGCCCGTGCCGCCGTGCACCGCGTTGATCGTGGCCCCACCCGTGTCGACCCGCACCCGCTCGAACCCCTCGAACACGAATCGGAACGTACCCGTTCGGCATGTTTGGCGACGGCCGTGGCCGGTCACCCCCTGCCAGCCCGGCCGGCGGGTCGACCCCCTCGCGGCCTGCCGGCCGGGCACCGCCACGTCGGGGTAGGAAGATCGCATGGACCCCGCACCGACCCCGTCCCTGCGCGACATGGCCGATCTCGCCACCCCCATGGCGATCCGCGTGGGCGCCACGCTGCACCTGGTGGAACGGGCGGGGAGCGGGGGAGCCACGGCGGAGCAGCTGGCCGCCGCCACCGGCACCGCAGCCCCCGCCCTGCGCCGCCTGCTCGACCACCTCGTCACCGTCGGCGTCTTCGACCGGGACGCCGGGCGCTACCGCCCGACCGCCCTCGGCGCCCAGATGGGGGCGGACGCCGAGGAGGGGATCAAGCCCCTGCTCGACATCAACAGCGCCGGTGGGCGGGCCGACCTCGGCTTCGTCGAGCTGCTCGGCACCGTCACGTCGGGCACGCCGGGCTACGTGCGGCGCTACGGCCGCGACTTCTGGGCGGACCTCGACGCCGACCCGCAGCTGCGCCGCTCGTTCGACGCGCAGATGAACTGGCGCTACGCGGTGCAGGCGGGCCAGATCGCCGAGCGGTTCGACTGGAGCCGCTTCCCCGAGGTCATCGACGTCGGCGGGGGCGACGGCCAGGTGCTCGAGGCGATCCTGCGCGCCCACCCCGGCGTGCGCGGGCGCGTGCTGGACCTGCCCCCGACGGCAGCCGGCGCCACCGAGCGGTTCGCGACCGCAGGCCTCGCCGACCGGGCCGGCGCCGTGCCCGGCAGCTTCTTCGACTCCCTGCCCGCGGGCGCCGACGCCTACCTGCTCTCCGACATCGTCCACGACTGGGACGACGACCACGCCCGCGCGATCCTCACCCGGTGTCGCGCGGCCGCCGCCCCGGGCGGCGCCGTCGTGGTGATCGAGAACGCGGGGGCGGCGGGGACCGCCATGGACCTGTTCATGCTGATGTGCTTCGGAGGCCGCGAGCGCACCGCCGCCGAGCTGGCCGAACTCGCCGACGACGCCGGTCTCGTCCTGCGCGCCTCGGGCCCGGTGGCCGACGGGCGCACGATGCTGGAGTTCGGTGTGCGGCAGCCCTGATCAGAAGGTGGGCCCCGTGCCGTTCGCCGCGCGGCCACCCCGCGGGGCCACGGTCATGCCGATTTCGACCACGTCGCCCAGGCCCACGCCCTCGGCCTTCCGCACGGCGTCCTTGACCGGGAGGACGTACCCCCCGTCCCGGGGCAGCAGCGAGGTCTCCCACTCGGTGGCGCCGATGCGGACCCGCACCGGGATCGCACCCCAGCCGTACGACGCCTCGGCCGCCTCGGCCCGCACGTACTCGCAGCCGTCCTCGGGAACGGTCAGCCAGTAGAACGGAGCCGGGCCACGCCACTCCCACAACTCGGCGGAGAAGGCCAGATCCACGCGGTCACCGTACCGGAGTCGAGCCGGGCACCTCGACGACGAAGAACAGGAATCCCGGTATCGTCGAGAGGGCGGCGAAATCGTCGGGGAAGGGGTCGCGCGCGGCGGGGTCGGGTGGCGGCTCGCTGATGGCGGAGATGTGGAAGCCGGCTTCGGTGAATGCGTCCGTCATCGCGTGCAACGGCTTGCGGCAGAACTTCATCGGCACGGTCCGCCCGCCGAACCACCAGTCGAATTCGTAGCTGGTGGCGACGACGGCCCCGCGGTCGCGCAACGCCGCGGACACGGGACCGGAACCGCAGCCGGCGTCCAGAACCCGCAGCCCGCTCACGTCCTCGGCCAGATCCAGCATCGCGGGGCGCGCGTAATACGCGTTGGCGAAACTGTCTCGGTCTCCGCCGAATACGCCTCGGCGGAACTGTCCTAATCGTTCACGCGGGCCGGATCCGCGGATCGGGGTGGCTCTCGGTATGGAGGAGGCGACGGACGAAGGCGCGGGACAGCATCAGGACGAGGATCAGCAGCGTCACCGAGAAGAAGCCTCCGAGACTGACGCGGGTGCCGAAGACGAGGTCGATGGCCTCCAGGACGAGGAACTTGCTGCCGAACAGCACCAACCACAGGAGGAATCCGGCAGCGAACTTACCCAGTGGGGTGGAGGCCTGGCGTAAACGGTCCTTCACCCGGTTCTTCGCGGCGACGACGACCTCGAGGACGCCCTTGAGCAGGACGGCGGTCAGGAGGGAGAGCGTGAACGTCTCGCTGAGCACCTGGGGGAAGTACTCGATGAAGAGGTTCAGGACGACGACATAGACGAAGACGTCGACAACCGCGGCCGCAGCCCGCTCGGACACGCGAACACCCTAGAGCGAGCAGGTTTCCGGGGCGGCGTTCGTTCAGCAGTGAGCTGGCTCGCCGCACAACCCGGCTCGGGGCGGCACGCAGGCTGGGACGTGTGTGCCGCCCCGAGCGGGTGTGTGCCGTGGGGCTCCGGTTCCGCGGAACCCGGTCGGGAGGCTGCGGTGGGCGCGCCGTTCCCGGCGGGCAGGTCGTGGCCCTCTTCCCGGCCGCTGTCTCCTGGGCGTGCCTGTGGTTCCGGCCGTCGGCCCGTGTTGGTGGGGTGGCTGGGTGCGCATCACTGCCGTATCCCGTGGGCGGTCACTCGTCCGGCTGTGGTCCCGTTCGGGACGCCCCTGTGATCACTTCCGCCCGGACGGGGCGGTCCGGACCCATGATCGCCGACCGGGAGCGAAACCCGACATCCGGCGTCCGGAAACGCGCCGATCCGCTGATCAAGCCACACGTGACGCTTCTCCTGGAGCGTCCGGCCCGGAAGATCATCCAAAGCGGACCTGACCTGGTCGGGGTGGCGGGATTTGAACCCACGGCCCCTCGCTCCCAAAGCGAGTGCGCTACCAAGCTGCGCCACACCCCGTGACGTGCTGGTGGAGCCTAACGCGTCGATGCGCCGGGTGGGCCGCCGTGGCGGCGATCAGGCGCCTGACGCACGGCTCGAGCTGCCCCGCCGCTCGTCGCGCCACCCCTGCCACCTGCCGCTTTGGTCTTCAATCGAACAACAGTTCGACTAATATGAAGGCATGGGTGACTGGCAGCACGCCGGCGAGGACGAGGTCCTCGCGGGGCTCGCCGCTGCCCAACAGCGCATGAACGGCGCCTATCGCGAGCTGCTGGAGGTCGTGGCCGAGGCGGAGCGCCGCGGGCTCGCGGGCGCCCACGGCTACGTCGACGCGGTGCGGCTGGTGGCGTGCACCCAGAACGTGTCGAAGGCGGAGGCGCGGCGCCGGGTTGCGGCCGCCGGTTCGGTGCTGCCCGGGCGCACGCTCACCGGTGCCGAGACGGCGGCCCCGCTGCCCGCCGCCGCGCAGGCCTTGGCCGAGCACGCGATCTCGCACGAGCACGTCGACGTCATCCGCCAGATCCTCGGTGCGCTCAAGCCGCACCTGGAGCCGCACCGCGCGGAGCTCGAGGAGTACCTGGCCGAGCAGGCGCGCACGTTCGACCCGCATTCGCTGCGCACCCTGGGGAAGCGGCGCGTCGCCTTCCTCGACCCCGACGGGCCGAAGCCCCGCGACGGATCCCCCTCCCGCAACCGGCTGTCGTTCGCCGAGGACGGCGCGGGGTGGGACGTGCGCGGCTGGCTCGACCGCGAGTCGGCGGCCGTCCTGCGTTCCGCGTTGTCGCCGCTGTCGGCGCCGCGGCCCGCATCCGGTGGCTGTGAGGACGCGCCGGCCGAGCCGGCCGAGAAGGACCCGCGCACGTTCGCCGAGCGTGAGGGCGACGCCCTCGTCGAGTTGGCCCGCCGGGTGATGACCGCGGGCGCGCTGCCGCTGGAGCGGGCCGAGCGGCCGCAGGTCACCGTCGTCATCCCGCTCGAGGTGCTGGAGGAGCGGATCGCAGGCGCCGGCCTGATGGGCTTCGCCGACGGGATCGGGCGCGGCGCGATCACCGCCGAGCGGGCGCGCCGGTGGGCGTGTGACGCCGAGGTCGTGCCCGTCGTCCTCGGTGAGGCGGGGCAGCCGCTCGACGTCGGGCGCTCGGCCCGCACCGCGCCCCGGTGGCTGCGGCGGGCCCTGCGGCAGCGCGACGGCGGGTGCGCGTTCCCGAACTGCCCGATCCCGGCGCAGTGGTGCGAAGCCCACCACATCATCCACTGGGCCTGCGGCGGCGAGACCTCGCTCGACAACACGGTGCTGCTGTGCGGCGCCCACCACGACCTGCTCCACGTCGGCGACTGGACGGTGGCGATCACCGACGGCTTCCCGCTCTTCCACCCGCCGCCCTGGGTCCCCGGAGGGCCGCGCCGCAACGCCCTGCACCGCGTCGACCGGCCACATCGCACCAGCCGCGCCCCCGGGCGCCGCCGCACCGGGCCGCCGACGCGACGTGACGGCAACCGCGCGCCGGCACGGTGGGACGGCGCGTTAAGATCTGGGGGTGCCCCGCCACGGGGCCGTGCGGGCGTAGCTCAATGGTAGAGCCCCAGTCTTCCAAACTGGCTACGCGGGTTCGATTCCCGTCGCCCGCTCCACTGCTGACCAGCGGCGATGCTGGCGGCAAAGATCATCAGGGTCACCTGTGTGGCACCGGATGTGGCACGAGTCGCGCTATCGTCCCTGCTATGGCGGGTCGTCCCGGGGTCGGTAAGGCACGGGCGCGAGGCAACATCGAGCAGCTGCCCAGCGGTGCTCTGAGGGTCCGGGTCTACGCCGGAGTCGACCCGGTGACCAAGAAGCGCCACAACCTGATCGAGGTCGTTCCCTCTGGTCCGAAGGCGTGGCGTGAGGCAGAGGCCGTGCGAGAGCGGCTGCTGCGCGGGAGAGCTTCGGCAAGCCGATCTGGCAGCACTGGCCGAGATGGCCACGAAGCTGACAGCCGCCCGGCAGCTGATCCTGTTCGCGGCGGAGAAGTTCGACGCCGGCGAGCGGTGCGACATGGAGGCGGGGATGGCGAAGCTGTTCACCTCCGAGATCGCCATGGAGGTCGCGCTGAACGCCGTGCGGATCCACGGTGGCTACGGCTACTCGACGGAGTTCGACGTCGAGCGATACTTCCGCGATGCCCCGCTGATGATCGTGGGTGAGGGCACCAACGAGATCCAGCGCAACGTGATCGCCGCTCAGCTGGTCAAGCGCGGCGGGATCGACTGATGGCCCCAGCGCGACCGACCGAGGTGTGGGGCCCGGCGCTGCTGTTCTGTCCCGGCGACCGGCCGGAGGTGTCCCGGGAGGGTGAGGTCAGCGCCCGACGCAGCGCCTGGGACGGCGGAATCTCGGGCCGGTGGGACTGTGTCAAGGCCGCGGTCGCTCGCCTATCGTGCTGACGTGGGTCACGCCATCGCTGACGAGTCCTCGATCGTCGCCCTCGCTGACGTGGCCCGGCGTTGCCTGCGCCGGGTCGAGGACCAGTACCGCGCGTGGCTCGTGCTGCTCCACGAGTCGGGCTTATACGGCGATTCGTGGGTCGACCATGATGAGCTTCGTGCGAAGGCGCTCGAGGTGTTCGAGCTCATCTGGCGGCGCATCGCTGGTTTCGAGGTGGCCGAAGACCTCGCCGAGGTGTCCGACCGCGTAGGAGTGCGGCGCGCGGAGCAAGGTGTCTCGCTCAACGAGGTGCAGGCCGCGGCCAACCGGGACTTCCAGATCGTGTGGGAGGCGTTGCTGGCGGAGGCGGACGAGCGGGAAGCCGGAGCGTTGCTGCATCAAGCTCCGGCGATCTGGGCGATCGTCGAGGACCACACACAGCGCATCACGGAGGCATATCGACGACGCACGAGCGAGTTGGACGACCTTTCCGACGACCGGCGGCGCGAGTGGTTCCGACGCTTGTTGAAGTGCAACGGTGAGCGGCCTGATGTCGTGCAGAACGCGGCGGAGGTGCTGGCGCTCCCGGTGGACGCTCGGTTCCGGGTTGCAATAGCCAGTCGGGAATGCGCCGGCCGCCTCCGGGACGCGCGCGACGCGCTGACGTCTCTGAGGTGGTCCTTCCACTACCAGGAGGTCGAGGGTGGTGACGTTCTCGTCATACAGAGCACGCTGGAGCAGGACAAGCGCATCATGAACTGTCTCGCCGGGATCCGTTGCGCCGTCGCTCCGCCGGCCCATGGGCTGGACGAGGTTCCTCGCGCCACCCGGATCGCTTCCGACATCCTCGCGGCGCTGCCCGAGGACCGGAACTCGCCGGGCCTGCTCGAGGACGCGTGGCTCTCGGTTGCGGCGACCCAGGCCCCGCTGGTGACCCAGGCGCTGGCCGATCGTATCCACCGCGGTCTGGGGAATGTCCAGGACGCGGACGTGCTCCTCGAGACCGCGCAGGTGTTCTGTGAGGGGGACGGCACGGTCTCCCGCGCCGCGAGCGAGCTCTTCTGCCACCGGAACACGGTGCTGAACCGGCTCGAACGTCTGCGCAGCCTGACCGGTTTCGACGTCCGTCGACCTCGGGATGCGGCCGGCTTCCTGTTCGCGATGAGCGCCGGCAAGCCGGCCGGCGGGACCCCGTAGAGCGGTCGGAGGCGCCGAGCCGGTCTCAGCCCGGCGGCCGCAGCTCGAGCATCGACTCGGCCGCCGCGTCAACGGCGGAACGGCTGTAGAGCAGCGGGAAGTACTGGCCGCGCGCCCACCCGTCGACCAGGTCGGCGAAATGCGGTGACGTCGGGTCCCCGGACTGTCCGGGGTAGTTCAGGGCGAGCGACTCGTCCCAGTCACCCACGTCGATCACCACTCGAAACGTCGATCCTCCGGTCTGCACGAAGGCGGAGTCGTAGGCGGTGTCGCACACGGTGTCCCCGCTTCCACCACGAGGAACCGGCCCGACCTTCACCTCGTCGCCGGTCTGGTCGTTCGTGAGCCCGAGGGGATGACGCAGCACCGAGACGTGCAGCCGTCCCCAGGCCCATGCCGACGGGTCGTCGCCCAGTAGTGATTCGCAGTCCGCAAACGCAGCCTCGAGTGAAGCCTTCATGACGTGCCGCAGCGTGGTGGCGGGGTCGGGTCCGAGGCGATCGGCGGGCTGCTCGAGAAGGCTGAGCAGGACCCGGGAGTCGGCGAGCAGCGACTCGTCGGGCACCAGTCGGGCGACCGCGTCGTCGACGTCGGCGGCCGGCAGAAGGCGCTGGAGCGCCGCGGCGAGCACCGCGGGGCGCAGGTGGCGCCGATGCCACACCTCGAAGAGGGCAGCGGCGCCCGACGTCGCATCGAGGATGCCGTCCCATTCCCTGAGCATCGCGAGGCCAGGCGTGCCGTCGCCCTCGGTGAAGCGGTGCAGCACCCGGAGGATCCGTTGGGCGGGGAGGCTCGTCACGTCGCTCTGCAGTCGAGCGGCGTCGCTGACCGACCGGACCAGCCCGTCCGAGATCGCCGCATCGATCCGTCGCTTCCGATCAGGCGCGTACCAGTCGTGCGTGATCGTCTTCTCCACAGGATGGTCGGACGGGAGGTTCATCTCGTTCGCTGATGCGAACCAGCCCGCCTCGGGGTTCTCGATCCCGGGGAGCTCGTCGGCGTCGTAGAAACCGTTCCACTCGTAACGCCCATCGCCCGGCACGGGCAGTGTTCCGTCCCAGTTCGGCCTACGCGGAGTGAGCCCGGCCGCCTTCCAGGCGATGTTCCCGTGGACGTCGGCGTAGATCTGGTTCTCCGCAGGCGCGCCCCACCTGTTCATGGCCGCGCCGAAGCTCTCGAAGTCCGTTGCCCGCATGTAGTCCACGCTGCCGAGGTAGGGCGCCATGCCCGGCTCGAGCCACACGGCGCGGACGGCGAACGCGTGCGTCCCGGTCACGCGGACGACCGGCCCGTGTCGGGTGAAGGAGAGTTCGGCCTCGACGTCATCGCCCCCACGGACCGGGACGGAGCAGCGTTCGACCCTCATCCGCTCCCAGCCGTCGAGGTAGCGGTAGCGCGTCGGATCCTGCGGATCGAGCTCGTAGACGTACAGGTCCTCCTGATCGACGCTGAACAGCGTCATCCCGAAGGCCAGGGCGCCGTTGTGACCGATCGAAACTCCGGGCAGAGCCGGCTCACCGCCGCCGACCACGCTGAACGACGGCGTGTTCAGGTGGACGAGGTAGCGCAGTGACGGCAGGGACAGCGCGCGGTGCGGGTCGTTCGCGAGGATCGGCCTTCCGGTCGACGTGGCCTGCCCACCAAGAACCCAGTTGTTGCTGCCTTCCACCAGGACAGCGTCCGAGGACGGGACGCGAGCAGGGTCATCGAAGTCCGGATAGGTCGTCGCGAGCTCGTACACGTCGAGGACGTCGTCGGGGATCGCGTCGAGGTCCAGACCCTCGGGCACCGTCAGCGGGACGAAAGGCTCCCTCACCTTCCGCAGCTCCTCGACCGCGACGCCGTAGTCCCTGATCGTCCGCGCCCGAGCGACCTCCTCACGCACGTTCTGGAAGAGACCATGGCTGCGGATGCGGGCGACGTCCTCCGGCTGCCAGCGCGACGGCAGATAGCCGTGCCGGCGGAACTCCGGCGGCAGCAAGTCGGGGGAGGCACACACCAGATCGACGTAGGCGTTCACGCCGGCGACGAACGCGGACGCGATCCGCTTGGTGTCGGATCCGTACGCGAGCCATTCCTGACGCATGTCACCGCGAAAAAGGAACAGTCTCGCGGCCCGGTCACGCTCGACGAACTGCGGTCCGAACACCTCGGACAGGAGCCCCAGGCCGCGACGCCTCCACAGGTCGATCTGCCACAGTCGATCGCGTGCCGCGTTGAAGCCCTGCGCGAAGAACGCATCGTGCGACGACGAGGCATAGATGTGGGTGACGCCCCAGCGGTCGATGACCATCTCCACCGACGACTCGAGGCCGGGGACGACGCGGACCCGTCGGTCGGCAGGCGCGTCCTGCTGACTCATCGTGACTCCTATAAAGGTGCGGGGGAAAGCAGAAGCGCAGGCCGCAGCGCCGGGGGACGTTGGGCTTACCGTCACCCCGGCGCCGCGGGAAGGGATCAGCCGACCGGGTTGCCGTTCTCGTCGTAGGCGAGGTCGTCGTAGTCACTGACCTCGATGAGGCCTTCCTCGACCATCTTGTTGAAGGCCTCTCCGCGATCGATGAGCTTCAGCGGAGCGCGGTTGGCGGCGAGCTCCCGACGCCGATCGGCGGTCGCCCCGGCGTCGACGGCCAAGGGGTGCCGAGGGTTGGCGGTGTCGACGAGGACGACGCCGTACTCGTCACGTGCGCTCTCCGGGGACACCAGGGCGCGCTGAACGTCGAGGCGCACGGCCTCCGGGTCGCGCTTGAGCGGGTCACCCCACCCGCCGCCGCCGGGGGTCGTGATGCGGACGATGTCGCCCTTCTTCACCGGGACCATCTGCTGGCGGTGAACCAGCTTGACCTCGTCGGGTGTACCCGGGTTGATCCAGCACACGCCCGGAAGGCCGGCCTTGCCCCCGTTGACGCCGAACGGGCCGAAAACGGTGCGGTACGCGGTGATCGAGAGGAAGCCGTCCGCGAGGCAGCGAACGTCCTTGAGGTACCCGAGGCCACCGCGGTAGAGCCCGGCGCCGCCGGAGTCCTTGTAGAGACCGACTCGCTCGACGACGATCGGGTAGCGCTGCTCGATGAACTCCGCCGGCAGGTTCTTCGAGTGGGGGACGAGGTCGACGGTGTCCGTACCGTCGGCCCATGGGCGCGCTCCCGAGCCGGCACCGAAGATCTCGCGATAGAGGTACTCGTTGCCGTCGTCGTCGTGACCCCAGATGCCGTAGAGCTGGATGTTCATCATGCCGGCGATGACGTTTCCCTTGTGCGCCTTCGCCAGCGCCGCCGTGTAGGCGTTGATCATCACCAGCATGCATTCCATGCGGTCGACCACGGGTGCGGGATGCCTCGCCGACAACACGGTGTCGGGCGGGATCATCATCTGCATCACGCGGCCCATGCCCTCGTTGACGAGGATCTCCTGACCTGCCTCGCCGGCGAGGAACGCTCCGAGCCACTTGATGTAGTGGCGGCCGTCCATCGCCCAGTTGACCGGGCCCTCCGCCGTCGGACCGGTCCCGCTGGCGTCGATCACCATGCGGTCCTTGTCCTTGTGGATGGTGTACTTGATCTTGATCGGCTTGTTGGAGATGCCGTCTTCTTCGATGAAGTCCTCGCCGACGTAGGTGCCGTCGGGGATGTTCGGCAGCGCGTGCGCGCGAGCGTCGTTCTCGCAACGATCCATGATCGCGTAGAAGGCCGCCTCGACGACGTCCGCGCCGTACTGGTCGATGAGCTCGAGGACCCGGCGCTCCATCAGCCGTGCGCACGCGATGAACCCGTCGATGTCGCCCTGCAGCTCGCCCGGGAAGCGGCTGTTGCGCAACAGGATCTTCTGCGCGTCCGCGTTGAGCTTGCCGCCGTCGAACAGCTTGATGACCGGGCAGATCGTGCCCTCTTCGTAGATGCTGGTCGACCGGATGGGCCAGCTACCCGGGACGGCCCCGCCGACGTCGGTGACGTGGCCGAACACCTGGGAGAAGCCGATCAGCCGGCCCTCTCCGAAGATCGGGATGACGATGCAGTAGTCGGGCAGGTGGCCGATCGTGGCGCACGAGCCGTGCACGTCGTTGTAGATGTAGACATCCCCCGGCAGGATCTCCTCGAGGGAGTAGGTATCCCGGATCGGGTCCGCGGTCGCGGCCCACGACACCGTGGTCACGTTGTCGCAGTCGATCGAGTTGATCGAGGCGCGATAGTCGTGCTGCTCGCGGATGATGCTGCTGCGCGCCATCCGCTCGACGACGGCCTCACCCTCCTCCACGGCCCACTGGAGCGCGCCGCCGATGACGTCGACGGTGAGCGAGTCGAGCGTCGGCTTCAGCTTCTGAATGCGTTCCCACGCGGCATCGTCGCGCGGCCAGCTCTTCAGCCGCATCGGCTCGAACCGCGTGCGATCCTCGTACGGCGTCATGTCGATCGTGAAGTGCGTGATTTCCTGAGTCATGTCGGGCTCCGTTCGAGGCGTCGGGTCAGTCGCGGGTGGCGAGGATCTGGCCGTTCTTGTCCACGGTCATCGACCAGCCCGGCTCCAGTACGAACGTCGAGTCCTCCTGCACCACGATCGCGGGTCCCGAGGTCGGTATGCCGACGGGCAGGCCATCACGTGAGTAGACGGGAGTGGAGACCCAGCCGCCGTCGTGGCCGGCCTTCGACTCGAAGTAGACCTGGGTGTCGCCGAGGTTCGCGTCGTCCCAGGTGGTGTGCTTGGCGTCGATCTCGTTGATGGGCGGTCGGCTGAGCTCGCCGATCCCGGCCGCCGCGAGCGCGACGATCTCCACGGGGTCCTGGCCCTTGTACGAGTACCCGTAGGTCCGCTCGTGAGCGTCGTGGAACTGCTCGATCGCCTTCTGCCAGGCCTCCTCGGAGAGTTCGTTGGGGTCCCCGTCGTAGTGGGAGTCGACCTGCACGCGGATCTCGTAGGCCTGGCTGCTGTAGCGGAAGTCGAGGAAGGTCTCCACACCGATCCGCTGCTGGTCGACACCCTCGCGACGTGCGGCCGCGAGCGCCTCCTCGGCGATCTTGCGGTACGCCTGCTGAAGCTCGGGGAAGTCGATCTCGTCCTCGCGACGCACATAGGTGTAGACGGCGTCGGTGCGCAGGTCGGTCATCAGCAGGCCCTCGGCGCAGGCGAGGCCGGGGGCGAGCGGGACCAGGACCTTGCCGGTCTGCATGATCTCCGCGCACCTGCAGGCGTGCAGGCCGCCGGCACCGCCGAACGGGAAGAGGGTGAACCTACGGGGGTCGCGGCCGCGGGCGACGCTGGTCAGGCTGATGCCCCGGGCGATGTTCTCGCTCGCGAGCCGGAGAATGCCGAGCGCTGCCTCCTCCACGCTCACCCCGAGCTTGTCGGCGATGTTCTCGGCGATGGCCTTGCGAGCGCCGGCGCGGTCGACCGTGATCGACCCGTCGCCGAGGGTGGCCTCAGGGATGCGGCCGAGGACCACATGGGCGTCAGTCACCGTCGCCTGCGTACCGCCCTTGCCGTAGGCAGCCGGGCCCGGGCTCGCGCCGGCACTCTGGGGGCCGACTCGCAAGGATTCGTCGCCGACGATCGTCGCGATCGAGCCTCCCCCGGCACCGAGCGTCGTGATGTCGACCATCGGTGTCTTGATGTTGTAGTGCTCGATCTTGCCTTCGGCCAGCATGTGCGGGCGGCCGTTCTCGATGAGACAGATGTCTGTGCTGGTACCACCCATGTCGAGGGTGATCAGGTCCGGCTCGTCCGCCACCTGCCCGAACGCACACGCGGCCAGCACGCCGGCCGCGGGACCGGACAGCACGGCCTTGATCGGCTGGGTGGCGATGTCGGCGTCTGGAACCAGGCCGCCGTTGGACTGCATGACGAACAGTTCGGACTTACCGCCGCTCGTGGCGATCGCACGGGACAGCTGGTTGACGTAGCGCGTCAGCGCGGGCATGAGCGCGGTGTTGAGGCAGGTGCTCAGAGTGCGCTCGTACTCGCGGTACTCACGGCTCAGCTCGGAGGACAGCGTCAGGTAGCACTCCGGATAGACCTCCGCGAAGATCGCGCGGACGGCTTCCTCGTGGATCGGGTTTCGGTAGCTGTTGAGCAACGAGACCGCCACGGCCTCGATGCCCATGCGCTTGAACTCCTCGGCGACGGCGCGGACGGAGTCGGAGTCGAGCGGCACCATCTCGTCGCCTGTGTGGGCCATCCGGCCCTTCACCTCGCGCACGAGCTCGAGGGGCACCACACGAGGTGGCTTCTCCCAGTAGGCGATGTTGCCGAAGCCACCCGGCACGGTCTGCCGGGCGCACTCGAGCACCTCGCGGTGCCCATGAGCGACGATGAGCCCGGCCTCGCTGTACTTGCTCTCGAGGATCGCGTTCGTGGCCACGGTGGTGCCGTGCATGACCATGGCGGTGTCGTCCGCGCGGACTCCGTGCTCCGACAGGCCGTCGAGACCGTTGGCGAAGCTCTCCGAGGGATCCCACGGCGTCGACGGGACCTTCTCGTAGACGCGCCGTCCCGTCTCCTCCTCGATCGCGACGACGTCCGTGAACGTCCCCCCGATGTCAATCCCCACTCGCCACGTCATTTGGTGTCCCTTCCGGTTGATCGGCTGCCGGAGTGAGCGGCCGCTGCCGCCAGGCCGGCCGCGCCGGTGACCTGGCCCACAGCTACCAGCGAGAACTCAGTACAGGGGTCGGCCCGGCCGGTCACAAGCGACAAGCTCACAGCGTTGGCAGGGGGCGGTTGTGCATTTGCTGTCCGCCCAGTGGGCCAACGTCTCGATCAGGTCGCCCGCAGATCGGGCTCACCTCGCACCTGTGCGCGCCTCCCGATAGCCCTGACCTCGAGAGTTCGGTGCCCGTCTCCCGCGGAGCAGGCGCAAGGGACGCCTCGCATCCTGTTCCTGTTGCACCGCCCACGCGTGGTCGGCGTTGAGCACATGTCGAGTCTGGGCGCGTCCTCGCTTGATGTCTGCCCATCGATCCTCCGCGATCCAACGCCTACCGTCCTGGGGGGCTGGTGCCGCATCCGCGACGCCGGCTGCAGGCCGAAACCGGGAGGTCGTCGAGGCATGTCGGTAGCCGCTGAGTTGGACGCCGTTGGTCAGGCGGAGCTCATCCGTCGAGGTGAGGTCACTCCCGAGGAGCTCGTTCGTGCCGCGATCGAGAACATCGAGGCCCTGAACCCACGGATCAACGCGGTGATCCACCGTATGTACGACGAGGCGCTGGAGACCGCTCGGCGGGCAGCAGCCGCGAGCACGTCAACCGGGCCGCTTCACGGCGTTCCGTTCCTCCTGAAGGACTTGCTGGCCGAGTACGCCGGGCAGCCCTATCGGGCGGGCAGCAGGTTTCTCGAGGGCAATGTGTCGACGCAGGACGCGGAGCTGACGAGGAGGTACAAAGCCGCCGGCCTGATCACGCTCGGCAAGACGAACCTTCCCGAGTTCGCCGTCGGACCTGCCACCGAGCCGTTGCTGTTCGGCGCGACCGGGAATCCTTGGAACGCGGACAAGACGACCGGCGGCTCGAGCGGGGGAGCTGCTGCAGCCGTCGCAGCCGGTCTCGTTCCCCTGGCGCACGCGAACGACGGCGGGGGTTCGATCCGGGTCCCGGCATCCTGCTGCGGGCTCGTGGGGCTCAAGCCGAGCCGGGGCCGCAATCCTCTCGGCCCCCGCTACGGCCAGGTCTGGGGTGGACTCGTCACCGAACACGTCGTCAGCCGCAGTGTTCGGGACAGCGCCGCCGCCCTCGACGCAACACACGGTCCGGATGTGGGCGCGCCGTACTGGTTCGAGAATCCGCCGACGACGTTCCTCGAGTCGATCGGCCGCGTGGAGCGGCCGCTGAAGATCGCCTTCACCGAACAGACCTACGGTGGGGACGAGGTTCACGAGGAGTGTCGCGCCGCGGTGCGCCACACCGCGACTCTGTGCGAGTCCCTCGGTCACAAGGTGGTCGAGTCCCGGCCACCCATCGACGAGGACGTCTTGTTCGACAACTTCACCCGCATGCTCGCGGTGGCTGTCGCTGCCACACTCCGCGACGTCGCCCGACTCAAGGGGCGGGAGCCCCGGGAGGACGAAATCGAGCCGTTGGTGTGGTTGATGGCCCAACGCGGCGAGAGGATCACCGGGGGCGAGTACCTCGCGGCCGTGCAGGACCTCCAGGTGTTGAGCCGGCAGGTCGCCCAGTTCCACGAGGAGTTCGACGTGATGCTCACGCCGACGCTCGGGCAGCCTCCGGTCCCGATCGGAGCGTTCGTGACCGAGCCCACGGGAGACCCCTTCGAGACCCGACGGCGTATGTGGTCGTTCGCGCCCTTTTCCCAGCTCCAGAACGCGACAGGCCAGCCGGCCATCTCCCTGCCACTGCATTGGACGCCTGATGGTCTGCCGGTCGGGGTTCAGGCTGTTGCGAGACTCGGGGAGGAACACACGTTGTTCGGGTTGGCCGGTCAGCTGGAGGCTGCGGCGCCTTGGGCGCATCGCTGGCCTCCAATCTCGGTGGCCCGCGAAGAAACGGGCGCACGCGCTTCGGCCCCGCTGCAATGAGGCTTTTGGTGTCGCGCTGTGGGGACCGGGGCCTCGCTCCAGCAGCGGCCGGTCACGATCGCGAGCTCGTTCTCGTCGATCCACGCGGCGTAGTCCGGCGTTCGGCCGTCGGCGAGCGCGAGCGCTTCCTAGGCCCGGCCGAGGCAGCGGGCGGTCGCGTTTGCGTCGCCGTCGAGGGCTGACGTCCAGGCGGCGCGGGAGTAGAGCAGCGCACGGACACCGGGCTCCACGTCCGGCTGGTCGGCGGCGTGCACCGACTTCTCGGAGATCGCACGGGCCGGCTGTCCGAGCCCGATGAGCTGGTAGGCGTTGAAGGCGAGGGCGTTGCCGGCGAGCCCGGCGTCAGCGGCTTCCGTCGCGGTCGCATGGCTGCGCCGGTAGTGATCGCGGCGGTGTCCTGCCACCCGGCGTCGAAGGCCGCCCACCGGCTTGCTGCGGCTGCTCAGCGTGCAGGGCCAGGAGGCCGCGCTGCACGAACCGCAGCGAGTTGAAGTGCTTCGAGGCCATCGGTGCGGGCCGAGGAGCGGCTGTAGCTGCTGGTAGAGGGCCTGAGCAAGGCGGAGCGGCTGCCTTCCAAACTGGCTACGCGGGTTCGATTCCCGTCGCCCGCTCCACTGCTCCTGCTCAGATCGACAGGTGGCTTTCGCGCGAGTGTCCGCAGATGCGGATAGCCGGTCCGACGCCGAAGTCGGGTGCTGTGTGGTCGTCGTAATGCGACACGCAGAAGTCGCTCCCTCCGGCGGGGGAGAAGAGGTTGCATCCACACCGGACGAGCGGTGGGCCTGGGGACAGCACCCTGGTGCAGGGACCCAGGAATCCGTCGGAGTTCCGCGGGTCGCCGGGGCCCGGGTCGATTCCGGCGTCGGCGAGCATGCCAGCGGCGGTAGCCCGCGCATCCAGGATGAGCCGGGTTGCTTCACCCAGTGTTCGCGCCTGCTCGTCATCGAGACTGTCTGAGCTCGACATTCGCGACTCTCCCGTCGGAGCTGAGGTTCGCGACCGTGCTCGCGCTGGGCGAGGAGTGCGTTACCCGCCTGCGGTTACCCTCGCAGCGATGAACATCGTCGCCGCCGTGCCGGTCGGGGATCGCCCGCTGGGCGCCTCCGGCGAGGCGGTGGCGTGCCACCGGCCGGGTCGGGAGCGTGGGTTGCCGCGGCGCACCGCGGGCTACGAGGAGCACCACACGGTGCCGGTGCCGGCGCGGATCCTGGCGTCGAGCACCGTGCGGCTGACGATCGGCGTCGCGGACCCGATCGCGGTCACCCGCTCGCCGGACGGCAGGGCGCCCGTCGGCAGCCCGTCGATCGTCGCGGGCCTGCACGACGCGCCGCTCGACGTCGAGGTGGCGGGGGTGCAGCGCGGCGTGGCGGTGCGGTGCGACCCGCTGCTGGCCCACGCGCTGCTGGGCGTCCCGATGCACCAGCTCCGCAACGCCGTGGTCGACCTGGAGTCGATCCTGGGCCGCCGGGCCGTGCGGCTGGCCGACCAGCTGGCCCACGCCACGGGCTGGAGCCACCGGTTCGCGGTCCTCGAGGCCGGGCTGGCCGGGCTACGAGCGGCCGGGCCGACGCCGGACCCGGAGGTCCGGTGGGCGTGGCGGCGGATCCGCGCGAGCGGTGGCGGCGTCCGCGTCGACGCACTGTCGGACGAGCTCGGCTGGAGCAGGCGGCACCTGGCGCGCAGGTTCCGCGAGCAGGTCGGCGTCTCGCCGAAGGCGGCAGCGCGCATCGTGCGCTTCGAACGGGTCGTGGCGCTGCTGGCGGGGACGCACCGCGGCCTGGCCGACGTCGCCGCCGACACCGGTTACGCCGACCACGCGCACCTGAGCCGGGAGGTCCGCGCGCTCACCCGGTGGACGCCCACCGAGCTCGGCCGCGGGCTGCAGCTGGCCGGCGCCTCCTACCAGCGCATGTCCCGTTCGTTCAAGCCGAGGCTGCCCGTCCCCGCCTAGCGTCCGGGCGCGTGCAGAACCAGTCCCGATCGCCGCTGGCGTTCTTCGCGCTGACCGTGGCGCTCTTCGTGCCCTTCCCCATCCTCGCCGCGTTCGTGCACGTCCCCGGCCTGCCGAAGAACGCCCCCGTGACCGACTTCTTCGCTGCGTTCGTCCCGGCGATCGCGGCGCTGATCCTCGTGCACCGCGCCGAGGGACGCGTCGGCGTGCGCCGGCTGCTGCGTCGCGTGGTCGACCACCACCGGATCCGTGACAAGCGCTGGTATCTGCCGGTGCTGCTGCTCCCGGTGGTGTGCCTCGTGGCGACCTGGGGTCTCATGACCGTCACCGGCTGGCAGTTCCAGCACCAACCCGAACTCGCGGTGACCACGATGCTGCTGTTCGTCGTGGTGTTCCTCCTCGCGGCGGCCGGCGAGGAGCTGGGCTGGTCCGGGTACGTGATCGACCCGCTGCAGCAGCGGTTCGGCGCGCTGGGCGGCAGCCTCGTGCTCGCCGTGCCGTGGTGGGGGCTGCACGTCCCGTCGATCCTGCAGAGCGGCCAGGACACCACGCTGATCGTGCTCGGGTTCTTCGGCAGCCTCGCGTTCCGCGTGCTGTGGACCTGGCTGTTCAACAACACCGGCGGGAGCGTGTTCGCGATCATCGTGGTGCACGCCGTCACCAACGTCTGCGCGGCGTACGTGCCGAGCATCCCGACGTCGGCGAACGCCCCCGTCCTCGTCGCGCTCGCGGTGCTCGTCACCGCGCTGTGGGGGCCGCGGACGCTCAGCCGGTTCCGCTTCTCCGCTCGGCGTCCGGAGCGCTACCGGGCCTCGACCGCGTAGAAGACTGGGCCCGGTGGGGTTGCCGTCACCGTTCCCGAGAGTCGATCTTTCGACGGTGCGCGAGCTGGTGAGCCGGCAGTTCCCGCGTTGGGCCGCCCTGCCCGTCACGGAGGGGCCATCCGACGGGGCGGGCAACACGTTGTTCCGCCTGGGTGATGACCTGGTGGTGCGTCTCCCGCGGCATCCCGGGTCGGCGGCGGCGGTCGACATGGCCGTGACCTGGTTGCCGCGGCTGGCGCCGCTACTGCCGCTGGCCGTGCCGACGCCGGTGGCGGTCGGCGGCCCGGACGAGGTGTTCCCCGGGCCGTGGGCGGTGTTCCGCTGGCTACCCGGATCCGGCCTGGACACCGGTGCGGACGTCGATCTCGCGGCGGCCGCGGTGCGCCTCGGCGAGTTCGTGGCGGCGCTGCGGAACGTCGAGGTCACCGGTGCCCCGCCGTCGCTGCGCCCGCACCCGCTGCAGGGCGACGACAGCGACGTCCGCTCCGCCATCCGCGCGCTCGGGGCGGCGGGTGTGGTGGACGAGGCTGCGGCGACGGCTGTGTGGGAGGACGCGCTGGCGGCGCCGTCCTCCCGCGGCCCCACGTGGGTCAACGCGGACCTGTTTCCGATGAACCTCCTGGCCGACCGAGGTGCGTTGGTCGCGGTGATCGACTTCGACCTGATGGGTGCGGGCGACTCGGCGGTGGACATGGTGCCGGCGTGGACGCTGCTCACGGCGCGGACGCGAGCGTTGTTCCGCGAAGCGTCCGGCGTCGACGAGGCCACCTGGGGCCGTGGCCGGGGATGGGCGTTGAAGGCCGGGCTCGGCGCGGTACGCAGGTACGGCCTGGGTGATCACCCGCGCGCGGTGGAGGGGCGTCGCGCGGTGGCGGAGGCGATCGCCGACCACCGGCAGGGCCCGTGACGACGGCGGCTCAGCCGAGCGTGTCCAGCACGGCGGTGAGGTAGGCGTCCAGCCGCGCCTCGACCACCCGCGTCGTCAGCTCGGTCCGGCCAGCCTCCCGCCACGGCTGCGACACCACCTGCACCTCCTCCGAGGCCGCCGGCGCGTCCCGCACCCGCCAGTACAGGCGCGCGCTGACGGTCAGCCTCTGCATCTCGGCCGTGATGCCCCCGCGCAGCGCGTCGACCCCGACGATCCGCTCGCCGGCCGCGAGGTGCCGGCGCACCCACGCCAGCGTCGTGGGTCGGTCGTGCTCGGCCACGCCGCCACCCCGCCACCCCGGCGACGGCTGCGCGATCGCTTTACCGCCGATCACACCATCCGCGCCGCCTCCGCGTGCACGGCCCGGACGACCGCGCGCGCCGCCCTCGACGGCGACGGCGCGGTGACGATCTGCAGCGACCCGCGTGCTGTTGCGGCCGGGTCTCGGACGGGCAGCCACCGCACGCCCTGCGGCAGCGCGTCGGCCGCGAGGCCCGGCACACGGGCGATCCCCAGACCGGCGGTGACCAGGCCGAACCGCGCGGGCCAGCTCCGCACCGCAGGTCCGATGCGAGGTTGCTCGAGTCCCGGCCACGGCCCGAACTGCGGCTCGCCCGCCGGGCCCGTGCCCACGATCCAGGTCTCGTCCGCCAGGTCGGTGACCTCCAGGGTCTCCTGATGGGCCAGCCGGTGGTCTGCCGCCACGGCGACGCCCGGTCCGCGGGGGATCTCCACGGCCTCGTGGCGCAGGCCGTCCAGCTCCTGCTCGGCCACCCCCTCGCCGGCCGCCACCAGCGCCACCTCGATCCGCCCCGCACGCAGCCGGCGGATCTGGACGGGGCTCGCGGCCTCCTGCAGCTCCACCCGGAGCGCGGGGTGCCGCTGCGCCATCAGGGCGAGTGCGCGGGGGAGCAGCACCGCCGCGGAAATGGGGAAGCCCGCCACCGCCAGGCGGCCGGCGAGCCGGTCGCGCACCCCGGACACCTCCTCGAGCGCGCCGTCGACCTCGCCGAGGACCCGCTCCGCGCGCCGGGCCACCACCTCGCCCGCGGCCGTCGGCCGCACGCCTCGCGCGAGGCGTTCGAACAGCGCGGTGCCCGCCGCTGCCTCCATCGCCGCGACCTGCCGGGACACCGCCGACTGCGTGTAACCCAGCGAGACCGCCGCGGCGCTGAACGAGCCCAGCCGGGCCACCTCGCGGACGACCCGGAGCCCGACGAGCGTCATCTCGGCCATCGTGCCAAGGTATGCGATCGACGCATGGGATGTGTGCGGAAGCGTCGCTTGTCGCACAGCGTCGTCGCGCCGACGCTGGAGGCATGACATCGAACGAGAGCAGGGTCTGGTTCATCACCGGCGCGTCCCGCGGCTTCGGCCGGCTCTGGACCGAGGCCGTCCTCCGGCGCGGTGATCGGGTCGCCGCCACCGCACGCGACCTCCGTACCCTCGACGACCTCGCCGCAGCGCACGGCGACGCGTTCCTGCCGCTGCGCCTCGACGTCACCGACCGCGACGCCGTGTTCGAGGCGGTCCGGCGCACCGCCGACCGGTTCGGCCACATCGACGTCGTGGTGAACAACGCCGGGTACGGGCACTTCGGCGCCGTCGAGGAGCTCACGGAGGACGAGGTCCGCGACCAGATGGAGACGAACTTCTTCGGCGCGCTCTGGGTGCTGCAGGCCGCGCTGCCGGTCATGCGCGAGCAGGGGGCCGGGCACCTGGTGAACGTCACCAGCGAGGGTGGGGTCCGCGCCTACCCCGGCATCGGTGCCTACCACGCGTCGAAGTGGGCGGTGGAGGGCCTGACCGAGTCGCTGGCCCAGGAGGTGCGCGACTTCGGGATCCACGTGACCAACATCGAGCCGGGCCCCTACGAGACGGGCTGGCTGCCCGTCGGCTCCCGGCACAGCGCGCCCCACCCCGCCTACGACCGGATGCGCGCGGACGCGGGAGGTTTCGAGCTCGGCGACCCCGCGGCCACGGTGCCTGCGCTCTTCGCCGTGGTCGACGCAGACGAGCCGCCGCGGCGGGTCTTCTTCGGTCGGTCCTTCGAGGCGGTGCGCGATCAGCACCTGGAGCGGATCGCGGAGTGGGAGCGGTGGCAGGACGTCGCGCTCGCCGCGTTCGGAACGATCGTCGCCGTGGGCTGAGCCGGGGGCTGCGCGCGCGGGCGATTCCTCCGGGAGGATCTGTCGATCCGGGGCAGGGCCGTTCGTGTAGGGGCTGAACGACCCGGAGGAGGAGACATGACCCGTTACATGCTCAGCATCTACCAGCCCGTCGGCGACCCGCCGCCGCCGGAGGTCCTCGAGCCGATCATGCGGGACCTGGATGCGGTGAACCAGGAGATGCGCGCCGCCGGGGCGTGGGTGTTCGCCGCAGGCCTGCACGACCCGAGCACGGCGACCGTCCTGCGCGCCCAGGAGGGCGAGGTGCTGGTGACCGACGGCCCGTTCGCGGAGGGCAAGGAGCACCTCGGCGGCTTCACGATCATCGAGGCGCCCGACCTGGACGCCGCGCTGGAGTGGGGTCGCAAGGTCGCGCGGGCGATCACGCTCCCGATCGAGGTGCGGCCGCTGCGCTTCGGCAGCTGCTGACCACCGTGCTCTCCACCGCCGAGATCGAGGCCGTGTTCGCCCGGGAGTACGGGCGATCGGTGGCGGTGCTGACCCGCGTCCTCGGCGACCTCGACGTCGCCGAGGACGCGGTGCAGGACGCCTTCACCACCGCGGTGCAGCGGTGGCCGGAGACGGGCCTGCCGCCCAGCCCGGCGGGCTGGATCATCACCACCGCCCGCAACCGGGCCATCGACCGCCTACGGCGCGAGGCCTCCCGCGCGGACCGGCACGCGCAGGCCGCGCTCCTGCTGGACGGGGGCGACGAACGGGACGAGGAGCTCGCGGTGCGGGACGACCGATTGCGGCTGATCTTCACCTGCTGCCACCCCGCCCTCGCACCGGCCGCCCGGGTGGCGCTGACACTGCGGTTGCTCGGCGGCCTCACCACCGCCGAGATCGCCCGGGCGTTCCTGGTGTCGGAGGCCACGATGGCGCAGCGGATCGTGCGGGCGAAGGCCAAGATCCGCAAGGCCCGCATCCCGTACCGCGTGCCCGGCGAGTCCGAGCTGCCCGACCGGCTGAGCGCGGTCCTCGCGGTCGTCTACCTGGTGTTCAACGAGGGCTACACGGCGAGCGGGGGCGAGGGGCTCGTCCGCGCCGACCTCTGCGCGGAGGCCATCCGGCTCGGCAGGCTGCTCGTCGAGCTGATGCCCGACGAGCCGGAGGCGCTCGGCCTGCTCGGGCTGATGCTGCTCGTCGAGTCGCGGCGGCCGGCCCGCACCACGGAAACCGGTGCCCTCGTGCTGCTCGCCGACCAGGACCGCTCGCGGTGGAACCACACGCTCGTCGCCGAGGGGCAGGAGCTCGTGCGGCGGTGCCTGCGCCGCGGGCGGCCGGGGCCCTACCAGATCCAGGCCGCGATCAACGCCGTGCACAGCGACGCCGTCGACGCGCGGGACACCGACTGGCGCCAGATCGTCGCCCTCTACGACCAGCTGCTCGCGGTGGCGCCGAGCCCGGTGGTGCGGCTGCACCGGGCCGTCGCCGTGGCCGAGGTCGACGGCCCTGCTGCCGGCCTGGCGCTCGTCGAGGAACTCGACCTGCCCGACCACCACCTGCTCCACGGCGTGCGGGCGGACCTGCTGCGCAGGCTCGGCCGGACCGCGGAGGCCGGGACCGCCTACGACGCCGCGATCGCGCTCGCGGGCAACGCGGCCGAGCGCGCGTTCCTCGAGCGCAGGCGCGCCGAGCTCACCCGATGATCACCCGGACGCGCCGTGCGCATCGCCCGCGCGGTGGGGGTGCGGACCGCCACGCACGGTGATCATCTGGAGTCGATCTTCCGGGGTCCGATCACCATGCGTGTCGGCAGGAAAGCCGCTTCCCCGCTTTCCGGGGCGGCAAACATGCGATCCCGATTCGGGCACACGATCGTGGGACAGCCGTGGTCGGAGTTGCGGACGCGAGGTTAGCTTTCTGTCTGTCAGTAACGACCGCACAGTGCTCACCCAATCAGGAGACAAACGTGTGGAAGAAAGCTGGAATCGTCGTATCCGCGAGCCTGGCGGCCGTGCTGGCGCTCGCGCCGTTCGCCCACGCAGGAGAGTCGCCGGAGGGCGATGACGATGCGGAACAGGTCATCTCCGGAGACGACGCTCCCCAGGACGGCCTGCTCAACCTCGGTGACCTCAACGTGCTGAACGGTTTGAACGTCTGCCCGGACGTCACCGCCACGCTGGGGCTGGGCAACGTGCTCGGCATCCTCGGAACCGGTTCCTCGGATCCGCAGGTGGCCGACGCCCCGATCGACTGCGAGGCAACGGCGAAACGTTGACCCATATCCCGGAAACGCAGACGGAGAAACGGGCACCCCGGCGCGGGGTGCCCGTTTCCCGTTTTCCGGTTCTGCGTCAGCGCCCCGGGAGCCACGCGGCGATCGAGTCGCGGCGCACCCACGCGATCACGGCGGCGAGCACGAAGAAGAGCGCCGGGAAGAGCATCAGGTCCGGCGCGCCCATGATCACCGCCTGGGTGTACGCCGCGCCGATCATCAGAGCCATCACGCCGACGGCGGCGGGCCCGGCCAGCCGCGGCACCATCAGCCCGATGCCCCCGGCGACCTCGACGGCCCCGACGAAGTAGCGCAGCCACTGCCCGGCACCGATCTCGGCGAAGATCTGCACCGCGTAGGGGTCGCCCCAGAACTTGGGCGCGCCCGACGCGACGATGAAGAACACGCCCATGAGGATCTGCAGCGCCCACACGGCGACGTGGCCGATTCGGTGGCGGGCGGCGGTGGTGGCGGTGGTCATCGGTCCCTCCGGGGTGGCGCGAACGTTGCTGTCGGGGGTAGGACCGGGGCGCGCGGCGGAACTCATCGGTCGGGGGTGCGGTGATGGCGGGCGGGACGTCCGAGCCGGGGCGGTCGGTGCTCGACCGGGCCCTCGCCGTGCTCGGCTCGTTCTCCGACGAACGGCCCGAACAGGCCCTGGGGGAGATCGTCGCGGCCACCGGGCTCGCCGCGGCCACGGTGCACCGGCTGGTGGGCGAGCTCGTGGCCTGGGGCGCGCTGGAACGTCCCGCGCGGGGGCGGTACCGGATCGGCATGCGCCTGTGGCAGATCGGGTCGCTCGCGCCGCTGGCCAGGGACCTGCGCGACGCCGCGCTGCCGTTCCTGCAGGACCTCGGGGCCATCACCGGCCAGGTCGTGCACCTCGTGGTGCTCGACGGCCACCGGGCGCTGTTCCTCGAACGCCTGCCGGGGCACGCGGAGGTGCCGGTGCGCTCGCGGGTGGGCAGGCGGATGCCCGCGCACGCCAGCGGGCCGGGCAAGGTGCTGCTCGCGTTCGCCCCGCCCGCGTTCGTGTCCGAGGTGGTGGCGCGCGGCCTGCCCCGCATGGCGGCAGGCACCATCACCGACCCGCGTGAGCTCGCGCTGGCGCTCGGCGAGGTGCGGCGGGCGGGCTACTGCCTGTCGCGTGACGAGATGACCGACGGGGCGGCCTCGGTGGCCGCACCGGTCGTCGGCCCCTCCGGCGAGGTGGTGGCCGGGGTGTCGGTGGTGGTGCCCAGCAGCGTGGAGAACCTGCAGCCGCTGGTGCCGGCCGTGCGCCTGACGGCCGCGGCGATCGGCCGCGCGCTGGGCGCGGGAATTCCGCTCAGTGCGAGGAGGACCTGACGCCGCAGCGGCCGCCGCCGATACTCCGCGCATGTCAGCGGATCCGGTGTCGAATCCGACCGAGTCCCGCCGGCGCGCCGCCTGGGTGGCGCCGCTCGCGTGGTCGTCGGTGGCGCTCGAGGGCTTCGACCTCGTGGTGCTGGGCGTGGTGCTGTCGCCGATGCTCCGCGACGGGGTCTGGGGGCTCACGCCCGCGAGCGGTGCGCTGATCTCGTCGGTCGGGCTGGTCGGCGTGATGGTCGGGGCGATCGCGATCGGCACCGTCACCGACGTGATCGGTCGCCGCCGCACCATGCTCTACACCGTGAGCGGCTTCTCCGTGCTCACGCTGCTGTGCGCGGTGGCGCCCGACCCGTGGACGTTCGGCGTGCTGCGCTTCCTCGCCGGGCTCGGGCTGGGTGGGGTGCTCCCCGTCGCGATCGCGCTGGTCAGCGAGCACGCGCGGGTCGGGCGCAGCGGCGGTGCCACCACCGTGCTGATGACGGGCTACCACGTCGGCGCCGTGGTCACCGCGCTGCTCGGGATCGTCGTGATCCCGGCGCTGGGCTGGCGCGCGATGTTCGTGATCGGTGCGTTGCCCGCCCTCGTGCTCGTGCCGTTGATCGTGCGTCACCTGCCGGAGTCGGAGTCGTTCCTGCGCGATCGGGCGGGGGAGCGGCACAACCCCGCCGCGATCCTCTTCGGCCCCGGCTACGTGCGGGCCACGATCGCGTTCTGGGTGACGTCGTTCATGGGCCTGCTGCTGGTCTACGGGCTGAACACCTGGCTGCCCGAGATCATGCGCGCGGCCGGGTACGACCTGGGCGCCGCTCTCGCGCTGCTGCTCGTGCTGAACGTCGGCGCGATCGCCGGGCTGCTGGTGGCGGGCCAGGTGGCCAACCGGATCGGGACGCGGCCCGCGGTGCTCGCGTGGTTCGTCGCCGCCGCGCTGTTCCTGGCGCTGCTGTCGATCCGGCTCCCCGGGATCGGTGTCTACGTCGGGGTGCTGCTCGCGGGCGTGTTCGTGTTCAGCGCGCAGGTGCTCGTGTACGCCTACGTCGGCCAGTTCTACCCCGCGGCGGCCCGCGGCACCGCCATCGGCGCCGCGAGCGGGGTGGGGCGCCTCGGTGCGATCAGCGGCCCGCTGATCGGCGGGGCCCTGCTCACGGCCGGCGTCGCCTATCCGTGGGGCTTCTACGTCTTCGCCGTGGTGGCCGCGATCGGCGCCGTCGCCGTGGCCGCGGTCGGGCGCGCCCGGCCCGGCGCGTGACGGCTCAGTCGCGGAGCCGGAACGGGCGTCGGCCCGGCACCAGGTCCACCGGGCCGATCCCGCCGTAGGTGCCCGCGTAGTCGAGGGCGTGGGCGAGATCGGTGACGCCGTTGGTGGCGCTGCCGTCGGTGAACAGCGTGGAGAGCACGCCGAAGGCGCGGCCCCCGCCGTCGAGGTAGCCGCTGCCGGAGTCGCCGGGGCGGCCCGGCGGGCGGGTCTCGACGCGGTGGGCGAGCCCGCCGCCGCTGGTGCCCAGGCTGCGCCCCTGCTTGACGCTCGTCTCGCCGCCCTGCGGCTGGAGGCTGACCACCGGCTCGCCGAACCGGGTGCCGTCGGTGTCGAGCCCGGTCGGGCCTCCGACCACGGGCACGGTCGGGTCGACCCGCGCGGCGTCGGCGGGATCCAGCTCGACCAGGGCGAAGTCGTTGTGCAGGCACAGCGCCGGGTCCGTCTCGCCGCGGCGCTGCATCGTGCCCCACGAGGTGTAGGCGAGCCGGCCCGCCGTCCGCGAGCCGTCGGACCCGACGATCGTCACGTCCGTGCCGACCGGCAGCGCCGGTTCCCGGCAGCCGGACAGGCCCATCGACTCGCTGGCGCCCGCGCAGTGCGCCGCGTACCCGAGGTAGGTCGCGTCGCCGCCCGCGAAGACGAACGCCGCGGTGCACGCGCTCGTGACGTGCCCGTCCACGGGCGTCATCATCAGTGCGCCCGGTGAGATCGTCGCCGTCGTGATCGTCGCGGGGGGTGCGGCGTGGGCCGGGCCGCCGGCCAGCGCGAGCGCGGCCACGGCGACGCCGAGCACGGCGATCCGGCGAAAGGTCACCGATCACTCCCGTCCGGTCGGGGAACGGGCCGAGAGTAGATCGACTTCGCGACCTGCACCGTGCTCGTCGCACGAGGGGGTGACGGGGACCGGACTGTCGCCATCCCCCGCCGTCTGGAAGGCTGGGCCTGCTCCCCGGTGTCGGTTCCGCGCGTGCTCGGGCGAGCGCGACCGAGAGGTGCACCGTTGGACGTCCTGAGCGTGTGCGACGCGGTGCTGCGCAGCTCCTGGTTGTTGCCGCTGCTCGTCGTGATGATCGCGGTGGACGCGCCGTTCCCGGTCCTCCCCAGCGAGACGATCCTGATGTCGGCGGCCACCACCGCGTTCGGCGGGGGCGACGTGGGCATGGTGATCGGCCTCTTCGTGGCCGCGCTGACCGGTTCGGTGCTGGGCGACGCGGTGGTGTTCTGGCTGGGCCGCTGCTCGCACCGGCTGCTGGCGCGCACCGTCGACAACGAGCACGAGGTGGCGGCGTGGGTGCGCAGGCACATGCTCCGGCGCCCCGGGATCGCGCTGGTGGGTGCGCGGTTCATCCCCGGCGGGCGCCTGGTGAGCACCGCGGCCGCGGGCCGCTTCGGCCTCCCGGTGCGCCGCTTCCTGCCCTGGACGATCGCGAGCTCGGCGGCATGGAGCGTCTACATGCTCCTGATCGGGCTGGCGCTCGGCCCGGTGACGGGGGGCGACCCGCTGCTCAGCCTGTGCGCGGGCGTCGCGATGGCCCTGGTCACGGCCGCGGGGTTCGCGCTGGTGGCGCGGGTGCGCCGCAACCGTGTCCTCGTTTCCTCCTGAGAGAGTTCTCATCACCCGCTCTCGAACGAGAGCACTGCTCTTGACGTCGGTCGCCGTTGGTGATGCACTGTTCACGAACAAGAGCAGTGCTCTCGATCTGGAGGAGAACCCGATGGCCACCGATCAGCGCTACGTCCGAGCCGGCCGCGGGACCGACCTGTTCAACGCCGTCGTCCGATGGCTCACCGCGCGCGGGCTCAGCGTCTGGGGCTCCCGTGTGCTGGCGGTGCGCGGACGGCGCAGCGGCGAGTGGCGCACCGTGCCTGTGAACCTCCTCGAGCACGACGGCGCCCGATACCTCGTGGCCCCGCGCGGCCACACGCAGTGGGTGCGCAACCTGCGGGCCGCGGGCGGCGCGGGCGAGCTGCGACTCGGCAAGCACGCCGAGGCGTTCGTCGCCGACGAGGTGGCCGACGCCGACAAGCCCGAGACCCTGCGCGCCTACCTGCGGCGCTGGAAGTTCGAGGTCGGCGTGTTCTTCGAGGGGGTCGACCACACCGCATCCGACGAGACCCTGCTCGCGATCGCCCCCGGCTACCCGGTGTTCCGCCTGCGCTGAGGCCCCGGAAAGAAGATCAACCGAAGCCGGCGGAGGCTCCCCGTTCCGCCGGCCCCGGTCACGCTGGTCAACGCGCGATCCGTGGTCCGGTTGCGGGTGGATGTCCGGAGTCCGTCGAGCGGGCGATCACGATCGGTGATCGGTTTGTGACGAGATCGGCGCCGAACGGTGGCCGTCGAGCGATCGGCGGGAACCATCCGGCGAGCGAGCCGCGCGTCGCCGTGCGCGTCAGCCGCCGAGGTGGCGGCGCAGCGCTGCCCGGGCGGTCCGCAGCGCGTCGTCGCGGCCGATGGACCGCCGCACCGCGTGCGGTGCGGGCTCCGCGGCCGGTGGGGCGTCCGGGGCCTGATCGGCCGCCGCGTCGAGCAGGTCGGCCTCCTCCGCATCCCCCAGCCGCCGCAGCAGCACGGCGAGGTTGCGCAGCGTCACCCACAGCTGGGTCCAGTTCCCCGCCTGCGCGAAGTACTCGACGATCTCGCGGTAGCCGCGCAGCGCGTCGGCGGTGCGCCCCGCGGCCGCACGCACCGTCACCAGCCCGACCGACGCGATCCCGGCCACGAACGTCGCGCCCGTGGCGCGGGCCCCCGCGATCGCGGCGAGGTAGTGCTCCTCGGCCCGGTCGGCGCGGCCCGCGGCGTTCTCGATCTCCCCGGCCGCGTAGTGGGCGAACGCCTGCACCGTCGGGGGGAGCGGGCCCTGCGCCACGAGGGCGGCGTGGAGCTCGCGGGCCTGGTCGAGGTCACCGGCGTACGTGGCGGCGAGCGCGGCCACCCCGAGGCCGCCGTCGGGCCGTGCTGCGTGCTCGGCCGCCGCCCGCTTGTGCGCGACCACCTCCGCGAACGCGCCCCGGCTCAGCGCGGCGTTCGCCAGCGCGGCGTGGCAGAACCAGCGCCCCTCGGCGTCGCAGGCGCGGGCGAGCCCGTCCCGCGCGAGCCGCTCGGCCCGGGCGTGGTCACCCCGGATGTAGGCGCTGCGCGCCGCCGCCCCCAGGACGGTGGCGGCGCGCGGGTGGCCGGCGAGCGCGGGGTCGTCGGCCAGCTCGTCGGCCCAGCCGCGCAGCTCGACCAGATCGCGCCACACCGACACCTCGTACACGGCTACCACCAGCGCGACCGCCGCGTCGAGCGCACCGCGGCGGCGCGCGAGCCGCCACGCGGCACGCAGGTTCGCCACCTCGCGCCGCAGCGCCGCGTCGGCCTCGGGTTCGCGGTCGGTCGTGGCGGTGGCGTCGGCCCACTCCGCCAGCGCCACGGCCCACCGCACCACCCGGTCGTCGGCGTCGTCCGCCTCCCCAGCCGCGCCGAGCCGGTCGACGCCGAACGCGCGCAACGTCTCCAGCATCCGGTAGCGGGGGCGGTCGGCGAAGACGACGTCCACCATCGACGCGTCGACCAGGTGGGCGAGCGCGCCGGCCGGGTCGCCCGCCAGCCCCAGGTCGGCGGCGACCCACTCCGCGGTGGGCAGGTCCACGCCGTCCACGAACGCGGCGAGGTGGCGGAAGAGCCGCTGTTCCTGCGGTGGCAGCAGGTCGTAGGACCACTCGACGGTGGCGCGCAGCGTGCGGTGCCGCGCGTCGCCGGTGCGCGTGCCGAGGAGGTCGAGGGCGCGGTCGAGGCGCGCGGCCAGGTCGGGCAACGCCAGCCCGACCAGGCGCCCGGCGGCCAGCTCGATGGCGAGCGGGATCCCGTCGAGCCGGTGCACGACCTCGCTGATCAGCCGCAGGTCGTCCGCGCCGGGTGCGAAGCCGGGCCGGGTGCGGGCCGCCCGATCCAGGAACAGCGCCACGCTGGGTGCCCGGTCCGCGGTGGCGGGATCCGGGCCGGGCAGCGCCAGCGGCGCGACCCGCGACGACGTCTCGACGGGCAACCCGAGCGGTTCCCGGCTGGTGGCGAGCACGGTGAGACCGGGACAGCTCTCGAGCAGGCGCTCCACCACGGCGCGCACGGCGTCCAGCAGGTGCTCGCAGTTGTCGACGACGAGCAAGGTGGGCGTGGCGCCCAGCAGCGCGACGCAAGCGTCCAGCACGTCATCGGTGACGACCTGCAGGTCGAGCGCGTCGGCGAGCGCCTGCGGCACGGCGGCCGGGTCGCGCACCGGCGCCAGCCGCAGCACCCGGGCGTGGTCGCGGCGGCGCGCCAGTTCCAGCGCCACCCGCGTCTTGCCCACCCCGCCCGGGCCGACCACCGTGACGAGCCGCTCGCCGTCCAGCAGCCGTTCCAGGGCGGTGAGTTGCGCGTCGCGGCCCAGCAGCGGAGCGGTGCCGCGCGGCGGCCCGGCCACCGGCCGGGGGCCGGCGAGCTCGCCCGCCGCCACCGCCCGCTCCAGGTCGCCGAGCGCGGGGGAGGGGTCGAGCCCGGTCTCCGAGGCGAGCCGCCGCCGGTACTCCCTGCCGACGGCCAGCGCCTGCGCGGCGTCGCCGGTGGCGGCCAGCGCCCGCACGAGCAGCAACACGGCCGGCTCCCGGAGGGGGTCCTCGTCCAGCGCGGCCTGCGCCGGCCCCACCACGCCGTCGAGCCGCCCCGACCGGATCGAACGCTCGACGAACAGCTCGGTGATCTCGCGGCGCAGCTGCCCGTACGCGACCGCGTCGGCCGCGAGCGGGGCGACGTCGGCGAACTCGGCGAGCAGCGGTCCCCGCCACAGCGCGCGGGCCACCCGCAGGAGATCGGCAGCCACCGCCGCGTCCGGCGTCTCGCGGGCCCGGCGCAGCAGGTCCCGCGCCTGCGCGACGTCCAGCTCGGTGCCCTCCAGCACCAGCCGGTACCCGCCCGGCGCAGCGACCAGGCGGGACGCACCCGCCCCGAGGTGCCCGCGCAGCCGGGAGACGTGGCTCTGCAGCGCGGCCCGCCCGGACTCCGGCGGCTCGGCGGGCCACAGCGCGTCCAGGAGGTGGTCGGCCGGCACGACGCGGCCCTCCGCCGCCGCCAGCACCGCCAGCACGGCCCGCCGCTTCGGGCCGGGCACGTCCACGGGCGTGCCGTCCACCGTGAGCCGCAGTGGCCCGAGCAGCTCGACGCGAACCGCTGTCATGCCGCTCAGGATGCCGGGCGGGGCGTCCCTCGTGGTTCAGGAAAGCCACATTCAGGGCCGGAGAGGCCTGCAATGTGGCTTTCCTGAACTCCCGCCGGTCCGTGCCAGCCTCCTGCCAGCCCCGTGCCAGCCGCCTCCGCGAACCTCCTCGGCGCGGGGCGGCAGCGGGCCGACCCCGGGTGATCCGAGGGACGAGTGGAATGACGACGAGCGAGCTGGTGGGCACGGACGAGCGGGCGGTGGTCGCGGCGCTGCGGGAGTCGGTGCGCGGGGCCGTGATCGGGCACGGCGACCCGGGCTACGACGAGGCGCGGCGGGTGTGGAACGGGTTGATCGACCGCAGGCCCGCGGTGATCGCGCGATGCGCGGGCACGGCGGACGTGGTGGAGGCCGTGCGGGTGGCCCGCGCGCACCGGCCCGTCGTGAGCGTGCGGGGCGGCGGGCACCAGGTGGCCGGCACCGCGGTGTGCGACGACGGCATGGTGATCGACCTGTCGGGGATGCGCGGCGTGCACGTCGACCCGGCCGCTCGCACCGTCCGTGCCCAGGCTGGCGCCACCTGGGCCGACGTCGACCGGGCCACCCAGCTGTTCGGCCTCGTCACGCCGGGCGGGGAGGTCTCGCGCACCGGCATCGCAGGCTTCACCCTCGGCGGTGGGATGGGTGTGCTGCAGCGGCGCTACGGGCTGGCGTGCGACAACCTGCGTTCGATCGAGATCGTCACGGCCGACGGCGCCGTGCGCACCGCGAGCAGGCAGGAGCACCCGGACCTGTTCTGGGCGGCGCGCGGCGGCGGGCGCGGCCTCGGCGTGGTGACCTCCTTCGAGTTCGACCTGCACCGGCTCGGCCCGGTGGTGCGCAAGGCGCTGGTCTTCTACCCCTACGACCAGGCCCGGAGCGTGGCGTGCGGCTGGCGCGACCTCACCGCGCAGCTGCCCGACTCGGTCTCGCCCGAGCTGGTGCTGTGGAGCGTCCCGGCGGACCCGGCGATCCCGGCCGCCCTGCACGGCGCCCCGGTCGTGATCGTCGCGGGCGTGTACGCGGGCGACCCCGCCGACGCGGGACCCGTGCTGGCCCCGCTTGCCGAGCTGGGCACGCCGCTCATGCAGGCCGGGGGCGAGCTGCGCTACGCCGAGATGCAGCAGGCCGTCGACCCCGCGTTCCCCGACGGTGGGCGCTACTTCTTCAAGTCCCACTTCCTGCGGGAGCTCACCGACGACGCGATCGACGCCCTGCTCGCCTGCGACGCCCGGCGGCCCACTCCGCAGTCGCTGGTGGTGCTGCGCACCCTCGGCGGGGCCGTCGACCGGGTCGGCCCCGGCGAGAGCGCCTACCCGCACCGCGGCGCCCGCTACAACCTGAGCATCGACGCGGGCTGGACCGACCCCGCCCTCGACGACACCGCGATCGGCTGGGCCCGTTCCTCCTGGGACGCGCTGCGCGGGCACGCCACCGGCGGCGTGTACGTCAACTTCGCCGGCCTCGACGCGGAGACCGGCCGCGACACGGTCTACGGCGGGAGCGCAGGCCGCCTCGACGAGATCCAGGCCGCCTACGACCCGGACGGCCTCTTCGCGGCGGCCGCCCGTCGCCCCTGACGGCCCGGGGGTATGCCAGCAAGGTGGCTTTGCTGGCGCAATATGCCAGTAAAGCCACCATGCTGGCATGAGCGGCCGGGGGCGAGGGGCGCGTCAGCCGCGGAGCTTGCGCAGGCGGAGGGCCAGCTGGAGTTCGAGGGCGCGGTCGGGGGTGTGCCAGTCGTCCCCCAGCAGGGCCGCGACGCGTTCCAGGCGCTGGGCCACGGTGTTCACGTGGACGTGCAGGGTGCCTGCGGCGCGGGTGGGGCTGGCCCCGGCGGCGAAGTAGGCCTCGAGGGTGGTGAGCAGGTCGGTGCCGCGGCGGGCGTCGTGGGCGGCGACCGGGCCGAGCACGCGCTCGACGTACCCCTCGACGTCCGCGGCGTCGCCGGTGACGAGCCCGGCGAAGCCGAGGTCGCGGGCGGCGCCTGCGGGGAGGCCGAGCGCGGCGAGTGCCTCGGCGGTGCGGCGGGCCTCGGCGTGGGCGTCGCGCAGCCCGGCCGCGGGCAGGACCGGCCCGGCGGCGCCCACCGGGCCCGCGTCCCGCCCTGCGCGGCGGGCCAGGTCGTGCGCCACGGCCGACGGGTCGTGCCCGGGCAGGACGGCGACGACCCAGCCGTCGTGCCGCCCCACCAGTCCCGGGCCGGGGGCGCGCCCGTCCCGGCACACCGCGACGACGTGCGGGGTGCGCAGCCGCAGCCCGAGCAGCCTGCCCCGTGCGACGAGCGCGGGGTCCACCTCGCCCGCCGGGCGGGCCAGCAGGTCGGCGAGCAGGTCTGTGCGCACGCGCTGATCGGCCTCGGCCTCGCGCAGCCGGAAAAGCAGGACGAGGGCGGTGACCATCGCGGCCCGCTCGACCGTGCGGACCTGCCCGTCGTCGAGCGCGGCGCGGCCGCCGAGCACGAGGGTGCCCAGGCGCTGGCCGACGGCGCGCACGGCCACCGCGGCGGCGCCGTCGGCGCTCACGAGCCGGGCCGCGTCGTCCGCGCGCCGGACGGCGGTCAGGTCCGCGAGGTCGTCGGGCACCGGGCCGTGCGCCGCGAGCCGCTGGCCGTCGACGTCCAGGACGGCCACCCAGCCGTCGAGCAGCTCGCCGAGGGCGGCGGCGATGTCGTCGACCCCACCGCCGGAGAGCACGACCCCGGCGAACCGGTCGTGGGCGGCGGCTGCCTGCTCGATGCCGGCGTGGGCGGCGGACAGGGCCGCGAGCGCGTCGGCCGTCTCGGTGATGCGGCGCACCTGCACGAGCGAGACGGCGGCGAGCGCGGCGAGCGAGCCGAGCAGGGCCACCTCGGTGCGGGCGAACGGGCGCGGTGCCCGGTGCGCGGCGAACAGCACCCCGACGAACTCACGTCCCACCAGCAGCGGGGTGCCGCAGATCGCGGCGATCCCCTCCTCCTCGACGGCAGCGTCGATCTCGGTGGTGTGGTCGTAGCGGGTGTCGGTCGGGTAGTCGGCGGTCCAGTACGGCCGCCGCGTCTGGGCCACGAGGCCGCCGAGGCCCGCGCCCAGCGGCAGCCGCAGGGTCTGGAACCGGCCGGAGATCGAGCCGTCGGTGGCGCGCATGAACGTGTCACCGCGGTCGGGATCGGCCAGCGTCAGGTAGGCGACGTCGGCGCCGAGCAGGCTGCGGGCGCGGCGCACGATCGTGTCGAGCACCTCGCCCGGGTCCGGGAGCGAGGCGAGGTCGCGGGCGATGTCGACGAGGGCCGACAGCTCGGTCTCCCGCCGCCGGTGGGCGTCGATGCCGGCCCGGACGCGCAGGGCGAGCTCCCGCGCGACCGCGCCGGACTCCGGGTCTCCCGCCGCGAGCGCCCGCGCCTGCTCCTCGATGCGCTCCGCGGGCGCGTCCTGGGCGAGCAGCCGCAGCAGCTCCAGCGCCGTGCGAGACACGGCGGTGATGATGCCATCGGCCGCCGTGTCGCTCACGGCTCAGCGGGTGGGCGCGACCGCGTGGTCCTCGGCGAGGTCGCGGTGGCGGGTCTCGCCGTAGCTGGCCACGGCCACGATCGTGAGTAGCGCGCTGAGCGCCACGTAGACCGCCACGGCGTACCCGCTGTCGAACGAGGTGTAGAGCGCCACCGCGATGATCGGTGCGAGCCCACCGGCCACGACCGAGGCGAGCTGGTAGCCGACGGAGGTGCCCGAGTAGCGGACCTTCGTGCCGAACAGCTCGGACAGGAAGGCCGCCTGCGGCCCGTACATCGCGGCGTGGAAGACGAGGCCGCCGATCACGGCGATCGTGGTGAGCGTGAAGTTGGCGGTGTCGATGAGCGCGATGAACACGAACGCCCACACCCCGACGCCCGCGGCGCCGATCAGGTAGATCGGCTTGCGGCCGAACCGGTCCGACAGCGCGCCCCAGACGGGGATGACCACGAGGTGTGCGGCCGTGCCGATGAGCACCGCGCCGAGCACGAAGGAGTTGGGCAGCCCCATCCGCTTGGTCATGTAGGTCGTGATGACGATCGTGAAGATGTAGTACGACACGTTCTCGGCGAACCGGGCGCCCATCGCGGTGAACACCTCGCGCGGGTAGCGGCGGAAGACGTCGACGATCGGGACGATCTCCCGCTCGCCCGCGGCCACGCGCTCGGCGGCGCGGGCCTGCGCGTCCCGGAAGACCGGCGACTCCTCGATCGAGAGCCGGATGTAGAGCCCGATCAGCACGAGCACCGCGGAGAGCAGGAACGGGATCCGCCACCCCCACGACTGGAAGGCGGCCTCGCTCTGCACGGCGGCGAGCAGGAACAGCAGCGCGTTGGCGAGCAGCTGCCCCACCGGGACACCTGCCTGGGGCCAGCTGGCCCAGTAGCCGCGCCGGGCCGGGTCGCCGTGCTCGGAGACGATGAGGACGGCGCCGCCCCACTCGCCGCCGATCGCGAAGCCCTGCACCAGGCGCAGGACGACCAGCAGCAGCGGGGCCGCGATCCCGATGGTCGCGTACCCGGGCAGCAACCCGATGGCGAACGTCGCGGCCCCCATCGAGACCAGGCTGATCACCAGCAGCTTCTTGCGACCGAGCTTGTCGCCGTAGTGGCCGAACACGAGCCCGCCGAGCGGGCGCGCGACGAAGCCGATCGCGAACGTGCCGAGCGCGAGCAGGGTGCCGACCGCCGGGTCGTCCGACGGGAAGAACACCGCCGGGAACACGACCGCGGCCGCCACCCCGTAGAGGAAGAAGTCGTACCACTCGACAGCCGTGCCCGCCATGCTGGCGGCCACGACCCGGATGATGTTGGCGCGTGGTTGTCGGTCGGTGACCACGATGTCTCCGTTCCTCTCAGTGGGCGGTCCAGCCGCCGTCCATCGACAGCGACGTTCCGGTGATCGAGGCCGACGCCGGCCCGTAGAGCACGGCTGCCAGCTCGGCCACCTCCTGCGGCTCGACGAGCCGCTTCACGGCGGCGGGGGCGAGCATCACCCGCTCCACCACGGATCCGGGGTCGATCCCGTGGGTGCGGGCCTGGTCGGCGATCTGCCGCTCGACCAGCGGTGTGCGCACGTAGGCGGGGTCGATGCAGTTGCTCGTGACCCCGCGGTCGGCGCCCTCCAGCGCGATGACCTTGGACAGGCCCTCGAGGCCGTGCTTCGCGCTCACGTACGCCGACTTGAACGGGCTCGCGCGCAGCCCGTGCACGCTCGAGATGTTGACGACCCGGCCCCAGCCGCGGCCGTACATGTGCGGCAGCGCGCGGCGGGCCAGCCGGAACGGCGCCTCCAGCATCACGCGCAGGATCAGCGAGAACCGGTCGGGGTCGAACTCGGGGATCGGGGCGACGTGCTGCAGCCCGGCGTTGTTGACCAGGACGTCGACGTCGGCGGGCAGCGCGTCGACGGCGTCGAGGTCGGACAGGTCGCAAACCACCGGTTCCACGCGGGCGTCCGCGGCGAGCGCGGCCAGCCCGGGCTCGTCGCGGTCGACGGCGAACACGTGCGCGCCGTCGGCGGCGAGGCGCTCGGCCAGGGCCGCCCCGATCCCCGACGCGGCGCCCGTGACCAGGGCGCGGCGGTCGGCCAGCGGCGGCGACACTGCGGCGGTCATGTCGCTGGACGGTACGGCGGCGGACGCCGCAGCGCCCTGTGTGTAGACCCCATGGATCAGCGCTCCCCATGTGTTCGGGCCACATCAGCGCCTCAGAACAGGAGCCGCTTGCGCCGCGGGCGCACCGCGTCCCCGGCCCGGCGGAGCGCTCTCTCAGCCCCGGTGTTCCCGGTGAGGATCTTCGCCGCCTGCCCGTAGAGGTCCACCGCCATCGCGCCGAGGGGGATCCCCAGCGGCAGCAGCAGGATGGTGGCGCACAGCAGCCCGGCCACGACCAGCAGGACCGTCGCCAGCACGCCGAGCACCAGCGCCAGCACCCCGCGCACGACGGTGGAGAGCAGGCCGACCACGGCACCGAGCAGCCCGGTCACGAAACCCGTCAGACTTCCCACGAGCCCCATCGCCAGCTCCTCGGCTCGAAGGGCTTCGAAAACGGCGGGATACCCCGTGCCGGGTCCCGGCACACGGGGTTGGCTACACGGAGCGGTAGCCCGGGTGCACGCCGGGGCGCAGGCCCTGGTCGGCCGCGATCCGGCTGAGGAGGGCACGCAGGGTCTCGCGCTCGTCGGCGTCGAGGCTGCGGCAGAGCGCGTCGTCGTGGGCGCGGCCGACGGCGCCGATCTCGTCGAGCACGGCCCGGCCCGCCTCGGTGATGTGCAGGGCGTGCAGGCGCCGGTCGTCCGGGTTGCGCCTGCGCTCGACGAGCCCGCGGTCGGCGAGCGCGTCGACCAGCCCGACGAGCCGGCTCGGCGGCATGCCGAGCACTTGGGCGACCTGCTGCTGGCTCTGCCCGGGTGACGCCGCGATGAGCCCGAGCAGGCCGACCTGCGGCGGGGTGAGGTCGAGTGCGGCGACGCGCTCGGCGAAGCGCGCGGCGGCGTGCGCGCCGACGGCGGCGAGGAGGAACGCCGAGCCGGGTGGGTTCTCCAGTGGCACGGGTAGACCGTACACGTCCTGAACGGTACTCTCCAGATAATCGTTCAGAGTTGTAATCGTTCTGGAGGTGGGGGATGTCGGAGCACAAGTTCCGGTTCGGTGTGGTGGTGACGCCCGAGGGCGGCAGGCAGGAGTGGGCCGCCACGGCGCGGCGGGTGGAGGAGCTCGGCTACTCCACCCTGCTGATGCCCGACGGCCTGCAGCTGCTCTCGCCGTTCCCGTCGCTCGCGGTGGCCGCCTGCGCGACCACCAGCCTGCGCGTCGGCACGTTCGTGCTGGCCGGTCCGCTGCGCTCGCCCCGGGCCGCCGCGTGGGAGGGGCATTCGCTGTCGGTGCTCACCGAGGGCCGCTTCGACTTCGGCATCGGCACCGGGCGCCCGCAGGCCCGGCAGTTCGCCGAGGAGCTCGGCCGCCCGTGGGGGACGGCGGCCGAGCGGCTGCGGGAGGTGGCCGAGTCGATCGAGCAGCTGCGCTCGCTCGACGGCGACCGGCACACCCCGGTGCTCGTGGCGGCGGGCGGCCCCCAGGCGCTCGCGCTGGCGGGCCGCGTCGCCGACATGGCCACCCTCGCCGCGCCCGCGCTCGCCGGCCGCGACCACCTCGTGGACATGGCGGCCCGGCTGCGGGAGGCAGCCGGCGATCGCGCGGACGACATCGAGATCGCCATGAACCTGTTCGCCGTGGGCGACGACGAGATCCCGCAGTGGACGCAGAAGTTCATCGGCGCGGACCGCGCCACGCTCGTCGCCCACGACTCGCAGACGCTGCTGCCCGGCGGCCCTGCGGAGATGGCCGACGAGCTGCTTCGGCGGCGCGACGCCTATGGGGTCTCCTACGTGAGCGTCAACGGCTCGTACCTGGAGCAGTTCGCGCCGGTGGTGGAGCGGCTCGCCGGGAGCTGAGGCGGCGCAGCGACGCCGGGAGCGGCTCGGTGTGCAGCACGCCGAGCCGCTGGGTGGCGCGGGTGAGCGCCACGTAGAGGTCGGCGACCTCCAACCGCTGCGGCTCCACGAGCAGCACGGTGTCGAACTCCAGGCCCTTCGCCTCCCGGGGGGTGAGCACGGTGGCCCCCGGCAGGTCCGGGAACGGGCCGGGGGCGATCACGGCGACCTCCCCGTCGCCGTCGACCGCCGCGCGCACGGCCGTCTCGAGCTCGTCCGGTTCCACGCGCCGGGCCCACGGGCGCACCCCGGTGCTGCGGGCCGCCTCCGGTGGGGTGGAGCCCGGGGCGTGCGCGGCCAGCACGTCGGCGGCCACCGCCATGACCTCGGCGGGTGTGCGGTAGCCGACGGTGAGTACGCGGTGGGTCCAGCGCCCGGGGGCGTGCCGGTCCAGCGCCGCGGCCCACGTCCGCGCCCCGGCCGCCGATCGGCGCTGCGCCAGGTCGCCCACCACCGTGAACGAGCGGCTGGGGCAGCGGCGCACCAGCACGCGCCAGTCCATGTCCGACAGCTCCTGCGCCTCGTCGACCACCACGTGCCCGTACACCCACTCCCGGTCGGCGGCCGCGCGCTCGGCGATCGTGCGGTGGTCGGCCTCCTCCTGCCGCTCGGCGAGCAGGTCGGCGTGCACCACGTCGACCGCGCGGGTGCCGTCGTCGTCGGCGGGTTCGACGTCGAGCAGCCGCAGCACGTCCGCGGCGTAGCCCAGGCCCTCCGCCGCGCGCCGCCGCGCCCGCGCCGCGCGCTTCCGCGCCGAGGACGGCGGGCCCAGCAGCTCGGCCGCCTCGTCGAGCAGCGGCACGTCCGCCACCGTCCAGGCCTCGCCGTCGGTGCGGGCGAGGGCGGCCCGGTCGGCCGCCGGGAGCGCGGCCGCGGCCACGGCCAGGCGCTCCGGCGAGGTGAACAGGTCGGCGAGCAGCCGCTGCGGCGTGAGCTCGGGCCACAGCGCGTCGAGGGCGGCGTGCAGCTGCGGGTGGCGGCGCAGCTCGGCGCGCGCGTCGTCGCGCAGCTGTGTGGCGAGCTCGGGCACCTCGCGCGGCGCGAGCCACCCGGCGCCGATCCGGTCGACGGCCTGCTCGGCGAGCGCGTCGAGCACCGCGGTGGCGAAGACCGGCCGGGCCTCGTTGTGGCGGCGGTGCCCGGCCCGGGCCTGCTCGCGCGCGGCCGCCGCGATGCCGGCCGTGATCTCGACGGTGATGTCGTCGAGCTCGATCGGCACCGGCTCGACGGGCACGTCCTGCCGGTCGGCCACGGCCACGGCGAGCACGTCGACCATGGCCAGTGACCCCTTGACGCGCGCCACGTCCGGCTCTTCCTCGCGCTGCGTCGTGACGCCGGGCAGCAGCTCGCCCGGCGTGGCGAACACGACGTCGGTCTCGCCGAGGGAGGGCAGCACGGCCGAGATGTACTGCAGGAATCGCGGGTGCGGTCCGACCACCAGCACGCCGCGGCGGGCCAGCTGCGGGTACGTGTAGAGCAGGTACGCCACCCGGTGCAGCGCCACCGCCGTCTTCCCGGTGCCCGGCCCGCCCTCGATCACGGTGAGCCCGGTGCTGTCGAGCCGGATGATCTCGTCCTGCTCGGCCTGGATCGTGGCGACGATGTCGCGCATCGCGCCGGTGCGCGGGGCGTCGAGGGCGGCCAGCAGTGCGGCGTCCGAGCCCGCCGAGCCGTCGGTGCCCTCCCGGGCGAGCACGTCGTCGTGCGCGTCGAGCACCGCGCGCCCGCGCGTGCGGAAGTGGCGCCTGCGTGCGAGGCCCTCGGGGTGTGCGGCCGTGGCGGTGTAGAAGGGGCGGGCAGCAGGCGCGCGCCAGTCGACGAGCAGTGGCTCCAGGTCGTCGTCGAGCAGGCCGATGCGGCCCACGAACGTGCGGGTGCCGTCGAGGGCGTCGGTGCGGCCGAAGCACAGCCCGTCGCCGACGGCGCGCAGCCGGCCCAGGCGGGCGGTCTGCGCGCGCACCGCGGCCTCCCGCAGCGCCCGCTCGCCCGGCGAGCTGCCCGACGCGCGTTGGGCGAACACCAGCTCGCGCTGCGCGGCCACCCGCTCGGCGTCGAACCGGTCGTACAGGAGGGCGATGTGGCGGCGGTCGTCATCCACGCTCGACATTTCCCGGACCCCTCTGGTAGAATTGCCGAAGAATCGCGATTCCGGCTCATTCATCGGAATCGCGACCTTCTTTTGTACCAGAGAATTCCGGGCTCGTGGTGGGGTTTTCCCCCGGTCCGGCACGGGTGCGCGCCGGGCGGTGCCGAGGCGGCTTCCGGCGAACACTGCTCGGCATGACCTCCGTCGCCGAGCGCACCGCGCCGCCCACCGTCCAGCTCTCGGTCCTGCTCTGGCTCTCGGCCATCGGGGCCGGGGCCATCGAGGCCCTCATCCACCTGCTGTTCCCCGAGCCACCCACGTTCGGCCGGCTCGGCGCGCGCTTCGCGATCTACGCGGTGCTCGCCGTGCTGGTGCTCGCGCTGCGCACCGGGCGCAACCCCGTCCGCTGGACGGTGGCCGTGCTCCTCGGCGGGTTCGGCACGCTGTCGCTCGTGATCGAGCCCGTCTCGTGGCTGCTCGCGGGTGGCTCGCCGGGCCTGTTCCTGGTGACGGCCGACGCGCCCGCGCTCGTCGCCGCGGCCCTGCGCGCCGCGCACGTCGTCGCCGTGTGGTCGGCGCTCGTGCTGATGTTCCGCCCGGCCGCGAATGCCTTTTTCGCTCGGCGCTAGACGCGGGTGACGGTGAGTCGCACCTCGCCGCTGTTGTTGCCGTAGAAGCCCCACGCGTCGTTGGCGAATGCGTGCAGGTATCCGCGCCGCTGCACGTCGTACGTGGTGCCCGCGCCGATGGGGATGCGCTCGTCGGGGTGCACCACCTGGCCGCGGGCGTCCGTGACCTCGTCGGCCACCAGCCCGAGCAGCGACATCCACGGCTCCTCCGGAACGCGCCGGGTGCCGACCAGCTGCGCCTCCGGGTTGCGCAGAGCGGCGCGCAGGACGGTCTCACCGGCGCCGATCACGGTGCTGAACAGGCGGCCGGGCAGGTGCCACCGCGAGGTGTCTCCCGCCGGGCCGCACCGGTCGAACGCGCTGCTCCACTCGCCCACGGCCGCGAAGCGGTACCTGCCGGGTTCCAGGTAGAGGCCGGTGGCCGTCCACCCCCGGGCGGCGGGCACCACCACCTCGGCGGTGTCGCCCGGCGCGGCGAGCGTGCGCGTGGGCCGGTAGCCGTTCGCCCGCCGGCTCGCGTACGCCGACGGGCTGACGCCGGGCTCCTCGTGGCGGTGGTCCACCCGCGGTGTGGCCCGGGGACGCGGCTGCAGCGCGATCTCGTAGGCCACGCCGAGCGGCCCACCGGGCATGTCGTTCGGTGGCGTCGTCGGGTCCGGTGCGAAGCCCGCGATGCGGCTGCGGTCGAACGTGATCCCGACGGCCTCGGTGGCCTCGCGCATCATCCAGTCGAGCGCCTCGTCGCTGAGGCCCTTCTCGGCGTGGCTGCCGCCGACGTCGCCGTGGTCGCCGGGGAACCACACCTGCTTCACGTCCTGGCCGGGCCCGTGATCGCGCCAGAGGGTGGGCCGGAACGGGCCGCGCATCTCGTCGAGCGCCACGGCGTGGCGGGCGTGCGGGATGCGCGGGTCGAGGCGCACGTCGAGGAACTCGTACTGCTCGCGGGAGCGGAACAGGTCCGGCACCCCGACGTAGGCCGGGATGCCGAGCGCGCCGACCGTGTCCCACACGCCGATGAAGCGCACCGGGTTCTGCGGGTCGGTGGGTTCCCACGCGAGCGGCACACCGAGCGGGGGCAGGCTGCCGGGGGGCGCGGAGTGCTGCTCGCGGTAGCGCGCGTACGCCAGCTCGACGGCCCGGTCGAGGTCGCCGGTCGGGGCCACGAGCCCGACCCGCGAGATCATGCCGGCGATGCTGCGCGCGGTGTAGGCACCCCGGCTGTAGCCGAACAGCGCCACCTGGTCGCCCGGCCGGTACTCCCGGGCGAGCCACCGGTAGCCGGCCGTGATGCTGCGGTCCAGGTCGGCGCCGGTGAGCCCGCCGCGCAGCGCGTCGATCGGGTTGTCCGACACCCCGGCGCCCTCGACGTACAGCGGCTCCGGTTCCCCGGGCTGCGTCACCACGGCCGCGCGCAGCCTGCTCACGTTGCTCTGCTTGACGGCGGTCATCCACGTGCCGTCGCAGCACGCGATGAGATGGCGCATCGCTGCTCCTCCGGCGTCAGCGCGAGGCGCCCGCCCGGCGCTTGTTGTAGATGTCGAACGCGACGGCCACCAGCAGCACGAGCCCCTTGACCACGGACTGGATCGACTGGTCGATGCCCATGAGCTGCATGCCGTTGCTCATGACGGCCATGATCAGTCCGCCGACCATCGCCCCCACCACCGTGCCGACGCCACCGGTGACGGCCGCGCCGCCGATGAACGCCGCCGCGATGGCGTCGAGCTCGAACATGTTGCCCGCTGCGGGCTGCGCGCCGTTGATGCGGGACGAGTAGATGATCCCGGCGACGGCCGAGAGCAGCCCCATGTTGACGAAGATCCAGAAGTTGACCGTGCGGACCTTGACGCCGGACAGCATCGCCGCGGACAGGTTGCCGCCGATGGCGTAGACCTGCCGCCCGAAGACGGTGCGCCGCGTGATCACGCCGTAGGCCATGACCAGCACGGCCAGGATGATCAGCACCACCGGCAGGCCGCGGGCATGCGCGAGCTGCCACGCGAAGTACATGACGACGAGCCCGACGAGCACGACCCGGGCCACGAACAGCGGGAACGACTCGACCGGCTGCTGGTAGGTGATGCGGGCGATCCGGGTGCGGAACCCGCTCACCCCGTAGCCCACCACCGCGATCGCACCGATGAGCAGCGTGAACGCGTCGAAGCCGTCGCCGCCGAGCAGGCCGTTGAGGAAGCCGTTGGCCACCAGCTGGTACTCGGCGGGGAACGGCGAGAGCGAGATGTTGTCGAGCACCCGCAGCGTGAGGCCGCGGAAGAGCAGCATGCCGGCGAGCGTCACGATGAACGCGGGGATGCCGACGTAGGCCACCCAGAAGCCGTGCCAGGCCCCGACCACGAGGCCGACGGCGAGCGCGGCGACGATCCCGACCCACCAGGGCATGCCCTGCTGGATCACCATCACGGCCGACACGGCGCCCGTGAGCGCCACCACCGACCCGACCGACAGGTCGATGTGCCCGGCGATGATCACGATGACCATGCCGATCGCCAGCACGAGGATGTACGAGTACTGGAGGACGATGTTCGTGATGTTGATGGGGGACAGCAGCACCCCGTCGGTGAGGATCGCGAACAGCGCCACGATCGCCACGAACGCCACGTAGATGCCGCTCTGGCGCAGGTTGCGGGTGAGCAGCGCGCGGATGTCGCTGGTGCCCGTGTGCAGCGCGGCCGCCGTGGTGGCGCCCTCGGCGGCCTTCTCCGCGGAGGGCGCGGGGCCGGTGGTGGTCATGCTGCGGACTCCCTCTCCTGGGTCATGAGCGCCATCAGCCCCTCCTGGGTGGCCTCGCCCACCGGGACCTCACCGGTGATCCGGCCGGCGGACAGCGTGTAGATGCGGTCGCAGATGCCCAGCAGCTCCGGGAGCTCGGACGAGATCACCAGCACCGCCTTCCCGGCCGCGACCAGCCGGTTGATGATCGTGTAGATCTCGTACTTCGCGCCGACGTCGATGCCGCGGGTCGGCTCGTCCAGTATGAGGACGTCCGGGTCGGTGAAAAGCCACTTCGACAGCACGACCTTCTGCTGGTTGCCGCCGGAGAGCTTGCCGACCACGCTCATGACGCTCGGCGCCTTGATGTTCAGGTTGCGCCTGCTCTCCTCGGCCACGCGGGTCTCCTCGTTGCCGTTGACCCACCCGCGCCGCGAGAGCTTGTGCAGGCCGGCCGCCGAGACGTTGCGCCGGATGTCCTCGATGAGGTTGAGCCCGTAGCGCTTGCGGTCCTCGGTGGCGTAGGCGATCCCGTTCTCGATCGCCTCCGCCACGGTGCGCGTGCGCACCTCCTTGCCGTGCATGAACACCTTGCCGGTGATGTTGCGCCCGTAGGACCGGCCGAAGATGCTCATCGCGAGCTCCGTGCGCCCCGCGCCCATGAGCCCCGCGATGCCCACCACCTCGCCCGCCCGCACCGTGAAGGCGGCGTCGTCGACGACCTTGCGGTCCTGGCTGGGGTGCCACACCGTCCACCCCTCGACGCGCAGCACCTCCTCGCCGGGCGACGACTCGCGGTCGGGGTAGAAGCTGGCCAGGTCGCGCCCGACCATGCCGCGGATGATCCGCGCCTGCGAGGCGTCGGGGTCGCCCATGTCCATGGTCTCCACGGTGCGGCCGTCGCGGATCACGGTGGTGCGGTCGGCGATGCTGACGATCTCGTTCAGCTTGTGCGAGATCATGATGCAGGTGATGCCGCGGTCGCGCAGCAGCCGCAGCAGGTCGAGCAGGTGCGCCGAATCGGTGTCGTTCAGCGCGGCGGTGGGCTCGTCCAGGATCAGCAGCCGGACGTCCTTCGACAGCGCCTTCGCGATCTCCACGAGCTGCTGCTTGCCGACGCCGAGCTGCCCGACCGGCGTGACCGGGTTCTCGGCCAGGCCGACCTCCTGCAGGAGGCGCCCCGCCTCGGCGTTGGCGCGGTTCCAGTCGATGAGCCCGCCGCGGCCCCGGCGCTCGTTGCCGAGGAAGATGTTCTCGGCGATCGACAGGTACGGCACCAGCGCCAGCTCCTGGTGGATGATCACGATGCCGACGTGCTCGCTGTCGCGGATGCCGGAGAACCGCACGGGCTCCCCGTCGAACACGATCTCGCCGTCGTAGTCACCGGTCGGGTGCACGCCGGAGAGCACCTTCATCAGGGTCGACTTGCCGGCCCCGTTCTCGCCGCAGATGGCGTGGATCTCGCCGCGGCGCACCTCGAGGTTGACGTCCGCCAGTGCGGTGACACCCGGGAACGTCTTGGTGATGCCGCGCATCTCGAGGATGTGGTCGTCCATGGGCCTCGCCTCGGGGGTGGGGGAGTGGCCGAGCGCCGGCCGGCCCGGCGAAGGGTCACGGGCCGGCCGGCGCTCAGGTCTCTGGTGGTGGCTAACCCGCCTGACCGCTGGCGACCTCCTCGGCCGTCCAGTAACCGGTGTCGACGAGCGCGGACTGGATGTTGTCCGCGTAGACGGTCTCGATGGGCAGCAGGTAGGACGGCACGACCTTCACGCCGTTGTCGTAGGTCGTGGTGTCGTTGGCCTCCGGCTGGGTGCCGCCGAGGAAGGCCTGCGCGGCCGTCACGGCCTGCGCGGCCAGCTTGCGGGTGTCCTTGAAGATCGTGGAGTTCTGCACGCCGTCGGCGATGAGCTTGACCGAGGCGATCTCCGCGTCCTGCCCCGTGACGACCGGGATCGGGTTGTCGGCGGTGCCGTAGCCGGCGTTCTGCAGCGCGGTGATGATGCCGCGCGACAGGCCGTCGTACGGGGAGAGGACGCCGTCCACCCGGGAGCCGTCGTTGTAGCTGGAGGTGAGCAGGTCCTCCATGCGCTTCTGGGCGGTCTCCTGCTGCCAGCGCAGGATGGCGACCTGCTCGATGTCGGTCTGGCCGCTCTTGACCACCAGCTTGCCCGAGTCGATGTGCGGCTGGAGCACCGACATGGCGCCGTCGAAGAAGAAGCCCGTGTTGTTGTCGTCGAGCGACCCGGCGAAGAGCTCGATGTTGAACGGGCCGGTGGCGCTGCCCGGCGACCCGTCGCGGTTCAGGATGCCGAGCCCGGTCAGCAGCGCGTTGCCCTGCTCGACGCCGACCTGGCGGTTGTCGAAGGTGACGTAGAAGTCGACGTTCTCGCTGCCGCGGATGAGGCGGTCGTAGGCGATGACGGGGATGTTCGCGCTCGCGGCAGCCTGGAGCTGGCTCGACAGCGCGGTGCCGTCGATCGCGGCGATGATCAGCAGATCGGCCCCCCGCGTGATCATCTGGTCGACCTGCTGCGACTGCGTGGGGATGTCGTCGCCCGCGTACTGCAGGTCCACCTGGTAACCCGCGGCCTCGAGCTGTTCCTTCACCGAGTTGCCGTCGGCGATCCAGCGTTCCGAGGTCTGGGTGGGCATGGCGACCCCGACGAGCAGGTCCTGCGCCTCTGCTCCGGCACCGGCGCCACCGCCTCCGCCGGCGCCCTCGCCGGCACAGGCCGCGAGCACGAGCGCCAACGCGGCGCCCGCAGCGGCCATTCCGAGCTTCCTGTGCACGTCTCCTCCTCGAGATGCCGTCCCGCGGTCGGCGGGCGACCCAATGTGAGCGCTAACAGGTATCAGCGTCAACCCCTCGGCCCCACGTGGCCGTCACTATCCGATAACGCGCGCGCAACGGGGCCACCGCCGCCGCCCACATGTACGAACGGCACCCCCGTTCGATAGAGCGGTACAGAGGTGCCGTTGGTACGAAATGACGGTTCCGGGGAGCGCCGGGTCCGGTACCGTGCTCGACCCGGAACGGGTAGCCGGAGAGGCCGACGATGGGCGCGGATCCCTCGCTCGTGGGCCGGGACACCGAACTGGCCACGCTCACCGCACTGATCGAGCGCCATCGGCTGGTCACCGTCACCGGGGTCGGCGGCGTGGGCAAGACACGGCTCGCACTGGCCGTGGCGCGGCGGGTCCCGGGCGCCGCGATCTGCCTGCTGGCCCGGCGGGCCCGCCCCGACCAGGTCCCGGCCGCCCTCGCCGAGTCGCTCGGGTACCCGTCCTGGGACACCGCGCTGGCCGCGCTCGCCGACCGGTCGGTGCTGCTCGTGCTGGACAACTGCGAGCACCTCCTCGACGCCGCGGCCGACGCCGTCGAGCTGCTCCTCGCCACCGCGCCGGGGGTGTCGGTGCTGGCCACGAGCCGCGAGCCGCTGGCGGTGCCGGACGAGCACGTGCTGCGGCTGCAACCGCTCGCGGTCGACGACGGCGACGGCCACGCGGCACCGGCCGTCCAGCTGTTCCTGGCCCGGGCCGCGGCCGCCGGGGCCGCCGTCGACCTCGACGGCGACGGCGCACCGGCCGTGGTCGAGCTGTGCCGCCGCCTCGACGGGCTGCCGCTGGCCATCGAGCTGGCCGCGGCCCGCACCCCGACGCTCGCGCCCGCGGAGATCCTCGCGCACCTCGCCCGCAGGCTCGACCTGCTCGTCGGGCACCGCCGCGCCCCGGCCCGCCACCGCAGCCTCGAGGCCGTGGTCGACTGGTCCTACGAGCGGCTCGAACCGGACACCGCCCGCTTCTTCGCGCGGCTCGGGGTGGCCGAGGGGCGGTTCACCGCGGAGGCGGCCCACGTCGTGGCCGGTGAACCGGGGGAGGACCTGCTCGCCGTGATCGGCCACCTCGAACGGCTCGTGGCCCGTTCCCTGGTGCAGGTGCACCGCCGCGGAGGGCGCACCTGGTACTCGTTGCTGGAGACGATCCGGGCCTACGCGCGGGCCAAGCTCGAGGCGAGCGGCGAGTTCGACGCCGTCACCACGCGCTGCGTGGACTGGACGGTGGCGCAGTGCCGCGAGATCACGGCCACGTCGTGGCGGTCCTGGTCGGCCGAGCTCGCGGCCACCGCCGACGTGCTGCGCCACGACGCGTACGACGCCCTGGGGTGCGTGCTCGAGCACGACGAGCACCCCGACCGGGCCTTCGCCGTCTACGGGCTGCTGTGGGGCACCGACGTGCACCACGGACGGGCGGCACCGGTGGCGGAGTGGGGCGATCGGCTGCTCGCGCGGTGGCCGGATCCCGGGGAGCCGGGCTGGGCGCAGGCGGCGGGCATCGCCGCCACCGCCCACGTCGTGGCCGGGGACCGCGAGCGCGGCCTCGTGCTGGCCCGGGCCGCTCTGGACGCCGCAGACGGGGAGCCGCCCGCGCTCGTCGCCCATCGGGCCCTGCTGCTGGCGAGCCTCGCGGAGGGCGAGGGCGACGCCGCGCTCCGCCACGCCGACGACGCGCTCGCGCACGCACGGGACCTGGGGCCGTGGCGCACCGAGCTGGAGAGCCTGCGGGCGGTCGCGCTCGCGGCCGCGGGGCGGGACGCGGAGGCGGTGGCCGTCGCGCGCGCCGCGCACGTCGACGGGGCGGCGCTCGAGGGCACCGTGCTCGCCGCGTGGTGCGCGCTCGTCCACGGCCACGTGCTCGCCCTGTGCGACCCGGAGGCGGCCCGGCCGGTGCTCGCCGAGGTGGTGGCGCGGTCCGAGGCCGCCGAGTACCCGCTCGGGCGCGGGCTCGCCCACCGCGCGTTCGGCGTGCTGGACCTGCTCGCCGGCCGTCCCGAGCCCGCGGCCCGGTCGTTGCTCGCCGCGCTGGAGGACTTCGTGCGCCTCGGCGACGCGCACGTGCGCACGACGCTGCGCTGCGTCGCGGCGCTGGCGACGGTGGCCGGGCGCGGTGCGGACGCCGCCGGGCTCGGCGCCGCGGTGCCCCTCCCCGGCGCCGACCTGAGCGACCTGCTCACCCGTGCCACGCTCGACCGGAGCCTCGCCCCGCCGGTCGATCCCGGCCCCGTCCTTCCGCTGCCGGCCGCGCTCGCCCGCGCCCGCGAGGTGCTCGCGGCGGTGGCAAGCGGCGACGGGCCGCAACCCGCGACGTTCCGGCTCGAGGGCGCGGTGTGGACCCTCGCGTTCGACGGCACCACCGTCCGGCTGCCCGACGCGAAGGGGTTCCGCGACCTGGCCACGTTGCTCGCGCACCCCGGCCGCGAGTTCCACTGCGCCGAGCTCATGGGGGTGGCGGTCGACGTCCCCGACACCGGCCCCACCGTCGACGGGCACGCGCTGCGGGCCTACGAGGAGCGGATCGTGCAGCTGCAGGCCGACCTGGCCGAGGCCGAGGACAACCACGATCGCGAGGCCGCCGACCGGGCCCGCCTGGAGATGGACCTGCTGGTCGACCACCTCGCCGCCGCCACCGGGCTGGGCGGTCGCCCCCGGCGCGGCGGCAGCAGCAACGAGCGGGCCCGCGCCGCCGTCCGGTGGCGGATCCGGGCGGCGATCGACCGCATCGCGGCCGTGCACCCGGCACTGGGCCGTCACCTCGCGGACGCGGTGCGGACGGGCACGTGGTGCTGCTACCGGCCGGAGCGGCAGGTGACGTGGCGCCTGTGAGGTCCGACCTTCCCGGTGCAAGGCCCCGCCTTCCGCCTCCACGAGCAGGAGTACCCCACCGACGAAGGAGCGACCATGCCCCAGACCCTGGACGAGCGCCTCCTCGAGGCCACCACCGGCACGCTCGAGCTCTTCGGCGTGTACCTCGGCACGCGGCTCGGGCTGTACCGGACGCTGGCCGAGCGCGGGCGGCTCACCGCGCCCGAGCTCGCCGACGCCGCAGGCATCCACCCCCGCTACGCGCGGGAGTGGCTGGAACAGCAGGCCGTGGCGGGCTTCCTCGCCGTCGACGACCCGGCCCGCCCCGCCGACGCCCGGCGTTACCGGCTGCCTGCCGACCACGCCGGCGTGCTCGTCGACCCGGACGACCCGGCGCACGTGGCCCCGTTCGCCGACATGCTCGTCGGTATCGCGCGCGTGCTCGACGAGGTCGTCGAGGCCTACCGCGACGGCTCGGGCGTGCCCTACGCCCACTACGGTGCCGCCTTCCGCGTCGGCCAGGGCAGCATCAACCGGCCCGCGTTCCTCACCGATCTGACGGGCAGCTGGCTGCCCGCCGCACCGGACGTCCACGCCCGGCTCTCCCGCGAGGGCGCCCGGATCGCCGACGTCGGCTGCGGCCACGGCTGGTCGACGGTGGCGCTGGCCCGCGCCTACCCGGGGGCCGAGGTGATCGGCTACGACGCGGACGCGCCCTCGGTGGAGGAGGCGCGTGGGCACGCCGAGGGCACCTCGGCGCGCTTCGTGCACGGCGACGCCACGGCGCTGCTCGACGACGGGCCGTTCGACGCGGTCCTCGTGCTCGAGGCGCTGCACGACATGGCCCGGCCGGTGGAGGTGCTCGCCGCCTGCCGCAAGGCGCTCGCGCCCGGGGCCGCGATGATCGTCGTCGACGAGAAGGTGGCGCCGCGGTTCACCGCGCCCGGCGACGTGCTCGAGCGGCTCATGTACGGCTGGAGCATCATCCACTGCCTGCCCGCGGCGCTCGCCGAGCAGCCCTCGGCCGCGCTGGGCACGGTGCTGCGGGAGGACACGCTGCGCGAGCTGGCCACCGCTGCCGGGTTCACCTCGGTGGCGGCCCTCGACGTCGACGCGGGCTTCTTCCGCGTGTACGTGCTGTCCTGACCCCAGGCCCCGACGTACGAACGGCACCCCCGTACCGCTCTATCGGACGGGGGTGCCGTTCGTACGTTCGGATCAGGTGATGGGGCGGTCCGTGGGCGCGATCGGGCGGGGCAGGACATCGCGCCCCGTCAGGTAGGCGTCGACGCCGGCCGCGGCGGCGCGGCCCTCGGCGATGGCCCAGACAACCAGGCTCTGGCCCCGGCCCATGTCACCGGCGGAGAACACGCCCTCGACGCTGGTCATGTAGTCGGCGTCGCGCGCGACGTTGCCGCGCTGGTCGAGCTCCACGCCGAGGTCGGCGAGCAGCTTGCCCTTCTCCGGGCCGACGAAGCCCATGGCCAGCAGCACGAGCTGCGCGGGCAGCTCCCGCTCGGTGCCCTCGACCGGCTGGAACCGGCCCTCGGCGTCCCGGCGCACCTCGACGATCCGCAGCGCCGCGAGCTTGCCCTCGGCGTCGGCGACGAACTCGGTGGTGTTGACCGAGAACAGCCGCTCGCCGCCCTCCTCGTGGGCCGAGGACACCCGGTAGACCATCGGGTAGGTGGGCCACGGCATGCCCTCGGTGCGCTTCTCGGGCGGCGTGGGCATGATCTCGAGCTGGGTGATCGAGCGGGCACCCTGGCGGTGGGCGGTGCCGAGGCAGTCGGCGCCGGTGTCGCCGCCACCGATGATCACCACGTCCTTGCCCTCCGCGGTGATCGGCGGGGCGTCGATGTCGCCCTGCTGCACGTGGTTGGCCCACGGCAGGTACTCCATCGCCTGGTAGACGCCCTCGACCTCGCGGCCCTTCGCGGGCAGGTCGCGCCACGCGGTGGCCCCACCGGCGAGCACGACGGCGTCGAAGTCCTCCCGCAGCTTCTCGGCGGTGATGTCGGTGCCGACGTCCACCGACGCGCGGAACTGGGTGCCCTCCGCGCGCATCTGCTCCAGCCGCCGGTCGAGCCGGCTCTTCTCCATCTTGAACTCGGGGATGCCGTAGCGCAGCAGGCCGCCGATCCGGTCGGCCCGCTCGTACACCACGACGTCGTGCCCGACGCGGGTGAGCTGCTGGGCCGCGGCGAGCCCGGCGGGCCCGGACCCGACCACGGCCACCTTCTTGCCGGTCTTGGTGGCCGGGAGCTGCGGCGCCACCCAGCCCTCCTCGAACGCGTGGTCGATGATCTGCAGCTCGACCTGCTTGATCGTGACGGCGTCGCTGTTGATCGCGAGCACGCACGCCGCCTCGCACGGGGCGGGGCACAGCGTCCCGGTGAACTCCGGGAAGTTGTTGGTGGCGTGCAGCCGCTCGACCGCCTCGCGCCAGTCGCTCCGGTAGACGAGGTTGTTCCACTCGGGGATGAGGTTGCCCAGCGGGCAGCCCTGGTGGCAGAACGGGATGCCGCAGTCCATGCAGCGGCTGGCCTGCCGCTCCAGGCGCCCGTCCGGGAACTCCTCGTAGACCTCCCGCCAGTCCATCAGCCGCAGCGGCACGGGACGGCGCGTCGGGGTCTCACGGGGGACCTTCAGAAAACCCTTCGGGTCAGCCATGCGCGGCCTCCCCAAGAATGATCACTGCCGCCTCGTCGATGTTTCCGCTCATCCGTGCGCCGCTTCCATGATCGCCTCGTCGATGTCGCGGCCGTCGCGCTCGGCCGCGGCGCGGGCCCGCAGCACCCGCTTGTAGTCCTTGGGCATGACCTTGCCGAACCGCTCGACGGCGTCGTCCCAGTCGGTGAGCAGGGCGCGCGCCACCGTCGAGCCGGTCTCGGCGTGGTGGCGCTCGACGGTGTCGCGCAGGAACGCGCGGTCCTCGTCGTCGAGCGGGTCGATGTCGACCATCTCCCCGTTGACCCGGTGGCGGGGCAGGTCGAGCAGGTACGCGACACCGCCCGACATGCCGGCCGCGAAGTTGCGCCCGATGGGGCCGAGCACCACCACGCGGCCGCCGGTCATGTACTCGCAGCCGTGGTCGCCCACGCCCTCGACCACGGCCAGCGCGCCGGAGTTGCGCACGCAGAACCGCTCGCCGACGACACCCCGGATGAACATCTCCCCGGACGTGGCGCCGTAGCCGATGACGTTGCCCGCGATCACGTTCTCCTCGGCCGCGAACGGGGCCGACGGGTCGGGGCGCAGCGTGAGCCGCCCGCCCGACAGGCCCTTGCCGAAGTAGTCGTTGGTGTCGCCCACCAGGCGCAGGGTGATGCCGCGCGGCACGAACGCGCCGAAGCTCTGGCCGGCCGAGCCGGAGAGCGTGACGTCGATCGTGTCGTCGGGCAGGCCCTCGCCACCCCACCGCCGGGTGAGCTCGTAGCCGAGCATCGTGCCGACGGTGCGGTTGACGTTGCGCACGGGCAGGTCGAGGCGCACCTTGTCGCCGGAGGCCAGCGCGCCCTCCGACAGCTGGATCAGGGTGTTGTCCAGCGCCTTGTCCAGGCCGTGGTCCTGGGGCTTCGTGCGGTGCCGCGGGGTGCCCGGCGGCAGCGGCGGCGTGTGGAAGATCGGCGAGAGGTCGAGACCCTCGGTCTTCCAGTGCCGCACGGCGTCGTCGGTGTCGAGCATCTCGGCGTGCCCGACCGCCTCGGCGATCGAGCGGAACCCGAGCTGCGCGAGGTACTCCCGCACCTCCTGCGCCACGAACCGCATGAAGTTCACGACGTACTCGGGCCGCCCGTCGAACCTCTTGCGCAGCTCCGGGTTCTGGGTGGCGACGCCGACCGGGCAGGTGTCGAGGTGGCAGACCCGCATCATGATGCAGCCCGACACCACGAGCGGTGCGGTGGCGAAGCCGAACTCCTCGGCCCCGAGCAGCGCCGCGATGACGACGTCACGGCCGGTCTTGAGTTGCCCGTCGGCCTGCACGACGATGCGGTCGCGCAGCCCGTTGCGCAGCAGCGTCTGCTGGGTCTCGGCGAGCCCCAGCTCCCACGGCCCGCCCGCGTGCTTGATCGACGACAGCGGCGACGCACCCGTGCCGCCGTCGTGGCCCGAGATGAGCACGACGTCGGAGTAGGCCTTCGCGACGCCGGCCGCGACCGTGCCGACGCCCACCTGGCTGACCAGCTTCACGTGGATGCGGGCCCTCGGGTTGGCGTTCTTGAGGTCGTGGATGAGCTGCTTGATGTCCTCGATCGAGTAGATGTCGTGGTGCGGCGGCGGCGAGATGAGGCCCACGCCCGGCGTGGAGAAGCGGGTCTTCGCGATCCACGGGTAGACCTTGGCGCCGGGCAGCTGCCCGCCCTCGCCCGGCTTGGCGCCCTGCGAGATCTTGATCTGCAGGTCGTCGGCGTTCACCAGGTACTCGCTGGTGACGCCGAACCGGCCGGACGCCACCTGCTTGATGGCGCTGCGGCGCGAGTCGCCGTTCGGGTCGACGGTGAAGCGGTCGGCGTCCTCACCGCCCTCGCCGGTGTTCGACTTGCCGCCGAGGCGGTTCATCGCGATCGCGAGCGTCTCGTGCATCTCCTTCGAGATGGACCCGTAGGAGATGGCGCCCGTGGCGAACCGCTTCACGATGTCGTCGACCGACTCGACCTCGTCGATCGGCACCGGCGGGCGCACCCCTTCCTTGAACCGGAAGAGGCCGCGCAGCGTCATGAGCCGGCCCGCCTGGTCGTCGACGGCGCGCGTGTACTCCTTGAACACCTCGTAGCGGCCCTGCCGCGTGGAGTGCTGCAGCTTGAACACCGTCTGCGGGTTGAACAGGTGCAGCTCGCCCTCGCGCCGCCACTGGTACTCGCCGCCCACCCCGAGCGTGCGGTGGTTCGGGCGCACGTCGTCGGCCGGGAACGCGCGGCGGTGCTGGATCAGCACCTCCTCGGCGAGCTGGTCGAACCCGACGCCGCCCAGGCGGGACGTGGTGCCCGCGAAACAGGACTCGATGACCTCGGGGCCGAGCCCGATCGCCTCGAAGATCTGCGCGCCCGTGTACGAGGCCACGGTGGAGACGCCGATCTTCGACATCGTCTTGCGGACGCCCTTGCCGAGCGCCTTGACGAGGTTGGTGGCGGCCTGCTCGGCGGTGACGCCGGGGATGTCGCCGCGCATCGCGAGGTCCTCGACGGTGGCCATCGCCAGGTACGGGTTCACCGCGGCGGCGCCGTAGCCCAGCAGCAGCGCGATGTGGTGCACCTCGCGCGCGTCACCCGCCTCGACGATGAGCCCCACGCGGCTGCGGGTCTTCTCCCGCACCAGGTGGTGGTGCACGGCGCCGGTGAGCAGCAGCGACGGGATCGGGGCGAAGTCCTTGGTGACCCCGCGGTTGGACAGCACGATCAGCCGCGCGCCGTCCTCGATGGCCTCGGAGACCTCGGTGCAGATCTCCTTCAACCTGCGCTCGAGCCCCGCGCCGCCCTCGGCGGCCTTGAACACGCCCTTGGCGGTGACGCAGGCGAAGCCGGGCAGCTCACCGTCGTCGTTGATGTGGATGATCTTGGCGAGGTCGTCGTTGCCGAGCACCGGGAACGGCACGACCACCGTGCGGCAGTTGGCCGGCGTGGCGTCGAGCAGGTTCTGCTCGGGACCGAGCAGGCTCTGCAACGACGTGACCAGCTCCTCCCGGATCGCGTCCAGCGGCGGGTTCGTGACCTGCGCGAACAGCTGGGTGAAGTAGTCGAAGATCTGCCGCGGCCGCGACGAGAACGGTGCGAGCGGCGCGTCGTTGCCCATGGAGCCGATCGGCTCGGCACCGGAGGCCGCCATCGGCTTGAGCAGGACGTTCAGCTCCTCCTCGGTGTAGCCGAACGACTGCTGCCGGTGGGTGATGGCCGCGTGGTCGTAGATCTCGCGCTCGCGCGGCGGCAGCTCCTCCAGGTGGATCAACCCGGCGTGCAGCCACTCGGCGTACGGGTGCTCGGCCGCGAGCGCGCCCTTGATCTCGGCGTCGTCGAGGATGCGGCCCTCGGACGTGTCGACGAGGAACATCCGGCCCGGCTCGAGGCGGCCCTTGCGCACCACGGCCGAGGGCTCGACGTCGAGCACGCCCACCTCGGACGCGAGCACGACCGTGCCGTCGTCGGTGACCCAGTACCGCGCGGGGCGCAGGCCGTTGCGGTCGAGCACCGCGCCGATCTGGGTGCCGTCGGTGAACGCCACCAGCGCAGGCCCGTCCCACGGCTCCATCAGCGTGGAGTGGAACTCGTAGAAGGCCTTGCGGGCCGGGTCCATCTCGTCGTGGTTCTCCCACGCCTCCGGGATCATCATCAGGACGGCGTGGGGCAGGCTGCGCCCGCCCAGGTGCAGCAGCTCCAGCACCTCGTCGAAGGTGGCCGAGTCGCTGGCGTCCGGGGTGACGATCGGGGAGAGGCGCGCGAGGTCGCCCGGGATGAGGTCGGACTCCAGCAGCGCCTCGCGGGCGGCCATCCAGTTGCGGTTGCCCCGCAGCGTGTTGATCTCGCCGTTGTGGGCCACGTACCGGTACGGGTGGGCCAGCGGCCAGGCGGGGAACGTGTTGGTGGAGAACCGGGAGTGCACCACCGCGAGCGCGCTGGTGACGCGCTCGTCGGCCAGGTCCGGGTAGAACGCCTCGACCTGGGGCTCCGCGAGCATGCCCTTGTAGACGATCGTGCGCGGCGACAGGCTCGGGAAGTACACGCCGGTGGCGTGCTCGGCGCGCTTGCGCAGGCAGAACGTGCGCCGCTCCAGCTCGATGCCGGTCTCGCCGGCCAGGCCCGCCACGAACAGCTGGCGGAAGCTCGGCATCGCCTCGCGCGCCATCGGCCCGAGGTCGGCGGCGTCCGGGGCGACCGGCAGCTCGCGCCAGCCCAGCACCTGCAGGCCTTCCTCGGCGGCCAGCTTCTCGATCTCGGCCACGGCGACGTCGGCGTCGGCCCGCGCGGCGGGCAGGAACGCCGTGCCGACGGCGTAGCCACCCTCTGCGGGCAGCGGGAATCCCACGACGGCCCGGAAGAACTCGTCGGGCACCTGGATCAGGATGCCCGCTCCGTCCCCGGTGTTGGCCTCCGCGCCGCGGGCACCGCGGTGCTCCATGCGCAGCAGCGCGGTGAGCGCCTTCCGGACGATTCCGTGGCCGCGACGGCCCGCGAGATCGGCGACGAAGGCGACGCCACAGGCGTCGTGCTCGAACTCCGGGTCGTAGAGCCCGACGCTTGTCTGAGGGGTGTGCGCGCTGCGAAGCGAGCGCGCAGCCCTCAGTGGAGTCGCAGACGAGGTACCCGCTGAGATCGCAGCCAAGAGTGCCTCCCGTTGTGTCGTCTCGGTGCACCCCGACACCAGCATCGGGACGACGGTGTGACGAGTGGTGGATGGACGTGCTCGAAATGGAGTATCGGTCGCGCCTGCCCCCTCCGCCGGGCCTGGCGCATCTCGTGCGTGCCGCGCAGCACCGTGCGTCCGGACGTTTGTGGGCCTCGGACACCGGCACGACGGCCGGGCGCCCACGGTTTGGCGTCGGCCGGTTCCCGTGTCCGGCGCCGCAGGCCCGCTGCGTATCGCGGATCCAGATCCCCTGCGGAGCCGGCTGCGGACTTCCGGCGCCTCAGGGGGGAGCTGGGCCGTCGACGTACGTTGTGGTCCTCCGGTGCTGGACACGTGGCACAGGTGCGAGCGCGCACGCGTCAGCGGGTGCGGTTTCGCCGGGACAATGTCGCACGTGCACGCGGCGATTCGCCAGTGAGAGCTGCAGTGACCACAGTGACCGCTCTCGAACGCGCGAGATCAGCCGTACTCCCTGTAATGTGTACGGCCGGTTTCGTGAGTGTGACCGGAACGTCGGGGTTCTGCCCCCACCACCCTACCCGCCCGTGAGCGCGCGAGCGCGTCACGTGATCGGGGCACACTCCACGGGTGGACGCCCGCGAGCTGCTCGCCGACGTGGCCGACCTGGGCCCCTTCTTCGCGCTGGGCACCGGCGAGGCCGAGGCCGGGCCCGCCGACCCCGTGCCGGACCGGGTCGCGCACATCGCCACCGCGCTGGGCTGCACGCAGCGGGTGGCGGCCTCCGTCGCGTTCCAGGGCTTCGCCGCGCACCTCGTCTCGGCGCCGTTCGCGGCCGCCGTCCTGCACGGGACGGTGCCGGATCTCACCCCGGCCTCGGTGTGGTGGGGCCGCTCCGCCGACGGCGGGTGGGTGCCGCGCACCGGCGCCACCGCGCTGCTGCCCGCCGACCGGCTGCCCGGCGTGCTGGAGGAGCTGCTCGCGCCGCTGGTGGCGGCCGTCCGCGCCGAGGCCGCGGTGTCCGGGCGGGTCCTGTGGGGCAACGCGGCGTCCGCGCTCGCCGCCGCCAAGCGCCTGCTCGTGCTGCAGCGCCCCGCCACGGCGGCCCGGGCCGCCACGACCGCGGCCGCGGTGCTCGCGCACGGCGCGTTCGCGGGCACGGGCGAGCTGCTGCCCCCGCGCGACCCCGACCGGGTCTGGACGTTCCGGCGGCGCAGCTGCTGCCTCTACTACCGGGTGCCCGGCAGCGGAGGCCTGTGCGACGACTGCGTGCTGCCCCGGGCACCCGGGTGATCGGCCCGTTCACCGCCGCGGGACGGGGCTCCGGGCGCAGCCGCGGGCCGCCCGGGCAGCGACGGGTCGGACCCGTAGACTCGCGGGAACGGCCGGCCGGGCGCCCCCCGGTGCCCGTGGCCGGGCGCGCCAGCGGGACCGTGTCGCAGGCGGCGCGCCGCACACCCCAGTACAACCGAGGAGTAGTCCCACCGTGAAGAGCACCGTCGAGCGGCTGAGCCCGACGCGAGTCCGCATCAACGTCGAGGTGCCCTTCGACGAGCTGAAGCCGGACTTCGACCGGGCCTACAAGAAGATCGCGCAGCAGGTCCGGGTGCCGGGCTTCCGCCCCGGCAAGGCCCCGGCCCGCATCATCGAGGCCCGTCTCGGCCGCGGCGTGGTGCTCGAGGAGGTCGTCAACGGCGCCGTCCCCGCCAAGTACGGCGAGGCGGTCGACGCCGCCGAGGACGTCAACCCGATCGGCCGCCCCGACATCGAGGTCACCGAGATCGCCGACGGCGACAAGCTGTCCTTCAAGGCCGAGGTCGACGTCCGCCCGGAGATCAAGCTTCCCGACCTCTCGGCGCTCGCCGTCTCCGTCGACGACGTCGAGGTCACCGACGCCGACGTCGAGGAGCAGCTCGACAACCTGCGCGCCCGCTTCGGCACCCTCGTCGGCGTCGACCGCCCGGCGGCCAAGGACGACTTCGTCCTCATCGACCTGTCGGCCACCGTCGACGGCACACCCGTCGAGGACGCCACCACCACCGGCTTCTCCTACCAGGTCGGCCAGGGCGGCCTGATCGACGGCATCGACGAGGCCATCGAGGGCCTGTCCGCCGACGAGGAGGCCACCTTCACCTCCCGGCTGGTGGCGGGCGAGTACGCCGACAAGGACGCCGAGGTCACCGTCAAGGTCACCGCGGTCAAGGAGCGGCAGCTCCCCGAGGCCGACGACGAGTTCGCCCAGCTGGCCAGCGAGTTCGACACCCTCGAGGAGCTCACCGCCGACCTGCGTGAGCGGCTCGGCCGCGTGCGCCGGATGGAGCAGGTCACCCAGGCCCGCGACAAGGTGCTCGAGGCCCTCGTCGCCGCCACCGAGGTGCCGCTGCCGGAGTCCGTGGTGCAGGCCGAGGTCGACTCGGCGCTCCACGACGCCGTGCACCCCTTCGACCACGACGAGGCCAGGTTCGAGGAGTTCCTGGTCTCGCAGGGGCGCACCCGCGAGCAGTTCGACACCGAGACCCGCGAGGCGGCGGAGCAGTCCGTGCGCACCCGGCTGGTGCTCGACGCCCTCGCCGAGCGTGAGAAGACCACCGTGAGCGAGCAGGAGCTCACCGAGCGCATCGTCTTCCAGGCGCAGCAGTACCAGATGCAGCCCGAGGAGTTCGTGCGGCGCATCCAGGAGGCGGGCCAGCTCGGCGCCGTCTACTCGGACGTCCGGCGCAGCAAGGCCCTCATCTCCGCCGTGCGCGCCGCCACCGTCACCGACGAGTCGGGCAACGAGGTCGACATGTCCGAGCTCCTGGGTGACGAGGAGGCGGAGGAGGCCGCGGCCACCGAGTCGGCCACCGAGTCGGCCACCGAGGCCGGCGAGGAGAGCGCCGACGAGGCGGGCGAGGAGTCCGCCGAGGCCACGGGCGAGGGCTCGGACGAGGACACCGGCGCCGAGGACGGCGACAAGGCGCAGGCCTCGTCCTGAGGCGCGCCACGCCCACAGCGAACAACCTGGCCAGACGCGGCGCATGAGAGGTTCGTCCGCGTAGGGTCGCAATCGATGGACACGCGAGCCGAACCAGCAGAAGGCAGGGGTGAAGTGAGGCCAGAGGACATCGGCCCGCGTACGGCGGACCGACCGGTGGGGGCGTCCATGCGGCGGGGTGGAGCGCCCACGTCGATGACGCTGTCCGACTCGGTGTACGAGCGGCTGTTGCAGCAGCGCATCATCGTGCTCGGCCAGCAGGTGGACTCGGAGATCTCCAACCGCATCGCGGCGCAGATGCTCCTGCTCGCGGGCGAGGACCCGGAGTCCGACATCTCCCTGTACATCAACTCGCCCGGCGGTTCCGTGCCGGACGGTATGGCGATCTTCGACACGATGCAGTTCATCCCGTGCGACGTCGCCACCTACGGGATGGGCATGGCTGCCTCGATGGGGCAGTTCCTGCTCTCGGCGGGCACACCCGGCAAGCGGTACGCCCTGCCGCACTGCCAGATCCTGATGCACCAGCCGTCCGCGGGTGTGGGCGGCACCGAGTCCGACATCTCGATCCAGGCGGAGCTGTTCAAGCGCCACAAGCGTGAGATGGCGGAGCTCATCGCCGAGCACACCGGCCAGACGGTGGAGCGCATCATCGCCGACTTCGACCGCGACCGGTGGTTCTCCGCGCAGGAGGCGCTCGAGTACGGCTTCGTCGACCACGTGATCTCCCGCGCCGGGCAGATTCCCGACGCGAACCAGAACGGGAGCAGCCGATGAGCGAGCGCATGCGAGCGAATCAGTGTCACAGCGCCCGCGCGAAGCGCCGGCCGAGCGCCAGCGAGGACGAGCGATGAGCAACATGTGGACGCCGTCGGGGGGTCGCGCTCCCGAGCCGGCGCAGTCCCGGTACGTGCTGCCGTCGTTCGTCGAGCGCACCAGCTACGGGGTCAAGGAGTCCAACCCGTACAACAAGCTCTTCGAGGAGCGCATCATCTTCCTCGGGGTGCAGATCGACGACGCGTCGGCCAACGACGTGATGGCGCAGCTGCTGTGCCTGGAGTCGGCCGACCCGGACCGCGAGATCAGCATGTACATCAACTCGCCGGGCGGGTCGTTCACGTCGCTGATGGCCATCTACGACACGATGCAGTTCATCCGGCCGGACATCCAGACGGTCTGCCTCGGGCAGGCCGCGTCCGCGGCGGCGGTGCTGCTCGCGGCCGGCACGCCGGGGCGCCGCCTCGCCGTGCAGAACGCGCGCGTTCTGATCCACCAGCCCGCCACCGAGGGCTTCTACGGCCAGGTGTCGGACCTGGAGATCCAGGCGGCCGAGATCTCCCGCATGCGCAAGCTGCTGGAGACCACGCTCGCCCACCACACCAACCGCACCCCCGAGCAGGTGCACGACGACATCGAGCGGGACCGGATCCTCACGGCCGAGGAGGCCAAGGAGTACGGGATCGTCGACGAGATCATCCAGAGCCGCAAGCTCTCCGCGGTCTGAGAACTTCACGAGGCGCAGTCGGTGCCGGTCGAAAACGGGCCGGCACCGACCGTCCGCCGACCCGTCGCCGAATCTCCGGTGTGCGAAGCTCCCCGGGGACCGGGTCGGACGGGTACCGTCCAGAGAGCGCGCCTCCCGGACCCGCCGGGGCAGCGCAGAGAAGGATTTGGGGTCTGCACTCATGGCACGCATCGGCGACGGCGGTGACCTGCTCAAGTGCTCGTTCTGCGGGAAGAGCCAGAAGCAGGTCAAGAAACTGATCGCCGGTCCTGGGGTCTACATCTGCGACGAGTGCATCGATCTCTGCAACGAGATCATCGAGGAGGAGCTGGCCGAAGCGGGTGAGGTCAAGCTCGACGAGCTGCCCAAGCCGGCCGAGATCCACGAATTCCTCGACCAGTACGTCGTCGGGCAGACCCAGACGAAGCGCACGTTGTCGGTTGCGGTCTACAACCACTACAAGCGCATCCAGGCCGGCGAGCGCCGCGGTGGCGGCGACAGTGGCGACGGTATCGAGATCGCCAAATCCAACATCCTCATGCTCGGTCCCACCGGCTGCGGCAAGACCTACCTCGCGCAGACGCTGGCCAAGCTGCTCAACGTGCCGTTCGCGATCGCCGACGCCACGGCGCTCACCGAGGCCGGCTACGTGGGCGAGGACGTCGAGAACATCCTGCTCAAGCTGATCCAGGCCGCCGACTACGACGTCAAGCGCGCCGAGACCGGCATCATCTACATCGACGAGGTCGACAAGATCGCCCGCAAGTCGGAGAACCCGTCGATCACGCGGGACGTCTCCGGCGAGGGTGTGCAGCAGGCGTTGCTGAAGATCCTGGAGGGCACCACCGCGAGCGTGCCGCCGCAGGGTGGGCGCAAGCACCCCCACCAGGAGTTCATCCAGATCGACACCACCAACGTCCTGTTCATCGTGGCCGGCGCGTTCGCCGGTCTCGAGAAGATCATCGGCGACCGCGTGGGCAAGCGGGGGCTCGGTTTCGGGGCGGAGATCCGGTCGAAGCGCGAGCTCGACCCGGCCGAGAGCTTCGCCGAGACGCTGCCCGAGGACCTCATCAAGTTCGGCCTGATCCCCGAGTTCATCGGGCGCCTGCCGATCGTCGCCTCGGTCACCTCGCTCGACAAGGAAGCCCTCGTCAAGATCCTCACCGAGCCGCGCAACGCCCTGGTGAAGCAGTACCGCAAGCTGTTCGAGATGGACGGCGTGGAGCTGGAGTTCACCGAGGACGCCCTCGAGGCGGTGGCAGACCAGGCCATCCTGCGCGGCACCGGTGCCCGTGGGCTCCGGGCGATCATGGAAGAAGTGCTGCTGCCCTGCATGTACGACATCCCGAGCCGCGATGACGTGGCGAAGGTCGTCGTCACCGGGCAGACGGTGCGCAGCAACGTCAACCCCACGATCGTGCCCCGCACCCCGGCCCGCCGGGAGCGGCGCGAGCGCTCGGCCTGACACCACCAGAACAACTCCCCGAAGCGACGCCGGTCCGCACCGATGCGGGCCGGCGTCGCTGCATATCGGGTGAATGTCCGGGTCCGTGCCGTTCGTCCGCCGTTCGTCGGCCGGTCGTCGCATGAAGTTGCACGTGCACGTAGCGTGATCTACGTTCACGCGGTCGTGTCGATCGAGGTGGCTAGGGAGCTGCGATGCCCGTCGGTTTCCTGCAACGCGAGCGCATCATCGCGCCGCCCGGCTGGAGCCGGTGGCTGATCCCGCCCGCCGCGCTGTCCATCCACCTCGCGATCGGGCAGGCGTACGCCTGGAGCGTCTTCAAGAACCCGCTCGCGGCCACGATGCTGGAGGGCAACCCGGCGGCGGGCACGCTCACCGCGCTCCCGTTCACCCTGGGCATCGTCATGCTGGGGGTGTCGGCGGCCGTGTTCGGCACGGCGGTGGACCGCAACGGGCCGCGCTGGGCGATGTTCATCGCCACCTGCTGCTTCTCGACCGGCTTCCTCGTCTCGGCGTTCGGCGTCTGGATCGGGCAGTACTGGCTGGTCATCGTCGGGTACGGGCTCATCGGCGGCATCGGCCTCGGCATCGGCTACATCTCGCCGGTCTCCACGCTGATCAAGTGGTTCCCGGACCGCCCGGGCATGGCCACCGGCCTGGCGATCATGGGCTTCGGCGGTGGCGCGCTCATCGCGTCACCGTGGTCGGCGTCGATGCTCTCGGCCTTCGGGGCCACCGGTGAGGGGGCCCGGTCGAGCGGCATCGCGATGACCTTCCTCGTCCACGGCATCGTGTACGCGGTGTTCATGTCCGTGGGCTGGCTGCTCGTGCGGGTGCCCGCCGACGACTGGAAGCCCGCGGGGTGGAACCCCACCTCCGCGAAGACCGGCACGCTCATCACCACGGCCAACGTCTCGGCGAACAACGCGATACGCACGCCCCAGTTCTGGCTGCTGTGGGTCGTGCTCTGCTTCAACGTCACCGCCGGGATCGGCATCCTCGAGCGGGCCTCGCCGATCTTCCAGGACTACTTCCCGGACGCGGGCACGCAGATCGCCGCGGCCGCCGCCGGGTTCGTCGCGATCCTGTCGCTGGCGAACATGCTGGGCCGGTTCATCTGGTCCTCCACCTCGGACCTCATCGGCCGCAAGAACATCTACCGCGTCTACCTCGGCGTCGGTGCGCTGCTCTACCTGCTCATCACGCTGCTCGGCAACGCCAACCAGGCGTTGTTCCTGGTGGCCTCGCTGCTCATCCTGTCCTTCTACGGCGGCGGCTTCGCCACGGTGCCCGCGTACCTGCGCGACCTGTTCGGCACCTACCAGGTGGGCGCGATCCACGGCCGCCTGCTCACGGCCTGGTCCACGGCGGGCGTGCTCGGGCCGGTGATCGTCAACGCGATCGCCGACGCCCAGATCGCGTCGGGCGTGGCGGGTCCGGGCCGGTACACTGAGGCGTTCTCGATCATGATCGGGCTGCTGGTCGTCGGGTTCATCTGCAACGAGCTCATCCGGCCGGTGAACACGCGCTACCACGAGCCCACCGGGGAGCAGACCACGACGGGAGCGAAGGCGGCATGACCACCGAGTCCGGCACCACCGACGTCCGCACCGGCCCGCCACCCATCGCCTGGGCCGCCTGGGCCTGGGTCGTGATCCCGTTCCTCTACGGCCTGTACCAGCTCGTCGTCAAGATCCCGGCGCTCTTCGGGGGCTGAGGCTAGGCTCTCCCCGTGGCGGAGAGCAGCGATGCACAGGCCCTGTCCGAGTGGGTCACCGCGGTGGTGCGGGAGCTGGGGCTCGAGGGTGCCCTGGACCGCGAGGGCGTCGTCGACATGGTGCTCGACCTGACCTCCGACGTGGCCCACGGCGTCTCGCGACCCGGGGCGCCGGTCACGGCCTTCCTCGTGGGAGTGGCGGCCGGCCGCGCCGACGACCCCGCCGTGGCGGCCCGCGACTACGCGCAGAAGATCAGCGCGCTCGCCGACGGCTGGGACCGCGACGGCGGCGCCTGACCGCGCACCTCGCCCCGCAGGACGCGCCACTCGCCCCCCGAGACGGGAGACGCGCGCAAGATTGGGGCGAGTCTCCCGTCCCAGGCCGCGAGTGACGCGTTTCGGCGCGTGGGTTGCGCGCACACGCCGTTCATCCGGGTAGCGATCTCCGTTCACCCGCTTGGGCTACACCATTACCCATGCGCTCCCCCCGACTCGACCGCCGCACCTTCCTCCGCGCCGCCGCGCTCAGCGGCGTCGCCGCACCCGCGCTGATCCGCGCCGACCGTCCTGCGCTCACCCACGGCGTGCAGTCCGGTGACGTGGTGCGCGGGTCCGGGCTCGTCTGGGCGCGGGCGGACCGGCCGGCGCGGATGGTCGTCGAGGTGGCGGAGGACCCCGCGTTCACGCACGTGCGCCGGGTGGTGGGGCCGCTGCTGACGCCGGACACCGACTTCACCGGGAAGGTGCGGCTGCACGGCGCCGGGCGCACCGTCCACTACCGCGTCACGGCGGAGGACCTCGACGGGCGCGTCGCGAGCGAGCCGGTGACCGGGTCGTTCCGCACGCCGCCGGGCCGTGGGGAGGGCGTGCGGTTCCTCTGGTCCGGCGACGTCGTAGGGCAGGGCTGGGGCATCGACCGCGACCGCGGCGGGATGCGCATCTTCCGGGCCATGGCCGAACGCGACCCGGACTTCTTCCTGTACAGCGGTGACACCGTCTACGCCGACGGGCCGCTCACCGAGACCGTCGCCCTGCCCGACGCCAGCATGTGGCGCAACCTCGTGACGCCGGAGAAGCTGAAGGTGGCCGAGACGCTCGCGGAGTTCCGGGGGCAGTACGCCTACAACCTGCTCGACGACAACCTGCGCGCCTTCGCCGCGGCCGTGCCGCAGGTGAACCAGTGGGACGACCACGAGGTCACCAACAACTGGTACCCGGGCGAGGTGCTCGCCGACGACCGCTACACGGAGAAGCGGGTGGACGTGCTCGCCGAGCGCGCGTTCCGGGCCTACCACGAGTGGGTGCCGCTGGACCCCCGCCGGGCGCTGGACGGCCGCGTCCACCGGCGCATGCCCTACGGGGCGCACGTCGAGCTGTTCGTGATCGACATGCGGACCTACCGCGACGCCAACGGGGTGAACACCGACCCGCAGGGGCGGATCCTGGGGGAGCGGCAGGCCCGCTGGCTCGTCGACGCGCTGGCGTCCTCGCAGGCGACGTGGAAGTTCGTGGCCGCGGACATGCCGATCGGGCTGCACGTGCCCGACGGCACGGCGTGGGAGGCCGTCGCCAACGGCGTGGCGGGCCCGCCGAGCGGGCGGGAGGCCGAGCTCGCGTGGGTGCTGTCGGAGCTGCGAAGGCGCCACGTCCGCAACGTCGTGTGGCTCACCGCGGACGTCCACTACACCGCCGCGCACCACTACGCACCGGAGCGGGCGGCGTTCACGGAGTTCGACCCGTTCTGGGAGTTCGTCTCGGGCCCGCTGCACGCGGGTGCCTTCGGCCCCAACCCGCTCGACCCGACCTTCGGGCCCGAGGCCGTGTTCGTCCATGCCCCGCCGGCGCCGAACACCTCGCCCGCGGAGGGCTACCAGCATTTCGGCGAGGTGGAGGTGGCGCCGGGCGGCGGCGAGATGCGGGTGGCGTTGCGTGGTCCGGACGGCGGGGAACTCTGGTCGACGGTGCTGCAGTCCTGAACGGCGTGGCGCACCCCGTGGGCCGCGGGGGAGTATCGGGGCATGCGGACCGTGATCGGGTTTGCGCGGTGGGTCTCCTCGCGCGTGCGGCGCGCGGAGGGCGGGCACGCGGCGCAGGTGCGCCCGTTGGCGGGGGGCAGGCGCCCGCTGCTGTCCGATCGCATGGGTGAGCAACGGCGTGGTGGGGTGCGGCTCGACCAGGTCGACGGCACCACCTGCGGCAGCGCGGTGCTCGTCGCCCTCGCCGCCTGGGCCGATCCCGCGGAGACCGCGCGTCTCGACGGCCACGACGCGGTCACCGCGGCGGGCGGCACGGGGGTGGGCGCCGGAGCGCGGGCCGGCGTCGCCGTCGGGTTCGGTGCGCGCTACGACGCCCGGCAGGAGGAGGTGCACCGCCAGTCCACCCGGTTCTGGCCGCGGGCGCTCGGCACCAGCCCGTGGGGCATGGCCCGCTGGCTGCGCCGCTACGCCCCGGCCGCGGGCCCCTACCGCGTGCGGCTGGTGGACGACCGCTCAGCCGCGGACGTCGACGACGCGATCGCGCAGGTCCGCACCGCGCTGGTCGCGGGCCGCCCGGTGCCGTTGCTGGTGGGCGGGTTCGTGCCGCGCCACTACGTGCTGGCGCTCGGCGTGCTGGGCGACGGCCGGTGGCGGGTGTACGAGCCCACGAGCGGCCACGTCCGCGCGCTGGAACCGCACCTGGTGGCCGAGCGCCGGCTCGCGCCCGTGCTGGGCTTCGACCGGCTGCACGCGGTGCTGGTGCCCGTCTAAAGCTTCTGCTGGGAAGGACTCAGCAGGGAGTGGCGCCGCCCGTAGACCAGGTAGATCACCAGGCCGATCACGAGCCACACCGCGAACCGCAGCCAGCTGAGCAGGTCGAGGTTCAACATCAGGTAGAAGCAGGCCACGGCGGCGAGCGCGGGCACCGCGGGCGACAGCGGCACGCGGAAGGGCCGCTCCAGCTCGGGACGGGTGCGGCGCAGCACGGGCACGGCGATCGCCACGATGATCATGGCGCTGAGCGCGCCGATGGAGACCATGTCGGCCAGCTCGGAGATCGGGGTGGTGGCCGCGATGACCGCGATCACCACGGCGCCGATGATCGTCATCCGGTGCGGGGTGCCGAACCGGGGGTGGGCCGTGCCGATCGGGGAGGGCAGGAGCCCGTCGCGGCCCATCGCGAAGCCGATCCGGCCGATCGTCACGAGCTCGACCATCATCACCGAGGTCAGCCCGGTCACGGCCCCGATGGAGATCAACGCGCCGACCCAGGGCAGGCCGACCGCGTTGAACGCGCCCGCGAGCGGGGCGCCGGTGTCGATCTGGTCGTAGGGCACCATCGCGGTGAGCACGAACGAGACGGCGACGTAGAGCACCGCGCACACGCCCAGTGCACCGAGCAGCCCGACCTTCATGTCGCGTTCCGGGTTGCGGGTCTCCTCGCCGAGGTTGGCCAGCGCCTCGAAGCCGGTGTAGGCGAAGAAGACCACCGCGGCCGCGGTGAGCATGCCGCCGATCCCGTACACGGTGGCAGGCAGCCCGAACACGCCCTCGACGACCGGCTGTTCGAGCACCGAACCGCCGTCGGGCACCGGCACCGCCTGCGGGATCAACGGCACGAGGTTCGCGGCGTCGATGAAGAACACCCCGACCCCGATGATCAGCACACAGACCGCGAGCTTGACGGCCACCAGCACGTTGGTGAGCCGGGAGGACTGCCGGATGCCGAGCACGGCCACCACCGTGAGCACGCCGATGATCAGCACCGCCCCGATGTTGACCGGCGCCGTCTCCCCGAACAGCACCTGCGGCAGCCCGAACAGGTTCGCCAGGTAGCTCGACCAGCTGCGGGAGACCACGGCCAGGCCGAGGCCGAACTCCAGCAGCAGATCCCACCCGATGATCCACGCGAAGAGTTCGCCGAGGGTGGCGAAGGCGTAGGTGTAGGCGGACCCGGCGGTCGGCACCGAGGAGGCGAGCTCCGCGTAGCACAGCGCGGCGAGCGCCGCGACGACCGCGCCGATCACGAACGACAGCGTGACGGCGGGCCCGGCGTGCTCCTTGGCCTCGACCCCGGCCAGCGTGAAGATGCCGGTCCCGATGATGATGCCGACGCCGAACCCGATGAGGTCGCGCCCCCGCAACGTCCGTTTGAGGTTCTCGCCCTTGCCCCGCTCGAGGATGTGCTCCACCGGGATCGTGCGCATCATCGACACCCGCAGCACGGTAGCGCTGGTGGCGCGTTCGCGCCGGGTACGCGGCCCCGCCCCGGAGGTGCGCACCGCGTCGCTCGTAAACTTCGATAGGTGACCGACACCCTCCCATCGCGCACCGCCGACCTGCCCACCCAGTGGAACCCGGGTGAGGTAGAGGGCGTGCTCTACGAGCGGTGGGTGGAGCGCGGGTACTTCGAGGCCGACAACACCTCCGACCGGCCGCCGTTCTGCATCGTGATCCCGCCGCCGAACGTCACCGGCAGCCTGCACCTCGGCCACGCCATGGACCACACGCTCATCGACATCCTCACCCGGCGCCGGCGGATGCAGGGCTACGACGCGCTGTGGCTGCCCGGCATGGACCACGCGGGCATCGCCACCCAGAACGTCGTCGAGCGCAGGCTCGCCGGCGAGGGGCGCAGCCGCCACGACCTGGGCCGTGAGGCGTTCGTCGACGAGGTCTGGTCGTGGAAGGCCGAGTCCGGCGGCGCGATCCTCGGCCAGATGCGCCGCCTCGGCGACGGCGTCGACTGGACCCGCGAGCGGTTCACCCTCGACGAAGGGCTGTCGCGTGCCGTCCAGACGGTCTTCAAGCGGCTCTTCGACGACGACCTGATCTACCGCGCCGAGCGGATCATCAACTGGTGCCCGCGCTGCCACACCGCGCTCTCGGACATCGAGGTCGACCACCACGACGACGAGGGCGAGCTCGTCTCCATCCGCTACGGCGACGGCGAGAACTCCCTCGTGGTGGCCACCACCCGCGTCGAGACGATGCTCGGCGACACCGGCGTGGCCGTGCACCCCGACGACGAGCGCTACGCCCACCTCGTCGGCCGCGAGATCGAGCTCCCGATCGTCGGGCGGAAGATCCCGGTGGTGGCCGACGAGCACGTCGACCCCGCGTTCGGCACGGGCGCCGTGAAGGTCACGCCCGCGCACGACCCCAACGACTTCGAGATCGGCCGCCGCCACGACCTGCCGATGCCCTCGATCATGGACGAGGCCGCGGTGATCAGCGGGTCCGGCACCCGGTTCGACGGGATGGACCGCTTCGCCGCGCGCGAGGCCGTGCGCGAGGAGCTGCGCGCGCAGGGCCGCATCGTCGCCGAGAAGCGCCCGTACGTGCACGCGGTCGGCCACTGCAGCCGCTGCGACACGGTGGTCGAGCCGCGGCTGTCGCTGCAGTGGTTCGTCCGGGTCGAGCCCCTCGCGAAGGCCGCGGGCGACGCCGTCCGCGACGGGCGCACCACGATCCACCCGCAGGAGCTGGAGAAGCGCTTCTTCGACTGGGTCGACAACATGCACGACTGGACGATCAGCCGGCAGCTGTGGTGGGGCCACCGCATCCCGGTCTGGTACGGGCCGAACGGCGAGGTCGTGTGCGTCGGTCCGGACGAGCAGCCGCCCACCGGCGAGGGCTGGCGCCAGGACGAGGACGTCCTCGACACCTGGTTCTCCTCGGGCCTGTGGCCGATCTCCACGCTCGGCTGGCCCGACTCCACGAAGGACCTCGAGCGCTACTACCCGACGTCCGTGCTGGTCACCGGCTACGACATCCTGTTCTTCTGGGTCGTCCGGATGATGATGTTCGGGCTGTACGCGATGGACGGGAAGCCGCCGTTCGAGCACGTGTTCCTGCACGGGCTGATCCGTGACCAGTTCGGCAAGAAGATGTCGAAGTCCAAGGGCAACACGATCGACCCGCTGGACCTCATCGACCGCTTCGGCGCCGACGCCCTGCGCTTCACGATCGCCCGCGGCGCCAACCCGGGCGCCGACATGGCGCTGTCGGAGGAGTGGGTCGCGGGCTCGCGCAACTTCGGCACCAAGCTGTGGAACGCCACGCGGCTCGCGCTCACCAACGGCGCCTCGCCCGACCTCCCGCTGCCCGCCGAGGCCGACCGCACCGACGCCGACCGCTGGATCCTCGGCCGCCTCGCCGAGGTGGTGGAGCAGACCGACGCGCTGCTGGAGGACTTCCAGTTCGCCAAGGCCACCGAGGGGCTCTACCACTTCACGTGGGACGAGCTGTGCGACTGGTACCTCGAGCTGGCCAAGGCGCAGCTGCGCGACGAGCGCACCGCCGAGGGCACCCGGGCCGTCCTCGGCCACGTGCTGGACGCCCTGCTGCGGCTGCTGCACCCGATCAGCCCGTTCGTCACCGAGGCGCTCTGGACGGCGCTCACCGGACGCGAGTCCGTGGTCGTCGCGCCCTGGCCCACGGGTGTGGGCGCGCCGGCCGACCCGGCCGCGAACGGCCGGCTGGCCGACGTGCAGAAGCTGGTCACCGAGGTGCGCCGGTTCCGCACCGAGCAGGGCCTGCCCGACAGCCGCCGCGTCGCGGCGCGGGTCGAGGGTCTCGACGGCGCGGGCCTCGGCGAGCAGGGCCCCGGCGGCGCGGCCGCCGCGCTGCGCTCGCTGGCCCGCCTGGACGACGCCGGCGACGGGTTCTCACCCACCGCCACCCTCGACGTCCTGCTCTCCGGGGGCACCGTCCACGTCGAGATCGACACCTCGGGCGCCATCGACGTCGCCGCCGAGCGGGCCCGCCTCGGCCGCGACCTCGCCGCGGCGGAGAAGGAACTCACCCAGGCCGACAAGAAGCTGGCCAACCCGAAGTTCCTGGAGAAGGCCCCCGCCGACGTCGTCGAGGGCATCCGCACCCGCCGCGAGGCCGCGGTGGCCGAGATCGAGCGTGTCAACGCGCGGCTGGCGGCGCTGCCGAAGGCCTAACCGCCGGTCGGGTCGCCGCGAGTCGCACTCTGCGGTCCTCGGGAGGGCTGTGAGGTGCTGTTCGGGCCGGTTGATCGATCTGAGTCGCACCTCCCGGTTGGTGTGGTGACAGTGGGGTGCTGTTGGGGCTTGGTGGCGGCCGGGGTGGCGTCGATCAAGGGGAGATGGTCGTAGTTCGATCTTTGAGGGCGACCGTTTGCCCTTGGTCAACAAGCTGGTCGCTTCGAGACGCACACCAGGGCTGCTGGGGCCGCCGTGAGGTACTGCTCGAGCTGCCGGTGGTGGCGTTCTTCGCGGTCGGGGTGGCCGGGGAGCCGGTGAGGTGCGCGAGTCGCACACCGCGGTCCTTCGGACGACCGTCAGGTGCTGTTCGGGCCGGTTGATCGATCTGAGTCGCACCTCCCGGTTGGTGTGGTGACAGTGGGGTGCTGTTCGACCTTGGCGGTGGCCGGGGTGGCGTCGATCAAGGGGAGATGGTCGTAGTTCGATCTCTGGCGGATGAGGCATGGCCGAGCGACGCAGGCAGGTGCTCTCCCGGGAGCGCATCGTGGAGGCGGCCGTCGAGCTGCTGGACGCGGCAGGGGAGGGAGCGTTGACGGTCCGGGCGCTGACCGAACGCCTCTCCACCGGATCCGGCGCGGTCCACCACCACGTCGGCAGCCGGGACGAGCTGTTGCATACCGCGACCGAGGCCGTCGTCGCCGACGCCCTGGCCGCGCCGGTGGAGCCCGGCATGCCCGGCGACGAGATCCGCGCCGCCGCGCTCGGCGTGTTCGACGCGGTGGCCGAGCACCCCTGGCTCGCCGCCCAGCTGGCCGTGCAGATCACCCGCAACCCCTGGGGTCCGGTGACGGTGCGGGTCTTCGAGAACATCGGCCGGCCATTGGGTGCCCTGGGGGTGCCGCAACGCGACTGGTTCGCCACCAGCTCGGTGCTGGTCCACTACATCCTCGGCGCCACCACCCAGACCGCCCAGCCGTCCGAGGGCGGGGCCGACCGCGCCGGGTTCCTCGACGCGGCCTCGCGGGCGTGGCAGGACCTCGACCCCGACGAGCACCCGTTCGTCCGGGCCGTCGCGGGCCAGATGCGCGACCACGACGACCGCGAGCAGTTCCGCACCGGCATCGACCTGGTGCTCGGGGGGATCGGCCGGTCCTGAACCGGGGACCTACCGCGCTGCGCCCTTCGCGGCCTCGTCGATGACGTCGGCGACGACCCCGGCCTGCGTCATGAAGAGGGCGTGGCTCGCGCTGACGGTGGTGATCGTCGCCGCGCTGCGCTTGGCCATGTGCTGCAGCATGGCCTGGTCGAACGACTTGTCCTCCGTGGCGATCACGGCCCAGGTGGGCTTGTCGCGCCAGGCGGTGTGCGTGACCGGCGAGTCGAAGACCGACATGTTGATCGGGACCTGCGAGTCGCGCAGGAAGGCGGCGTCCTCGTCGCTCGCGTCGTGGGCGAAGCCGGCCTTGAACTTCCCGGGGTCGAGGAACCCGTACCCGTCGTCGCCGACGTCGATGACGAACTCCGGTGTGGGCGCGAAGCCCTCGTACTGCTGGCCCGTGGTCTCGCCGGAGTCGGGGGCCAGGGCGGAGACGTAGACCAGGCCGGCCACCTTCGGGTGGACACCGGCCTCGGTGATCACGGTGCCGCCCCAGGAGTGGCCGACGAGGATCGTCGGGCCGTCCTGCCGGTCGAGGATCCGCGTGGTGGCCGCGACGTCGTCCGCCAGCGACGTGAGCGGGTTCTGCACGATCGTCACCGTGTAGCCCCGCGCCGTCAGGATGTCGTGGACGCCCCGCCACCCCGATCCGTCGGCGAACGCCCCGTGCACCAGCACGACGTTCCTGATCTCCCGGTCCGTGCTCATGGTCAGGTCCCTTCCTCCGTTGGGTGGCTGCGATATGCAAAATATTGCTAGTTCGCAGACGGGCGCAAGCGGACGAACGGACCAACCCCGGCGTCCCGGTCAGAAACGGTGGCGGGTGTGGGAGTAGGTGCCCTTGCCGAACGCGAGCACCTTGGTGGGCGCCACCGCGAACACCAGTGCCTCGCCCGCCCCGTGGTGGAACGCGCCGTCGCGCGCCTCGAACTGCCAGCGCCCGTCCCACTTCGTGCGCCAGGCGTCGGCGAGCCGCTGCAGCGCGGCGTCGTCCGTGACGCGCACGGCGTCGCCCTCGACCACCACGTCGAGCCCGTGGTCCCAGGTGCTGCTGCCGGTCGTGAGGACGACGTGCGGGTTCGTGCGGAGGTTCACGGCCTTCTGCTCGGCCGCGCCGGTGCCGAAGTGCAGCGCCCCGTCGAGCCACACCGCGACGAGCGGGGTGACGTGCGGCCGCCCGTCGGCCCGCACGGTGGTGATCCAGCACAGTTCGGCCGCCTCCAGTGCCTCCACCGTGGTCTCCCACGGGGTCGGGGTGGCGTCCGGTTCGCTGAACCGGCCGTCGAGCGTGGTCGTCGGTGCACCCATGGGGATTCCTCTCATGCCAGTTCATCCGTGATCAGCTGGTCGATCCGGGCGGCGGTGCCCAGGTCGCCGAAGCGGTTGTGCAGCACCGCGACCGCGACGCCGGAGTCGACGTCGGCGAACGCGACGCTGCCGCCGGCGCCGACCATCCCGAACGTCGAGCCGGGGCGGCCGCTGCCGCTGGGGCGGAAGGGGGCGTAGCCGTACGTCCAGGACGCCGAGAAGCCCATCACCCGGTCCATCCCCTCGAACGCGACCTGTGTGATCTCGGTGCGGCGGGCGGGCGACACGAGGTCGTCCAGGAGCGCGGCGTAGACGCGGGCCACCGCGCGGGCGCTCATGGTGCCCTCGGCGGGGATGTCGCTGGTGAGCAGGTCCGGGCGGTTGGCGTAGTCGGCGTCGGGCACCACGCCCGGTGGCATCGCTCGGTCGAGCGGGGACCCGGGTTCCGGGCGGGTGGCGGGGCCGCCCACCTGCCGGGCGACCCGCGGGAGCAGGGACGCCGGCACGCCGAAGTGGATCTCGTCGGCCACCCCGAGCGGACCGGTCACCTCTCTGCGGAGCAGGGCCGAGATCGGCTCGCCGGTCCCGCGGCGCAGCGTTTCGCCGAGCAGGAACCCGAACGTCTTGGCGTGGTAGCCGAACCCGGTGCCGGGCTCCCACCACGGCCGCTCGTCGGCGACCACCGCGCACATGCGGTCCCAGTCGCACAGGTCGGCCGCGCTCGTGCCGGGCGGGAGGCCGGGCACGCCCGCGGTGTGCATGAGCACGTGGCGCAGGGTCACCCGGTCCTTGCCGTGCGCCGCGAACTCCGGCCACACGTCGGCGACGCGCATGTCGTCGGCGAGCTCACCCCGGTCGACGAGGACGTGCGCCACCGTAGCCGCCACTCCCTTCGCCGCGGAACCGGCCCAGAACAGCGTGCCCGGCTCGACCGGCGCGCCCGTGCGCGGATCGGCCACGCCCCGCACCGCGTCGACGATCGTGCGGCCGTGCCGGATCACGGCGACCTGCACCCCGACTTCCGCCCCCGAACCGACGAGCTCGTCGAGCAGCGCGTCGAGCGCCGTGGCCAGGTGTTCCTCGCTCACACCGGATGAGACCGCGCCCGGACGCGGAACTCATCGGTCAGAGGAGCACCTGGACCTCCAGGGCGGGCCCCTCCCGGAGCTGGAGCTCCTCGATCCGGCCTGCGGCGCGGACGTCGGTCTCGGCGAGCGCGATCCGCGCGAGGACGTCCGGCGGCGCCGTCACCACGGTCTTGCCGACCTCGGTGCGCATCGACACCTTCGCCTCCGACTTGGCGCGCCGCACCGCCGTGAGGACGTCGGTGGCCGCGGTGAGGACGTCCGGGTCGCCCGCCTGCGCGCGGAGCTCCCCGGCGTCGGGCCACGGCGCGAGGTGCACCGAGCCGTCCTGCCACCACGACCACACCTCCTCGGTGACGAACGGGAGCACCGGCGCGAAGAGGCGCAGCAGCACCGACAGGGCCGCGGCCAGCCCCGCGCGGGCGGACGCCGCGGCGTCGTCCCCGTGCTCGCCGTAGGCGCGGGCCTTGACCAGCTCGAGGTAGTCGTCGCAGAAGTGCCAGAAGAACCGCTCGACGGCCTCGAGGGCGCGGGCGTGGTCGAACTCGTCCAGCGCGGCGGTGGCGGCATCGACGGTGACGGCGAGCTCCGCGAGCAGCGCGCGGTCCAGGGGTGCCGTGACGGCGCCGGGCGCGGCTCCCGTCGACAGTGCGAAGCGGCTCGCGTTGAGCACCTTGATCGCGAGCCTGCGGCCGATCTTCATCTGGCCCGGGTCGAAGGCGGTGTCGGTGCCGGGCCGCGCGGCCGCCGCCCAGTAGCGGACGGCGTCGGAGCCGTACTGCTCCAGCAGCGCCATCGGCGTGACGACGTTGCCCTTCGACTTGGACATCTTCTTGCGGTCCGGGTCGAGGATCCAGCCGGAGATCGCCACGTGCCGCCACGGCAGCGTGTCGTGCTCGGTGTGCGCGCGCAGCACCGTGGAGAACAGCCAGGTGCGGATGATGTCGTGGGCCTGCGGGCGCAGGTCGAACGGGAACACGCGGCGGAACAGGTCGTCGTCGGAGCACCACCCGCCCGCGATCTGCGGGCTGAGCGACGACGTGGCCCAGGTGTCCATGACGTCCGGGTCGCCCGCGAACCCGCCGGGCACGCCGCGCTGCGCCTCGGTGTAGCCGGGCGGGGCGTCCGTGCTCGGGTCGACCGGCAGCGCCGCCTCGTCGGCGACGATCGGGCGGTCGTGGGCGGGCTCGCCGTGCTCGTCGAGCGGGTACCAGAGCGGGAACGGCACGCCGAAGAAGCGCTGGCGGCTCACCAGCCAGTCGCCGTTGAGGCCCTCGACCCAGTTCTCGTAGCGCGCCCGCATGTGGGGCGGGTGCCAGTCGAGCTCGCGGCCGCGCCGCAGCAGCGCCTCGCGCAGGTCGGCGTCGCGGCCGCCGTTGCGCACGTACCACTGCCGCGTGGTGACGATCTCGAGCGGCCGGTCGCCCTTCTCGTAGAACTTGACGGCGTGCGTGATGCGCTCCGGCTCGCCGACGAGCCTCCCCGCCTCCCGCAGCCGGGCCACCACGTGCTCCCGCGCGGCGTGCACGGTGGCCCCGGCGAGCGGGGCGTACTCCGCCGGGTCCACGCCGGCGGGCGGCTCGGGGAGGAACCGGCCGTCGCGGCCCACCACCGCGCGAGTGGGCAGCTGCAGCTCACGCCACCACAGCACGTCGGTGGTGTCGCCGAAGGTGCACACCATGGCGATGCCGGTGCCCTTCTCCGGGTCGGCGGCCCGGTGTGCGAGCACCGGCACCTCGACGCCGAACACGGGGGTGCGCGCGGTGCCGCCCACCAGGTCGCGGTACCGCTCGTCGTCGGGGTGGGCCACCAGCGCCACGCACGCGGGCAGCAGCTCGGGGCGGGTGGTGGCGACCTCGAGGTCGGTGCCGTCGGCGCGGGTGAACAGCAGGCGGTGGAACGCGGCGGGCCGCTCGCGGTCCTCCAGCTCGGCCTGCGCAACGGCCGTGCGGAACGTGACGTCCCACAGCGTGGGGGCCTCGGCGAGGTAGGCCTCGCCGCGGGCGAGGTTGCGCAGGAAGGCCCGCTGCGCGGCCGCCCGGGCCCGGGTGCCGATGGTGCGGTAGGTGGTGGACCAGTCGACGGACAGGCCGAGCCGGCGCCACAGCTCCTCGAAGGCCACCTCGTCGGTCTCGGTGAGCCGCTCGCAGAGCGCGATGAAGTTGCGCCGCGACACCGGGATCTGGCGGTCGCCGGGCTTCTCCGGCGGCTCGAACGCGGGGTCGTAGGGGAGCGCGGGGTCGCAGCGCACCCCGAAGTGGTTCTGCACCCGCCGCTCGGTGGGCAGGCCGTTGTCGTCCCACCCCATCGGGTAGAAGACGGCCTGCCCCCGCATCCGCCGGTAGCGCGCCACGACGTCGGTGTGCGTGTAGGAGAACACGTGCCCGACGTGCAGGGACCCGCTGACGGTCGGCGGCGGGGTGTCGATCGCGAACACGTCCTCCCGTGGCCGGTCGCGGTCGAAGCGGTGTACGCCCAGCTCCTCCCAGCGGCCGGCCCACCGCGGCTCGAGGCCGTCGATCGTGGGCCGCTCCGGCAGGGTGGGACGCGGCGGGTTCATGCGGCAACGGTAGTGCGCCCACCGCGACGCCCGCCCCGGGTTTCGTCCCCCTCCGGCTCGTAGACTCGCACGTGTGACCGACGAGCGCGACGAGCGACCCGAGGGCGAGGGCGAGCTCTCCACGCCCGAGGACGCGGTGGTGGCGCACGTCCTCGATGCCATCCGCGGCGGCGACACGCCGGACGTGGTGCCCGCCCAGTCCTCCACGCGGGGCTACGCGGAGTTCCTCGCCGTGGAGCAGGAGCTCAACCGGCGCTGGCCGGAGACGGTGATGGAGCCGTCGCTGGACCGGATCACCACGCTGGTCGACGTGCTCGGCGAGCCGCACCGCGGCTACCCGGTCGTCCACCTCACCGGCACCAACGGCAAGACCTCCACCGCGCGCATGGTCGACGCCCTGCTCACCGGGGTGGGGCTGCGCACCGGGCGCTACACGAGCCCCCACCTGCAGCGGGCCACGGAGCGCATCAACATCGACAACCGGCCGATCACGCCGGAGAAGTACGTGCAGGTCTACCGGGACGTGAAGCCGTTCGTGGAGCTCGTCGACCTCAAGGAGGGCACGGCGCTCTCCAAGTTCGAGGTCCTCACCGCGATGGCGTTCTCCGCGTTCGCCGACGCGCCCGTGGAGGCGGGGATCGTGGAGGTGGGCCTGGGCGGGCGCTGGGACGCCACCAACGTGGCCGACGGCTCGGTCGCGGTGATCACCCCGATCGGACTGGACCACGCCGAGTACCTCGGCACCGACGTCCTCGGCATCGCGCGGGAGAAGGCCGGGATCATCAAGCCCGGCGCCGTGGCGGTGCTGTCCGCCCAGGACAAGGCGGTGGCCGACGTGCTGCTGGAACGGTGCGTCGAGGTCGACGCGCAGGTCGCGCGCGAGGGTGCCGAGTTCGGCGTGCGCGAGCGGGAGTTGGCCGTCGGCGGGCAGCGCCTCGTGCTGCAAGGGCTGGGCGGCACCTACGACGACGTCTTCCTCCCGCTGCACGGCGAGCACCAGGCCAACAACGCGGCGCTGGCGCTGGCCGCCGCGGAGGCGCTCGTGGGCGCGGGCCCGCATCAGCCGATCGACGCCGACGTGGTGCGGGCGGCGTTCGCCGGCGTGCTGTCGCCGGGTCGCCTGGAGCGGCTGGCGGCCGGGCAGGGCGTGCCCACGGTGCTCGCCGACTCCGCCCACAACCCGCACGGCGCCCGTGCGCTCGCCGCCGCCCTCACCACCGAGTTCCGCTTCACCCGGCTCGTCGGCGTGCTCGGCGTGATGCGGGAGAAGGACGTCCGCGGCATCCTCGCCGAGCTGGAGCCGGTGCTGCAGGAGGTGGTGATCACCGCCAACTCCTCGCCCCGCGCGATGGACCCCGACGAGCTGGGCGCGCTGGCCGTCGAGGTGTTCGGCTCCGCCCGCGTGAGCGTCGAGCCGTCGCTGCGTGAGGCCGTCGACCAGGCGCAGGAGCTCGCGGAGGAGGGCGGCGAGTCCGGCGTCGGGGTCGTGATCACCGGGTCCGTGGTCACCGCGGGCGAGGTGCGCACGATCTTCGGCAAGGACCCGGCATGAGCGCTCCCGACCCGATGAAGGGGCTGCGCGGCGTCTACGCGGCCACGCTCACGCTCGAGGCCATCGTGGTGGCGCTCGCCCTGCTGGTGCTGCCGAAGTTCGGCGAGGGGGCCACCGCGTTCGGCGTCACGGTGATCTCCGCGCTCGCCGTCGCGATGGTGGTGGCGGCGGGGCTGCAGCGGCGGCCGTGGGGGCTGTGGCTCGCGCTCGCCCTGCAGGCCGTGATGATCCTCTGCGGGCTGCTCGTCCCGGCGCTCGGCGTGATGGGCGTGGTGTTCGCGCTGGTCTGGGGCGGGATCCTGCTGCTGCGCCGCGACCTGGTGGGCAAGATGGAGCGCGGCGAGCTGCCGAGCCAGCAGGTGCGTGAGCCCTGACGCGGGGCCGCCGATACCCTCGTCCGCGTGACTGAACGCACCCTGGTCCTCGTCAAGCCCGACGGCGTGCAGCGCCGCCTGATCGGCGAGGTCATCTCCCGCATCGAGCGCAAGGGGCTCGACGTCGTCGCCCTCGAGCTGCGCACGGTGGAGCGCGAGCTCGCCGAGCAGCACTACGCCGAGCACGACGGCAAGCCGTTCTTCGGCGACCTGCTCGAGTTCATCACCTCCGGCAAGGTGCTCGCGGCCGTGGTGGAGGGCCCGCGCGCGATCGCGGCGTTCCGCCAGCTCGCAGGCGGCACCGACCCGGTGGAGAAGGCCACCCCGGGCACCATCCGCGGCGACTTCGGCCTGGAGACCCAGTACAACTTGGTGCACGGCTCCGACTCGCCGGAGAGCGCCGCCCGGGAGATCAAGCTCTGGTTCCCCAACCTGTGACGTCCGCGCCGCGCCTCGTCACCGAGGTCGGCCCGCACACCGCGATCTCGCTCGGCACGCTGTGGACCGCCGTGACCCGGGCGGGTGGGGCCGTCGGGTTCGCGGCGGACGCGCCGGAGCAGGACATCCGGGAGGCCGCCGAGCAGGCGATCGAGGACGTCCGGGCGGGTGGTGCGCAGCTGTTCGTGCTCGAGGACGGCGACGAGCTGGTCGGCGCGGTCTTCCTGCGGCGCGGCGCCAAGGCCACCACCCGGCACCGCGCCGACGTCGTGCGGCTGATGGTGCACCCCGACCTGCAGGGCCGGGGGTGGGGCAAGGCGCTGCTCGACGCGGTGGTCGCCCACGCCACCGCGATCGGACTGGAGCAGCTGCTGCTCTCCGCGCGCGGCGGCACCGGGCTGCCCGACTTCTACACCAAGCAGGGCTGGACCCAGGTCGGCCTGTTCCCGGACGCCCTGCGGATCGGCGACGAGCTGCGCGACGAGCACTGGTTCCAGCTGCGGCTCAGCTGACCGGCACGCGCTGCCGCGACCGCAGCTCCACCGGGTCGTGGGCGCAGAACACCGCGATCCGGTCGCCGTGGCCGCGCACCAGCTCCCGCAGCCGTTCCTGGTTGGCCAGCCGCAGCCCCCGCGCGGTCTCCATCCGCGCCTGCATGTAGCGCAGGGCGGGCGGGCAGACGGGGCCGTCCACGCGCATCTCGTCGTGGTGGAAGTACGCGTCGCCCGCGTGCAGCAGCCAGCCATCGCCGTGGCGCACGGCCACCCCGGTGTGGCCCACGGTGTGCCCGATGAGCGGCACCAGCCGGATCTCCGCCTGCACGCCGGGCAACTCCCGGACGGCCGAGAAGCCGTACCACTCGTCGCCGTCGGGGTCGTGCGTGACCCACCGCGGCCCGTGGGCGCGCTGCGCCTCCGGGTAGCGCGTGCGCTCGACGGACGTGCGCGCCGCGCCTGCCGCCTCCAGCTCGGCGCGCAGGACGTGCACGCGCGCGTGCGGGAAGTCGCGCAGCCCGCCCGCGTGGTCGAGGTCGAGGTGGGTGAGCACGACGTCCCGGACGTCGTCGGCGCGGAAGCCGAGCGCCTCGACCTGCCGCACCGCGGTCTCGGACTCCGCGAGCACCGGGCGCGACATCCGGCGGAACGACCTCGTGAGCGAGGCGTCCGGGGCGCGCACGTCGTCCAGCCCGTACCCGGTGTCGACGAGGACCAGCCCGTGGTCGGCCTCGACCAGCAGGCAATGGCAGACCATCTCGGCGGTCGTGAGCACGGGCCCGCGCCCGCTCACCCACCGGCCGCCGAAGGGACGCATCGTGCCGCAGTTGAGGTGGTGGACCCGCACAACGCAAAAATATAGAGATCGGTCTACTTATTGGCAAGCGCCGTCATACGCCGGGCGAGGCGCGCGGCGGCCTCCCGCAGCTCCGGGGGTTCCAGCACCTGGGCCTCGAAGCCCAGCCGCACGACGTGCAGGGCCAGGAACTCCAGGTCGACCCCGCCCACCACGAGCAGGCACCAGCCGTCGCGGTCGTCCTCCACCCGCGCCACCTGGGGCGGCACGAGCGCCCGCACCTCGTCGGGCCGGGCGCGCAACCTCACCCGGGCCACGTGCGGGTAGGGCGCCTCGGCCACCGCCCGCTGCACGTGGGCCACCGGGTCCGGGTGTTCACGCGGCCGGAACCGCCAGGTCGTCGCGACGACGTCGCGCATCCGGTCGAGCCGGAACGTGCGCCAGTCGTCGCGGTCGACGTCGTGGGCCATCAGGTACCACCGGCGGCCGGTGGTGACCATCCGCACCGGCTCCACGGTGCGTTCCCGCTCCACGCCGTGCCGCCCGGCGTACCGGAACCGCACGCGGACGGCGTCGCGGCAGGCACGGGCGAGCGTCACCAGCAGCTCGGCGTCGATCACGACGCCGGGGCCGACGAGCGTCTCGGTGGCGCCGTGCACCGCCCGCACCTCGGCACGCAGCCGGGGTGGCATCACCTGATCGAGCTTCGCGAGTGCCCGCAGGGCCGCCTCGCCCGCCCCGGCCACCGTGCCCGCCGACGCCAGCCGCAGGGACACCGCCGTGGAGATCGCCTCCTCGTCGTCGAACAGCAGCGGGGGCAGCCGGGTGCCCGCCCCGAGCGCGTACCCGCCGCCGACGCCCGCGGTGGCGTGCACGGGGTAGCCCAGCGCGCGCAGCCGTTCCACGTCGCGGCGCACCGACCGGTCGGTGACCCCGAGCTCCGCGGCCAGCTCGGCGGCGGTCCAGGACGGCCTGCGCTGCAGCAGCGCGAGGAGCCGCAGCACCCGCTCGGTGGTCGCCTCGACGGTCATGTCCGCGATGGTTCCACGAATTGCGGAACGTACCTGTCCGCTATCTGCGAGACGCTGTCCCCATGACCGACCAGACGTGGAACCACCAGCTGCGTGACCAGCTGACCTGGCACTGGGACCACCAGCTGCGCAAACGCCTCGACGGGCTCACCGACGACGAGTACTTCCGGGAGCCGGTGCCCGGCGCGTGGAACGTCCGCCCGCGCGGCACCGGCACCGCTCCCGTGCAGGCCGGTGGCGCAGCGATGACCATCGACTTCGCGTTCCCGCCGCCCGATCCGGCGCCGTTCACCACGATCGCGTGGCGGCTCGGGCACGTGATCGTCGGCGTGCTCGCCATGCGCAACGCCTCGCACTTCGGCCGCCCGGCCACCGACTACCAGTCGTTCGAGTACGCGGCCACCGCCGCGGAGGCGCTCGCCCAGCTCGACGCGGAGTACGCCACCTGGACCGCGGGCGTCGAGTCCCTCGGGGAGGAGGGCCTCACCCGGCCGTGCGGGCCCGCGGAGGGGCCGTACGCGGACTGGCCCCTGTCGGCGCTGGTGCTGCACATCAACCGCGAGGTGATCCACCACCTCGCCGAGGTGTGCCTGCTGCGCGACCTGTACCTGCACACCCGGCGGGAGGGGAGCTGAGGTGGCCCGCGACGTCCAGATCACGTTCGACTGCGCCGACCCCGCCGCACTGGCCGCCTTCTGGGCCCAGGCCATGGGGTACCGGGTGCAGGACCCGCCGCCGGGCTTCGCGACGTGGGAGGAGGCCCTCGAGGCGTTCGGCGTGCCGCCCGAGCGTCGCAACGACGCCTCGGCGGTGGTCGACCCGGACGGCTCGGGGCCCCGGCTGTTCTTCCAGCGCGTGCCGGAGGGCAAGCAGGTCAAGAACCGCGTGCACGTCGACCTGCGCGCCGCCCCGGGGCTGCAGGGCGACGCGCGGATGGCGGCCCTGGAGGCGGAGGCCGAGCGGCTGGCCGGCCACGGCGCCACCCGGCTGCGGCGCCACGAGCCCGAACCCCCGCTCGGCGCGGGCCACATCGTGATGGCCGACCCCGAGGGCAACGAGTTCTGCCTCGACTGAGCACCACGCCTTCTGTCGGGGAATCCGGCTAGCGTGCTCGACGTGGGGGACGGACTGGTCCAGGCGCGCGGGCTGCGCAAGCGGTTCGGTGAGTTCGAGGCCGTGCGCGGCATCGACGTCGACGTCGCGCGCGGCGAGGTGTTCGGGTTCCTCGGGCCCAACGGCGCGGGGAAGTCCTCCACGATGCGGATGATCGCCTGCGTGTCCCCGCGCTCGGCGGGCGAGCTGCAGGTGCTGGGCATGGACCCGTCCGTCCACGGGCCGCGCATCCGTGCCCGGATCGGGGTCGTTCCGCAGCTGGACAACCTCGACCAGGAGCTGTCGGTGCGCCAGAACCTCGAGGTGTACGGGCGCTACTTCGGGCTCTCCCGCGCCCACGTGCGCGCCAGGGCCGCCGAGCTGCTGGAGTTCGCGCAGCTGTCCGAGCGCGCCGACGCGGCCGTCGAGCCGCTCTCGGGCGGGATGAAGCGCCGGCTCACCATCGCGCGGGCGCTGGTCAACGACCCCGAGTTGCTGCTGCTCGACGAGCCCACCACCGGGCTCGACCCACAGGCCCGCCACCTGCTGTGGGAGCGGCTGTACCGGCTCAAGCGCGAGGGCGTCACGCAGATCATCACCACCCACTACATGGACGAGGCCGAGCAGCTGTGCGACCGCCTCGTCGTCATGGACGACGGGCTGATCGTCGCGGAGGGCTCGCCCGCTGAGCTGATCGAGCGGTACTCCACGCGGGAGGTGCTGGAGCTGCGGTTCCCGCCCGGTGCGGCGCCGCCGGCCGATGTGCTCGCCCCCCACGTCGAGCGCATCGAGGAGCTGCCCGATCGGCTGCTGCTCTACACCGCCGACGGCGAGCGGGCGCAGGCGGCGATCGCGGGCGCGGGCCACCGGCCGCTGTCGGCGCTCGTGCGCCGCTCCACGCTGGAGGACGTCTTCCTCCGGCTCACGGGGCGGAGCCTGGTGGAATGAGCGCCCCGGCCCGCGTCGCCCGCTCCACCGGCCGCGCCCCCGGTGCCGTGCGCGGTGTGCTGCTCGTCGTCGAGCACGCCTGGGTGTGGTACCGCGGCAACTGGCGGGCCACCGTGGTGTCGTCCGTGCTGCAGCCGCTGCTGTTCCTGCTCGCGTTCGGGGTGGGTTTCGGGGCGCTGGTGCAGGGCGGCAGCGGGGTCGCGGCGGCCACCGGCGGCCACACCTACCTGGTGTGGCTCGCGCCCGCCCTGCTGGCCGTCTCGGCGGTGCAGACGGGGGCGTTCGAGTCGTCGTACCCGGTGCTGTCGGGCTTCAAGTGGCAGCGCCACTACCACGGCATGACGGCCGGCCCGGTCTCCCCGGCCCAGGTGGCGCTGGGGCACCTCACCTGGGTGGCGCTCAAGACTGCGGGCGCGGGTGCGGTGTACGTCCTGGTGATCGCGCTGTTCGGCGGGGTGGCGAGCCCCGGGATCGTGGTGGCGCTGCTCGTCGCGGTGCTCACGGGCGCGGCCGTGGCGGCACCGGTCACCGCGTTCTCCGCCACCCTCGAGAACGAGGGTGCGGCGTTCAGCGTGCTCTTCCGGCTGGTCGTCATCCCGATGACGCTGTTCTCGGGCACGTTCTTCCCGGTCGACCGGCTGCCCGCGTGGGTGCAGCCGGTGGCCTGGGTGTCGCCGCTCTGGCACGGCACCGAGGTGGCCCGCGCGGCCGCGCTCGACCGGTGGGAGCCGCTGCCCGCGCTCGGCCACACCGCGTTCCTGCTCGCGCTGCTGGGGCTGGGCGCGTTCTTCGCCACCCGGCTGTTCACGCGGAGGCTGCAGCCGTGACGGCCGTCGACCGCGCGGCCGGCCGGCGGCCGCCCACCTCCGCGGCGCTCGTGCGCTTCCTGATGCCCGCGGGCAGCTACGCGGGCCGGTCGCACGCGCTGCTGCTGCGCTCCGCCACCGCGTCGCGCCGGTCGTGGATCGCGTTCGTGTCGGGGTTCTTCGAGCCGTTCTTCTACCTGCTCGCGATGGGGCAGGGCCTCGGGTCGATGGTCGGCACGCTGCCCGGCCCCGACGGCGCCCCGCTGAGCTACGCCGCGTTCATCGCGCCGGGCCTGCTGGCCGCGTCCGCCATGAACGGCGCGGTGTTCGACTCCACGTTCAACGTGTTCTTCAAGCTCAAGTACGGCCGCATCTACGACGCGATGCTCGCCACCCCGCTCGGCCCGGTCGACATCGCGCTCGGCGAGATCGGCTGGGCCCTCATCCGCGGCGGCATCTACTCGCTGGGGTTCCTCGCGGTGATGGGCGGCTTCGGGCTGCTGGTGTCGCCGTGGGCGCTGCTCGCGCTGCCGGCGGCGCTGGTCGTCGCGTTCGCGTTCGCGGCCGTCGGGATGGCCGCCACCTCGTTCATGCGGTCCTGGCAGGACTTCGACCTGGTCACGCTCGTGGTGCTGCCGATGTTCCTGTTCTCCACCACCTTCTACCCGCTTTCGGTCTACCCGCGCTGGCTGCAGATCGTGGTGGAGTGCCTGCCGCTCTACCACGCGGTGGAGCTGATGCGCGGGCTCACCACCGGCGTCGTGCACGTCGGGCTGCTCGGCCACCTGGCCTACTTCGCGGTGATGATCGCGTTCGGCGTGGTCGTCGCGGCCCGGCGGCTCGACGCGCTGCTGCTGCGGTAGCGCCGCCGACGGGCGTGGTCCCATGAGCGGATGGAACTGCGGGAGCTGCGCGGGTTCGTCGCGGTGGTCGAGGAGGGCGGGTTGTCGGCGGCGGCGCGCCGGCTGCACGTGAGCCAGCCGGCCGTCTCCCAGACCGTCGCCGCGCTGGAGCGCCAACTGGGTGTGCCGCTGCTGGTGCGCAGCAGCACCGGCGTGAAGCCCACAGACGCTGGGCGCACCCTGCTCGCCGAGGCCCGCGCGGTGCTGGCCCGCCACGACGAGGCGGTGGCCACGATGGCGCGACACCTGGCCGACGGGGCCGAGGCGCTGCGGATCGGCGTGCCGCTCGAACTGCCGGTCGGGTTGCTGTCCGGGCCGTTGGCCGCGCTGCGGGACGCCCACCCGGCCACCCGCACTCAGCTGCGCCACCTGTCCACCGCGGCGCAGCGGGACGCGCTCCGGGCCGGTGAACTGGACCTCGGTCTCCTGCGTGAGCGACCGTCCGGCCGTCAGCTCGACGCGGCGCTGGTCCTCGAGGAGCCGCTGGGGGTGCTGCTCGCGGCCGAGCAGGCGCCGGCCGTCGCCGGGCCCGGTGGCGTGCGGCTGGACGCGCTGGCCGGGATGGACTGGATCGGCTTCCCGCGTTCGGGGAGCCCGGCCTGGTACGACGAGATCGCCGCCGTGATGCGCAGCCACGGGCTCGACCCCGCAGCCCGGGCGCCGGAGGGCCAGTCGCTGATCCCCGAGGTGAAGGTCGCAGCCGTGAGCGCCGGCGGTGCGTTCGCGTTCGCGCCGCCGGGCTGGCCCGTCCCCGTGCCGGCCACCGTCACGTGGTCGCCGCTGGTGGGCAGCCCATTGGTGCGGCGGACCTGGGCGGCGTGGCGCGCCGACTCGCACCGCAGGGATCTCGGGAGGCTGGTGGCCGCTCTCCCGGCGCCCTGAGCGCTTATGGCGGGCATAAGCGGGTCGAGGAACGAGCCGGAGGATCGGCCCGGCCCGCCGGAGTTGCACGGAAGGTCCAGGACGTGCGACGGAAAGAGAGTGATCATGTCCGAACTGACGGGGACCTCGGCGCTGGTGACCGGCGGCAACAGCGGTATCGGGCGCGCCACGGCGGTCGCGCTCGCGCGGCTCGGTGCCCACGTGGTGATCAGCGGGCGGGACGCGGCCCGGGGCGAGCACGTCGTGGCCGAGATCCGGGCGGCGGGTGGGAAGGCGGACTTCGTGGCCGCCGACCTGCGCGACGACGCGTCGGCGCGGGCGCTCGCCGCCCGTGCGCAGGAGCTGGCCGGACCGATCGACGTGCTGGTCAACAGCGCGGGCGTCTTCCCCTTCGGCCCGACCGAGCAGACCAGCGAGCAGGAGTTCGACCAGGTCTTCGCCCTGAACGTCAAGGCGCCGTACTTCCTCGTGGCCGCGTTGGCGCCCGCGATGGCCGAGCGGGGCCGGGGCGCGATCGTCAACGTGACGACGATGGTGGCCGAGTTCGGCGCGGCGGGGATGGGCCTGTACGGGTCGAGCAAGGCGGCGATGGTGCTGCTGACGAAGTCGTGGGCCGCCGAGTACGGCCCGCGCGGCGTGCGCGTCAACGCCGTCAGCCCCGGACCCACCCGCACGGAGGGCACGGCCGCCATGGGTGAGGCGCTCGACGAACTGGCGAAGGGCGGGCCCGCGGGCCGTCCGGCCGCGCCGGAGGAGATCGCCGAGGCGATCGTGTACCTCGTGACCGAGCGGGCGAGCTTCGTGCACGGGGTCGTGCTGCCCGTGGACGGCGGTCGCGTGGCGGTCTGAGGCCGGGCGGGTCGGCTGGCGTGACCCGTTCGGCGCAGCGCCAGCCGTCCTGGCTCGGACGAGGAACAATGGGGGCATGACGGTCCTCTCGCCTGGCCCCACCCGGACCGATCTCGTACGGAACGTCGTGGTGGCGCTGCTCGCGATCGCACAGGTCGTCGTGGCGGCCACGGCAGGCGACGCGATCGGGTCGGTCGCACGTGACTACCCCACCCCGCTGCTCGCGGTCGGGTGGGCGTTCGCCGTGTGGACGCTGATCTATGCCGGCTTCATCGGCTACGCGATCTTCCAGGCGCTACCGGACCAGCGGGCCCGCCACGTCCACCGCACCACGGGGTGGTGGCTGGCGGCCTCCGCCGTGTTCAACATGGGCTGGGTGCTGTCGTTCGCGGCCGGCTGGCTGCCGCTCGCGGAGCTGATGATCATCGGGTTGTTGCTGAGCGTCGCGCTCGTCTTCGGCCGTTACTGCCACACACCCGCCGAGAGCCTGGGGGAGCGCATCGTGGCGCGCGGCACCGTCGCGCTCTACGCGGGCTGGGTCTCCATGGCCACCCCGCTGGGCACCGCGGCCACCGGCGTGTGGATCGGCCTGCCGGGCACGGGGGCGCTGTCCACGATCGCCGCCGTGGTGGTGCTCCTCGCCGTCACCGCGGTGGTGTCCTGGGCGGTGCTGTCCGGCACCGCGGTGGTGCCGTTCGCGCTCGCCGTCATCTGGGCCAACGTGGGCATCGCGGTGAACGACCGGCCCGCGGCCGTGGTGATCGCGTGCGCCGTCGCGATCGTGGTGGTGCTCGCCGCCGTCGCGCGCCGGATCAGCACCGCCGGCTACCCCGTCCGCGCGGCCTGGGGCTGAGGTCCTACCGGAGCGACGCCGGTGGCAGCGGCGCGACGTGCTCCTGCCAACGGTCCGACACCGCGTCGTAGCAGGGTCCGAGCGACTCGACGGGCTCGCTGCGCAGCTCGGCCTTGGCCACCTTCTCCGACGGGGTCAGCGGTAGCCCGGTGCGCAGCTCCCAGAAGCGCGGCACCTTGAAGGAGGCGAGCTGCGTGCGCGTGTGTTCGATCAGGTCGGCGAGCTCGACGGCCGTCCCGGGGACGGGCACGACGTAGGCCTTGATCTCCTCGCCGCGGATCTCGTCGGCGACGGGGACGCAGGCACACACCCGGACCGCGGGGTGGGCCTGCACGACCTCCTCGACCTGGGCGGCGGAGACGTTCTCGCCGCTGCGGCGGATGATGTCCTTCTCGCGGCCCCGGAAGTGCAGGTACCCGTCGGGGGTCTGCACGGCGAGGTCTCCGGTCGCGTACCAGCCGGTGCCCGCGGACGAGCCCGCGCCGTCGTCGAGGTAGCCGTCGCTCAACGCCGTCCCCCGCACGAGGAGGCGGCCCACCGTGCCGCGCGGGACGGGAGCACCCCGCTCGTCGACGATGCGGACCTCCCGGTGCGGGAGGGCGCGGCCGATGGTGCCGCTGCGCAGCGCGAGGTCGTGTTCGTCGGCCTCCACGAGCACGTCCGCGCCCGTCTCGGTGCTCCCGTACAGCTCGTACCAGGGTGCTCCGAAGCGGTCCTCGAGCTCGGCGTGCCGACCGGCGGGGATGGCCGAGCAGGCGATGTAGCGGACCCGGTGATCACGTTCGCCCTCGCGCGCGGGCGTGCGCAGCAGCATCGCGGGCATCACCCCGAGGCAGTAGAAGAACGTCGCCCCGTGCTCCTGGACGGCGGGCCAGAAGGTGCTCGAGCGGAACCGTTCGAGCACGACGAGTCGGGCGCCCGTCAGCAGCGCCGCGACGAGGTTCCACTGCGGGTCCATGTAGGAGAACGGCTGCGCGGTGAGCAGCACGTCGTCGCTGTGGAGCCGAGGGCCGTGCAGCCGCATCGCCTCGCCGATGGCGATCCAGTACCGGTGGGAGAGCAGGCAGCCCTTCGACAGCCCCGTGCTCCCGGATGTGAACTGGACGTTGGCGGTCGATTCCGGCCACGGCCCGTCCGCGGCGCCGGATCCAGGACCGGATGGGGCCGCGGCCGACGGCTCCGGCGCGGCCAGCTCTTCGCGCAGCCCGCCCGCCGCGGCACCGACGCGGATCAGCAGGCTCGTGGGACGGTCCGCCTCCGGCACCAGCGGCAGCGCGCTCGCCAGCACGTCGGAGAACTCCTCGTCCGCGATCATCAGCGCCGGCCGTGCCGCCGCCACGGCGTGGGCGAGGTCGGCCGGGCCGAGGCGCACGTTCAGCGGAACGGTTGCGGCGCCTGCGCGGGCGATGCCGAGCCAGCACGCCGGGAACTCGAGGTCGTTGTGGAACATGATCGCGACCCGGCTCCCGGCGCCGATCCCGCGGCTGCCGAGCGCCGATGCGACGTGATCGGCGAGCTCGTCCAACTCGGCGAAGCTCGACTGCTGCCGCCGCCGGTCGCAGTAGAGCACCGTCCGCGGCCCCCAGCGGTCTGCGGCGTCGCGCAACACCGTCGAGAGCGTTCCGCTGAACGCAACGGCGTGGACGAGTGAACCGCTGTCAGCGGTCACGCCGGCACCTCAGCGGGGCATCGGAGCCCGGGCCCGCCGAGGAGCCTGCGGGCGTTGCCGCCCAGGATCGCCTCCACCGCGTCCGGCCGCAGCCCGCTCGCCCGCCACTCGTGCAGCGCGCGGACGTGATCCATGATCGGCCAGTCGGTGGCGAACAGCACCTGGTCCCGGAGCAGGGTGCCCGCCAGCGTGCCGAGCACGTCCCATCCGGTGCCGGGGCGCATCACGTACTTCGGGGCCAGACCACCCAGCTCCAGCATCACGGTGGGGTGCCTGCGGGCGACGGCGCAGTACTCGGCCACCCACGGCCAGCCACCGTGACAGGCGATCAGGGTGAGGTCCGGGAAGTCGCACGCGACCTGGTCGAGGAACGCGGGGCGTTCGTGCGACATGGGGTAGACCCGCGAGTAGTTGATCCCGGTGTGCAGCGCCACCGCCAGGCCCGACTCCTCGGCCGCGGCGTACGCCGGATAGAGGCGCCGGTCGATCGTGTCCATGCCGAAGAACGCGGGCTGGATGTTCACCCCGATCAACCCGGCCGCGGCGCACTCCCGCACCTCGCGGGCCCCGGTGCCGGCCGTCGGTGGCGGCATCGTCACCGTTCCGAACCCCGACAGCATCGTCGGGTGCTCTGCCACGAACGCGGCCGTCGCGGCGTTCAGGGCGGCGACGTCCTCGTCGCCTTCGTTCTCCGCGTGCACCACGGCGCGCGTGACGCCGGATTCGTGCAGCTGGCGCATCAGCGCCTCGGTCGTCCCGGCAGCGACCTTGGCGCTCATGTCGAGCACGTCGTCGTACTGCTGGCGGGCCATGGCCGCCGGGCGTCCCTGCGCCGGCCTTCGGTCCAGTGGGAGGCGCACGCGAGCGTCGACGACCCCCGCACCGCTGGTCGCATCGAGCTCAGGCATGGATGTCGGTCTCCTTGGTCTCGGGCAGGCGGAAGGTGCAGAGCAGGACGAGCAGCGCGACCGTGGCGAGGTAGTAGCCGGGCGCGTACTGGCTCCCGGTCCAGGTCACGAGCACGCTGCCCAGGAGGGGTGCCGTGCCCCCGAACAGCGCGTAACCGGCGTTGTAACCGAGTGCGGCCCCGCTCAACCGGGTGCGGGTCGGGAAGACCTCGAGCAATGCGGCGTAGCTCCCGCCGCCGAACACGCAGAGCGCGAGGGCGAGCAGCAGCTGTCCCGCCACCGCCGCGGCCACGCTGCCGCTGCCGGCCAGCAGGAATGCGGGTGGGCTGGTCACCACGAGGAGGCAGGCGCCGATCCTGATCATCGGGAGCCGGCCCACGCGGTCGCCGATGGAACCGGCGACGATGAGGCACGCGGTGAAACCGACCAGGGCGACGCCGTTGCTGAGCAAGGCGTCCGACCGGGAGAGGCCTGCGTTCACCTGGAGATAGGTCGGGAAGTAGCCGACCAGGTAGTAGAAGGCGAGTGCGCTCATCGCCGCCAACGCGAAGGCGGCGAAGACCGCCCGGCCGTTCCGTGCGAGTGCTTCGCGGACGGGCGTGGCGCTGAGGGCCTTGCGCCGCTGAGCCCTCTCGAAGGCGGGGCTCTCGTCCGTGCGCAGCCGGATGTAGAGACCCACCAGGCTCAGCGGGAGGGCGAGCAGGAACGGGATCCGCCATCCCCATGCGGCGAACGCCGCCTCGGGCAGCGCGGCGCCGAGCCCGAGGACCACGATCAGCCCGACGATCGACGACACCGCGGACATCGCCACCACGGTCGTGATCCAGGTGGAGCGGCGGTGGCCGGGTGCGTGCTCGAGCGCGAACGAGGTGGCGCTCGTGACCTCGCCGCCCGCGGACAGCCCCTGTGCGACGCGCAACGCCACGAGCAGCAGTGGTGCCAGCAGGCCGACCTGTTCGTAGGTGGGCAGCACGCCGATGAGCGCGGTGGCGACGCCGATGAGCGTCAGCACCAGCATCAGGACGCGGCGTCGCCCGAAGCGGTCGCCGATCGCGCCGAAGACGACACCGCCGAGCGGCCGGACGATGAACGCGACGCCGTAGACCGCGAACGCGGAGATCAGAGCAACCGCGGCGTCGCCCGGCGGGAAGAAGCTCGCGGCCACGATCGGCACGGTCAGGGCGTAGACGGCGAAGTCGTAGAACTCGATGAAGGTCCCGACCGCGGCGCCGAGGAGGGGGCGACGGGTGCCGGGGCGCCGATCGGTCAGCTGGTCGACCGCGTCGGCGGTGTCCTCGGCGCTCATGCGGCGATCCCGAGGACCTCGAGGGGGTTGCGGACCGTCAGGCGGTGGATCGCGTCGTCGTCGAAGCCCTTGCGGCGCATCAGCGGGACCACGTTGCGCAGCAGGTGCCCGTAGCCCTCGCCGCCGTACTTCTGGAGGTGGGACTTGACGCAGATGTCCTGGGACACCAGGAGCCGGTCCCCGTGGCCGCGCTCGGTGAGCGCCACGAGGTGGTCGACGCGCGTGGCGTCGTTGGGCATGTCGATGTCCGCCAGCGGGTAGTAGCTCGACTCCTGGCCGAAGAGGTCGAACTCCAGGTAGCAGCCGGTGTCGGCGAGCGCGAGCATCGCGTCGAGCTCGAAGAGCGTGCGATCGATGTGGCTCATGATCACTCGCTGCGTGTCTCCACCGTCGGCGATGATCCTGCGCATGGCGTCGGCGGGCGCCTCGGTGTGACGCCCCGGATGGACCATCAGCGCGGCGCCGGTGGCGCGCTGCGCGTCCACCGCCGCGCTCAGGACCCGGGCCTCGGCCTCGTGCACCGGCCAGCCGAGGCCGATCTCGCCGATCAGCCCGGCCCGGACGCCGTCGGTCACGCCGTCGACGACGTCGGCGTGGATCTCGGCGGCGATCGCCTCCCGGGAGCGGTCGGCGAGCTCGGGCGGGTGGTAGTCGTGGTGGTAGTAGCCACTTCCCATCACGATGTGCAGGCCGGTGCGCTCGGCAACCCGCACGAGGCCCTCGGGATCTCGCCCGAGCCCCACGCTCGTGGCGTCGACGATGGCGCTGCCGCCCTGGCGCCGGTACGCCGACAGCTCCTCGACGGCGTCGTCGACGTCGTTCACGACCATGTCGAAGGCGCTGTGGTGCCTGCGGATCTCGTAGTAGTTGTCCAGGCGGATCTCCTCCATGGAGGGGATCGCGCTGCCCTGCTGGGTGGACGTGCCACCGATGTTCGAGAGCACGTGCTCGTGGGGCTGGATGTGGCCCACGTCCTGCAGCGGCACGTCTCCGCGAACGGTCCTGAGCACTCGCACGGTCGTCTACCTTCCTCGTCGAAGGTCTCTGAGCAGCACTAATCAGTTGATGAGAAGCTACTAATCAGGTGATTAGCCGTCAAGGGCGGCGTCCGGGTACAGTGCTGCGACGCGGCGTCGACCGGGCGAGCGTCGACCGGGTGAGGAGGAGCAGGGCGCGCGTGACGAGCTTGATCGACCTCCAGCGGGCTGCCGTCCTCACGTTCTCCGAGCGCGGGTACGCGGCCACCGGGATCAGGGACATCGCCACCGCCGCCGGAGTCACCTCCGGCGCGCTGTACATGCACGCTCCGAGCAAGATGGCGCTGCTGGAGTCGGTGATGCACCTGGCGCTGGACGAGCTGCTGCGGATCGCCGAGACGGTGCGCAGCGCGAGCCCGGACCCCGCCACCCGGCTCGCCGGGCTCGTGCGGGCGCACGTGTCCGTGCAGGCGCGGAACCCGAGGACCGTGCGCGTCGTCGACGGCGAGGTGCGGATCCTGCCCGCGGCCGATCGCCCGGTCATCCTCGAGAAGCGGGACGCCTACGAGGCGTACTGGGCCGAGGTGCTGGGCGACGGCATCGCCGCAGGCGACTTCACGGCGGAGGAGCCCGCCGTCACCCGCCTCGCACTGCTCGAGATGTGCAACGGGGTGGCGCGCTGGTATCGGCCGGGCGGTCCGCTGAGCCTGGAACGGTTGCAGGACGTGTTCGTCCGGCTCGCCTTCAACGTGGTCGGATTCGCCGGAGCCGTTCCGGCCGCCGATACGTCCTCGCACGCGCGCGTGCTGCCGTGCGAACCTGCCGAGGCGAACGTTCCACCCGTCTCCCCTGCCGCACCCGTCGGCAGACCCCTCGCCGGTGAGTGACCGGTTCCAGGAGGACTCATGATCACCGGAAGCATCGTCGCGCTGGTCACGCCCATGCGTGCCGACGGATCCGTCGACCACGATGCGCTCGAGCGGCTCGTGGAGCGCACCATCGCGGCCGGGACGTCGGCGATCGTCTCGGTGGGCACCACGGGGGAGTCCTCGACGCTGTCGGTGGCCGAGCACACCGAGGTCATCCGCCGCACGATCGACGCGGCCGCCGGCCGGGTGCCCGTGATCGCGGGCACCGGGGCCAACAACACCGACGAGGCCATCCACCTCACGCGCGCGGCGAAGGAGGCGGGTGCCGACGCGGCGCTGCTCGTCACGCCGTACTACAACAAGCCGCCGCAGGAGGGGCTCTACCGGCACTTCCGCACGGTCGCCGAGGCGGTCGACATCCCGCAGATCCTCTACAACGTCCCCGGTCGCACGGCCTGCGACATGCTCCCGTCCACCGTCGAGCGGCTCGCGCAGGTCCCGAACATCGTCGGGCTCAAGGAGGCGCTGGGCGACCTGGACCGGGTGCGCGACCTCGTCGCGCTGAAGCTCCCCGACTTCGCGCTCTACTCCGGTGACGACGCCACGGCCCGGGCCAGCATGCTCGAGGGGTTCCACGGCGTCATCTCGGTCACCGCCAACGTCGTGCCCGAGGCGATGGCGCGGATGTGCGCGGCCGCCGTCGCGGGCGACGGGGAGACCGCGGCGGCGATCGACGCGGACATCTCCGGGCTGCACCGGGCGCTGTTCGTCGAGCCGAACCCGATCCCCGTCAAGTGGGCGCTCGCGGAGCTGGGGCTCGCCGACCGGGCGATCCGGCTGCCGCTGGTGCCGCTCGACCCCGTGCACCACGAGGACGTCCGCGCGGCCCTGCGCGCGGCGGGCGTCGGCGCCGACGCCTGAACGACGGCGGGCGGGCGCGGACTACCCTGGCGGGCACCATGACAGCTCCGTCCGTTTTTCCCGACCTCGAACCGCTGCTGCCGCGGGTGTCCAAGCCCGTGCAGTACGTCGGCGGCGAGCTGAACGCGCAGGTGAAGGACTGGGAGTCGGCCGCCGTCCGGTGGGCGCTCATGTATCCCGACGCCTATGAGGTGGGTCTGCCCAACCAGGGCGTCATGATCCTCTACGAGCTGCTCAACGAGCGCCCGGACGCGCTCGCCGAGCGCTGCTACGCGGTCTGGCCGGACCTCGAGGCGCTGATGCGCGAGCACGGCGTGCCCGCGTTCACCGTCGACGCGCACCGGCCGCTGGGCGCGTTCGACCTGATCGGGGTCAGCTTCTCCACCGAGCTCGGCTACACCAACCTGCTCACGGCGCTCGACCTCGCCGGCATCCCGCTGCACGCGGTCGACCGGACGGCCGACCACCCGGTGGTGGTGGCGGGTGGCCACGCGGCGTTCAACCCGGAGCCGATCGCCGACTTCGTCGACGTCGCGGCCATCGGCGACGGCGAGGAGGTGGTCGGCGAGATCACCGACGTCGTCGGGGCCTGGAAGGCCGAGGGCCGCCCCGGCGGGCGCCGGGAGCTGCTGCTGCGGCTCGCCGCCGTCGACGGCTGCTACGTGCCGTCGCTGTACGAGGTGGGCTACGGCGCCGACGGCGCGATCGCGTCCGTCACCCCGGTCGACGCGCGGGTGCCCCGCTCCGTCACCAAGCGCACCACCACCGACCTGGACGCGTGGCCCTACCCGAAGAAGCCGCTCGTGCCGCTGGCCGAGACGGTGCACGAGCGCGCGAGCGTGGAGATCTTCCGGGGCTGCACGCGCGGCTGCCGGTTCTGCCAGGCCGGGATGATCACGCGGCCGGTGCGGGAGCGGTCGTTGCAGGGCATCGGCGAGATGGTCGACTCGGCGGTGCGCGCGAGCGGGTTCGACGAGGTCGGGCTGCTGTCGCTGTCGAGCGCCGACCACTCGGAGATCGCCGAGATCACCAAGGGCCTCGCCGACCGCTACGAGGGCACCAACACCTCGCTGTCGCTGCCGAGCACCCGCGTCGACGCGTTCAACATCGACCTGGCCAACGAGATCTCCCGCAACGGCCGCCGCTCCGGCCTCACCTTCGCCCCCGAGGGCGGCTCCGAGCGGATCCGGCGCGTGATCAACAAGATGGTGTCGGAGGACGACCTCATCCGCACCGTCTCGGAGGCGTTCGCGCAGGGCTGGCGGCAGGTGAAGCTGTACTTCATGTGCGGCCTGCCCACCGAGGAGGACGACGACGTCCTGCAGATCGCGGACATGGCGCACAACGTCATCCGCGCCGGGCGCGCGGCGTCGGGCCGCAACGACGTGCGCTGCACGATCTCGATCGGCGGGTTCGTGCCCAAGCCGCACACCCCGTTCCAGTGGGCCGCGCAGGCCTCGCCCGAGGTGATCGACTCGCGGCTGCGCAAGCTGCGCGAGAAGGTCAACAGCAACCGCAAGCTGGGCCGCAACGTCGGCATGCGCTACCACGACGGCGAGCCGTCGCTGATCGAAGGGCTGCTCGCGCGCGGCGACCGGCGGGTCGGGCGCGTGATCGAGCGGGTCTGGCGCGAGGGTGGCCGGTTCGACGGCTGGAGCGAGCACTTCTCCTACCAGCGGTGGATCGACGCGTGCGCGGCGGAGCTGGAGCCGCTGGGTGTCTCGCTCGACTGGTTCACCACGCGGGAGCGCGACCGCGACGAGGTGCTCCCGTGGGACCACCTCGACTCCGGGCTGGAGCGCGACTGGCTCTGGGACGACTGGCAGGACGCCCTGTCCGGCCGCGAGCAGGACGACTGCCGGTGGACGCCGTGCTTCGACTGCGGCGTGTGCCCGGCGACGGGCACCGACATCGAGGTGGGCCCGAGCGGCACCACCCTGCTGCCGCTCACGGTGGTGAACCCGATCCGGGGGAACGCGGGCACGGGTGGCTGAGGTCACCAGCACCGACTTCGGGCAGCAGGTCGCCATCCGCGTGGCCGACGAGCGCGACCTCGCCGCGCTCGCCGGCCTGCGCCGAGCCTGGCTGGAGGAGCGCCTCGGGTACCCGGTGGAGGACCCGGGTTTCGAGGCGGCGTTCGCGCAGTGGTGGCGGGTGGAGCTGCCGCGCCGCACGTTCTGGCTCGCCGAGGTCGGTTCGCCGCGCAGCGGCTACACAGCCGTCGGTTCGATCAACGTGCTGGAGATCGTCCACATGCCGCGGCCCGGGGCCCGGGGCGGGCGGATCGGACACGTCGGCAACGCCTTCGTGCTGGCGTCCTTCGCCGACCGCGGCGTGCCTGCCGCACTCCTCGACGCGGTGGTGGAGCACGCCCGCGCCCGCCGCTACCGCCGCCTGCTCCTGGCCCCGACCGCCGGGAGCGCCCCGTTCTACCGCCGCGCGGGCTTCGTGCCCGCGGGCGACGGGTTCCTGGTGCTGGAACCGGATCACGGGTGATCCGCCCGGCCATGGCGCCACCGCCGGCCGCACGAGTGCGATCGGCGGCATGCGCGACCGCATCTTGACCGCGGGGTCATCGGGTGCAAGCGTGTAATCGTGCCGTCGCTCTACGAGTTCGCCGGCGGCGAGGACGCGCTGCACCGGCTCGAGCAGGTGTTCTACGACAGCGTTCTCGCCGATCCGCTCCTGCAACCCCTCTTCGGTGCCGGCCAACCGCAGCACGTCGACCACCTGACGGCGTTCACGGCCGAGAGTTTCGGGGGTCCTGACCGCTTCTCCCGCGAGCTGGGTTTCGCCCATCTGATCGCGGTCCACCGCGGCCTGAACATCGCCGAGGAGCAGCGTCAGCGGTTCGTGGACCTGTACCTGGCTGCGCTCGATGCGGCCGGGATGCCGACCGATCCGGCGTTCCGGGAGTCGGTGCGCGAGCACGTCGAGTTCGGCACCCGGGTTGCGATGCAGAACTCCCACGCCACCACCGACGACGAGCTGCACCCCCTGCGCGAGGTGCCGCGCTGGACCTGGACGGGCGACGACTGACGGCCGGGACCGGAAGGTGCGGGCCCCCGCGGTAGAGCGACCCGGTACCGGTCGTCCCCCGGCGGGGAAGACCGGCACCGTCGGTCAACCGACTACGGCCGGACCTCGAACACCAGGTTGAACGGGCTCTCCGTGGCCCGGCGGAACCTGGTGAACCCGGCCTGCTCGACGACCTCGCGGATCTTCACCTCACCGGCCTGCGCCCCGAGCGCGTAGCGCCCCGGCTGGGACAGGCTGTTCGGCACGCACAGGAACGTCGAGCCGTTGTAGTACAGCCTGCCGACCGTCGTGAAGTTCTCCTCGACGTCGTCCGACGCATACGGCTCGACGAGCAGCCACGTGCCGTCGGGAGCGAGGGCCTCCCGCACCCGGCGGGCGGCGCCGACCGGATCGCCCATGTCGTGCAGGCAGTCGAACATCGTGACGAGGTCGTAGCCGGTGCCGGTGAAGGTCTGCGCGGTCGCCACCTCGAAGGTGACCCGTTCGGCCACCCCGGCGTCCGCGGCCTTCTTGCGCGCCAGGTCGATCGACTCGGCGTGGTAGTCCGACCCGACGACCGTGGCCTTCGGGTAGGCCTCGGCCAGCAGGACAGAGGACGAGCCGAGCCCGCAGCCGACGTCGGCCACCCGGCCGCCCGCGGCGAGCTTCTCCGCCACGCCGTCGAGCGCCGGGATCCACTCGGGCACCAGCGACGCGACGTAGCCGGGCCGGTAGAACGCGTCGCACCCGACGAACACGTCCTCGCTGTGTTCGTGCCACGCCACGCCCTCACCCGTGCGGAACGCCTCGGTCAGCCGCGGCTCGGCGCGCAGGTAGCCCAGCCCGATGAGGAACACCGCGGGCACGTTGGGCCCGTTCGGGTCGGCCAGGCAGAACGCCTGCTCCTCGGTGAGCGAGAACTCGCCGGTGGTGCGGTCGTACGTCACGTAGCCGCCCGCGGCCTGGCCGCGCAGCCACTCGGCGAGGTAGCGCTCGTGGCAGCCGGTGCGTTCGGCGAACTGCTCGGGGGTCGCCGGGCCCTCCTCCAGCGCGCGGTAGAGGCCGAGCCGGTGGCCGATGACCGTGAGGCCGGCGGCGCCGGTCGCCGCCATGTCGGTCATGGCTCGGCCGAGGAATTCCGTCACCTTGTCCTGATCCACGCCCTTCTCCTTCCCTCGTGTGCGGGTACGGGAAGGTTCGGCGGGCCGGCTGTCACGGCGCCTGCACGTGCTTTCACGACGCTGACAGGCGCGGCATGCTGCCCGGGTGGGCATTCGGGTGGAGGTGCTCGGGCCGTTGCGGCTGGTCGTCGACGGGGTTCCGGTCGACGTGCCCGGCCCGAAGCGGCGCGCGGTGCTGGCGCTGCTCGCGCTCGCCGAGAGCCGGGTCGTCACCGTGGAGCACCTCCTGAACGCGCTGTGGCCCGCCGAGATCCCCGAGTCGGGCCGCCAGGCCCTGCACACGCACGTGTCCCGGCTGCGCGGGCACCTCGGGCCGGCCGCGGACCGCCTGCAGACCAGGCACGACGGCTACCGGCTCGACCTCACGACCGTCGAGCTGGACCTGGCGCAGGCGCGGGCCGCGCTCCGAAGCGCGCACAAGGACGACCAGGACGCGTTCGAGGTGCTCCGTGCGGCGCACGCCCTGTGGCGGGGGCCGGTGCTCGCCGACCTCACCGACGTGGCCCCGATCGCCACCGCGGTGGAGGGATGCGCGCAACTGCACCGCGAGGTCACCGACGCCCTGGTCGCCGCCGGGATCGCCGCGGGCCGCGGCAGCGAGGTCTGCGGCAGCGCGGCGGACGCCGTGGCCGCCGATCCGTTGCGCGAACCGGGGGTGCTGCTGCTCGTACGCGCCCTGGCGGCGGACGGCCGGGCGGTGGAGGCGCTGCGCACCGCGCGCGAGTTCCGCCGCAGGCTGGCCGACGAGACGGGGCTCGACCCCACACCGGCGCTCGACGAGCTCGAGCGCGCCATTGCCGGGGGCACCGCCGGCCCGGCACCGGCCCGGGCCGAGGCACCGGTGCGGCCGGCGACCCGGCTGATCGGCCGCGCCGAGGAGGTGGTGGCGCTGCGCCGGCTGCTGGACGTCGAGCGGCTGGTCACGGTGGTCGGACCGGGCGGGGTGGGCAAGACGAGGGTCGCGCTCGAGGTGGCGGGGCGCAGCGACGGCGCCACCGTGCTCCTGCTCGCGCCGGTCACCGACCCGGCCGCGATCCCGCACGCGCTGGCCGCCGCGCTGAACCTGAACGTGGCACGGGGCGACGTGCTCGACGCGTGCGTCGCCGTGCTGGCCCACCGCACCGGCGTGCTGGTGATCGACAACTGCGAGCACCTGCTCGACGCCGTCCGCGACGTCGTGGAGGTCGTGCTCGCCGGATGCCCCGGCCTCACCGTGCTGGCCACCAGCCGCGAACGGCTCGGGCTGGCCGCCGAGTACGCGTTCCGGCTCGCCCCGCTGCCGGTGCCCGGTGCCGACGGCGACCCCACGCAGGTCCCGTCCGTCGCGGTCTTCCTCGACCGCGCCCGGCGGGCCCGGCCCGGCGCGGCGCCGGCGCCCGCGCAGCTGCGGACGGTCGCCGACATCGTCCGGCGTCTCGACGGGATGCCGCTGGCCATCGAGCTCGCCGCGGGCCGGCTGTCGACGTTCACGCTGGCCGACCTGCACCGCCGGCTCGACCGGTCGCTCGACCTGCTCGGCGGCGGGCGCGCGAGCGCCGACGCGCGGCACCGGACGCTGCGGGCGACCGTCGGGTGGTCCTACGACCTGCTCCCCGACGACGAGCAGCGGCTGTTCCGGCACCTGTCGGTGTTCGTCGACGGGGTGGACCTCGACACCGCGGAACGGATCGGCGCCGACCTGGGATTGCGGTCCGATCCGGGCAGCGTGCTCGCCCACCTCGTCGACACGTCCATGATCGAGGTCGTGTTCGCGGGGCCCACCCGCTACCGCATGCTGGAGACGCTGCGGGCCTACGGGCTCGACCGGCTGGAGGCGGCCGGTGAGGCCGAGGACGCGCAGCGGCGGTTCATCCGCTGGGCCGTAGAGTTGGCCGGGTGGGTCGGCGCCACCCTGCGCAGCGAGCACGAGCCGGACGCCGACGCCGTGCTGCGCCGGGAGCTGGCGAACCTGCGCGCCGCGTGGCGCGCGGCCCGCGGCAGGCGGTCGTTCGAGGACGCGGCCGTGATCGTGAGCGCGCTGTTCGACACGCTCTACCGCGATCTCGTCGAGATCCGGGGGTGGGCCGAGGAGCTGGCGGGTGATCCGGCGATCGCGACCCATCCGCGCGCCGGGGCCGTGCTCGGCGCGGCGGCCGAGGCCGCGTACATGCGCGCCGACCCCCCGCGGGCCGAGGAGCTCGCCCGCGCCGGCCTGGAACGGGCCGGCGACGACGCCGCGACCTGGAGCTGCCACCTGGCGCTGGCGTGGGTGGCGCTGACGCGGGCGGCGCACGTGCAGGTCGTCGAGCACTGCCTCGCCGCGGCTGCGCTCGACGTGCGGCGCTCGGAGGGCTTCGCCGGTGCCGCGCTCGCCACCGCCTACGCGGGCGATCCCGACGGCGCACGGGCGCTGAACGAGAAGGCGCGCGCCGCGGCGGTCTCACCGTCGATGCGGGCCTTCGTGGCCTACGTGGGCGGCGAGATCGAGAGCCGTGCAGGCGACAACGACCGCGCGGAACGGCACTACGTCACCGCCATCGAGCTGGCCCGGGCGTCCGGCGCGACGTTCTACGTCGGCGTCGCGACCGTGGGCCTGTTGACGGTGCGGGCATCCGCCGGTCGGGTGGCCGACGCGCTGCGCGGTTACCGCGAGGTGATCGGCTACTTCGAGCGCACCGGCAGCTGGACCCACCTCTGGGCCACGCTGCGCGACCTCGCCGGACTGCTGCGGACGCTCGGCGACGACGAGCCGGCCGCGTTGCTCCTCGCCGCCGCCGCGGCGGCACCGGACGCGCCCGCCGCCGTGCCGCCGCCACCGCTCGTGCCGGGAACACCGGTGCTGGACCGCAGGGAGGTGCTCGACGTGGCGCGGCGGGCCGTCGCGCGGCACCTTCAGACCACGGCGAAGGACTCCTCGCGCACCCACGCCGTGTAGCGCTGCACGCCCATCGTGGCGATGAGCCCCGCGGTCTGCGTGGTCTGCGCCTGCAGCGCGCGGACCTTGCGGGCCACGGTGTCCGCGTCGAGCTCAAGGTCGATCGCGAGCCGGTCGGCCGGCGTGATGACCGGGTAGCCGGGCAGGTAGATGCCGAGGCTGTCGCCGAGGTCCTTCCACCGGTGCACGCGCGGGCCGGAGAGCGCGGCGTAGCGCAGCCGCGAGCCCCGTGGGGCCGCGCGGTCGAAGGCCTTGGTGGTCCAGGCGCAGACGGTGCGGTGGTCCTGGTGACCGGTGATGCCGTCCGGGCCGAAGGTCAGCACCGTGTCGGGCCGCACGTCGTCGATCAGTTCGCTGATCCGGTCGACGGCCTCGGACGGCGCGACCCGGGCGCACTCGCCGTCGCGGTAGCCGAGCCAGTGGTGCTCGGTGACGCCGAGGATCTCCAGGCAGCGGGCCATCTCCACGGTGCGCTCCGCGGCCAGCCGGTCCGGCGGCCACGCCACCGGGTCGGGGGTGCCGAGCTCGCCGCGGGTGGCGGTCACGCAGACCACGCGCGAGCCGGCGTCGCGGGCCAACGCCATCAGCCCGCCGGACAGGTACGCCTCGTCGTCGGGGTGTGCCCACACCCCGAGGACGGTGCCGAGTTCGGCGATCACGACCGCACCTCCTGCCTGAGGATCCCAAGAAGAACCAGCCCGGCGCCACAACAGACGACCGGGAACACCCACAGCGAGCCGACACCGGTCGCGTCGACGAGTCGGCCGCCGAGCAGCGCGCCGGTCGCGAACCCGAGGTGGACCGCGCAGCTGTTGAGCGCGAGCAGCAACGAGGTCGGTCCCAGCCCGGCCACGCGGTGCTGCTGCGCGGCCGCGAACCCCCAGACCGCCACACCCCACGCGGCGACGACGGCGACCGCCACCGCCGTGCCGACGCGCGGGAGCGCCGCGACGCTCACCGCCAGCGTGACCACCGCGACCACGACCACCGGGCCGCTGCCGTGGCGGTCGACGGCGCTGCCGCCCCACCAGGTGCCCGCGATGCCGCCCAGGCCGAACACCGCGATCAGCAGCCCGAGCGCGGCCGGGTCGGCCACGACGACCCCGAGGTAGGTGTACGTGCTGTTGGAGGCGGCCATCACCAGGAAGGTCACGCCGAGCGTCCCGGCGACGGCGGGGGAGCGCACCGGCGCCAACCGCTCCGCGAGGGTCGAACGGCTCGGCTCACCGGTTCCGGCGCCGCTCCGCACCAGTCCGAGGACGGCGGCCGTGGCGAGCAGCGCGACCAGCCAGAAGGCCGCTCGCCACGAGTGCAGCGCCGCGACCAGCACGCCGAGCGGCGCGCCCAGCACCATCCCGAGCGCCGTGCCCGCCAGCACCACGCCGAGGGCCCGCCCCCGCCGGGCCGCGGGAGCGGCGGCGACGGCGGCGGCACCCGCGGCCGGCACGTAGGCGGAGGCGGCCAGCGCGCCGAGCACCCGCATCACGAGCAGCACCGCGAGCCCGGGCGCGAGCGCCGACCCCACGTTGCACAGGGCGAACACCGCCAGCGAGGCGATCAGGACCTGCCGGGGCGGCCGGGCCCCGAGCAGGGCGCTGAGCACGGGTGCGCCGATCGCGGACGCGAGCGAGAACGCGGTGACGGTGAGGCCCGCCTCCCCGGCGGTGGCGCCGAGGTCCGCGGCGAGGCCGGGGAGCACCCCCGCCACGACGAACAGATCGGTGCCGATCGCGAACGTGCCCGCGCCGAGCGGCGCGACCGGCAGCCACCCGGCCCGAACAGACACGGCCTCGGTCATCTCGTCCCTCCCTCGTCGGGGGCACCGATGGTGGGAGGGGGCGCTCACAGCGCGCTGGCAGCGCGCTCACACGGCTCACGGCGGGCTGGCGTGCGTGGCTACCGTGGGGCTCGTGGAACGCTCCCGCACCGTCGTGTTCGACCTCGGCGAAGTGCTCGTGTCGTCCGGGGAGGTGCTGCCGCTGCTCGCGGCCGAGGTCGGGGTGTCCCCGGCCGAGTTCGCCACGGCCTACTGGCCCGGCCGGCCCGCCTACGACCTGGGTGGCGCCCCCGAGGACTACTGGACGGGCGTGGTCCGCGCACTGGATCGCGAACCCGACCCGGCCCTGTTGCGGCGGCTTGTCCAGCTGGACTCGGCGAAGTGGTCCACGCTGCCGCAGGCGAGCGCCGACCTGCTCGCGCACGTGCGGGGCCGCGGGATCCGGCTCGCCGTGCTGTCCAACGCCCCCGCCCCGCTCGCGGCGGCCGTGCGGGCCGCGCCCTGGAGCGCGGTCGTCGGGCACCTCGTGTTCTCCGCCGAGGAAGCGCTCGTCAAGCCGGACCCGGCGATCTACGCGCGCGCCGACGCCACCTACGGCACCGAGCCGGGCGACGTGATCTTCTTCGACGACAAGCCGGAGAACGTCGCGGCCGCGCGGGCCCACGGCTGGGACGCGCACGTCTGGGCGGGGGCCACTGCCGCACTCGCCGCACTGGAGCGGTGACGGCCGTCCTACAGACTGTTCTCAGCTATCGACCGTAGGTGAGGATGGCCCGGTGACCGACGGGCAGCGGGACGCCGGCGAGGCGGCGATGATGGCCGCCATCGGGTCGTCGGTGCGCCGGGCGCGCCGGCGCAGCGGGATGTCCACCCGCGAGCTGGCGCAGCGGGCGTCGCTGTCGCAGCCGTTCCTGTCCAACATCGAGAACGGGCGCTCGTCCCCGAGCGTCGCCACGCTCTACAAGCTGGCGGGAGCGCTCGGGATCGGCGCAACCGACCTGCTCCCCCCGAGCGTCGACGAGGGGATCGTCGTCGTCCGGGCCGGTGAAGGGGTGCCTGCCGGCATGGACGAGACGCCCGGGGTCGCGCAGTCGGCCCTGCTGGCCGGCGCGCCGGGGCGGCTGATGGAGGCCCGCCGCGCCGTCATCGAGCCCGGGCAGCCCGCCGGGAGCTGGTTCGACCACGCGGGCGAGGACTTCCTGCACGTGCTCGAGGGAGTGGTGCGCGTCGAGTTCGGCACCGGCCGGACCGAGGAGCTCAGCGAGGGCGACTCGATCTGGCACGAGGGGTCGGTGCCGCACCGCTGGCGGGTGGGACCGGACGTGGGCGCGACGCTGCTCCTCGTCACCGCTCGGGTGCCCGGGTGATTTCCCACAGGAATCGCAACATGCCGGAAACAGAGCGACATCCCACGGTGACGCGGCCGACCTAGCGTTCGGGCACTCCCCGAACCGAAGGACACCGCCGATGCGTTCCTCCTCCCGCCCGCGGCGGCGCCGGCACGCCCTGCTCGCCGCCACCGTCGTCTCCGCCCTGCTCGTGCTCGCCGGCTGCGGCGACGCGGGCCGCCGCGACACCGCGCCCGCGGACGACGCCGCTGCCGCGTCGGCCGGGCCGCGGCTGGCGATCGTCTACTACCCGCAGTTCCGCGACGGGTCGTGGGGCGAGGCGGCGCTCACCGGCGCCCAGAAGCTCAAGGACACGGGCGTGATCGCGGACTTCGCGGTGCAGGAGAACGTGAACCCGGGGCCCGACGCCGTGCGCGCGCTGCGCAGCTTCGCCGAGCAGGGCTACAACCCGATCATCGCCCACTCGTTCAACTACGGCGACAACGTCAAGGAGGTCGCGGCCGACTTCCCGGGCACGATCTTCGCCTACGCGGGCGGGTTCGGGGACGTCGCGGCGAACGTCGCGGACTACTCGCAGCCGTTCTGGGAGGCCACCTACCTCGAGGGCATCCTCGGCGCCGGGGTGACGGAAGGCGGGAACGTCGCCGGGGCAGGCGGCTTCGACATCCCGGTGTGCCGGGCGATGTACAACGCCTACCTCGAGGGCGCGCGGGTCGTGCGACCCGACACCACCGGCTCGTTCGTCGCGATCGGGGACTGGTCGGACGTGCAGCGGGCGAAGGAGGCCGCGCTGGCCCAGGCCGACGAGGGCGCCACGATGTTCGTCGGCTGCGGGCAGGGCCCGACGTTCGGCCAGATCGAGGCCGCCACCGAGCGCGGCGCCGTGGCCAACGGCTACACCGGCGACATGTCCGGGCTGTCGGGGCAGGTGCTGGCGTCGTTCACGTGGAACCTCGACCAGGTCTTCGCCCCGATGGTGGCCGACGTCGTCGCGGGCAACGTCAACCCCACGCGCTACTACGAGGTGGGGATGACCGAGAACGCGATGGACGTCGTGATCAACCCCGCGTGGCGCGACCGGATCCCGGCCGAGGTGATGGCCACCTACGAGCAGAAGCTCACCGAGATCCGCAGCGGCGCGTTCACCGTCGCGATGAACACGCAGTGATCGCAGCCGCACTCCACGGCATCCGGCGCAGCTTCGGGTCCGCGCCCGCGCTGGACGGGGTCGACCTGGAGCTGCGGGCCGGCGAGGTGCACGCGCTCCTCGGCGAGAACGGGGCGGGCAAGACCACGCTCATGCGGATCCTGGCCGGCCTCGACCGTCCCGACGAGGGCACGGTCGAGGTGGCCGGGCAGCCGATCGGCGAGTTCAGCCCGCGCGCGCTGCGCGAGCGCGGGGTGGCGATGGTCCAGCAGCACTTCACGCTGGTGCCCACACTCACCGCGGGGGAGAACCTCGCGCTCGCGCGCCCGCCCGGGCGGCTGCGGCCGGGCGCCCGGCAGGCCAAGCGGCGGGTGGCGGAGCTGGCGGAGCGCTACGGGCTGCCGGTGCGCGCGGACGTGCCGGTCGAGCGGCTCTCCGTGGGAGAGGAGCAGCGGCTGGAGATCCTGCGCGCCCTCGACGCCGACGCGCGGCTGTTGATCCTCGACGAGCCGACCGCCGTGCTCGTCGACTCCGAGGCGGAGGCGCTGCTGCGCACCTGCCGCGCGCTCGCCGACGACGGGCGGGCGGTCGTGATCATCACCCACCGGCTGGCCGAGGTGTTCGCCGGCTGCGACCGCGTCACCGTGCTGCGCCGCGGCGCGGTGGTGTGCGCGGGCGAGCCGGTGGCCGACCACGACCGCGCGAGCCTCGCCACGCTCATGGTCGGCACGGCGCCCACCGCGTCCTCCGGGAGGCAGCGGGTGCCCGGTGCGCAGGTGCGGCTGCGTCTCGACGGCGCGGCCCGCGGGCGGCTGCAGCCGCTCGACCTCGCGGTCCACGCGGGGGAGGTGCTCGGCGTCGCGGGCGTCGACGGCAACGGCCAGGCCGAGCTGGAGGAGCTGCTCGCCGGGATCGCCGCCCCCGAGCGGGGCGCCGTCACCGTCGACGGGGAGCCGGTGCCGGTGGCCGCGCCGCGCGAGCGGGTCGCCGGTGGCATCGCCTACGTCCCGGCCGACCGGTACCGCCGGGCCCTCGCCGGGCCGCTCACGGTCGCCGACAACCTCGAACTGGGACGCGGCCCCCGGCACCGTCCACCCGCGGCCCGGCGCCAGGCCCGCGCCGAGCCCGTCCTCGCGGAGTGGGACGTGCGGGGCGGCGGTCCGGCCGTGCCCGCGGCGAGCCTGTCCGGCGGCAACGCGCAGAAGCTGGTGCTCGCCCGCGAGCTCGCGGGCGGCCCGCGCCTCGTGGTGGCCGCCCAGCCGACCCGCGGGCTCGACCCCGAGGCCGCACGGATGATCAGCGAACGCATCCTCGCCGCGGCCGCCGACGGGGCCGCCGTCGTGTGGTTCGGCGCGGAGCTCGACGAGCTGTTCGCCGTGGCCGACCGGCTCGTCGTGCTGGCGGGCGGGCGCGCCACCGAGCCGTTCACCCCGCCGTACGACCGCGGCGCCGTCGGGCTCGCGATGGCGGGAGGGCACGCGTCGTGACGATGACCCGCGACCCCGCGACCGTCCCGGCGCCCGACGGCGTGCTCGGCCGCGTCCTGCGGGGTCCCGACAGCCGGGCCGCGAGCGTCGCGGTCCCGGTCGGCGCGGTGCTCGCCGCGCTGGTGGTCGGCGGCGTGCTCATGGCCGTGGAAGGCGTGGCGCCGCTGTCGGCCTACGGCGAGGTGGTGCTCGGCGTCTTCGGGCGCACCCGCGGCCTGATCGACACCGCGGTCATGGCCACCCCGCTGATCCTGCTCGGACTCGGCGTCGCGGTCGCCTACCGCGCGCGGGTGTTCACGATCGGGGCGGAGGGCCAGTACATCGCGGGGGCGCTCGCGGGCACGGCGTGGGCCACGGTCGGCCCGCCGTTGCCGGGGCTCCTGCTGCTGGTCAGCGGGCTCGCGGTGGCCGTGCTCACCGGTGCGGCCTGGTCCGGGGTCGCCGCGTGGATGCTGGCCCGGTTCGGCGCGAGCGTGGTGATCACCAGCCTGCTGCTCAACTACGTGGCCGCCGCCGCGCTCGCCTGGGCGGTGCGGGTGGGCATCCGCGACCCCGGCTCGTTCACCCCGCAGAGCAGACCCCTCGGCGCCGCCGCACTGCCCGACATCCCCGGCACCGGTGTCCACCTGGGCTTCCTCGTCGCCCTCCTGGCGGTGCCCGCGCTCGCCGCGGTGCTGCGCCGCACCCGGTTCGGCTTCCGGGTCGAGGTGCTCGGCGCCCACCCCGAGGTGCTGGCCGCCACCGAGGCGCGCCCCGCGCGCACCCGGCTCGCGGTGCTCGCGCTCGCCGGGGCGTTCGCGGGTCTGGCCGGGTTCGTCGAGGTCGCCGGGGTGACCGAGCGGATGACCCCGGCGTTCGCCACCGGCTACGGCTTCACCGCGATCATCGTGGCGCTACTCGGGCGGCTGCGCCCGGTCGGCGTGCTCGTCGCGGCGCTGCTGCTGGCCGGGCTCACGGTCGGGTTCGACGAGGCCGAGCGGGTGTTCATCATCCCGTCGACCACGGTCGGGGTGATCCAGGCGCTGATCGTCGTGTTCTTCGTGGCCGGTGATGCCCTGAGCCGACGTCCGGGCAGGCGGAGGCGCTGATGGACACCCTGTTCACCCTCGCCACCCTCGCGGCGGCGGTCCGGCTCGCGATCCCCGTGGCCGTCGCGGCGCTCGGCGAGCTGGTGACCGAGCGGGCCGGCGTGCTCAACCTCGGTCTCGAGGGCACCATGTTGTTCGGCGCGCTGGCCGGCTACCTCGCCACGCTCGCGAGCGGCACCCCGTGGCTGGGGCTGGGCGGCGGGCTGGCGGCCGGGGCGGCGTGCGGCGCCGTGATCGCGCTGCTGGTGGTGGTGATCCGGGCCGACCAGATCGTCACCGGGCTGGCGTTCACGCTGTTCGCGGTGTCCGCCACCACGTACCTGTTCGAGCAGTCGTACACGATCGGTCAGGCGCCGCCGCGGATCCCGAGCCTGTCGATGGGGCCGCTCGTCGCGATCGTGCTCGTCGTGCTGGCCGGCGTGTGGTTCGTGCTCGCCCGCACCACGGCCGGGCTCGTGCTCGGCGCCACCGGCGAGGCGCCGGAGGCCGTGGACGCGCTCGGCTACCGCGTGCCGCGGGTCCGCACGCTCGCCACCGTGGCCGGGAGCGCGCTCGCCGGCCTGGCCGGGGCGATGCTCGTCTGCGGGCCGCTCGGGCTCTTCGTCCAGAACGTCACGGCCGGGCGCGGCTGGGTGGCGCTGGCGCTGGTCGTCTTCGCGCGGTGGCGCCCGGGCCGCGCGGTGGCGGGCGCGCTGCTCTTCGGGCTCTGCGACGCGGCGCAGCTGCGGCTGCAGGGCACCGCCACCGAGATCCCGTACGAGGTGTTCCTCGCGCTGCCGTACGTGGTCACGCTGCTCGCGCTCGTGGTGCGGGCCCGGCGCAGCGGCACGCCGGCGGCGCTCGCGGTGCCGTTCGTCCGGGGCGGGACATGACGGACCTGCGGATCGGCCCCGCGCTCGTCGTGCCGGTGACGGCCGAGCCGTTCACCGGCTACGTCGAGGTCACCGGCGGGGAGATCACGCACCTCGGCCCGGCGCCCACCGACGCGCCGGCCGCGGAGACCGTGGCGGCGCCGGGACGGATCGTCATCCCGGCGTTCGTCAACACCCACTGCCACACCAGCCAGCAGCTGGGCCGCGGCCTCGGCGACGACGTCGGCCTGCTCACGTGGCTGCACGAGCGGATCTGGCCCTACGAGCTGGCGCTCGACGAGTCCGACTCCGAGCTCTCGGCGCTGGTCTGCGCGATCGAGCAGGTGCGCAACGGCTGCACCCTGCTCGCCGACCCCGGCGGCCGGCACGTCGACGGGATGGCCCGCGGGATCGCGGCCGTCGGGATCCGCGCCCTGCTCGGGCGCAGCGCGATGGACTCCGGCGACGGCCGTCCGCCCGGTGACCGCGAGACGACGGACGAGGTGCTCGCCGCCCAGGACGAGCTCGTCGAGCGCTGGCACGGGACGGGCCTGCTCCGCTTCTCCTACACCCTGCGCACGATCTTCAACTGCTCCGACGAGCTGATCACCGCCACGGTGGAGCGCGCGCGGGAGCTGGGCACCGTCGTGCAGATGCACGTGGCCGAGGTGCCGGAGGAGAACGCGCACTCGGTGGCGACGCGGGGCACCACCACCGTGCGGCACCTCGACCGGCTGGGTGCCCTGGGCCCCGATCTGCTCGCCGTGCACGCCACCTGGGTGGACGACGGGGAGATCGGGCTGCTCGCCGAGCGCGGCTGCCCGGTGTCGCACAACGCGGCGTCCAACCTCAAGATCCTCGGCACCCCGCGGATCGCCGACATGCTCGACGCGGGCGTCCACATCGCGCTGGGCACCGACGGCGCGCCGTCCAACAACCGCATGAGCCTGCTCGACGAGATGTGGCTCGCGGCGATCGTCCAGAAGGGCGTGCGGCGCGACCCGACCGTGCTCCCCGCCGCCGCCGTGCTGCGGATGGCGACCGTCGACGGCGCCACCGCGCTCGGCATGGGCCATCTCGTCGGTTCGCTGGAGACCGGCAAGCGGGCCGACCTCGTCGTGCTCGACCCGTTCACCCCCAACTTCGCCACCGCGGCCGACCCCGTGTCCGCGCTGGTCACCGCCTGCAAGTCCGAGAACGTCGAGTCCGTGCTCTGCGACGGCGAGTGGGTGCTGCGCGAGCGGCGCCTCGCCCGCGTCGACGAGGCCGCGGTGCTCGCTGAAGCCGCCGACCGCGCCGCCGCCGTTCGCCGCCGGCTGCAGCTGTAGAACCAGGAGGAACCCGTGACCGAGACCCTGCCCACCGTCGACGTCAGCCCGTTCGCCACCGGCGCGCCGCCGAGCCCCGAGCAGGACGCCGTCGCCGCGGAGATCGACCGGATCTGCCGGGAGATCGGCTTCTTCCTCATCGCGGGCCACGGCGTCGACCCCGCCGTGAAGGAGTCGATGTTCACGGCGATGCACGACTTCTTCGCGCGCCCGGTGGAGGAGAAGGAGAAGATCGCGATCGGGAGGTCGGAGAACCACCGCGGCTACGTCGGGATCGCGGCCGAGAAGAGCGACGAGGAGGGCGCGGCCGACCTCAAGGAGTCGCTCGACACCGGCGGCGAGCACGGCCCCGACCACCCCGAGGTGCAGGCAGGCGTCCCGACGTTCGGGCCGAACCAGTGGCCGGACGACCCCGCGTTCCGCGCGGCGTGGGAGGCCTACCGCACCCAGGCCATCGAGGCCGCGCAGCGCGTGCAGCGGGCGATGGCGCGGGCGCTCGGGCAGCACGACGAGTTCCTGCTCGACCGGCCCGGCGGCGAGGTCATGTACCACCTGCGCCTGCTGCACTACCCGCCGCAGGAGACCGTGCAGCCCGGCCCCGACCAGCTCGGCTGCGGCGCCCACACCGACTACGGCACCGTCACCCTCCTCGCCGACGACGGCGTGGGCGGCCTGCAGGTGATGACGCGCGACGGCACCTGGATCAGCGTCGGCATCCCCGCCGACCTGCTCGTCGTCAACATCGGCGACCTCATGGCGATCTGGACCAACGACCGCTGGGTCTCCAACCCCCACCGCGTGGTCAACCCGCCCCGGACCGACCGCTACTCGATCCCCCTCTTCGTCACCCCGCCCTTCCACGCCGAGATCGCCTGCCTCGACTCCTGCCTCGAGGCGGGTGCGGAGCCGAAGTACGACGCGCAGGAGGCCGGGCCGTACCTGATGAGCCGGCTCAACGCCACCCACACCTACCGCAACCCGCTGCTGGCGGAGGCCGGATCGTTCTGATCGAGGACGCACCTGAGCGCACCGGGCGTACAGCCGGTATGTTCGCGCACGGTGCGGGTGAGGTGGGCCTGGTCGGCGAAACCGAGGTCGGCCGCGAGCAGGGCGAGGTTGCGCTCGCCCTGCTCCAGCCGCTCCAGCGCGCGCCCCACGCGTACCCGGTTGCGGTAGCGGGTGACCGGGACACCGACCTCGCGTACGAACGCCCGGCTCAGCCGGTAGGGCGAGACCGCGAGGTGATCGGCGAGGGGGAACAGGCCGCGGGCGGCGGGAAGCCCGGCGAGAATCGCCTCCCGAGCCGCCGCGACCAGCGCCCCATCGCCCGCTGACCCGGCGGGGAGCAGACCGACCGTCGCGGAGAGCAGCGCGAGCAGTCGTTCCACCAGCGCGTAGTCCGGATCACCGCCTGTGGCGAGCAGCCGCCGGTGGGCGAGGTCGACGTGGGCGTCGACGTAGAAGTCGGAGCGGGCGGGGGCACGGCACAACGCCTCCCAGCTGGCGGGAGCGATCGAGATCGACGTGCAGACGTCGCCCCCGGCGGGGTGGGCGAAGCGCTCCTCCACCCCGGGCCGGGAGAGGTACCCGACCGTCGGGTCGAGGTGGGTGAGGCCCTCCGGGCCCGCCCGGCGGAACCGCCCCGCACGGATGAGCACGAGGCGGTGTTCGCCCGGCGCCTCCGCGTCGGACCAGCGACGCCGGTGTTCCTGGCACACCACCGTGCTCACCGTGAGGCCGGACCAGGCGGCGACTTCGGCGACCGAGAGCACGTCGCGGACGTTATGCGTGACCTCCGACGATTCCCGCAAGGATGTTCAAGACCCCGCTCGTCGTGCCCCGCCAAGCTCGTGGCATGGCACTCCTGCGTACCGAGTTCCCCATCGCCGCCACGCCCGCCGACGCCTGGGCCGTCATCCGCGACTTCGCGGCGGGCCCGCTGCGCATGGCCCCTGGTTTCGTCGTCGGTTGCGAGGCCGACGGGGACGTCCGGGTGGTCACGTTCGCCGACGGCGTGGTCGCGCACGAGCGGTTCGTCGCGCTCGACGACCGCGAGCGGCGCATCACCTACGCCGTGGTCGGCGGCAGCGTTCGGCCCGACCAGGACACCGCCGAGATGCGGGTGGTCCCCGCGGACGGCGGCTGCCGGCTGATCTGGACCCACGACGTCCGCCCCGACGAGCTCGGCCCTGCCTTCCAGGCGGCGATGGACCGCGGGGCGAAGGTCATCAAGCGGACGTTGGAAGGCGGCGGAGCCGGCCTGACGGGCGCCCCGCGCTCAGCGCCCTAGCGTCGCCCGGGGACGAGCACCAACCGCCCGCGCAGCCCGCCCGCCGCGACCTTCCGGTACGCCGCCGCCGCGTCCTCGAGGTCGTGCACCCCCGCCACCCTCGTGCGGACGACACCGGCCTCGGCCAGACCGGCGATCCGGTGGAGCCGCTCACCATCCGCGCTGATGAGGACCGTGTGCACGCGGATGCCCCGCAGCGGTGCCGGTCCCGGGGTCGCCACGAGGTGGGCGAACGCGCCACCGTTGCGCACGGCCTCCTGCGCGGCGACCCCGACCAGCGCGGCGTCGACGACACCGTCCACGCCGCCCGGCACCAGTTCGCGCACGGCCGTGGGCAGATCTGCACCCCGGGGGACGACGTGCCGCGCTCCGAGCTCCCGCACGAGGCCCTCGTCGGCCGGGGCGGCGAGCGCCACGACGTCCAGCCCCCGGTGCCGGGCGAGCTGCACGGCGTACCCGCCGACCGCGCCGGCCGCTCCGGTGACGAGCAGCGTGGCCCCGGCGGCCAGCGCCAGCGCGTCGAGCGCCTGATCGGCGGTGAGGGCGTTCAGCGGGATCGTCGAGGCCGCGACCGGATCGAGCCGGCGTGGGGCGGGCGCCACCGCGGTCGCGTCGAGCACGACCTGGTCCGCGTGTGTCTTCAGCGGCCGTCCGAGCAGGTCGGACAGGCCGATCACCGGCGTGCCGACGGACAGGTCGACGCCGGGGCCGACGGCGTCGACCGTGCCGGCCACGTCCCAGCCCAGGCCGTACTGCTCGCGGGCCGCGGTGAGGCCGAGCCGCTGCAGATCTCCGCGGGAAACCGCCACGTCGACCGGGTTCACCGCGGCCGCGGCCACCGCGATCCGGACCTGCCCCGGCCCCGGCTCGGGAACGGCCGTCTCCACCAGCTCGATCGCATCCGGCCCGTCGAGCCGTCGGGCCACCAGTGCACGCATGGCTCCACGATCGGAGAGCTACTCTTCGTCGGGAAGAAGGCACCTGCAAGTGCGCAACGCACGCGGAGGAGAGATGGCCACCCGCACCGCGAGCGAACGCCGAGCCGAAGCGGCGCGGCGGTACGACGCCTACATCGCGTCCTGCCCCACCCGCCAGCTGCTGGACCGGATCAGCGACAAGTGGGTCACGCTCGTGCTGTCGGCGCTCGCCGACGGGCCGAAGCGGTACTCGGACCTGAGCAGGCGCATCGCCGGGGTGAGCCAGAAGATGCTCACCCAGACACTGCGCTCGCTCGAGCGCGACGGGCTGGTCAGCCGGGCCGTCACACCGTCGGTGCCGGTGCGGGTCGACTACGCGCTCACCCCGCTCGGGAGCACGCTCATGCCGTTGCTGGCCCACATCAAGCAATGGGCGGAGCAGCACATGGACGAGGTGGCCGCGGCCCGCGCCGGTCACGACGGCGCCGGCTAGCGCCTCCGCGCCCGCCCTGTGAAGCGAGCCCCCGCGCTCACTGCGGGGACGTGCCGTCCGGGAAGACGGCGTCGACCTCCACCTCCACCAGCCAGCCCGCCACCGGCAGGCTCTGCACCTCGAGCGCGAACCGGCTCGGCCGGGCCGGGTTGCGCACGAGCGGGGCCGCCGGTGCCGCGCTGCCCATCGGCACCAGCTCGGTGTCACCGGTGGCCAGGTTGGTGTTCGCGAAGAACTGCCGGTAGGCCCGGTTCCAGCCGGCGTAGTCCGCCCGGTCCGAGCCCGGGGCGTTGTCCAGGAACACGCGCATCGACGTGACGTCGTCCAGGCGCAGTCCCTGCAGCTCCAGGTTCTCCTGGATCGCGCGCAGGACGTTCATCCCCTGCGCCTCGGTGATCGTCACGCCCGCGGGCAGCGCGCCGCCCGGGAACTGCCCCGGGTCGATGAACGCCTCCGGTGTGCCGTCGGCGGCGGCGGTGTTGAGCTGCGTCGGGCCGGTGCCGCTGCTCTTGTAGAGGTTGGCGCCCGCGCCCAGCGCGACGCCCTCGGCGATCATCGGGTTGTCCTCGCCGTCGGGCAGCACGGCCCGCGCGGTGAACGGCTCCTCCGGCGCGGCGGCGGGTGCCGGGGTCGCGCAGCCGCCCAGGCCGAGGACGGCGGCCGTGGCAGCGGCGGTGACAGCGGCGGCGGTGACGGGGAACAGGCGGACGGGACGCATCGAGCGCACTCCTTCGGGATCGGTCAGTTCGCGCCGGCGACGCGGCGGTGGACGGCGGTGACGACGGCGCGGGCGGAGGTCAGGGCGCCGTGCTGCCACGCGATGGCGTTGGAGAGGTGGTCGCCCGTGAACCAGATGCGGCCCACGGGCTGCAGGAGCAGGCGGTACTCGGGGCTGTGCTGGTCCCAGGTGGCCCACGCCGACTCCGAGAAGCGGGTGCGCGCCCAGCTGCCGGAGAACGAGGCGGTCACGCCGTCGCGGTAGACGTCGCCGTGGATCTCCGCGCCCTCGGTCAGCGCCTTGGCGAGCCGCTGCCGGTGGGTGAGCGACTCGAACGCCTGGTGGCGCGGCCCGGTGTTGTAGTAGCCGACGACGATGCCGCGGTCGGCGTGGAAGTGGTCGTAGGGGAACATGATCTGGGCGATGTCCTTGTCGGTGTTGCTGGCACCGCCGTAGATCCGCTGGTCGGTCTCCCACCACCGGCGTGAGTACTCGATCCCGAGCTTCCCCGACGACGTGCGGCCCGCCGACCCGAGCGCCGCAACCACATCGGCCGGCAGGTTGTGGTCCAGCCGCGGCACCAGGTGCGGCGGCAGCGTGCAGATCACGTGGTCGGCGGTGATCGACTGCGGGCGGCCGCCCTCGCGGAACTCGACGGTGACGCCGTCGGGCGTGTTGCGCACGGCGGTGACCTCGGCGCCGAACCGCACCCGCTCGGCCCCGATGCGGTCGGTGAACGCCTGGTAGATGCGGTCCATCCCGCCGACCGGCGTCATCATGATCGTCGCCTGGTCGTACTCGAAGTCGAACGCGAAGTTGCGGCCCAGGCCGCTGCGGATCACGTCCGACATCCCGTACGGCGGCAGCTGCGTGCCGTAGTCGGTGCCCGCGCCCGGCTCGCCGGCGTAGCCGCGGCGGGTGGAGCCGAGGTAGCGCCCGTCGCTGCTGAGGTCGCCGAGGTCGGTGAGGAACTCGGCGAGCGCGGCCTTGTCGTCCGCGCTGAGCACGTCGTCGAGCGCCCCGCGCGACGTCGCCTTGTGCAGCAGCTCGGCCACGTAGCCGTACGTGTCGGACTTGGCCTCGCGGTAGGTCACCGAGGTCTTCGACAGCGGGGTGTCGCCCGCGTAGTTGACCAGCGTGTTCGCGTTCTGGTTGCCGAACGGCTGCAGCTCCACGCCCAGCTCGCGGCAGTAGTCGAGCGTGACGTGGCTCTGCGGGATGCGGGTGGCGCCCATGTTGAAGAAGTGGCCCTCGCTGAACGTGGCCCGCTGGGTCTCGCCGTTCAGGTCGGTCTCCTCGGTGCCGCCGCGGATCGACCACACCCGCCCGCCCGGCCGCGTCCGGGCCTCCAGCACCGTGACGTCGTAGCCGGCCTTGCCCAGCTCGTAGGCTGCGGCCAGGCCCGCGGGCCCGGCGCCGAGCACCACCACCCGGTGGTGGCCGGGCGCCTGCCCGACGAGGTCACCCATCGCGGGCGGCCGGAACGCCGCGGCCGCGGCCGCCGGCGCCAGGCCGATCGCCGACATCGCCCCGTACACCACCCCGGCGCCCCCGGTGGCGCCGAGCCCTTTCATGAACGATCTGCGCGTGACGGTCACGATCATCGATCGTCGGTCCGCCCCGCGTCGGCCGTGCGAACGCGCGCGAACGATCGGCGGCGCCAGGAGTGGGAGAGCGGGTGCCGGGCTCCCACTCGCGGTGCGCCGTTCGACCCGCACGGGTCACCCGGCGGTAACACCGCGCGCCTAGCGTCGGCCGGCATGTCGGCCCTCGCGGACGCCATCGCCCGCTCGTTCACGGCGGGAGAGCCGGAGCGCCCCGCGGTGTCACCGCTGCGCGCGCTGGGCCGCCGCAGGCTGTCCGGGCTGGAGGTGCTCGCCCAGTCGGTGGCGACCACCGCGCCCGCGGCCTCGATGGTGGTGCTGCCGGTCACGATGCTGCAGACCGGTGACCCGGCCGCAGGCGTGCTCACCGTGCTGGGCGCCACGCTGCTGATCATGTGCATCGCGGGCTGCGTCGTCCGGTTCACCCGGCGGCAGGTCGCGGCGGGCGGGCTGCACAGCTTCGCGTTCCAGGGCCTCGGCACCCGCGCGGCGCTCGCCACCGGCGTCGCGATCCTCGCGAAGTTCCTCGGCAGCGCCGCGCTCACCCTGCACTCCGGCGCCGTCACCGTCACCACGCTGGCCACCCTCGCCGGGTTCGACGCCACCGGGGCGGGCGCGCGGCTCGCCGTGCTCGCCCTCGTCGCCGCCGTGGTGCTCGCCGTGCTGGTGCGCGGGGTGCGGGTCGGGGCGATCGCGATCCTCGCCGTCGAGCTCTGCTCGCTGGTGTTCATCATCGGGCTGTCCGTGCTGCCCGCGCCGGGCGTGGTCGTGCTGCCCGCACCGGCGGCGGGCGCCACCCACGCCGTGCTCTACCTCGCGCTCGCCACGATCTTCTCGCTCGCCGGCTTCGAGAGCGCCACGTTCTTCGGCCCCGAGGCGAAGCGCCCGTTCGTCACCATCACCCGCACGGTGCTCGCGACGCCGCTGCTGTGCGGTGCGCTGTTCGTCGTGGCGGCGTGGGCGGCGTGGACCGGCCGAAGCGCCACCCTGCTGAACGCGTGGCTGCACGGCACGGCCTCCGGCGTGCCCGCCCCGCTCGTGGTGGCCCTGCACGTCGGCGTCGGCTGCTCCTGGCTCGCCTCGGCCACGGCGTCGGCGCACGCCGCGTCCCGGCTCGTGTACTCGATGGGCGTCGAGCGGTTGCTGCCGCGGCGCTTCACGAGGGTGCACGCCCGGTTCCGCACGCCGTGGCCCGCGCTCGTCCTGATCGTGCCGGTCATCGCCCTCGGCGCCGGGGTCACCGCCGTGGCCGGCGCCGGCGACCTGCGCCACGTCGTCCGCGCGATGGTGGTGTTCGCCTACGTGCTCGTGGCGGCGGCGTCGGTCCGGTTCCTGCTGCGGATCGGCGAGCACACCCCCGCCGCGCTCGTCACCGGCACCGCGGCGGCCGCCGTCGGCACCGCCCTGCTGGCCTACCAGCTGGTGGCCACCCTGCTCGACGGCAGCGGCGCGGCCGCCGCCGTGGTCGTCGCGCTGCTGCTCGCCGGCCCCTGCTGGCAGCGGTTCCTGCGCCGCCGCGAGCGCCTCGACGGGATCGGGGCCTTCGACTGCGCGGAGTCGGCCGACGTGCTGCCGGGTTCCGGCGCCCTGGCCCGCGACGCCGCGGGCAACGTCGTCCTCGTCCGCCGCTCGGCCTGATGGCCGGCTGCGACCGCGCTCCCGCGGGGCAAGAGCCGGGGGCGGTGCAGAAGGCCCTCGCGCTGCTCGAGGCCGTCGCGCAGCTCGGCGCGGGCGTGACGGCGCGCGAGATCTCCCGGCACAGCGGCATCCCGCCCGCCACCGCGTACCGGCTGCTCAACCTGCTCGTCGCGGACGGCTACCTGGTGCGGATCGCCGACCTGTCCGGGTTCGCGCTCGGCCGGCGCACGCGCGAGCTCGCCGGGGCCGCCGTGAACGACCCCGAGCCGCTGCCGGCTCCGGGCGTCGTCGACGAGCTGCGGACCCACGTCCGCTTCGGGATCTTCGTCGCGTCCTACGCGCACGGGCGGGTCCGGTTCGTCGACCGCGACCCCGACCACGAGCTGCCCGACGAGGGGACGATCCGGATGCACCTGCACGCCTCGGCGATCGGGAAGCTGTTGCTCGCGCAGCGCCCCGAGCTGGCGCCCACAGCCCTGCGCCCGGTCACCGCGCGCACGATCACCCACCCGGACACCCTCGCCGCCGAGCTGGGCGCGATCCGCGAGACCGGGGTGGCCCGCGAGGTCGACGAGGCCCGCCTCGGCCGCTCCGCCCTGGCGGTGCCGGTCCGCGACGGCGCGCGGCGCGTGATCGGTTGCCTCGTCGCCATCGGGCGCACCGGTCGGATCGCGGTGGACGACGCCGGTCTCGTGCGGATGCTGCGCGCCTACGCCGACCGGGCCGGCGCCTGACCCACCGTGCCCGGGAGCCAAGATCGCCGGTCGGGCGCGTTTTCCGACACCTGGCGTCGGGAAACGCGCCCGAACAGCGATCAAGCCCACGCTCGACTGGTCATCCGGCGCGGTGGAGCTCTCAGCGGCCGGAGTCGATCTCGAAGTGGCCCGCCGCATCGCCGTGCAGCGGGCATGACGCGCCCGGTCCTTCCCTCGCCTGCCTAGACTCCCCGCCATGGCTCGCGTGCGCCCCGGGGAGGCCGCCAACCCCGCCCCACCCACCGTGCAGAAGGTGCGGCTGCGGTTCGCCAAACGGGGGCGGCTGCGGTTCCTCTCCCACCGCGACGTGGCGCGCAGCTTCGAGCGGGCGGTGCGGCGGGCGGGGGTGCCGGTGGCGCACTCGCACGGCTTCAGCCCGCACCCGCGGCTGTCGTGGATCGGCGCCGCACCCACCGGCACGGCCAGCGAGGCCGAGTACGTGGAGATCGGGCTGACCGAGCCGGTCGACCCCGATGCACTCGCCAGGGCCCTGGACGCGGCCCTGCCCGACGGCCTCGACGTGCTCGCGGCCGCCGTGGCCGAGGGGCCCGCGCTCGCCGACCGGATCGAGGCCGGCAGCTGGGTGGTCGAGCTGCCCGGCGTCGAGCCCGGCGCGCTGCGGTCCGCGCTGGCCGAGTTGCTCGCGCGGGACTCGGTCGTCGTCGAACGCGTCACACCCTCCGGCCGTCGTCAGATCGACGTCCGGGCCGCGCTCGTCCGCGCCGACGTGCGGGATCCGGCCCAGGTCGATGCCGCTCCGTCGGGTGGCGCGCCCGCGATGCCCCCCGATCGGGCGGGAGTCTGTGCGATACTGACGGCGGTCGTACGGCAGACGACACCCGCTGTTCGACCCGACGACGTGTTGGGTGCACTCGATGTTGTCGCAGGCCTCAGGCCGCCATCGCCCGCGAGGGCGACCAGGACGGCCCAGGGACTGCTCGACCATCGGGGCGACCTGGCCGATCCTCTCGGCTGAAGACCGGGTCACCACCCGGGCCTGATTCCAGCGGACCGGCTCGTCGCCGAGGAGTACCGCCCCGCGGGGCGGAGCGAGACCCGAGGATTGCTCGTCGCGCAACGCGTCGAGAGAACTGCACGTGGCCCCTGCGCGGCCGCCTCCGCACCGGAGGCGCCCGGGGGCGGAGGAGCTGGATGTCGAATACAGAAGCGCCCGCCGGTACGCCCGGCGGGCCTGTCCCCGTACCCGCGCTGGACGATCTCCCCGAAAGGATGCGGGTGCACGCGCTCGCCAGAAGGCTCGCCCGTACGAGCCGCGAGGTGCTCGCGGCGCTGGCTTCGCTGGGCATCGAGGTGCGCAGCGCGCAGTCGAGCGTCGACAAGAAGGTGGCCGAGCAGGTAGCCGCCACGTTCGAGCCCGCGCCGGAGGAGGCGGCCGCCGACGAGGCGCCCGCCGCCGAGGCCGGCGCCGAGCCGGCCGAGGAGCCCGCCGCGCTCGCGCCGGTGTTCGCTCCGCCCACCCCGCTGTTCCAGGCGCCCACCCGGGGCCGCCGCAAGGCCGCCGCGCCCGAGCCGGTCGAGGAGGAGCCCGCCGCGGCGTCCGACGACGCCGAGGCCACCGGCCCGGCGGGTGCTGACGACGAGGGCGACGACTCCGAGGACGGCACCGGCCGCAGGCGCAGGCGCCGCGGCCGCCGCGGTCGTGGCCGTGGGCGCGGCGGCGACGAGGACGCCAACGAGGACACCACCGCCGACGCCGAGGACACCGGCTCGGCCGAGTCCGACACCGACTCCGCCGACTCCACCGGCGACACCGACGGCGAGGGTGACTCCGACACCGACGAGGGCGCCGCACAGGACGACGAGGCGGCCCAGGGCGACGGCGAGGCGGGCGGTTCCCGTCGGCGCAGGCGCCGCAGGCGTCGCCGCGGTTCCTCCGAGGACGGCTCCGACTCCGGCGACGAGGCCGACCCGCCCAACACGGTCACCAAGGTGCGGGCACCGCGCGAGGCGCGCGACGCCGACGAGGGCGACGGCGTGCAGAGCGTCCGGGGCTCCACCCGGCTGGAGGCCAAGCGCCAGCGCCGCCGCGACGGGCGTGACGCCGGGCGCAGGCGGGCGCCGATCCTGTCCGAGGCCGAGTTCCTGGCCCGCCGCGAGTCGGTCGACCGCACGATGGTCGTGCGCGAGCGCGGCGACCGCGTCGAGATCGCGGTGCTCGAGGACGACGTGCTCGTCGAGCACTTCGTCAACACCACCGGCGGCCGTGACGGCACCGGCAAGTCGCTGGTCGGCAACATCTACCTCGGCCGCGTCCAGAACGTGCTGCCGAGCATGGAGGCCGCGTTCGTCGACATCGGCCGCGGGCGCAACGCCGTGCTGTACGCGGGCGAGGTCGACTGGGACGCCGCCGGGCTCGGCGGCAAGCAGCGCCGCATCGAGCAGGCGCTCGCCAGCGGCGACAGCGTGCTCGTCCAGGTCACGAAGGACCCGATCGGCCACAAGGGCGCCCGCCTCACCACCCAGATCAGCCTGGCCGGCCGCTTCCTCGTCTACGTGCCGAGCGGCGGCGCCGCCGGGATCAGCCGCAAGCTGCCCGACGTCGAGCGCAAGCGGCTCAAGGACATGCTCAAGGAGATCGTCCCCAGCGAGGCCGGGGTGATCATCCGCACCGCGTCGGAGGGCGTCAGCCAGGAGGCGCTCGAGCGCGACGTCCGCAGGCTGCAGGCCCAGTGGGAGGTCGTGAAGAGCAAGGCCGAGGCCACGGGCCCCAACAAGCCCAAGGCGCCGGTTCTGCTCTACGAGGAGCCGGACCTTCTGGTCAAGGTCATCCGCGACCAGTTCAACGAGGACTTCTCCCGGCTCGTCGTCGACGGCGACGACGCGTGGGACACGGTGTCGGGCTACGTCGCGCACGTGGCGCCGGAGCTCGCCGACCGGCTGCACCGCCACGTCGGGCCGAACGACGCGTTCTCCGCCTACCGGATCGACGACCAGCTGCTCAAGGCGCTCGACCGGAAGGTGTGGCTGCCCTCGGGCGGCACGCTGGTGATCGACCGCACCGAGGCCATGACGGTCATCGACGTCAACACCGGCAAGTTCACCGGCTCCGGCGGCAACCTCGAAGAGACGGTCACCCGCAACAACCTCGAGGCGGCCGAGGAGATCGTGCGCCAGCTGCGGCTGCGCGACATCGGCGGCATCATCGTCATCGACTTCATCGACATGGTGCTCGAGGCCAACCGCGACCTGGTGCTGCGCAGGCTCACCGAGTGCCTGGCCCGCGACCGCACCCGCCACCAGGTGGCCGAGGTCACCTCGCTCGGCCTCGTCCAGATGACCCGCAAGCGCGTGGGCGGCGGGCTGCTCGAACACTTCTCCACACCGTGCGAGCACTGCCGCGGGCGCGGCGTGATCGTCAACACCGAACCCGTCTCGAGCGGTCCCGTCCGATCCGAGCGCTTCGACCGCCCCGAACGTGACGGGCGCCGCTCACGCGGTGGCCGCGGCCGGCGCGACGGCGACGACCGCAACGGTCAGGACGTGCGCACGCAGGAGCCCGTGCCGAGCGCCAACGGCATCCGCAACGGCCGTCCCGAGAGCACCCCCGCCGACACCTCCGCGGCGGCGGCGTCCGTTGACGTCGGTGCGCCCGCCCCGGTCGTCACCCCCGCGGTGCTCGACCCGGCAGGCCCTGCCCCGGCGGCGGAACCCGCCCCCAGCACGAGCAGGCGGGTGCGCCGCAGCGCCCGCCGCGGTGTGGTGCAGACCTCCCCTTCGGCCGGGCCGGTGGACGTCGCCGCCGACGCGGTGGAGGAGGTGGTGGTCGAGCGCTCGGTCGCTCCCGAGTCGGCCAGCGACACGGCAGCGCCCGACACGGCAGCGCCCGACACGGCAGCGCCCGACACGGCAGCGCCCGACACGGCAGCCACCGACACGGCAGCCACCGACACAGCAGCGCCCGACACGGCAGCGCCCGACACGGCAGCCATCGAAACGGCAGCGCCCGAGGCAGCAGCTCCCGCGCCCGCCGAGCCGGTCGCCCCGGAGCCGGCAGCCGCCGAGCCCGTCGCCGCCGAACCGGTGGCCGTCGAGCCGGCCGCTGCTGAGCCCGCCGCCGACGAGCCGCAGGAGCGCCCCCGGCGCCGCCGCGGCCGCGTCACCCGCACCGCCGGTGCGCCCACCGCCATCGCGGGCGACGCGCCGGTCGCGGCGGTCGTCACGGTGTCGAGCACGCCCCAGCCGGCCGAGGCATCGGCCGCGCCCGCCCCGGTGGCCGTGCCGCCGCAGGCCGAGCCCGGTCCCGCCGTCCGGCCGCGCCGCTCCCGGCGCGCCGCGTCCCGGCCCGCGGGCCCGCCCGTCGAGGGTGGGGCCGACCCGGCATGACCGCCCGTCGAACCCGTCCGGTATCCTGGGAAATCAGTGCCGCCCTGGAGAGCAGTCGCGGCCCGCGCAGGATTTCCTGTGACACGACCCCCGAGCTTCAGGAGCAGTGCGTCGATGTACGCGATCGTCAAGACCGGCGGTAAGCAGTACAAGGTGGCCGTCGACGACGTGGTCACCGTCGAGAAGATCGACGGGGAGCCCGGCGCCGAGGTGAACCTGCCGGCCGTGCTCCTGGTGGACGGCGAGGACGTCACCACGGATGCCAAGGCGCTCTCGGCCGCCTCGGTCACCGCCACGGTGGTCGAGCACACCAAGGGCCCGAAGATCCGCATCCACAAGTTCAAGAACAAGACCGGGTACCACAAGCGGCAGGGCCACCGGCAGCCGCTCACCAAGGTCCAGGTCACCGGCATCTCGAAGTAGGAGGACGCCACCATGGCTCACAAGAAGGGTGCGTCCAGCTCGCGCAACGGTCGCGACTCCAACGCACAGCGCCTCGGCGTCAAGCGCTTCGGCGGCCAGGCCGTCAACGCGGGCGAGATCCTCGTCCGCCAGCGCGGCACCAAGTTCCACCCGGGTCTCGGCGTCGGCCGGGGTGGCGACGACACGCTGTTCGCGCTCGTCGAGGGCTCGGTCGAGTTCGGTTACTCGAAGGGCCGCAAGGTCGTCAACGTGGTGCCGGCGCAGGCCTGAGGCCTGCGCACCCAGTAGAACCTGACAACGGCGGGCCGCCCGGGTGGTGGCCCGCCGTTGTCGTGTGTGAGGAGAGTCGATGTCCAGGTTCGTGGACCGCGTGGTGATTCACGCCACGGCGGGCTCGGGCGGCAACGGCTGCGCCTCCGTGCACCGCGAGAAGTTCAAGCCGCTCGGCGGCCCGGACGGCGGCAACGGGGGCCGCGGCGGGTCGATCGTGCTGGTGGTCGACCCCGGCGTGCACACGCTGCTCGACTTCCACCACCGACCGCACGCCCGGGCGCGCAACGGCAAGCAGGGCCAGGGCGGGTTCCGGGCCGGGGCCAACGCCGAGGACCTCGAGCTGCGCGTGCCCGACGGCACCGTCGTGTTCGACGACCGCGGTGAGATCGTCGCCGACCTGGTGGGGGCGGGCACCCGTTTCGTCGCCGCCGAGGGTGGCCGCGGCGGGCTCGGCAACGCGGCGCTGGCCTCGCAGGCGCGCAAGGCGCCGGGGTTCGCCCTGCTCGGGGAGCCCGGGGAGAGCCGCGACCTGGTGCTCGAGCTGCGGTCGATGGCCGACGTCGGGCTCGTCGGCTTCCCGTCGGCCGGGAAGTCGTCGCTGGTGGCGGCCCTGTCGGCGGCCCGTCCGAAGATCGCCGACTACCCGTTCACCACGCTCGTGCCGCAGCTCGGCGTGGTCACCGCGGGCGAGGACGTGTTCACCGTCGCCGACGTGCCGGGGCTGATCCCGGGTGCGTCCGAGGGGCGCGGGCTCGGCCTGGACTTCCTGCGCCACATCGAGCGCTGCTCGGTGCTCGTGCACGTCGTCGACTGCGCCACGTACGAGCCGGGCCGCGACCCGGTGTCGGACGTGCAGGCGCTCGAGGACGAGCTGGCCCGCTACACGCCCGCCCTCGGCGGAGAGCTCGCCGACCGGCCCCGGCTGATCGCCCTCAACAAGGTGGACGTGCCGGACGCCGCCGAGATGGCCGACCTGGTGAAGGCCGACCTCGAGGAACGCTTCGGGTGGCCGGTGTTCCCGATCTCCACGGCGTCCCGGGCCGGGCTGCGGGAGCTGGCGTTCGCGATGGCCGCGCAGGTGCGCGCCCACCGCGCGGCCCAGCCCGTGGCCGAGCCCACCCGCATCGTGCTGCGCCCGCAGGCCGTGGACGACGCGGGCTTCACCGTCGAGCCCGACCCGGAGCTGCCCGGCGGCTTCATCGTGCGCGGTGCCCGGCCCGAGCGTTGGATCCGCCAGACCGCGTTCGACAACGACGAGGCCGTCGGCTACCTCGCCGACCGCCTGGCCCGCCTCGGAGTGGAGGACGCCCTCGCCGAGGCCGGTGCGGAGCCGGGCTGCCCCGTCACGATCGGCGACGTCACGTTCGACTGGGAGCCCAGCACCCCGTCGGGCGTGGCGGTGATGTCCGGGCGTGGCACGGACGCCCGGCTGGAGCGCTCCGCGCGCGTCTCGGCCGCCGAACGCAAGGCGGCCCGGGCGGAGCGGCGCAGGCACCACACGGACGAGGAGCTGTGGTCCGAGCAGGACGAGGACGAGTGATGCCCAGCCGCACCGCGTCCCGCAATGCCGGCATGGTGGCTTTACTGGCACATTGCGCCAGTAAAGCCACCATGCCGGCGTTCGGGGGCCGGGGAGCGCGGGCATGAGCGCCGCGCGGGCACGGTTGGCCGCGGCGCGCCGCGTCGTCGTCAAGGTCGGCTCCTCCTCCCTCACCAGCCTCGACGGCGGGCTCGACCCGGCCCGGCTCTCCGCGGTCGTCGACGCCCTCGTGGCGCGGCGGGAGAGCGGGAGCCAGGTGGTGCTGGTCTCGTCGGGGGCGATCGCGGCCGGACTCGCTCCGCTCGGGCTCACCCGGCGGCCCCGCGACCTCGCCACCCAGCAGGCCGCCGCGGCCGTCGGCCAGCTGATGCTCGCGGAGGCCTACGCCGCCGCGTTCGGCCGGCACGACCTGCCGATCGGGCAGGTGCTGCTCACCGCCGACGACATGATCCGCCGGTCGCACTACCGCAACGCCCAGCGCACGCTGGAACGGCTGCTCGGGCTCGGGGTGCTGCCGGTCGTCAACGAGAACGACACGGTGGCCACCGACGAGATCCGAGTGGGCGACAACGACCGGCTCGCGGCGCTGGTGGCCCACCTGATCGGCGCCGACGGGCTGCTGCTCCTCTCCGACGTCGACGGCCTCTACGACGGCGATCCGCGCCGCCCGGGCTCGCGCCTGCTGTCGGAGGTGGAGGCCCCGGCCGACCTGGAGGCGGTGCGGGTGGCGCGCTCCCGGGCCGACTCGCTCGGCACCGGCGGCATGGCCACCAAGATCACCGCGGCGGCGATGGCCGCGGCCGCGGGCATCCCGGTGCTGCTCGCCGCGGCGGAGGACGTCGGCGCGGCCCTGGACGTCGCCGACACGGGCCCGAAGGTCGGCACCGCGTTCCGCCCGTCGGGCAGGCGGATGTCGGCGCGCCGGTTCTGGCTGCGGCACGCCGCCGACGTGCGCGGTGCGCTCGACCTCGATGCGGGCGCCGTTGCCGCGGTGATCGACCGCAGGCGTTCCCTGCTCGCGGCCGGGATCCACGGCATCAGCGGTGACTTCGTGGCCGGGGACGTGGTCGACCTGGTGGGGCCCCACGGCGTGGTCGTCGCGCGCGGGGTGGTGGGGTTCGACGCCGCAGAGCTGCCGGACCTGATCGGGCGCCGCACCCGCGACCTCGCACCCGAGCAGCGCCGAGAGGTCGTCCACGCCGACGACCTGGTGCCCATGACGGGCCCTTGACACCCGGGTTGTCGGGTTCCGCCGCGGGCAGCAGACTCCCCGTGGTGGACGTCGTGCGGGTTCGCAACCGGATGGTCGACGCCCTGCGCGAGGCGGGGCGGGTGCGTTCGGCCGCCGTGGAGGAGGCGTTCCGGAGCGTTCCGCGCCACCTGTTCCTGCCGGGGCTCGCCGTGTCGGACGCCTACGCCGACGAGGCCGTGGCGGTGCAGTTCAGCGACGGCGTGGCCACCAGTTCGGCGTCGCAGCCCTCGATGATGGCGATCATGCTGGAGCAGCTGGACCTGAAGCCGGGCCACCGGGTGCTCGAGATCGGGGCAGGCACCGGCTACAACGCCGCGCTGATGGCGCGGATCGTGGGTCCCGCGGGCGCGGTCACGGCCGTCGACATCGACGAGGAGCTCGTCGACCGCGCCGCAGGCCACCTGGAGTCGGCGGGCGTGGACGGCGTGGAGCTGGTGGTGGCCGACGGCGCGGAGGGCTACCCGTCCGGCGCCCCCTACGACCGGATCGTGCTCACGGTGGGCAGCGACGACGTCTTGCCCGCGTGGGTGGCGCAGCTCGCGCCGGGCGGCCGGCTGCTCCTGCCGCTCGCGGTGCGCGGCAGCCAGCTGTCGGTGGCGCTCGACCTGGGGGTGGACGGGGTGCTGCGCTGCGACTCGGTGCGCAGTTGCGCGTTCATCCGGCTGCGCGGCACGGCCGCGAGCGCCGAGACGAGCCGGATCGTCGACGGACTCGGTGTCGCGCTGCAGACCCCCGACGACGCGCCGGAACCCGACCTGGCCGCCGCCGCGCGGGCACTGGCCGACCCGGGGGAGCAGCGGACCGCGCCTGTGCGGCTGGGTGCGGTGGACGTCTGGGACGGGTTCGGGCTGTGGCTCGCCCTGACCGAGCCGGGCGTGTGCCGGCTGCTGGCGGTCCGGCCCGACACCCCGCTGGCGGACCACCTGCTCCCGCTCGGCGCCACGGCGGGCACGGTCGCGCTGAGCGCGGGCGGCGGCCTCGCCGCGGTGGTGCCCGTCGAGTCGCGGGGGTGCGGCGCGGCGGACGTGGCCGTGCGGGAGTTCGGCCGCGACGCACGCGCGCTCGCCGACCGCCTGCTCGCGGCGCTCGACGCCTGGGCCGCGGCGGGCCGTCCGGGTGCTTCCGACTGGCGCCTCACCGTGGTGCCGGTGGGGGTGGACGCCCCCGCGCTGCCCGCACCTCAGGTGATCGTCAAGCGGCACTGCCGGGTGCTGGCGGAGCCGCCTCGCCCCCAGCAACGAGGTTGAGGAGCACCTTGCTGCTGCCCGTGGTCCGGTCGGCCGCGGTGCGCAGGGCCTGCTCGGCCTGCTCGAGCGGAAAGCGGTGGGTGATCACGGGGGAGACGTCGAGGCCGTCGCGCATGGCGTGCAGGGCGTCGTCGATCTCGTCGACGAACCGATAGGACCCCACCCACGTGATCTCGCGGGTCACGAGGTCGCCCAGCACCGCCGACACGGCGCTGCCCGGCAGGTTGCCGACCTGCACGAGCGTGCCGCCGCGGGCGGTGGCACGCAGCACCGGTCCGATCGCCGCGGCCGCGCCCGAGGCCTCGATCACCACCTCGACGTCCTCCGGGAGGGCCGATGTGGTGAGGTCGACCGTGCTGTCGGCGCCCATGGCCGCGGCCACGGCCAACGCAGGCGCCGCGACGTCGGCGGCCACCACGGCGGCCGCGCCGCGGTGCTTCGCCGCTGCCACCACGAGCGAGCCGATCGGGCCCGCGCCGTTCACCAGCACCGTGCGTCCCCGCAGGTCGCCCGCGCGGTGCACGGCGTGCAGCGCCACGCCGAGCGGCTCGGCGAGCGCGCCGTGCTCGGTGCTCACCCCGGAGGGCAGGGCTCGGACCTGGTCGGCGCGGACCACCCGGTACTCGCTGAACCCGCCGTCGGTGTGCGGGTCGAACGCGGCCGAGCCGAAGTAGCGCACGTGCGGATGCAGGTTCGTGCGCCCGGCGATTCGCTCCGGCAGCCGCACGTCGCCGACGAGCGTGGCGGGGTGCACGGTGGCGGCGTCGCCCTCGGCGATCCCGGCCACGTCCGGCCCCACCGCGGCGACCCGGCCGGCAACCTCGTGCCCGAGCACGAGCGGGTGGCGCAGCACCGCGGTGCCGGTGGCGCCGTGGCGGAAGTAGGAGATGTCGGAGCCGCAGATGCCGCCCCACTCCATCGCGAGCAGCACCTCGCCCGGGCCGGGGCGCGGGTCCGGCACCTCGTCGACGCGGACGTCGCCCGCGGCGTGCACCACCACCGCTCTCACGCCGCGTCCTCCAGCTCGACGAGGTCGCGGCCGCGCGTCTCGGGCGAGAGCACGGTGGCCACGAGCGTGATCAGGGAGTAGGCCACGAGCATCGCGGCGATCGGCCACCAGCTGCCGGTGACCGCGGTGAGGGTGGCCGCGACGACGGGACCGATCGCGGTGGCGAGGATCCCGCCGATCTCCTTGGCGAGCGCGAGCTGCGTGAAGCGCGTGCGCGCGCCGAAGAGCTCGGCCATCGTGACGCTCTCCAGCGAGAAGAGGCCGAGCACTCCGACGTTCAGGGCGAGCACCATCCCGAGCACGAGCGCCACCGTGCTGCCGCTGGTGATCATCAGCACCAGCGGGAAGGCGAGCACGACCGTGAGCACCGACAGCACGGCGTACATCGGGCGGCGGCCGAACCGGTCGCCGAGCAGGCCCACGACCGGCACGGTGGCGAAGCCGAGGATGGAGCCGTAGACGATGGCGTCGGTCGGGATCGAGCGGTCGACGAGCAGCGTGGAGGCGATGTAGCCGACGAGGAAGGTCTGGACGAGCCCCGAGTTGCCCGCCTGGCCGAACCGCAGGCCCAGTGCGAGGAAGAACGCCTTGCCCTTGCGCTGGCGCAGGCCCTTCTCCAGCACACCACCGGCCTCGGCGCGGCTCACCGCCCGGCCGTCCACGACGTCGGCGCGTTCCTCGAAGACCGGGCTCTCCTTGAGGCTGCGCCGCAGCCACACCGCGAAGATCATCAGCACGAAGCTGAGGAGGAACGGCAGGCGCCACCCCCACGCCAAGAGCTGCTCCTCCGACAGCACGGCCAGCAGGAACGCCCAGAGCGCGGAGGCGGCGAGCGTGCCCGAGTTGGTGCCGAGCGACACCAGCGAGGCGATCAGCCCGCGCCGCTGGACGGGCGCGTACTCGGTGAGCATCACGGTGGCGCCCGCGATCTCCGCGCCTGCGCCGAAGCCCTGGACCAGCCGCAGCACCACCAGCAGGATCGGCGCGAGCAGCCCGATCTGCGCGTACGTGGGCAGCACGCCGATCAACGTGGTGGAGGCGCCCATCAGCAGGATCGTCAGGTAGAGCACCCGCTTGCGGCCGATGCGGTCGCCCATCCGCCCGAAGTAGAGCGCGCCCGCGAGCCGGGCGACGTACCCCACGCCGTAGGTGGCCATCGCGGCGATGAGCCCGATCGCCGGGCTGACGTCGGGGAAGAACAGCTGGTTGAAGACGATGGCGGCCGCCAGCGAGTACAGCTGGAAGTCCATGAACTCCATCGCCGTGCCGAGCCAGCCGGACGTCGCGGCTTTCGCGAGATCCCGAGTGGTTCGGGTCGCGGGGCCGGCCGTGGTGCCCTCTGCCACGGGGTTCCTCCTCACCAGTCGTGGACGGAGCCGTCGAGGCGGCGGGCGACGGGCAGGTAGCGCGGCTGGTACGGGAACCGCTGCGCGACCTGCTCGTCGTACTCGACGCCGAGCCCGGGCTCGTCGGACGGGACGAGCATCCCGTCGGCGAACCGCACCCCGGAGCGGAAGATCTCCATCGTCTCCGGTGCGTGCGGCATGTACTCCTGGATGCCGAAGTTGGGCACCGCGGTGTCCAGGTGCACCGCGGCCGCGAGCGTGACGGGGGAGAGGTCGGTGGCGCCGTGGGATCCGGTGCGCACCTGGTAGAGCGCGGCCAGGTCGAAGATCCGCCGCAGGTGCGTGATGCCACCGGCGTGCACGACGGTGGTGCGCACGTAGTCGATCAGCTGCTCGGTGATGAGCTGCTGGACGTCCCAGATGGAGCTGAGCACCTCCCCGACGGCGATCGGGGTGGTGGTGTGCTGCCGGATGATCCGGAACGCCTCCTGGTTCTCCGCGGGCGTCGGGTCCTCCATCCAGAACAGCCTGCAGTCCTCCACGCGCTTGCCGAACCGCGCCGCCTCGATCGGCGTGAGCCGGTGGTGCACGTCGTGCAGCAGGTGGAAGCCGAACCCGAAGCGCTCCCGCACCGCCTCCAGGTAGGTCGGGGCGAACCCGAGGTAGGCCTCGGTGTCCCACGGCTGCTCCTCGGGCAGCGCCGTCGAGGCCGGCTCGTAGATGCCTTCCCCCTTGCGCACGCCGTAGGTGCCGGCCACGTCGGGAACCGCCGCCTGGGCGCGCACGGCGCGGTAGCCGAGGTCGAGGAAGCGCGCGACGTCGTCGAGCAGCGAGGGCACGTCGGCGCCGCTCGCGTGCGCGTAGACCGTGACGCCCTCGCGGGACTTCCCGCCCAGCAGCTGGTACACGGGCAGGCCCGCGACCTTGCCCTTGATGTCCCACAGGGCGGTGTCGACGGCCGCGATCGCCGTCATCGTGACCGGGCCGCGCCGCCAGTAGACGCCCTTGTAGAGGTACTGCCAGATGTCCTCGATGCGAGCCGGGTCGCGGCCGATGAGCAGCGGTACCACGTGCTCGCGCAGGTACGCGGCGACGGCCAGCTCACGCCCGTTCAGCGTGGCGTCGCCCAGGCCCGTCACGCCGTCGGAGGTGGTGATCCGCAACGTGACGAAGTTCCGCCCGGGGGAGGCCACGAAGACCTCCGCGCGTTCGATCGTGCTCACGAATCCCCAACCTCCTTGTCGCCCAGTGCTGGTATACAAGCAGATGTCGCGAAGTTGGTGCAAGGGCGGATAAGCTGGTGCGGTGACGCGGGCGACCAGGCGGACCAGCCGCAGAACGGTCTACGAGACCCTGCGGCGCAAGGTCCTCACGCTCGAGTACCCGCCCGGCTCGGCGCTGTCGGAGAACGAGCTCGCCGCCCAGCTCGGGGTCAGCCGCACACCCGTGCGGGAGAGCCTGATCCTCCTCGCCGAGGAAGGCCTCGTGCAGGTCTTCCCGCAGGTCGGGTCGTTCGTCTCGCGCGTCGACCCCGCCCGCGTCGCCGACGCGCAGTTCCTCCGCGAGGCCGTCGAGCTCGCCGCGCTCGAGGACATGCCCGCCGAACTCGACCCCGACATCGTCACCGAGCTCCGCCAGAACCTCAGGGCGCAGCGGCGCCGCGGCCTCGACGTCGAGGAGTTCTTCGCGCTCGACGAGGCGTTCCACCACGCACTGCTGCGCCTGTCCGGGCACGGCAACGCCTGGGCCACCGTCGTGGCGGCCAAGGGCCACCTCGACCGCGCCCGCAGGCTCGGGCTGCAGGCCACCGCACCGCCGGCCTTCACCCACCAGCACGTCGAGATCCTCGACGCCGTCCTCGCCGGCGACGTCAGCGCCGCACGCGCCGCCATGCGCACCCACCTGCGCGCTGTCTTCGACGACGTCGAGCGCATCCGGCAGCGGTCGCCGCAGCTGTTCGCGGGCAACCGCGACTCGGTGCCCGTGCGGCGCAACGTGGTGGTGTGGGAGTAGGCCGCGTGGCAGCCCGCCGGCCCCGGTCAGGCCACGCCCGCCGCATCGTTCAAGTCGCTCGCCACGGCGAGCTCCAGCTGCGGCACCGCGTCGGCGCCGAGCCCGCGCAGCACCATCTCCAGCGAGCGGTCGCAGCGCACCACGAGGCGGTCGGCCGGGGGGAGCGCCCCGGCGAGGTCGATCAGCATCCAGGCGCAGTGCGCGTCGACGTCGCGGGCGCCTGCGAGGTCGAGTTCGAAGTGGAGCGGGCTCTGTTCCGGGCCGCGGGCCAGCACGTCGGTCAGCACGCGGGTGAGTTCCTCGCGGGACCCGGATCCGGCGATCCGGGCGCCGCCGGGGTGGCGGGTGACCTCGAGCATGCTCAGCCGGTCCAGCACGTGCACCGGGTGGATCTCCCGCGCGCCCGCCAGCATGTGCTCGCTGAACCGCGCCCGGTCGTACCAGCACAGCGCCGCGAATCGCGCAGGCCGGAACAGGTGCTCGGCCGACCCCTCCCACGCCATCAGCTCGTCGTCGCTCCACCCGGCCCGGGGCGCCCAGGCCATGGACACCGCGACCCGCAACGCGTGGTGCCCGTCGTCGACGGTCTGCTGGGTGGCGGCCGCGTAGGCCCGGCGCGTGCGGTCGGCGTCGAACCGCCCGTCGGGGAAGTAGAGGGAGGTGTTGCGCGCAACCACGAGGTGGCCGTGCTCGTGGGCGCCGGCCGCCACACCCGTGCCGTCGTCGACGCGGGCGACGGTGGCGGCGTCGTCGAGGTCGTCGGGGTCGAGCAGCAGCATCACCCGTTCCCCGCGGGCCAGCCCGATCTGCGCGAACGCGGTGAGCACCTCCCACCGGGACTCGACGTCGTCGAACTCGACGCAGGCGTGGTCACCCGGGCGCAGGTGCTCCACGTGGACGGGGGCCGCAGCGTGCTCGATCACCGGGGTGCCTCCCTGGTCACCGGCGCTGTACCGGCGCAGGTGAACCAGCGTAATGAGCTGGATCACCCGTGCAGTGGTCCGGATGGCCGCATTGCGCGGCCGGTGAAGCCCGCTGCGTGGAGCCGCTCACCGGCCTCCCGCACCTCGTCGGGAATCGGCTGCGGCACGATGAACCCGCGGGCCGGGTAGGCGAGGATCCGCTGCAGCTCGCCGACCATCATGGCGATGACCAGGCGTTCGTCGCCGATGCTCTCGACGTAGGCGTCGAAGTCGAGCGGTGTGGAGCTGCAGACGACCTCGACCTCCGGCCAGAGCTTGCACGCCGTGGCGTGGGTGCGCCGTTCGGCGTAGGGCTTGGAGATCAGCAGGACGGATGCGGGCGCGTCCGCGGCCAGCAGCGCGCGGGCGTTGCGGATGTTCGCGCCGGTGTTGGTGGCGTGCGGGTCGACGAGCACCGCCGAGGCCGGCACGCCGAGGGCGAGGGCGTGCTCGCGGTAGTGCACCGCCTCCCCGCGCGGGAAGCGGTCGCGGGTGGTGGGGGTGGAGCCGCCGGAGAAGACGACCACCGGGAACATGCCGCGGTGGTAGAGCTGCGCCGCGTGCGTGGCGACGCCCAGGTCGTGGCTGCCGAGGCCCACGCCCGCGTCGCACGGACGCAGGTCGTGGCCCAGGCGCAGGTAGCGCCACAGCAGGAGGGCGTCGCCGCGCACGGTCGGGCAGGGCTCAGCCGCGCTGGGCCAGCGCGAACGGGAGCACCGCGGACGCCCCGGCACGGCGGAGCAGGCGGGCGGCGACCGTGGCCGTCCAGCCGCTGTCGATCATGTCGTCGACCAGTAGGACCGGCCCGGCGGGCACCGGGAACTCCGGCGGCTCGAACGCCGACCAGACCGCCGCGAGCCGTTGCGGGCTGTTGGCGTGCTCCTCCGGGCGCGGCCCTGCCGGGACGAGGGTGCCGAGCAGGGGGAGCCGCCCGATGTCGGCGATCCGCCGCGCCAGGTGCTCCAGCTGGTGGGGCCGGGTGCGGGAGCCGACGCCGATGACGCCGACGGGCCGCTCCTCCCACCCCCACCCCGCGAGCACGCGCACGCAGGCGTCGAGCACCTCGCCGGGCACCGGCACGTCGTCGCCGCCGACGAGCTCGCGCAGCCGGGTGCCCCAGCCGATGTCGGACAGCCGCCCGATCACGCGGCCCGGCGCGGCGAGCTCGCCCGCGGGGATCCGGCCCGACGCCGCGACGCCCAGCTCCGCCATGCCGCTGGGCCACTGCTTGCGCGGGGCGACCTCGACGCCGGGCCTGCTGATCCGCTCCTGCGCCGCGGCGGCCGCGCCCGCGTCGACGTCGGTGCTCCAGGCCGGTGTGGTGCAGGTATCGCAGCGCCCGCACGGTTCGGTGGCCGGGTCGTCGAGCTGCCTGCGCAGGAACTGCATGCGGCAGCCCGTGGTGGCGATGTAGTCGAGCATCGCCTGCTGCTCGATCTTGCGGGCCTCGGCGATGCGCTGGTGGCGCTCCCGGTCGTAGAGCCACTCCTCGCCGGTGGCCACCCAGCCGCCCTTGACGCGGCGCACGGCGCCGTCGCTGTCGAGCACCTTGAGCAGCATCTCGAGCCGGGTGCGGGACAGGTCGACGCGCGTCTCGACGGCCGCCGTGGACAGCGGCTCGTCGCCCAGCACGGCGAGCGTCTGGCGCACCAGCCCCTCGGGTGGGAACGCGAGCGAGGCGAAGTAGGCCCAGATGTCGCGGTCCTCCCGCCCGGGCAACAGCACCACCTCAGCGCGTTCGACGGCGCGGCCGGCGCGGCCGATCTGCTGGTAGTACGCCACCGGCGATGCGGGCGCACCGAGGTGCACGACGAACCCGAGGTCGGGCTTGTCGAACCCCATCCCGAGCGCGCTGGTGGCCACGAGCGCCTTGACGCGGTTGTCGAGCAGGTCGGACTCGGCCGCGAGCCGCTCCGCCGGATCCGTCTTGCCCGTGTAGGACGCCACGGCGTGGCCGCGGTCGCGCAGGAACTCCGCCACCTCCTCGGCGGCCGCGATCGTGAGCGTGTAGACGATGCCGGCGCCGGGCAGGGCGTCGAGGTGGTCGGCGAGCCACCCGAGCCGCTGCGCGGGCGTGGGAAGGGAGACCACCGAGAGCCGCAGGCTCTCCCGGTCGAGCGAACCGCGCAGCACCAGCGGCTCGCCGGACGCGAGCCCGAGCTGCTCGGTGACGTCGACGACCACGCGGTCGTTGGCGGTGGCCGTGGTGGCGAGCACCGGGATGCCGGTGGGCAGCTCGGCGATGAGCTGCCGCAGCCGCCGGTAGTCGGGGCGGAAGTCGTGGCCCCAGTCGGACACGCAGTGGGCCTCGTCGACGACGAGCATGCCGGCGGTGGCGGTGAGCTGCGGCAGCACGCGGTCGCGGAAGTCGGGGTTGTTGAGCCGCTCCGGGCTCACCAGCAGCACGTCGACCTCGCCCGCCGCCACCGCGGCGTAGGTGTGCTCCCAGTCGGAGGTGTTGGCGGAGTTGACGGTGGCAGCGCGGATGCCGGCGCGGGCGGCGGCGTCGATCTGGTTGCGCATGAGCGCGAGCAGCGGCGACACGATCACCGTGGGCCCGGCGCCGTCGGCCCGCAGCAGCGACGTGGCCACGAAGTAGACCGCCGACTTGCCCCACCCCGTGCGCTGCACCACCAGCGCGCGCCTGTGCTCGGCGACCAGGGCGTGGATGGCCGTCCACTGGTCCTCGCGCAGCCGCGCTCCCGCGCCCGCGAGCGTGGCGAGCACGGCCTCGGCGCGTTCGCGCAGATCCGACGTCACGGTGGAGGTCATGGGGCCATGGTGACCGAGGGCTCCGACAGCCCGCGCGGGGGTGGCGAGGTGGCCGGTCCGCGTCCTGTCCGTGACCGGTGCCCGCTGCTAGCTTCGGATCGCGGGACCGGCGGGGGTCCGGTCCTGATTGGGGGGTCCGATGAACAAGGATTGGGAGGCCACCGTGCCTGCTTTCGGCACGAGGGTCACGTTCACGGGCACGAGGGTGACGTTCCGATAGGTCGTGTTGAGGAAGTCCGGGTCGATGGGCTTCGTGATCCAGGCGGCCGCTGGCAAGGCGGAGGGCTGAGCCGTTGTATTGGCATACCCGGTCGGCCCGACAACGCAGCCAGCGGTCGGCTGGGCGCGAAGACCGCGATCAGGACTTCCTCAGCGCGGCCTAGAACCGCCACGTCCGGCATCCGCGCCCGCCCCGGCGCGGATGCCGGCTCGCTCTTGGGGGAATCATCACCGCCTACCGCCGCGTCGTCGCGGCCTCGGGCCTGGCGAACCTCGGCGACGGTGTCCGGCAGGTCGCGCTCCCGCTGCTCGCGGCCTCGATCACCCAGGACGCCGTGCTCGTCGCCGGCCTCACGGCGATCGCGTACGTGCCGTGGATGCTCCTCGGCCTGCCCATCGGTGCCCTCGTCGACCGCAGCCGCCCCGAGTTGTTCGTGGTGTGGGCGGCGGTCTCGCGGGGCGCCCTGTTCGGCGTGCTCACGCTCGCCCTGCTGCTGGACGCCGGGTCGATGTGGCTGCTGTACGCCGTCGCGTTCCTGCTCGGGGTCGGCGAGGCCGCCTACGACAACGCGAGCCAGTCGCTCGTGCCGCGCCTCGTCGCCGACGCCGACCTGGAGCGGGCCAACAGCGCGCTAGTGAGCGTCGAGCGCCTGGGCCAGGACCTGGTCGGACCCGCGGTCGGCGGCGTCATGTTCGCCGCGGCGGCGTCGCTGCCGTTCGCGGTGAGCGCCGCTGCCCTGCTGCTCGCCGGCGTGCTCGTCACCGGCCTGCGGACCCCGGCCCCGGCCGTCGACGGGCGCCCCACGCCCCGCGCGCTGCTGCGCGAGGCCGCCGACGGGATGCGGTGGCTCCTGCGCGCCCGGTACGTCCGCACGATCATCCTCACCGGTGCGGGCCTCACCTTCTTCACCCAGACCTGGGAAGGACTACTGGTCCTGCTCGCCGTCGGACCGATGGGCACCTCGGAGACCGTGTTCGGGCTGATCCTCGCCGGTGGCGCCGTCGGCGGGATCGCCGGCGGGGCGCTCACCGCCCTGCTCGTGCACCGGTTCCCGCAGCGGGCGCTCCAGGTCGTCGCCCTCGCGGTGGCCGCGGCCGGCAACTTCGTGCTCGCCGCGTTCCCCACCCCGGTGCTCGCCGCCGTCGTGCTCAGCACCACGAGCTTCTCGTTCGCGCTGTGGAACGTGCTGTCGGTGACGATCCGCCAGCGCATGGTGCCCGCCACCGTGCTCGGCCGGGTCAACGCGGCCGCCCGGACGCTCTCGATGACGGCGGCCCCGCTCGGCGCACTCGCGGGCGGCGGGCTCGCGGCCGTGCTCGACCTGCGTGCGCCGCTGTGGGTGAGCGGGCTGGCCCTGCTCGTGGTCACGGCGATGTTCGCCGTGGCCACCCGGGACGCCGAACGGGTGGGAGAACGTCACTGACGGGCGTCCCGAGGTGTGGAGTCACCCGGACGGGGAATCCGGTCGGCATGAACAACCCCTTCTGGCCGGCCGCGGTGCGGCGTTGCACGCGGTGCACGAGGGAGGCCGCCGTCGTGGTCACCTCGGACGACGGCTCGGGCACCGTGGCGGCCTGCGTCGAGCACCTGGAGTGGGTGTTCCTCCTCGGCGTCGACGAATGGAGCGGCCGCCGCGCCGCATGACCCGGCCCGCCCGGCACGGCACGGCACGATGGCCGGGTGGACCTCTCGCAGCAACCCGCGCTCTTCGGCTCCGTCGACGAGGTGGCCGAGCGCCTCGCCGGCGCCGGCTACCTGGCGTCGACGGCCGTCGCCACCACGGTCTTCCTCGCCGACCGGCTCGGCAAGCCGCTGCTCGTGGAGGGGCCGGCCGGGGTGGGCAAGACCGAGCTGGCCAAGGCCGTGGCCGAGGCCACGGGCTCCGGCCTGGTGCGCCTGCAGTGCTACGAGGGCATCGACGAGGCCCGCGCGCTCTACGAGTGGAACCACGCCAAGCAGCTGCTGCGCATCACTGCGGGGCAGGGGCACGAGTCCTGGGACGAGACGCGCGACGACGTGTTCTCCGAGGAGTTCCTGCTGCCGCGGCCGCTGCTCACGGCGATCCGGCGCACCGACCCCACCGTGCTGCTCGTCGACGAGATCGACAAGGCCGACGTCGAGGTCGAGGGCCTGCTGCTGGAGGTGCTCTCGGATTACCAGGTGACGGTGCCGGAGATGGGCACCGTGCGCGCATCGCGACGCCCGTTCGCCGTGCTCACGTCCAACTCCACGCGCGAGCTGTCCGAGGCGCTCAAGCGGCGCTGCCTGTTCCTGCACCTCGACTTCCCCGACGCCGACCTGGAACGCCGCATCGTCCTGGCCCGCGTGCCCGAGCTCCCCGAGGCGCTCGTCGACGCGCTGGTGCGCACCGTGGGCGTGCTGCGCGGGCTGGAGCTGCGCAAGTCCCCGTCTGTGGCCGAGACCATCGACTGGGGACGCACCCTGCTCGCCCTCGGCCTGGACACCCTCGACGCCGACGCGGTGCGCGCCACCCTCGGCGTGGTGCTCAAACACCGCACCGACAGCGAGCGCGCGGCACGGGAGCTGCGGCTGGACTGAGGGCCTGCTGACCAGGGTTTCACGGGAACGTAACTCCATCCGGCCCGCAGCAGGCGACACTGGTTGAACCGCTCGGTTCAACCAGAGGAGTCGCCGTGACCGACCTCGACCTGACCACCTTCGCCGACATCGGCGTCTTCACCCCCGCCGACGGCCCCGACGCCGCCGAGGCGTTCTACCGCCGCTGGGGTTTCGTCGTGCTGCGCGACCTGGTGAGCAGCGAGCTGATCGACGAGCTGGAGGCCGAGTGCGTGGCCGCCCAGGGCGGCGTGCTCGCCGGCGAGCTGGACGCGCGGTACGGCTCGACGAAGTACCTGGACGACGAGAGCAAGGCGGAGCGGTTCGTCAACTACGTCGAGCACGTCGAGGAGCTCGCCCCAGCGCTCGGCACCACGCTCGCCACGCCCGCACTCGTGGAGCTCGTGGGCCGGATCCTCGGCCCCGACTTCTGGCCGGGCCGCAACGGGGTCGTCTACCAGGACGCGCGGCCGGGCCGCGAGTCCGGGTACACCCGGATCGGCTGGCACGCCGACTGGCAGGCCGTCCCGCACCTGGACATCTGGCCCGGCACCGCGTTCACGATCCACATCGACGGCACGAGCCCGGCCAACGGTTACCTGCGGGTCGTGCCCGGCAGCCACCTCTGGGCCACCCCGTCGCCGTTCGAGAACATCAACAACGCCGCGGTTCCGGACGGCACCCCGCCCGCGCGCGGCTACACCGACGCCCCGCCGCCCGCGCCGATGCCGCTCGGGTTCGAGAAGATCCGCGGCGAGATCCCGGTGTACGTCGAGCGCGGCGACGTGATCCTGCACGACGCCTACCTCTGGCACTCCGCCGCCCGCGCGACGGACGACGACACGATGCGCCGCCACGTCCGGGGTGGCTGGCACGGCGGCGACCGGTCGCTGATGGACCGGGAGACGGGCTTCGTGAAGAACGCGGCCCGCTGATCCGGGCTTCAGGATCTCGTGAGCCACTCCTCGACGTGGTCGACCGCCTCGGCCATCAGGTCGGCGGGCGCGCCGGAGCCCACGAGGCTCGAGCGGGCCAGCTGGGCGAGCTGTTCGTCGGTGAGCCCGATGGTGTCGCGCACCAGCTCGTACTCGGCGAGCAGGCCCGGGCCGAACAGGAGGGGGTCGTCGCCGTTGAGCGAGCACCGCACGCCGGCGTCGAGCAGCCTCACGAGGGGGTGCTCCTCGATCGAGGGCACCACGGAGAGCATGACGTTCGACGTGGGGCAGACGTCGAGCACCACCTCGTCGGCGGCGAGCCGTTCCACCAGCGCCGGGTCCTCCACCGCGCGGACGCCGTGGCAGATGCGGTGCGCGCCCAGCGCGTCGAGGGCGCCGTAGACGCTGGCGGGCCCGGCCAGCTCGCCCGCGTGCGGGGCCGAGATGAGCCCGGCGTCGCGCGCGACGCGGAACGCCTCGGCGAAGGGCTCCGGCGGGAAGAGCGCCTCGTCGGCGGCGAGGCCGAACGCCACCACACCCGCACCGGCGAACTTCGCGGCGAGCTCGGCCAGGTCCACGGCCTGGGCCACGTCGAAGTCGCGCAGCGCGGAGACGATCCAGCCGCACCCGATGCCGCGGGCGGCAGCCGCGCGCTCGCCCTCGTCGATCACGATCTCGAGCACCTCGTCGGCGGAGCCGAGCTGCCCGGCGTAGCGCGGCGGGTAGAAGTGCGGCTCCACCCAGACCGCGCCGTCGTCGGCCGCGTCGTCGACGACCTCGCGGACGAGGCGGCGCAGGTGCTCCTCGGTTCTGATCAGGGCCGACGCGGCCCGGTACTGCAGTCCGAACTCGGCGAACGAGGTGTAGCCGCGCACGGGTGGCGTGGGCACGCCGGCCTCCGCCGCCAGGTCGGTGAGGGTGGACGGCCGCATCGCGCCTTCCAGGTGCAGGTGCAGGTGGGCCTTGGGGAGGAGTCGGAGATCGCGAGGCATCAGATGGTGGACCTTCCCTGGAAGACGGCGTCGAGCACGCTTGTGTCGATGATGCGCGAAACGTCCGGAAGCGGGGATACGCCGGCAGCGGCATATGCGGCGTACATCGGCCCCGAGATGCGGTCCGGGTCGATGCGGAACAGCCCGCTCGACTCCGTCAGCTCGCTGCGCGTGTAGGGGATCTGCAGCTCGTTCTCACGGGTCTGCTGCGCGAGGTCGAGCCCGAGGTCGGCGCCGTAGTTCTCCACCGCGAGCCGGGCCGCGACCGACGGATCGGCCGCGTTGTCCTGCCAGCCGCGGATCGTGGCGCGCATGAACCGCTCGACGACGGGGCGGTTGCCCTCCAGCCAGGAGCGCGAGCTGCACAGCATGCTGGCGTATTGGGGCAGCCCCAGCTGCTCGTAGGTGGTCACCACGAAGTCGCGGTCGGCCACCATGCCCTGCTGCTCCAGCATGATCGGCTGGTTGGTGGCGAAGCAGGTGTAGACCTCGCCCTGCCCCTCCACGAGGGGGCTCGGCTCGTAACCCGCCGGGATGAACTCGTACTCGACCGGCACGCCCGCCAGGCGCATGGCCGCCTCGACGTAGGGCTGCACGCCCTGCTGCCCGAGCACCCGGGCGCCGACCGCGTCGCCCGCGGTGCGCACGGGCCGCGCGGCGAGCGACAGCCACGCCGCGGGCGAGTTCTGGAACATGGTGCCGTAGGCGACGAAGTCGTTGCCGTTGTTCACCGCGGCCAGGAACTCCTGCATGGCCACGGGGATGGCGATCTCCGCGCCACCTGCCGCGAGGGTCTGGGCCGTGCGCGGGGCGTTGGGCCCGCCCGGCAGGAACTCGACCTCGAGGCCCTCCTCCGCGTAGTAGCCGCGGTCGTCGGCGATCCAGAAGCCGGCGAACTCGACGTTGGGGATCCAGCCGAGCGCCACCCGCAGCGGTGTGGTGGCACCACCGCCCGCGGGGCCGGTGTCGCCCGAACCGCACGCGGCGGTGAGACCGAGGCCGGCGAGACCGGCGGCGTGCAGGAACCGGCGGCGGGACAACGTGGACATGCGATCTCCTCGGGGTGGGATCAGGTGAAGCGGGCGACGCCCCAGCGCTCCACGGCGCGGGCGGCCACGAAGCAGGCGACGGACACGACCGTGGCGACCAGCGCGGTGCCCCACGCGCGATCGACCTGGTAGAAGCTGATCGACTGCGCGAACAGCGTGCCCAGGCCGCGCCCGCCCATCAGGTACTCGGCGAGCATCGCGCCGAGCACGGCGGTGGAGGCGGTCAGCCGGAAGGCCACGAGCAGGCCGGGCACGGCGTGCGGCAGGAGCAGGCGCCGCAGCAGCGTGGCCCGGGAGGCGCCGAGCACGGCCATGAGGTCGGACGTGGCCGGGGGTGCATCCCGCAGCCGGGCGGCCACCAGGACGAACGCGGGGAAGAACGAGACGACGCTCGTGATGACCAGAACGGTGGTCCAGCTGTAGCCGAACACCCGGGCCAGCACCGGGATCATCGCGACGACGGGGACCGAGCGCATGATCAGCGCGACCGGTGTCATCATCCCGGAGAGCACCCGCGACGACCACACCGCGACGGCGAGCGCGGTGCCCAGCGCCATGCCGACCACGAGCCCGGCGCCGGCCGTGCCGAGCGTCCAGGCGAGGTCCGGCAGGTACACGCCGATGTTGACGGCGACGTCGGCGAACACACTGACGGGCCCGGGCACGACGATCCGGTTGAGGCCGGAGAACGAGGAGTGCAGCTGCCAGCCGGCGAGCAGCGCGAGCACCGTCCAGTACCGGGAGATCACGAGAACCTCCGGTTCACCACGCCGCGCAACGCCACCAGCAGCACGTAGGCGACCAGGGAGACGGCGGCCGCGGTGAGCGCGGCGGCCCAGAGCTGCTCGACCTGCAGGTTCTGCATCGAGCTGACCAGCAGCACGCCGATCCCGCGGCGCGCCCCGAACCACTCGCCGATCACCGCGCCGAGCACCGCGGCCGGGGCCGCGAGGGTGAGCCCGTCGACGATCAGCGGCACACCCGCGGGGAGCTGCAGTCGCAGGAGGGTGACCAGGCGGCCGGCGCCGAGCACGGCGAACACGTCGCGCTGGGCGGCGTTCGTGGCGGCCAGCGCGGACGTGGCCGCGACGAAGACGGCGAACCCGGCCGCGAGCGCGGCCACCAGCATGGGGGTGGCGTCGCGCCCGGCGATGGTGATCAGGAGCGGGCCCACGGCGATGAGCGGCACGGCGTGGAGCACGGCGGCCAGCCGGTCCAGGCCGGGAGCCGCGGCGGGCAGCAGCGCGCCGAGCGCGGTGACCAGCAGCGCGACGGCCGTGCCGAGCACGAAACCGGTGCCCGCGGCCGCACCGGTGGCGGCGAGCGCCCGGCCGAGCAGCTGCTGCGCCTGCGGCTCGGTCAGATAGCGCAACACCGCGGTGGCGGGCGGCCACCCGACCCCGCCCCACCCGGCGCGCCCGATCAGCTCTGCCAGCGCCAGCACCGCGAGCACCCCGGCCGCCGCTAACGCCCGGTCGCCGACCCTCACGCCGCCGCCTCCGGGTCGTCGAGGAGCGCGGTGAGCTCGTCGACGATCGCGTGGAAGCCCGGGTCGCGGGTGGCGTCCGTGCCCCGCGGGCGCGGGATCCGGATCTCCTCGACGTGGCGCACGCGCCCCGGGCGGCCGGTCATGACCACCACGCGGTCGGCGAGCAGCACGGCCTCGTCGACGTCGTGGGTGACGAGCAGCGTGGTGATCCGCTGCTCGGCCCAGATCCGGGCGAGCTCGAGGTTCATCCGCCGCCGCGTGACCGCGTCGAGGGCGCCGAACGGCTCGTCGAGCAGGAGGACGTCGGGTTCGAGCGCGAGCGCGCGGGCGATGGCGACGCGCTGGCGCATCCCGCCGGAGAGCTGGCGCGGCCGCGCCGACTCGAACCCCGCCAGGCCGACGAGCTCGAGCAGCGCCGCCACGCGCCCGTGGTCGACGGGGCGGCCCGCCACCCGGAACGGGAGGGCGACGTTGTCGCGGGCCGTGGCCCACGGCAGGAGCGCGTGCTCCTGGAACGCCACGCCGAGGCGGTGGCTGCGGACGAGGTCGGCCGGGCCAGCGCCCTCCACGGCGACGCTGCCCTCCGTGGCCAGCTCCAGCCCCGCCACCAGGCGCAGCACCGTCGACTTGCCGCACCCCGACGGGCCGAGCAGCGCGACGAACTCCCCGTGCCCGACGTCCAGGTCCAGCCGGTCGAGGGCCCGCACCGTCTCGCCACGGCGCATCGGGAAGTCCTTGACGATGCCGGTGAGGGCGATCGCGGTGGCCGTGCTCGGGCGGGTGAGCATGCGGGCGGCTCCTGGGTGAATCGAGCGGTTCACCCCACGCTATGGAGACCTGGTTGCTGCCGTGTTGCGCACGCGGCGCCCGCACGTAACGCCTGGTGCCTCGGCTACCGTGCCGGGGCATGGGCGCCGAACCGGAGCGCGACCGGCTGCTCCGGCTGATCGCGGACTACGTGCTCGAGCACGGCATCGCCGGGATGACGCTGCGCGGGCTCGGCGGCGCGATCGGCACGAACAACCGCATGCTGCTCTACTACTTCGGCTCGAAGGAGCAGCTGATCGCGCAGGCGCTCGGGGAGGCGGCGCAGCGGTTCCCGGCGTTCACGGCGGGGATGGCGGCCCTCGACGAGCCCGGCGTGCCGCTCGTCGACCGGTTGCAGGCGGCGTGGCGGGGCATCGCCGCGCCGGAGAACCTCCCGTTCCTGCGGCTGTTCTTCGAGATCTTCGGCCAGGCCGCGCACAACCCGGGCCGGTTCGACGGCTTCCTCGCCCGCGTCGGGCACGACTGGACCAACCAGGTGGCGAAGGCGCTGGAGGCCGAGGGGGTACCTGCGGCGGAGGCGGCGGCGCTGGGCCGGGAGATCGTCGCCGTCTGGCGCGGGCTGCAGTTCGACCTGCTCTCCACGGGCGACGCGGACGCGGTGGCGGCGAGCTACGCAGGCACCGCGGACGCGTTCGCCCAGCGGTGCGAGGCCGCCGCCCGGCGTGGGGCCCGCTCTTAGAGGGCCCCGGAGGTTCAGGAACGCCACGTTCCTGAACCTGCAGGACAGGAACGTGGCTCTCCTGAACGTCCCGCTCCCCGCGGGCGCGGGCAGGCCGGGGCGCCTGCCCCTTCGTGCGCGCGGCGCCACCAGGAGGCGGTCCACTCGAGATTCGCTTGTCCAGCCCCGCAGTGATCAAGGGAAGTGGTTGCTCTCGAAGATCATTTGACGACCTTCTCCCCTCGATCGACGAACCGGCACGTTCCCCGACGGAATGCGTCGGCTTTTGCGCCGAAACAACGATCATGCCCGCGAGCGGCAGCCCGGAGGCTTGTGCGATCGCGGCGAACCGCACGCCAGGGCCGCGACCACGACCGCGAGGTGCTGCTCGGACCGAGCACGGACCCGGCTACCCGGCGAGCTGGGCCGGTGCCTTCGGCGTCACGATGTCCAACTCGCCCACCGGCACCGCCACCGCCGCGCTGCTCCAGCCCCAGATCGAGTAGAGCGTGCGCGCCGGGTCGGTGTAGCCGTGGCGGCCGTGGAAGAGCCGGTAGTTGTCGACGCAGGCCATCTCGCCCGCCTCCAGCCGGAACCGCGGCCCGGTGTCGCGGGCGGCCGTCACCGCCGCCGACCAGTGCTTGACGAACGGCCACTGCGCCGCCTCGTCCGGTCCCACCACCGGTGCGAGGTAGGGGTGGTGGCGCACCTGCGGGCGGCCCGCGGGCGTGGTGCGCAGGATCGGCGAGTACGTGCCCTGCGGGAAGTTCGGCTCGGAGTGGTCGATGTCGGCCGTGCGGCAGAACTCGACCATCTCCGCGTTGGCCGGGTCGCGCGCGAGGATGTCGAGCACGGCGAGCCCGTCGACCAGGAACGACTCGCCGCCGGTGGCCGCGGGCCGCGCGCTGAACAGGAACAGCCGGTCCGGTGCGTGGTCGCCGAAGGCGAACCCGTCGTTGTGGGCGGGCATCGGCAGCGACGTGTCGGTGACGAACCTGCGCCTGCGGCCGCGGGCGTCGGCGGGCTGCTGCTCGACCTTCGCGCTCGCCTCCTCCCCCCGCTGCCGGGTGACCTCGATCTGCCTGCCGATGCGCCGCAGGTCGGTGCCGAGCATCGCGGTGCCGAAGGCGATGGCGGCCTCCTCGTCGGCGATGCCGCCCACGATCGCGGCGCCGTCGGTGTCGACCACCTCGCGGGCCTCCTCGGGGCTCGACACCCGGCGGGGGACCACGCAGGCGTCGGCGAGGTCGGGGCTCAGCTGCATGACGCGCTCCGTTCGGTTGAACCATCCGGTTCAACCGAACCTACGGGCGCCGCATTGCCCCGGTGTTACCCGGCCGTGACGCCTCGCCAGTGGTGCGGCAGCACGGCATGATGGCGGCGTGCAGCCCGCACCGACCGTCCCCGAGCACGGCCTCCCGGGGCACCTGGTCGACTTCGTCGGGGCGCTGCGCCGGCACGGCGTGGCGGTCGGGCCGGGGGAGACGATCGACGCCGCGCGCGTGCTCGCGGCCCTCGATCTCCTGCACCGCGAGCACCTGCGGGAGGGCCTCGCGGCGGCGCTGCTGCGCCGGTCCGGGCAGCGCGAGGTGTTCGACGCGTTGTTCGACCTCTACTTCCCCGCGGCGCTGGGCGCCGGTGCCGCACCGATCGAGGTGCCCCGGGCCGAGGCGGACGGGCCGGTGGACGTCGACGCGGTGCGCGCACTGCTCGCCGACCTGCTGCGGGACGGCGACGAGCGCGCGCTCGCCGAGCTGGCGCGCGCGGTCGTCGACGCGCTGGGTCGCTCGGGTGCCGCGGGCACCGGTGTGCGCGGGGCGGCGGCGCAGCCGGGCTGGTCCTCCTACCAGGCGCTGCGGGCGCTCGCGCCGGAGACCCTGCTGGCCGGGATCCTGGCCGACCTGCGCTCACCCGCCACCGACGACTTCGCCGACGAGGTGCTGCGCCGCGACGTCCGCGGCCGGATCGCGGCGTTCCGCCGGATGGTCACCGACGAGGTGACCCGGCGCACCGCCGAGACGCGGGGCCGCGAGCGGGTGGCGCGCTCGGCGGTGCCGGTCCAGGCCGACCGGGTGGAGTTCCTCTCCGCCCACGCCGAGCAGCTCGCGCGGCTGCGGCGCACGGTGCACCCACTGGCCCGGCGGCTCGCATCGCGGCTCGCGGTGCGCCGCCGGCACGCGAAGCGCGGCGAACTCGACATGCGCCGCACCCTGCGCCGGTCGATGTCGACGGGTGGCGTGCCGATGCGCCCGGCTCACCGCACCCGCCGCCCGGGCCGCCCGGAGCTGGTGGTGCTGTGCGACGTGTCCGGCTCCGTCGCCGGCTTCAGCCACTTCACGCTCCTGCTCGTGCAGGCGCTGCGCGAGCAGTTCAGCAAGGTGCGGGTGTTCGCGTTCGTGGAGCGCGCCGACGAGGTCACGCACCTGTTCGAGCCGGGGGCCGAGCTCTCCGGCGTGATGCAGCGGGTGCTGCGGGAGGCCGATCTCGTCGCGTTCGACGGGCACAGCGACTACGGCGGCTCCTTCGGCGGCTTCGCCGAGCACTGGGGTGATGCGGTCGGCCCCAAGACCTCCCTGCTGGTGCTGGGCGACGCGCGCACCAACTACCGCGACCCCAACCTCGCCGTGCTGAAGCGGCTCGTCGGGCAGGCCCGGCACGCGCACTGGCTCAACCCCGAGCCGCGGAAGCAGTGGGGCAGCGGCGACTCCGCAGCCCTGCGCTACGCCGACGTCCTCCCGATGCACGAGTGCCGCACGGCGGCGCAGCTCGCCGAGGTGGTGGAGGGTCTCCTGCCGGTGTGACGGCGGTAGCGTGGACGCCTCATGGCTCCACCCGACACCGAGACCGCCCGCACCCGCCTCCTCGACGCGGCGGAGGAGCTGTTCTACGCCCGCGGGATCCAGTCGGTGGGCATGGACGAGATCCGCTCCACCGCAGGCCTGCCCCTCAAGCGGGTCTACGCGCTCTACCCGGCGAAGGAGCAGCTGCTCGAGGCCTACCTGCAGCGCCGCGACGTCCGGTGGCGGGGCCGTCTCGCCGCCGCCGTGGAGGAGGTCGCGGATCCCCGGCAGCGGATCCTCGCGGTGTTCGACTGGCTCGGTACGTGGTTCCGCGAGCCGGGGTTCCGCGGCTGCGCGTGGATCAACGGCTTCGGCGAGCTCGGCGCGGTCTCCGACGTCGTGGTGCGGCAGGCGCGGCTGCACAAGGAGGCCTTCGCCGATTACGTCGCGGGCCTGGTGGCGGACGCGGGCCTGCCGGCCCGTCTCGCCCCGCAGCTCGTGCTGCTCGCCGAGGGTGCCATGGTCACCGCGGGCATCCACGGCACCGACGCCCCGGCCGCGCAGGCGCGGGAGGCCGCGGAGGCGTTGCTGCGCGGGCATTGATTGGAGAACGGTCGTTCTCTAGGCTCCCCGGGAACGCTCGTTCTCTCCGTGAGGAGGCCCTGTGGCCGACCGTCCGCCGCTCCCGCCGTTCACCCTCGAGGCCGCCCGGCAGAAGGTCCAGGCCGCCGAGGACGCGTGGAACAGCCGCGACCCGGAGCGGGTGTCGCTGGCCTACAGCGAGGACTCCGTCTGGCGCAACCGCGACCGCTTCGTGCGAGGGCGGAAGGAGATCGTGGAGTTCCTGACGCAGAAGTGGGAGCGCGAGCTCGACTACGCGCTGCGCAAGTCGCTGTGGACCTTCGCGGACAACCGCATCGCCGTGCGCTTCCAGTACGAGTGCCGCGACGCGACGGGCGTGTGGTGCCGCAGCTACGGAAACGAGAACTGGGAGTTCGACGGCCACGGGCTGATGACGCGGCGCGAGGCCAGCATCAACGACGTCGTCATCGACGCGTCGGAACGGCGGATCTTCGGCCCGCGCCCGGAGGGGGAGCGCGAGCTGGAGATCCCCCTGCAGTAAGGGGTGACGACCGGCCTGCTGCGGGAAGGGCTCACACACCGGTAGTGGTGCCGGCACACCGGTTGCAGTCGGTGTGTGAACACGTGAGCTGGTGTGCGAGCGCGAGCACTGACCCTCGGGAACATCTCGAACTGATGTTCGATCCGGCGTAGCGTGGGCGGCATGGCCGCTCCCGACCTGTCCTGGCAGCCCTCGCTGCTCGATGCGCCCGCGCTCGAGTTCGACCGCTCCTTCGGCGGGCTGCGCCGCCGCCACCTCGCCGAGGGTGCGTGGGTCGACCACGCCCCGGGGTGGTGTCGCGGGGCCGACGCGCTCTTCGCCCGCCTGCTGGAGGAGACCCCGTGGTCGGGCCGTGAGGTGCGGATGTACGACCGCCTCGTGCCCGAGCCGCGGCTCACCCATCGCTGGCGACTCGACGAGGGGCCCACCCCGCCCGCGGAGCTGTGCGAGATGGCCGGCCTGCTGAGCGAGCGCTACGGCGTGGCGTTCACGCAGGTCGGCGTCAACCTCTACCGCGACGGCGCCGACAGCGTCGCGTGGCACGGCGACCGCGTGGCGCGCGAGCTCCCGGAGGCGATCGTCGCCCTGGTCTCGCTCGGTGCGCCCCGCCCGTTCCGGCTGCGGCCCACGGGCGGCGGCGCCTCGATCGGCTACCTCCCGGGCCCCGGCGACCTGCTGGTGATGGGCGGCTCCTGCCAGCGCACGTGGCAGCACGCCGTGCCGAAGACGCGGGCCTCGGCGCCGCGCATCAGCATCCAGTTCCGGCACGCCTACGTGCGCTGACGGGTGTTCCGCACGTCTCACCGGACGGGCTCGAGATTTCTTGACCGGGCGGCCAGTCAAGCGCATCATGAAGGCATCTCCTCACGAGGGAAGGGTGATCTCCATGGCAAAGACATGGCGCCGGTGGCAGGACTGGGCGGCACTCGTGATCGGTGTGCTGACGGCGCTGTCGCCGATCGTGGTGGCCACCGACACCGCCGCTCTGTGGTCCCTGATCGTCTTCGGGGTGCTGATCGCCGCCACGGCCCTGTGGTCGCTGGCGCAGCCCGACTCGGTGGCGAGTGAGTACGTGCACGCGGTTCTCGGCGTGCTGCTCTTCATCTCGCCCTGGGTCTTCAGCTACGCCGACATGGCAGGTGCCGCCTGGACGTCCTGGGTCGCGGGCGTACTCACGGTCGCGGTCGGCCTCGCCGCACTGCCTGCGGCCAACGCGGAGCACCGGGGGCTCGCCGGCCAGCACTGAAACCGCACGATCACCACAGAAGATCGATCACCACAGAAGAACGACGGAAGACGGAACGGCCGCGGCCCGGCTTGGCCGCGGCCGTTCTGCATGTACAGGATGGGCCGGTGAGGAGCACATGAACGACGTTCCGCCGCCCGACGAGCCCGGGGCCCGCGAGCGGATCCTCGCGGCCGCCGAGGAGCTCTTCGCGGAATCCGGGTTCGACGCCACGCCCACGTCCCGCATCGCGGAACGGGCGGGCGTGCCGAAGGGTCTCGTCCACTACTACTTCAAACGCAAGCCGGACCTGCTGTCCGCGCTGGTCGAACGGCTGCCCGACGACCGCGTCGACATCAAGGCGGTGGTCGTGCCCGGCGACGTCGCGGCGAGCCTGCACCGGCTCGTCGACGCGCTCGACCGGGCCATCGGGTCCTCGGCGGTGCTCTCGCACCTGCTGTGGCGGGAGTCCGACACCCACCCGGCGGTGCTCGACGCCCTGCAGACCCGCTTCAAGCGCATGGTCGGGCTGATCCGCGACGTGGTGGCCGCCGCGCGCCCGGCGGGCTGCCCCGAGGCCGACGTCGACTGCGCCGCGCAGCTGCTCGCCTCGGCCGTCAGCTACCGGCACTCGGTGGCCCGGCACGCCGAGGACGGGCAGGAGGCCATGCACCGCGAGCTGCGCTTCCTCGCCGACGCGCTGGCGGCCGGCGCGGGTGCGGGCACCTCTGTCGCTTAGGCTCCGAGGTTGTGCAGCGCAAGATCGGGGTGATGGGCGGGACGTTCGACCCGATCCACAACGGGCACCTCGTGGCCGCCAGCGAGGCGGCCTACCGGTTCCAGCTGGACGAAGTGATCTTCGTGCCCACCGGGCAGCCGTGGCAGAAGACCGAGCGCGTGGTGAGCCGCGCCGAGGACCGCTACCTGATGACGGTGGTGGCCACGGCGTCGAACCCGATGTTCTCGGTGAGCCGGGTCGACATCGACCGGCCCGGCCCGACCTACACCGCCGACACCCTCGCCGACCTGCACACCGAGTACCCCGACGCCGAGCTGTACTTCATCACCGGCGCCGACGCGCTCTCGCAGATCCTCACCTGGCACCGGCTCGACGAGCTGTTCCGGCTGGCGCACTTCGTCGGCGTCACCCGGCCCGGCTACACCCTCGACGACGACCACCTGCCCGAAGGGGCGGTATCGCTCGTCGAGGTGCCCGCGATGGCGATCTCGTCCACCGACTGCCGGGAGCGGGTCGCCGGGGGGCGGCCGGTCTGGTACCTCGTGCCGGACGGGGTGGTGCAGTACATCTCCAAGCGGCACCTCTACCGCACGGAGGTGCCGACGTGACGGCGGTCGCCTGAGGCCCCGGACGTCTGGACTCCTCCGCGGACCGCAGGTTAGCCTCGCCTCATTCGCGCGAGGAGGTCCCTGGTGTCCCTGCAACTGCCGGTGGGCAGCCTCACCGTGCTGCTCGGCCCGGCGCTCGCCCGGCACCGCGTGATGGCCGCGCTCGACGAGAGCACCGGCCGGTGCGCCTCCGGGCACACGGCGGTCCAGGCGGTGCGGCTCGTGGCCGCACCGGACGACCCCGTCGCCGAGCGCATGCACGCGCTGGAGGACGTGCGGCGCGGCGGCGCCGCGATCGTGCTGGTCGACCGCTTCACCGAGGGGCTCGCGTCCCGCGACCGCGCCGCGCTGCTGCGCGAGCTCGCGGCGCTGGCCGGCGGGCGCGCCGTGCTGGTGCACGACCGCGACCCGGTCGCCGCCCTCGCGGTGGCAGGCGGGGCGCTGCGGGTCGGCGCGTCGGGCGAGCTGGCGTACGAGCCGATCGGCGAACCGGGTTACCTGGCCTCGTAGGTCAGGCAGTCGGCCACGTCGGTCCCGGCACCCACGTCCACCGAGGGGGCCGTGCACTCCAGCTTGTCGTTGAAGCGGCAGTCCGAGCGGTGGCAGGCACCCACGAGCCCGGTGCGGTCGGTGCCCGCGCGGAACGAGATCTCCACGAAGGTGCCGCAGTGGGCGTGATCGCCGCCGATGGTGATGGCGCCCGCGTGGCAGGTGGAGGAGTCGTTGTAGGAGCAGCTGGTGGCCGAGCAGCTGTGCACCTGCGGCATGTCCTGAACGGAGGTCATGGCCGGGAGTCTCGCCCGCTCGCCGTGGCGCTGCCACCCAACGCAGGCTCGCCTCGCCGCCGCTGAGGGCCGTCTTGCTTGCCGGGCTGACCAGGCGATTCCGTGCGTGGACGCCGTCCCGGCCGCGCGCCAAGTGCGGCCGATCGGGTGACCCCCATGATCACAACGGGGGTACCCGCGCGCTCGTCAGCAGCATGGTGGTGCCGTCGTCCTCCCGGGACACCTCGATCGCGTCCATGCACGCGTGGATCATCAGCAGGCCCGGGCCCTCGAAGCCCGTGGGCTCGGGCGTCCAGTGCTCGCCGCCCGCCACCGCCACCAGTACCCGACGCCCGCCGTCCGGCTCGTCGTACTTGCGCGCAGCCACCCGCACCTCGGCGCCGATGGCCGCCGGGTGGGTGTGCTCCACCGCGCTCGTGACCGCCTCGTTCACCGCCATCACGACGTCGTCGACCTCGCGCTCGGGCCAGTAGAGCGAGGACAACCACCTGCGGAAGCGCTCGCGCACCACCGACAGCGACACCGGGTCAGCCATGAGCACCATCGAGATGACGTCCTCGGGCGGGTGAAGCGGGTTCTCCACGGAACGACTCAGGCCGCAACGGCCTCGTCGACGGTGCGGTAGAGCGAGAGCACCTCGTCCAGCCCCATCGTGCGGATCGGGCGGATCACAGGCCGCGTGGGGTCCACGACCACCCGCAGCGGCGCACCCAGCTCCCTGCCGTCGTCGTGCAACGCCACGAGCAGGCCGAGGCCCGAGGAGGAGAGGAAGTCGACCCCCGTGAGGTCGAGGACGACCGGCTGCTGCGCGGATTCCTGCAACGCAGCGCTCCCGGCCTCCATCAACCGCCCTCCCGTGCTCAGGTCCACCTCGCCGTGCACGACCAGAACCAGGCAACCGTCCCGATCATCACGCTCGATCGTCATCAACTGCTCGGCCGGCGGCACCCCGCCGAGTGGACCGTTCATGCTGGCGGAGCGTACATCGCGTGGCCTCGCTGTCGTCCGATCGCGGGTTACCCGTCGTGGTGAGCCGAGTGGACTCGCGTAGAACGCGGTGGGCGAGCGCCACCACCTCACGCAGCCCCCGGCGGTCGAGAAGGCGTGCGACGTCGCGGGCCGCCGCTTCCGCGACGCCCTCCTCCGCATCCTCGGAGTCCTCGACAACAGCGCCCTGGCTCGCAACCCGGGCGCGCACCTCCTCGTCGGCAGGTGCGTCGTCGGTCGTCTCGTCGGTTGCAGTCATCGGCCCTCGCAGCCCTCGGACGTCCGCACACCGACCCCGTTCCCACTCCGCGCGCCCGGGAAACCACCCCGCGCCGGACCGCCTGCCGGACCCGCCGAACGGTGCTGGGACAATGGGTGACGAGCAGGTGGGCGCAACCCCGCCGGGGAAGGGGAACGCGTGACGGCGACCGACGACGCGCTCGACATGGCCCGCGTGGCGGTGGCCGCCGCGGCCGACAAGAAGGCGCAGGACATCGTCGTGCTCGACGTGTCCGACCAGCTCGTGATCACGGACTGCTTCGTGATCGCCTCGGCGCCCAACGAGCGGCAGGTGCAGGCCATCGTCGACGAGGTCGAGGAGAAGCTGCGCCGCCACGGGGCGAAGCCCACCCGGCGGGAGGGCACCCGCGAGGGGCGGTGGGTGCTGCTGGACTTCGTCGACGTCGTGGTGCACGTCCAGCACACCGAGGAGCGCGGCTTCTACGGGCTGGACCGGCTGTGGAAGGACTGCCCGCGGATCGCGTTCCCCGAGGCGGTCGTCGACGCCGGGCCGGCCGACGACACGACCGGGTCGACCGCGTGAGCCTGCGCAGGCTGGTCCTGCTGCGCCACGGCCAGACCGACTACAACGTGGCCGGCCGCATGCAGGGGCACATCGACTCGAAGCTCACCGACGAAGGCGTCGAGCAGGCGTCCTCGGCCGCCCCCGAGATCGCCCGGCTCACCCCCGACCGGCTGATCAGCTCCGACCTGCGGCGCGCCGTCGACACCGCCGACCTCGTCGCCGCGGCGTGCGGCCGCCCGGTCAAGCTCGACGCCCGGTTGCGGGAGACGCACCTCGGGGAGTGGCAGGGCCGCACGGTAGCCGAGATCGAGGAGGCCTGGCCCGGGGCCATCGCCACCTGGCGCTCGGACCCCGCGTGGGCACCGCCCGGCGGGGAGTCCCGCATCGAGGTGGTGCGGCGTTCCCTGCCCGTCGTGGAGGAGCTCGACGACGAGTACGGCCCCAACGGCCCCGAGACCACCGTGGTGCTGGTGGCCCACGGCGGGCTGATCGCCGGGCTGGTGTGCGGGCTGCTCGCCCTGCCCACCGCGGCGTGGCCCGCCATCGGCGGGATGGGCAACTGCCGCTGGGCCGCGCTGGCGCGCCGGGCCGACCACCCCCGCTGGCGGCTCGCCGGGTACAACATCGGCCTCGGCCACTGACCGTCCCCCGGTGACGGTCCACGGCCGGGTGCTGCTGGTGCTCGGCGACTCGCTCGCCTTCCACGGCCCGGAACGGCCCGAACCGGCGGACGATCCCCGGCTGTGGCCCAACGCCGCGGCCGCCGCGCTCGGCGCCCGGGCCGAGATCGTGGCCGGCACCGGGTGGACGGCGCGGCACGCGTGGCACGCGCTGACCTCCGATCCCCGGGTGTGGGCGGTCCTGCCCGCCGTCGACGCGCTCGTGCTCGGGGTGGGCGGGATGGACACCCTCCCGTCCCCGCTGCCCACCGCCGTGCGCGAGCTCATCCCGGTGCTGCGGCCCGAGGCGCTGCGCCGCCGCGTCCGGGCCGCCTACCTGCGCGCACAGCCGGTTCTCGCCCGGACGTTCGCCGCCCTGCCCGGCGGCGGCCCCGTCGCGTTGCCCCCGCGGCTCACCGTGCAATACCTGGAGCGCTGCCGCAGCGCCGTGCTGGCGATCCGGCCCGGCCTGCCCGTCGTGGCCGCACTGCCGCCGCCGCACCGCGCCGAGTGCTACGCGCGCGTCCACCCCGGCCGGGCCGCCGGTGAACGGGCCACGCGGGCCTGGGCCGCCGACGCCGGTGTCGCGCTGCTCGACCTGCCCGCTCTCGTCGGCGACCACGTCCTGGGCGGCCACGGCAACCCGGACGGGATGCACTGGGGCTGGGAGGCACACGCCGCGGTGGGCGAGGCGTGCGCGCGGGTGGTGAGTGGCGGGGACCACTAGTGCCCCGCCTCGGAAGGTTGGTGGGTGAATCGGTGGATCTGGACGTCCGCCGGCAAGGCGCCGCGCGAGCCTCGTACCGGGTGTACTCGGCTCGTGCGGCAACGCCGCCGGCGGGCGTCCGGGCCGCCGAGTCGCGCGGTGAACCTTTCGAGGCGGGGCACTAGGCTGCGGCGTCGTGCCTGTCGCGGTCGTCACGGACTCCACCGCCTACCTGCCGACCGGCGTGGCGGAGGAGCAGGGCATCAGGGTCGTCGCGCTCGAGGTCCGGATCGGCGACCGGGTCGGCCGGGAGGGCATCGACATCACCACCGCCGAGCTGTCCGCCGCCCTCGCCGATCGGCACCTCGACGTGCAGACCTCCCGACCCGCGCCCGCGGAGTTCGTCGCCGCCTACCGCGCCGCGTTCGAGAGCGGGGCCGACGAGGTGGTGTCGGTGCACCTGTCGCGCGAGCTCTCCGGCACCTGGGACACGGCGCGCCTGGCGGCCGAGGAGGTCGGGGCCCACCGCGTGCACGTCGTCGACTCCCGGTCCACGGCGATGGGCCTGGGTTTCGCCGTGCTGGCGGCCACGGAGGCCGCGCGCGCCGGTGCGACCGGCGCGGACGCCGCGGCCGCAGCGGAGGCGGTGGCGGCCCGCTGCCGCATGTTCTTCTCGGTGGAGACGCTCGACCGGCTCCGTCGCGGCGGGCGCATCGGAGCCGCGGCCGCACTGGTCGGCACCGCGCTCGCGGTGAAGCCGTTGCTGCACGTCGCGCAGGGCCGCATCGTGCCGCTCGAGAAGGTCCGCACCACCGCCCGCGCGGCTCAGCGGCTCGTGGAGCTCGCGGCGCGCGCGGCGGGCGACGGCCCGGTGGACCTCGCCGTGCACCACCTCGCGGCCGCCACCCGGGCCGAGGAGGTGGCGGCGCGGCTGCGGGAGCGGCTGCCCGAGGTGGCCCGGCTGCTCGTGTCGGAGGTCGGCGCGGTGATCGGCGCCCACGTCGGCCCGGGCCTGCTCGGCGTGGTCGTCGTGCCGAGAGGTTAGCCGCCGCACACGACGACCCCGGGGGATTCCGGCGAGTTGTCCACCTCGCCCTCCGGCCATCCACAGCTCGCCGCGACGGCCGTCCACCCCGCCCCCGCCGACCTAGCGTCGGCCCCATGACCCGATCCGAGTCGCTCGTCCTGCCCGCCACGCCCGAACCCGACGCCGGGGTGTTGGGCGCTGGGACATCAGGCGCTGGGACATCCGGGGTGCTCGGCGCCGGGGGAGTCTGGCCGCCGCCGCGGCCGCACCGGCTCGATCCCCCCACCGAGCCGATCCTGCTCGCCGGGATGCCCGACGCCCAGCCCCGTGCGGGGCCGGCGCCGCCCTCCCGCTTCGGTGCTGCGCTGCGCAGGCTCGCCCCCGAGTCGTGGCGCGGCGCGCGCGTCGATCCCGGTCGGCCGGGTGCCACCGCGCTGGCACTCGTGGCCGCCGTCGCCGCCGTGGTCGCGGCGGTGGGCGTGTGGTTCGAGCGGCCGCGGGCCGAGCCGGTGCCCCACCTGCCTGCGGTCACCGTGTCCGCGGCGGGCGGTGCCGAGCCCGCGGCACCGGAGCCCGTGGCAGCCACCACGGCCGCGTCGCCGGCCCCGCCGCCCGCTCCGCCCGTCCCGCTCGTCGTGAGCGTGGCGGGCAAGGTCCACCGGCCCGGGCTGGTGGAGGTGCCGGAGGGCGCGCGTGTCGCCGACGTGCTCGAGGCGGCCGGTGGCGCGCTCCCGGGCACCGACCTGTCCGCGCTCAACCTCGCGCGCCGCGTCGCCGACGGCGAGCAGGTCGCGGTCGGGGTCCCGCCCGCGGCCGACGCCGCGCCTGCTCCCGCGCCCGCAGCGCCGGCACCGGTGGGCGGTGCAGCGCCGACCGGCAGGGTCGACCTGAACACCGCCACCGCGGAGCAGCTCGACGCGCTTCCCGGGGTCGGGCCGGTCACGGCACAGCGGATCGTCGACTGGCGCACCCGCAACGGCCGCTTCAGCCGGGTCGAGCAGCTGCGGGAGATCGAAGGCATCGGGGAGCGCCGGTTCGCGCAGCTGCGAGAGCTGGTGGCGGTGTGACGCCCGGCGGCCTCCTCAGGCCCACCAGCGCTCCACCGGGGCGATCGGTGCCGTGATGTCGGTGTGGCCGTCGAGCAGCCGGATCGACCGTTGCGTGTCCGGGTGGTGCGGGCCCAGCACCGTGAGCTGACCGTCGATCACCAGCGCGAGCAGCACCATCGCCCGCACCCGCTGGCCCTTGTGTAGCAGCAGGTGGGCGAGCGTGCAGGACCAGCGCAGCGTCAGGGGGTCGTACTGCCCGCACAGCGTCTCCAGCTGCTTCACGTACCCCTGCAGCTCCACGGCCGCGTCGAGGAAGCAGCCGGTCTCGACGTAGCGGCAGACGCGCCGGACGCTCCGCCGATCCAGGGCCCACTCCGTCGTGGCGCGGATGAGGCCGATGCCCAGCCCCGCCGCGAGCGCCACGGCGGTGTGGCGCATCCACGTGGGCGTGCCGTCCACACCGCCGACGAGCACCGCGATCCCCACCCCCGCCGCGAACAGCCCCGCCACAACCATCCCGATCACCAGGAACGGAGGCACGGATGCCTGGCGCAGGAGTCGGCTGGGGCTCACGGGACCTCCCGAGATCGTGGTCGTCACCCCGGCGACGACCGCGCGGAGCTCGCGGTGGTTGGGGGCGGGCGCCCAGAAGATCGGCACACGGCGTCGACGAGCCGCGCCACCCGCCCGACCTGCGGCTGGTGCCCGCGGCGCTGGCGGTGTGGGCGGTGGTGCTGCTCGGGATCGGGCTCGGACCTGGAGCGGGCGCCGGGGTGCTGGCCTCGTGCGCGGTGGTCGTCGCCGCCACGCTCACCCGCCACCGCGGGGCGGTGTGGGCGGCCGCGGTCCTGGCCGCGGCCGGGAGCGCGTCCGCCGCCGCGCTCGTGGTCGCCGCCCACACCGCCCTCGTCGAGCTCCACCCGCTGCGCGCTCCCGCGGAGCGCGGCGCAGCGGCGGAGGTGCGAGTGGTGGTGACCGACGACCCGCGGGCCCTGCGCACCACGGGGTACGGCGCGCGACCGGGCGAGGCGAGCCAGGTGCTGGTGCCGGTGGTGCTGCAGCGCGCGGTGGTCGGCGACGGCAGCTGGGCGGTGGGCGGCCGGCTGCTGCTCATCGCGCCCGCGGGCGAATGGGCCGGGCTGCTGCCGGGACAGGCGGCCACCGCCCACGGGCTGCTCGCGCCGGCCGGGCGCCGCGACCTCACCGTTGCCGTGCTGCGGGTCCGCGGGCCGCCGGGGGAACCGGCACCGCCCCCGTGGTGGCAGCACGCCGCGGGCGGGCTCCGCGCAGGGCTCCGCGAGGCCGCGGGCGTCCTGCCGCCCGCACCGGGCGGACTGCTGCCCGGGCTGGCCGTCGGCGACACCAGCGCGCTCACGGCTGAGGTCGAGTCGGACTTCCGGGCCGCGGGGCTCACCCACCTGCTCGCGGTGTCCGGCGCCAACCTGGCGATCGTGGCCGGGGCCGTCCTCGCGCTGCTGCGGCTCCTGCGGGCCGACCCCCGGCTCGCCGCCGCGGTCAGCGCCGCCGCGGTGCTCGGGTTCGTGGTGCTCGCACGGCCGTCGCCGAGCGTCGTGCGGGCGGCCGCCATGGCGGGCGTCGTACTGCTCGCGCTGGCCATGGGGCGGGGCCGGTCCGCGGTTCCCGCGCTCGCGGCCGCCGTGCTGGTGCTGCTCCTGGCCGATCCGGCGCTCGCCGTCGACCCCGGGTTCGCGCTCTCCGTGCTCGCCACCGCCGCGCTGGTGCTGCTCGCGCCGGGATGGTCCGCCGCACTGCAGCGCCTTGGCCTGCCCCGGTGGGCCGCGGAGGCGCTCACGGTCCCCGCGGCGGCGTTCGTCGCCACCGCCCCGTTGATCGCCGGGCTGAACGCCGAGGTCAGCCCGGTCGCGGTGGTGGCCAACCTGCTCGCGGTGCCCGCGGTCGCGCCGGCCACCGTGCTCGGGGTGCTGGCGGCGGTGGTCTCCCCGCTCGGCGCACTGCCGGCGCAGATGTGTGCGTGGGCGGCCGCCCCGGCCGCGTGGTGGCTGGTGGTCGTGGCCGACCGGTCCGCGGCCGTGCCCGGGGCGGTCCTCGGTTGGCCGGGCGGGCCCGCGGGTGCGCTGCTGCTGTGCCTGGTGGTGCTCGGACTGCTGTGGTTCGGCCGCTCGCCGCGGTGGCGGGCTCTGCTCCTCGCCGTCGCGCTGGGGCTGGCGCTCGTGCTGGTGCCCACGCGCGTCGCTCCGCCGGGCTGGCCGCCGCCGGGGTGGGCCGCGGTGGCCTGCGACGTCGGCCAGGGCGACGCCGTCGTGCTGGCCACGGGGCGTCCCGGCTGGGTGGTGCTGGTCGACGCCGGGCCCGACGACGGCCCGGTCGACGCCTGCCTCGACCGGCTCGGCGTCCAGGGGATCGCGCTGGTCGTGGTCAGCCACCTGCACGCCGACCACGTCGGCGGGCTCGCGGGGGCCCTGCGCGGCCGCGCGGTGGGCGGGGTGGCGGTGGGCCCCGTGCGCGCGCCCGCGTGGGCGTTGCGGGAAGTGGCCGCCACCGCGTCCGGTGCCGGCGCGCCGCTCGTGGCGCTCGCCGCGGGCGGGCGGCTGGAATGGCCCGCGCTCACGCTCGACGTGCTCGGCCCGCTGCACCCGGCCGCGTTCGTCGACGGCGACGACGGCACGGCGGTCAACGACGGGTCGCTGGTGCTGCGCGCCCGTACGCCGGCCGGCTCGGTGCTGCTCACCGGCGACGCGGAGCTCGCTGCCCAGGCCGACCTGCTCGGGTCCGGCGCCGACCTGCGCGCCGACGTCCTGAAGATGCCGCACCACGGGAGCCGCTACACATCCGTCGCGTTCCTCAACGCGGTGGCCCCGCGGGCGGTCCTCGTGAGCGTCGGCGCGGGCAATCGGTACCGGCACCCCGACCCGGGCCTGGTCGGTGGCCTGGAGCGGGCCGGAGTCGCGGTCCGCCGCACCGACCTCGCGGGCGACGTCGCCGTGGTCGGCAGCCCGGCCGACCTCGAGCTCGTGTCCCGGGGTTCACCGCTCCCGGCTCCACGATGAGGATGCTCGGCGGGTCCGCCTGGGTGCCCGGACACCGCCGGCACATGGCGTAGGGACCGGTACCGAGATGTGGAGGAGACCGGCGATGCAGTTCATCCCCCGCGCCGGGGCCTGCCTGACCACCACCACCACCGTGCTTTCCGGTGCGGGCCGGGTCAAGTGGATGGTGCGTGAGGAGTCGTGAGCCTCCGCTGACAGCGGCTGGAGGATCTTCTCCCACATCGACACGAGTGAGTACCTGGCGGATTCGGCGAACACGAAGGTCGTCGACTACAACGAGGTCTGCCGGATCGAGCCCGCCCTGATCGGGATCTGGGACCTGCCGGTCGGATCCGACCTGCAGCTTGTCGATGAAGGTGAAGGCACCAGGGTCGTCGACACCGCCACCGGTCGGGAGATCCCGACCGATGCGCTCTACTTCCCTCCTCGATTCCGAGGCTGAACCAGCTCGTCACCTGCGGCCGTGCCAGACTCGCCCGATCGGATCCAGGACCGGGAGGGTCGTTCCCGTTGCGCATCGTCGAGATGGCCGACCTGGCGCCGCAGCAGCGGCACGATCTGCTCACCCGGCTGGTGGCGCCGCACCCGACAGTCGTGATCTCCACGCTGGACGCGGCCGGCGAGCCGCTGGTCGCGCCACTGGGCCACTGCGTGCCGATGCGTGGGCGACTCGCGACGGTCGCGATCACCATCGCGGCGGTCCGCGACGCCGGCGGCGAGCCCGAGTTGGTCCAGGCGGCGGCGTTGGCGTGCGGTGAGCTGGTGGCCAACCTGACCGCATCGGACCTGCCCCAGCACCTGGCCGACGTGGCCAGGGCGCCGCGCGAGCGCGCGACCGGGGCGGTGCGGTGGCCGACCACCGCGTCGCACCAGGTCGCGGTGCCATCGCTGGTGGCGGGCCGGGCGCGGCTGGAGTGCCGGGTGATCGAGCCGGCAGGTCAGCCGGCCCTCCGCGACCGCGGTGCCGCCCGTCCGCCCACCGGCTACCTGGTGATCGCCGAGGTGGTCTGCGTGGTCGCCGACGACGACCTGCTCGCGCCGCCGGCGGAGACGCCGGAGCGGGTGGCGGGGCAGGTCGAGTTCCCGTGGTTCTTCGGGCCGGGGGACCGGTCGGTGGTCGACGGCGCGCGTGCGCATCCGGTGATCGAGCAGCAGCCGCCGGTGCGGGGCGGCCCCGCCCGCGCGTGTTAGTCCGCGCCTCCCAGGAAGGCGCACAGTGGTGGCGAGCTACCTCGTGGCCGCGATCGTGCTGCAGGGTCCGGGCGGCAAGCTCGGCGACCGGATCGGGCACCGGCGCGTCCTGGCGCTCGGGCTGGCCCTGGTCGCGGTCGGTGCGGTCCTCGGCGCGGCCGCCGGGTCGATCGGCGTGCTCGCCGTGGCCCGGGTGCTGATGGCGGCCGGTGGAGCGGCGATCGTGCCGGCCACCCTGGCGCTGCTGCGGATCGAGCTGCCCGCGGAGCGGCGCGGCCGGGCGTTCGGCCTGTTCGGGGCGGTGATGTCGCTGGCGGCCGGCATCGGCCCGGTGGTGGGGGGTGAGCTCGTGCGCGCGTTCGGCTGGCCGAGCATCTTCGCCGCCAACCTCCCGGTGATCGGCCTCGCGTCCGTGCTCGCGGCTGGTCGCACCCGGCGCCCCGGGTCGCCGCGCCGGTCCCCGTTCGACGTGGTGGGCACGGTGCTGCTGACGGCGGCGCTCGCCGCACTGGTCCTCGGCCTCGACGCTCCCGCCGCCACCGCGGCGGTCCTGCTGGGCGCGTGCGCCGCGCTGGTGGTGCCGCTGGTGTGGTGGGAGCGCCGGGCCACCGATCCGGTCGTCGCCTTCGGGCTGTTCGGCTCGAGGGCGTTCACCGCCGGGTCGCTGCTCGTCGCGTTCCAGAACCTGGTGATGTACACGCTGCTGTTCGAGCTGCCGCAGGTGCTGGCCGCGCTGCTCGGGGCCGACCCGGCGGCCACCGGACGGCTCCTCGTCGCCCTGACGGCCGCGATGATCGTCGCCTCGCTCGTGGCGGGCCGGATCACCGACCGGGTCGGGGCCCGGCTGGTGGCGCTCGGCGGCACGCTCGCGTCCCTCGGCGCGGTGGGCCTGTTGGCGGCCGCGGACCTGTCGTCCCTGGCGGGGCTCGTGCTGCCGCTGGCCGTGCTCGGTGTCGGGGTCGGGCTGGCCACCCCCGCCGCCCAGAGCGCCTCGCTCACCGCCGTCGCGCGGGAGCACAGCGGCGCGGCCGCGGGCATCGGGACGACGATGCGCTACCTCGGCGGGGTCGTCGGTGTCGCGCTGCTCGGGCGCCTGGTCGACCTCACCGGTGACCGGCCGGTCGGCCGTGCTGGCCGAGCACCGGACCGTCCTCGGCGTCTTCGCGGTGGCCCTGGTGGCCGGTCTGGCCTGCGCGGTGGCTCTCCCGGGGCGGTCGGCGGCGGAGCCGGCGCGGGTGCCCGGCGACCCGTGACCGGGGCCGATCTCAGGCCCCCCGGGAACGGACGCCGTCGAGGATCAGCGACAGGACGCGCTCGGAGGCCGCCTCGACCTCCGGGGCGCGCCACTCCTCCGCGTGCACCGGGTCGTGGAAGCGGCTGGTCGCGTCGAGGACGGCGCGCGCGGCCTGCTCCGGGTCGCCGTCGGTGAAGTCGCCGCCGGCGATGCCGTCGGCGACGACCGCGCGGATCTGGTCGAGCAGGAACGCGACGTGCGCGGAGGACACGCCGCTGTGCTCGCGCGCCAGCACCCGGAACGTGGCGAACAGCTCCGGGTCCTCCCGCGCCTTCGTCCACTTGGCGGCGAACATGCGGGTGAGCAGCCTGCGAAGCCGGTCGGGCGGGGCGAGGCCGTCGTCCTGCGCGGCGGCGGCGAGCTCCTCGGACACCCGGTCGAGCCAGCGCCGGATCACGGCCTCCCGCAGCGCCGTCTTCGACGGGAAGTGCCGGTAGACGCTCCCGTGGCTCACTCCCAGGACGCGCGCGACGTCGAGCACCGTGGCCTTCTCCGGGCCGTGGCGGCGCAGCACCTCCTCGGTGGCCGACACGATCGTCTCCGCGTCGAGCGGCTGCGCGCGCATGAGGCCAAAACTACGTGAGCGGACCGGCATGGACACAGTGTTCTGTGACTGACAGATATTGAAATCTGTCAGTCAGAGTGCCTAGGGTCGGGCCCATGAACACCCCCACGGCCCCGTTCGCCGGCCGCGCAGTCCATCGCGTCGGCTACGGCGCCCTGCAGCTCGAACGCCTCCACGACCGCCGCGACGAGGCGGTCGCGCTGCTGCGACGCGCGGTCGAGCTGGGCGTCGACCACGTCGACACCGCGCAGTTCTACGGCTTCGGGTTCGCCAACGACGTGATCCGCGAGGCGCTGCGCCCCGAGGACGGCGTCCTCGTCGTCACGAAGGTCGGCGCCGATCCCGACCCGGGCGGGCCCCTGCCGCTGAAACCGGCCCAACGGCCCGAGCAGCTGCGCGCCAGCGTCGAGGACAACCTGCGCAGCCTCGGTGTGGACCAGCTCCCGGTGGTCAACCTGCGCCGCCTCGACTCCGGCCCCGGCCTGCGTCCCGAGGGCGACCAGGTGGTCGATCTCGACCACCAGCTCGCGGTGCTGACCGCCCTGCGCGACGAGGGCAAGGTCGGCGCGATCGGCCTGAGCAGCGTCACCCTCGACGTCCTGCGGCGCGCCCTGCCCGCGGGCATCGCGTGCGTGCAGAACGCCTACAGCCTCGTGGCACGCGACGACGAGGACCTGCTGCAGCTGTGCCGGGCCGAGGGCATCGCGTGGGTGCCGTTCTTCCCGCTCGGCGGGGCCTTCGCGGGCCTTCCCCGGGCCACCGACGAACCCGCGGTGCAGGCCGTCGGGGCCGACCTGGGCGTGACCGCCGCGCAGGTCGGTCTCGCCTGGCTGCTGCACCACGCGCCGAACGTGCTGCTCATCCCCGGCACCGCCGATCCCGCCCACCTCGAGGCCAACGTGGCCGCCGCGGCGATCACCCTCGACGACGCGGCCATGGCCGCACTCGATGCCGTCGAGTCCCGCTCCGCCGAGGTCCCGATCGGCGCCGCGCGTGGCGAGGGCGGATCGTGAAGGCGATCGTCCACCGCGAGGCCGGCGGGCCCGACGTCCTCCGGCTCGTCGAGCGCGACCTGCCGGTACCCGGGCCCGGTGAGGTCCGCGTGCGGGTCGCCGTGTCCGGGATCAACCCGGCCGACACGCAGGCCCGCACCCGCGGTCCGGGGGGTTTCGCGGAGATCACCCCGCACCTGGACGGCGCCGGCCTGGTCGACGCCGTCGGCCCGGGGGTCGACGAGGGCCGCGTCGGTCAGCGGGTCTGGCTGTTCATGGCGGCCGCCGGGCGCCCCACCGGCACCGCCGCGGAGTACGTCGTGGTGCCCGCCGACCAGGCGGTGCCGCTGCCGGACGGGGTCGGGTTCGACGTCGGCGCCGCGCTCGGCGTCCCCGCGCTCACCGCGCACCGCGCGCTCACCGTCGCCGAGGACCGGCCGCGCCGGCTGGGTCCCGGCGCGCTCGACGGCGCGGTGGTGCTCGCCGCGGGCGGGGCCGGGGCGGTCGGGCACGCGGTGATCCAGCTCGCCCGGTGGGCGGGCGCCACGGTGATCGCCACGGTCAGCGGCCCGGCGAAGGCTCGGCTGGCCACCGCCGCCGGTGCCCACCAAGTGGTCAACTACCGCGAGGGCGACCCCGCTGCCGAGATCCGCGGGATCGCCCCGGACGGCATCGACATCGTGGCGGAGGTGGCGCTCGGCGCGAACCTCGCGCTCGGCCAGGCCGTGCTGCGCACGCGCGGCACGATCTCGACCTACGCAAACGACGGTGGCGGCCCGGTCGAGCTGGACGTCCTGCGGCACATGGTGCTGAACGCCCGCATGCAGTTCCTGGTGCTCTACACGGCCGGTGCGCAGGTGCGGTCCGCGGCGGTGGAGGACGTCGCCGCGGCGGTCGCCGCGGGTGCGCTCCCCGTCGGCGAGGAGCACGGGCTGCCGCTGGTCCGCTTCCCGCTCGAGCGCACCGCCGACGCGCACCGGGCGGTGGAGGGCGGCGCGGTCGGGAAGGTGGTGGTCGACGTCTCGCGCTGACGCCGGCTGTACTCGGCGGCGTGTGCGACCAGCACGGCCGTCTGGTCGGGAAGCGGGCTCACGCGCGATCCGTCTGCATTCCTGGTCTCGTCCATGGGATCGACGCTATGAACCGGTCCCGCCCACCGGGAGGGTGTAGCGCACCCACCCGCGGCCGGCGGGCTCAGCCGGTGGGTGCGGAGCAGACGGACCGCAGGGCCCGGTCCAGCGCGGCCGCGTGGAGGGGATCCAGCTCGCCGGCCTGCTGCCGCACGGCCGCGGCGAGCGCGGACGGGCAGTCCTCCTGCGTGCGGACCGGTTCGGCGCCCTTCAGCGCGGTGACCAGCTCGGTGCTGATGCGGGTGATCTCGGGCCGGATCTCCGCGAGGTCCGGGCGCTCGGAGGGCCCCGAACCCAGGTGTTCGTCCCACTGCCGGAGCAGGTCGTTCTGCACCTGGGTGCTGGCCGCGATCTGATCGGAGACCACGCGGGTGACCCAGTCGGGATCGACCCCTGCGCGGTCGGCCTGGGCCCGGGCGTCCGCGACCACCACGGCCTCGCGCTCCGGGTCCGTCACCGGTTTCCCGGTGCCGAACTTGGCGGCGGCCACCCGGTCCGAGATCGCCGCCCGCTCGGCGGCGAGCTGGACGACCCGGGCCAGCCTCTCGGCCGACGGCCCCGGGGCCGAAGGGGTCGCCGCCTGCCCGCACCCCGCGAGCATGGCCGCCGTGACGGCGAGCGCCGCCCCGCCGGCGACCGTCCTGCGCTTCGCCTGATCCTCGATCATTCGTCCCCCCGTTGACGAACTAGTACGTCTGCCTCACGGGCACGCTTCCGCGCCGGTTCGATCACGGCAAGCCGATGTGGCGCACGGAACAGCGGGTGCGTCCGACGAGAGACTGATGTCATGAACTGACATCGCCTGCTACGCTCGATGTCACACTGAGACATCAGGTCGAGCGTGAGTGGAGACGAGGTTTCCCATGGGTGCGAGGAACAAGACGGCGCGCGGGCTGGTCGGCCTGATCGCGGCCGGGACGGCCGTGGGCGCGCTGGTCGTGGACGCCGTCATACCGGAGACGGCGCGCCAGCACATGCGCAACCCCCGCTGGCCCGCGCACGCGAAATTCCACAACGCCCAGTACATCGTGATGAGTGCCGTCCTGGGTGGCATCGGCCTGCGGCTGCTGACCTCTCCGAACGGTGACCCCGACCGGAACCGGGTGCTCGCCGCCGCGATCGTGTCGGTGCCCCACGTCGGCATGTTCGGCGCCGCCGCCTTCCCGGGCACCGCGCTCAGCGACGAGGAGTTCCGCGACTCACCGGCCAACACCGTCAAGGGCGTGGAGGTCAACATCCTCTCGGCGGCGGTCTGCCTGGCCGTGCTCGGCGCCTCGCTGGTCCTGGGACGGGGCAGGCGTCATCCCACGCCTTCGCACGGGTGAGCCGCCCGCCGAGGCGGGTGAGCCCGAACAGCACGAGGCCCAGCGCGAGCAGCAGACCCGCACGCAGCCACACCGTGGCTTCCTTCTGCGCGGCGAGCGCCACGCCCGAGGCGAGCCCGAGCCACGGCAGCACGATCAGGATGCGCACGTGGTCGCGTTCGCCCTCGTCCGGGCGCCGCCGCAGGACGATCACGGCGAGGTTCGTGCTCTCCACCAGCTGGGTTCAGCGGAGTCCACCCCGGATTGTTCACCCGTGGCGCGGACTTCACACGGTGCCCGTCACGTCCTCGGGCGTCTTCTCGTGACCGGGCTGCTTCGGCGTGCGCCTGCTCTGCTTCATCTCGGCCTCGTACACGTGCCGCTTCCCCTCCATGATCTCGTCGCGCACGGTGCGCTCGAGGTCGCGGTAGACCGTGTAGTAGCCGTCGTCGAACTCCTCGACGAGCTGGAAGGTCCACCGCCCGGCGATCACGTTCCGGCCGCGGATCTCGTCGGAGACCCGGTCCGCCAGCGCGTCCTTGTCGATGGCCCGGAGGTTGTCGACGACCTCGTCGAGCATCGCATCGGCTTCGCCGATCAACCGGTGGAAGGAGTAGAGGTGCCCGCGGGCGCGCTCGAGGTAGGCCAGCGCCTCGGTGAACTTCCCGCTGGCGAGGACGTGCTCGTCAGTGGCGCCTTCCGGGCGGGTGTGCGCGGCGTCGATCGGTTCATCCACGCGGAGCCGGTACCCCGTGGGGAGCGCGTCAACCGCGGTCCGGGAGCCCGCGGGCGGTTCGACCCGTCCGCTCCGGGAACCACCGCCGCTACGACACCACGGACCTGCTCACCTACGACCTGGCGTGGAACGCCGCGGCCGTGGCGCTGCTGCTGATCGGCGCCGCGCTCACGTGGCGGGGCCGCCGGGAAGTCCGGTGAGCGGCCGGCGCACCGTCGCGTTCGCCGCCCGGGCTGGTGCTGGTCGCGGTGGCGGTGTCGCCCGCCGTACCGGGCCACGACCCGCGCGGCCACATGGTCCAGCACCTCCTGCTCGGGATGTTCGCGCCGCTCGCGCGCGTGCTCGCCGCTCCGGACCGGCTGCTGCTCGGCGTGCTGCCCCTCTCCCGGCGGGCCGCCGTGCGGCGCCTGCTGCGCAGCCAGGTCCTGCACGTCCTCACCCACCCCGCCACCGCGGCGGTGGTCGACGTGGGAGGCTCTACCTGCTCCACCTCACCCCGCTGTACGCGGCCACGGCCCACCACGCCGTCGCACACCACCTGGTGAACCTGCACTTCCTGCTCGCCGGGTCCCTGTTCACCTGGTCGGTCCTCACGACCGGTCGGCACCGCCCCACGCTCGCCGTCCGGGCGCTGGTCCTGATCGCCGCCGAGCAGCGCACGCGTACCTCGCGAAGCTCCTGTACGCCCACGCCCCCGAGCTCCCGCCGGGCACCTCGTACGACGTCGACCAGCTGCGGGCGGCCGCGCAGCTCATGTACTACGGCGGGGACCTCGCCGAGCTCCTGCTCGCCGTCGCGCTGTTCGCGGGCTGGTACCGGGCGGGCCGCCGGGCCGCGTCCTGCCCGCATCCCGGTTAGCGGGCCCGCACCGGGTTACCCGGACGTCGGCGAGGGCTGCCACATCTTCTCGGCGAAGCTGGACGGCTGCATCACGCCGCTCGTCGTCGCGAACGCCGGATGAGGGAGGACGCCGTGGTCACGGTCAGCCGCGAGATCGCGTCGTCGCCGGACGCCGTGTGGGCCGTGGTGTCCGACGGCTGGCTCTACCCGAGCTGGGTGGTGGGGGCGTCCCGGATGCGGCACGTCGACCCGGCCTGGCCCGCGGTCGGGGCCCGCCTGCACCACTCGGTGGGGGTGTGGCCCGCGCTGCTCGACGACACGACCTCGGTGGTCTCGTCCGTGCCGGGGAAGGAGCTCGTGCTCGAGGCCCGCGGGTGGCCGTTCGGCGAGGCGACCGTGCGGCTCACGATCGAGGCGCGGCCCTCCGGCTGCCTCGTGGCCATGGCAGAGGACGCCACGAGCGGACCGGGGAAGCTCATCCCCGGGCCGGTGCGCACCGCGCTGATCGGCCCGCGCAACACCGAGAGCCTGCGCCGGCTGGCCTACCTCGCCGAGAACGGGTCCCGGTAGGGGACCTCAGAGCCCCCGCGCCGCCAGTGCCTCGCGCACCGCCTTGCTGGTGGAAGGCACGGTGGCCGACGGGCCGATCTGGCCGGCGACGGCGTCGAGGGTCTTGAGCCCGTCGCCGGTGATCAGCAGCACCGTCTCGGCGTCCGGGTCGATCTGCCCGGCCTCGATCAGCTTCTTCGTGGTGGCCACGGTGACGCCACCCGCCGTCTCGGCGAACACGCCCTCGGTGCGGGCGAGCAGCCGGATGCCTTCGACCACCTCTTCGTCGGTGACGTGCCCGATCGCGCCGCCGGTGCGCCGGACGGTGTCGAGGACGTACGGGCCGTCGGCCGGGTTGCCGATGGCCAGCGAGCGGGCGATCGTGTCGGGCCGCACCGGCTGCACGACGTCGTGGCCGTCCTCGAACGCCTTCGCCACCGGCGAGCAGCCCGTGGCCTGGGCGCCGAACACCCGGTACGGGGTGGGCTCGACCAGGCCGAGCGTGCCCAGCTCGGTGAAGCCCTTGTCCACCTTGGTGAGCTGCGAGCCCGACGCCACCGGCACCACGATCTGCTCGGGCAGCCGCCAGCCCAGCTGCTCGGCGACCTCGTAGCCGAGGGTCTTGGAGCCCTCCGCGTAGTAGGGCCGCACGTTGACGTTGACGAACGCCCAGTCCTCGTGCTCGGCCGCCAGCTCGGTGGCGAGGCGGTTGACGTCGTCGTAGTTGCCGTCGACGGCCAGCAGCGTGCCGTCGTACACGGCGGTGGTGAGCACCTTGGCCTGCTCGAGCGAGCTGGGGATCAGCACCACGGAGTCCCAGCCGGCCCGGGCCGCGGCGGCGGCGACGGCGTTGGCCAGGTTGCCCGTGGAGGGGCAGCAGAGCACGGTGAAGCCGAGCTCGCGCGCGGCGGCGAGCGCCACGGCCACCACGCGGTCCTTGAAGGAGTGGGTGGGGTTGCCGGTGTCGTCCTTGACCCACAGGGAGCGCACGCCGAGCGCGGCGGCGAGCCGGTCGGCCTTGATCAGCCGGGTGAGGCCGGGCTCGGTGTTGGGGTGGGCCTGCACGTTCGCGGGCACGGGCAGCAGGTGGCGGTAGCGCCAGATCGACTTCGGCCCGGCCTCGATCGACTCGCGGGTGACGGTGCCGAAGTCGTAGGCCACCTCGAGCGGGCCGAAGCACTCGGGGCAGGCGAACTCGGCGGCGAGGGGGATCTGGTGGCCGCACTCCCGACAGGACAGCGCACGCGCGGGGCCGAGGTCGAGGGAAGTGGTGGTGGCGCTGTCGGCAGCCAGGGTCATGAGAAGTCTCCTCATCTTTCCCGCACCGTGCGGGTCGGAATTGGCACCGTGATCGAGCGCTCGAACGCGCATCGCCGGTTGCCGGGGCTTCGTCGGGCCGTTCCCTCTGCCCCTCTGGATGAGCCATATGCGGTTGTGCAGTCCACGTTACGACAACATCACCGCGGCCCCCAAGCTCGTCCCGTGATCTGGGAGCCGGGTCACGCCGTGTCGGGGTCGTGCGCGAGCATGGGGTCATGGCCGCGCCCGCCCCGCTCCGCCTCGTCGTCGGCGAGGAGGAACTGCTCGTCGAGCGGGCGATCGAGCAGGTGGTGGCCGAGGTCCGCGCGGGTGACCCCACGGCCGAGGTGCGCCGGGTGCGCGCCGCCGAGCTCACGCCCGGTGACCTGGCCGAGAGCCTGAGCCCGTCGCTGTTCGCGGAGGGCCGGGTGCTCGTCCTGCTCGCGGCGCAGGAGGTCGGGAAGGAGCTGGCCACGGCCATCGTCGAGCAGTCCGCCGACCCGGCCGACGGCATCGTTCTCGTGGTCGTCCACTCGGGCGGAGCGCGCAACAAGGGCCTCGTCGACGCGCTCCGCAAGGCCGGCGCCGTGGTCACCACCTGCAACAAGATCACGAGGATGGACGAGCGGTCCGACTTCGTGCGCGCGGAGGCCCGCCGCGTCGGCGGGAAGATCACCGGCGACGCGATCGGCGCGCTGCTCGAGGCCGTGGGGTCGGACCTGCGGGAGCTGGCGTCGGCCACGAGCCAGCTGGTGGCCGACACCGGCGGTTCGGTCGACGAGCGGGCGGTGCGCCGCTACCACCGCGGCCGGGCCGAGGCGTCCGGGTTCGCGGTGGCCGACAAGGTCGTGGCGGGCGACCGGGCAGGCGCGATCGAGGCGTTGCGCTGGGCGCAGCTGCTCGGCACGCCGTCGGTGCTGATCGCCGACGCGCTGGCGGACGCGGTGCGCACGCTCGCGAAGGTCGGCTCGGCGGGCCGCGGCGATCCCAACCGGCTCGCGGGCACCCTGGGCATGCCGCCGTGGAAGATCCGCAAGGCGCAGCAGTCGGTGCGCCAGTGGGGGCCTGCGGCCATCGCGGAGGCGTTCGCCGCGGCGGCCGAGGTCAACGCCGACGTCAAGGGCGCGGCGGCCGACCCGGACTACGCCCTGGAGCGCGCGGTGCTGCGGATGCTGGACGCGCGGGGCAAGCGGTAGACCGTCAGCTGTTGCCGCTGGTGCGGGTCTTCTTGATCCAGAGGCCGACCTTGTCGCCGAGGAAGGCGCCGCCGATACCGGCGAGGACGGCGGGGAGCAGTGCGAGCAGGTCAACGAGCATCGGGGGATCTCCTCGGGTCGGACGGGCGAGGGGAGCGGACGCCCGCCGGCGGAATCACCACTTTCGGTGGCCGGCCGCCGGGCTGTCGACCGGGTGTAGGGCACGTCACGTTTGAACACCGTGATCACCGTTGGTGACGGACGCCGCGTCCGATCGCGCCACCCCGGCGTCCCGGCTGGCGGTACGGTTCGAACGCAGGGCTGACCGATTGGCGAGGGGTAGCGATGGCCGTGGCAGGTGCGAAGAGCCGCATCGGGGTGACCGGGCTGGCCGTGATGGGGGCGAACCTGGCCCGCAACATCGCGCGGCGGGGCACGCCGGTGGCCGTCCACAACCGGACGACGGCGCGCACGCGGGAGTTCATCGAGGCCTACGGGTCGGAGGGCACGTTCACGGCGGCCGAGTCGCTCGAGGACTTCGTGGCCGCGCTGGAGCGGCCGCGGCGGATCATCGTGATGGTGAAGGCGGGTGCGCCCGTCGACGCCGTGATCGAGGAGCTGGCGCCGTTGCTCGACGAGGGCGACATCATCATCGACGCCGGCAACTCCCACTTCCCCGACACCAAGCGCCGCACCGAGGAGTGCGCGGCGCGCGGCCTGCGGTTCATGGGCGTGGGCGTGTCCGGCGGCGAGGAGGGCGCGCTGCTCGGGCCGAGCATCATGCCCGGCGGCGACCCGGCGGCCTACGCCGAGGTGGAGGAGATCCTCACCGGCATCGCCGCGCAGGTGGACGGCACGGCCTGCTGCGTGCACGTCGGCCCCGACGGCGCGGGCCACTACGTCAAGATGGTGCACAACGGCATCGAGTACGCCGACATCCAGCTCATCGCCGAGGCCTACGACCTGCTCACGCACGTCGCCGGTCTCGACGCCCCGGCCATCGGCAAGATCTTCGAGGAGTGGAACTCCGGCGACCTGGAGTCGTTCCTCATCGAGATCACGGCGGAGGTGCTGCAGAAGACCGACGCCCGCACCGGCCGCCCGCTCGTCGACGTCATCCTCGACGAGGCGGAGCAGAAGGGCACCGGCCGCTGGACGGCGATCGACGCGCTCGACCTGGGCGTGCCGCTCACCGGCATCACCGAGGCCGTGTTCGCGCGCACCCTCTCGTCGCTGAAGAGCGAGCGGAGGGCGGCCGCAGGCACCCTGGCCGGGCCGGTGCCGGGAGCGGGCGAGGACCGCGCAGACCTCGTCGAGGACATCCGCCAGGCCCTCTACGCCAGCAAGGTGGTGGCCTACGCGCAGGGCTTCGCGCAGATGCGCGCGGCGTCGAAGGCGAACGACTGGAACCTCGACCTGGGCGCGATGGCCACGATCTGGCGCGGCGGCTGCATCATCCGCGCGCAGTTCCTCAACCGCATCCGCGACGCCTACGCCGAGCACGGTGACGTCGAGAACCTTTTGATGGTGCCGTACTTCACCGACGCCGTGGCCAAGGCGCAGGACGCCTGGAGGCGCGTGGTGGTCACGGCCACGCAGCAGGGCGTGGCGATCCCGGCGTTCGCGAGCTCGCTGTCGTACTACGACGGCTACCGCCGCGAGCGGGGCCCTGCCAACCTGATCCAGGGGCTGCGGGACTTCTTCGGCGCCCACACCTACCGCCGGACCGACACCGACGGCGTGTTCCACACCCGCTGGGCGCAGGACGGCACCGAGGTGCGCACGGACGTCTAGCCGGTGCCCGCGGATGGCCTCCTGATGGCGCCGCGCATCGTGCGGGGCCGCCCCTCCGGCAGGCTCCCCAGCCCATGATCGGTGAACCGGCGCGTTTCTCGACGGGATGCGTCGGGTTTCGCGCCGAAACAACGATCATGCTCCCGGGCGGGCGGCCGATGCCGCGTGTGATCAGCGCGAGGCGGTACACCGGGGCTGTCACAGCCGCCGTGAGGTCCTGCTCGGGCAGGTTTGTCGAGCCCCAGAGGACCAGACGTCGCTCCGTGCTGAGCAACGATCGAGTGGGGAATCGATCGTCTAGGAACGCTGGGCCGCCCCTTCCACGGGGCTCGGCATGGCGATCCCGTACTCGCGGATCTTGCGGTAGATGGTGGCGCGTGACGAGCCCAGCCTGCGCGCCGCCTCCACCTTGTTGCCGCCGGTGTCGAGCAGCGCCTCGATGATCGCGTCGCACTCGATCGCCTCGAGCGGGGTGAGCACCCGGCGCGTGGTGACCCGGCACTCCGGCGGCAGGTCGCGAGCCTCCACCACGCCGGCGCGGCGCTTCGCCACGACCTTGCGCAGCACCTGGTGCAACTGCTCGACGTTGCCGGGCCACCGGTTGCGCATGAGCACGTGCATGGCCTCGGGCGAGCAGGTGAGGGCACCGCGGGCGAGGCGCGCGAGCAGGTGGGGCACGAGCTCGGCGACGTCCTCGATGTGGTGGCGAAGCGACGGCACCTCGACCGTGCGGGGGAAGCAGGTGAGCAGGGCCGCCAGGTCGGCGCTGCGGCGGGCGGACGCCTCGCGGGTGACCGTGGCCACCACCCACGGCCGCTCGATCCCGGTGGCCTCGCGGTAGGGCTCGAGCGCCTCGGCGAGGGCGGTCACACCGGCGGCGGGGAGCCGGTCGAGGTGGGCGATGACGAGGGTGCCCGCGTGCTCCAGTTCGGCGGAGACCTCGCCGATCCACTGCGGCCCGTGGTCGTCGGCGTCGAGGACCCGCAGGTGCCCGGCCGGCGTGCGGTTCTGGTGCGCGGCCCGGGCGATCGTGACCTTGCCGACCCCAGGCTCGCCCTCGAGCAGCAGCCATTCCCGGGCCTGGAAATGCCGGTCGACGGCGTGGCCGCACTTCTTCCACGAGGTGCTGGAGCCGACCGCGGTGGGCTGGGACGGGGGGAAGGCGGCCGCGGTGTCGCCGTGCGTCACGTGGGTCATGTGGGCGACGAGCTGCACCTGCAGCACTCCACCGGTGACGCCGCCCTCGCTGAAGCTGGGCCGGCAGTGCACCCGCGCGGTGAGGCCGCTGGGCAGGTCGACCACGAGCTTGCGGTCGCGGCCGGCGCCGAGTGCCTCCACGGCCTCGGCGAGAAGGGCCCCCTGGTCGCGCTGGTCGAACTGCTCGCGGGCCCGGTCGTTCATCATCAGCACGTCGGCGCCGATGGCGAAGACCGCGCCGCGGGCCCGCCGGCAGGCGCGCAGGTAGTCCTGGAGCAGCAGGTGTTCGCGGCGACCGGAGTGCACGAGGACCGCCTCCTCGATCCGGCGACCGATCGAGGCGACCGCGGTCGCCATCATGCTGCCGGCGTGGCGCCGCCAGCAGGTGATGTCGACAACGCCGAGCACGCGGCCCGTGCCCGGGTGGCGCACCGGGATGCCCGCGCAGGCGAGGTCCTCGAGGTGCTCCACGTAGTGCTCGTGCCCGAACACCTGCGCCGGCCCGCCGCCCTCGAGGGCGCTGCCGATGCCGTTGGTGCCGACGTGGCGCTCCGCGTAGCTGAAGCCCGGCCGCAGCAACACGCGGTCGAGGTGGGACTCCAGCGAGGTGTCCGCGGTGCGCCGGTCCAGCACCACCCCGTCCGCGTCGCACAGGATCACGCTCACCGGCTCGGTGGCGAACTGGTCCGAGACCTCCGCGAGCACCGGCCGGGCGGCCCGGGTGAGCACGCTGTCGTCGTCGACGTCCTCGGCGTAGGGCAGCTCGATGTGGTCGGCGGGGACCTGCCAGGCGACTGATCGGGTCCAGGAGGCGAGGATCGGTTCCCTGACCACGCCGGACTGCACCGGCTCGTCCATCAGGAACGAGACGCGCGCGCGGGCCAGTTCGTCGGTCGCCGCTCCCGCAGGTGTTCGCGGTCCGCCTTCCGGTCGCCGAGCCAAGCAGGCCTCCTCGGAGCAACGTCGGTCCGTCAGAGCCTCCACAGCGTAGGCCGTACAGCGGCGACGGCGCCGTCTCATATTGAGACCGCGGATGCAAGCGGACGGGGGTGTGATCGGCGACACGAGCAGACGACAACCCGCGCCGTCGTGCGGCTCGCCGCCTACCCACCACCCGTGAGGAGATGTCGTGAGTCGGCAGAGTCTGGCGAAGGCTCATCAGAAGATCCAGGAACTCGCCTGGGAGCCTCTGTACCACGAGCCCTACATGAAGTACGGAACGGACTACACGTTCCGGAAGGCTGCGAAGAAGGACCCGCTGAAGCAGGTCCTGCGCTCGTACTTCCCGATGGAGGAGGAGAAGGACCACCGCGTGTACGGCGCGCAGGACGGCGCCATCCGCGGGAACATGTTCCGCCAGGTGCAGGAGCGTTGGCTGGAGTGGCAGAAGCTGTTCCTGTCGATCATCCCGCTGCCGGAGATCTCCGCCGCCCGGTCGATGCCGATGCTGTTCCACACGGTGCCGAACCCGGAACTGCACAACGGCCAGGCGATCCAGATGATCGACGAGGTCCGGCACTCGACGATCCAGCAGAACCTCAAGCGCCTGTACATGAACAACTACATCGACCCGGCGGGTTTCAACACCAGCCTGCGCGGGTTCCAGGGCGACTACTGCGGCACCATCGGCCGCCAGTTCGCCGAGGGGTTCATCACCGGTGACGCGATCACCGCGGCGAGCATCTACCTGACGATCGTCGCCGAGACCGCGTTCACGAACACCCTCTTCGTCGCCATGCCGGCGGAGGCGGCGGCCAACGGCGACTACCTGCTGCCCACCGTGTTCCACTCGGTGCAGTCCGACGAGTCCCGGCACATCTCCAACGGCTACGCCACGCTCCTGATGGCGTTGTCGGACGAGGAGAACCACCAGCTGCTCGCCCGCGACCTGCGCTACGCGTGGTGGAACAACCACCGCGTCGTGGACGCCGCGATCGGCACCTTCATCGAGTACGGCACGAAGGACCGGCGCAAGGACCGCGAGTCGTACGCGGAGATGTGGCGGCGCTGGATCTACGACGACTACTACCGGTCCTACCTGGTCCCGCTGGAGAAGTACGGCCTCACGATCCCGCACGACCTGGTCGAGGAATCCTGGAAGCAGATCTGGGAGAAGGGCTACGTCCACGAGGTCGCGCAGTTCTTCGCCACCGGTTGGCTCGCCAACTACTGGCGGATCGACGGTATGACCGACGAGGACTTCGAGTGGTTCGAGTACAAGTACCCGGGCTGGTACGACAGGTACGGGAAGTGGTGGGAGAACTACAACCGGCTCGCCACGCCCAACGGACACAACGCGATCGTGGCCGAGGACGTCGACTACGTGTACCCGCACCGGTGCTGGACCTGCATGGTGCCGTGCCTCGTGCGCGAGGACATGGTGATGGACAAGGTCGACGGCCAATGGCGCACCTACTGCCACGAGATGTGCCACTGGACCGACAAGGTGGCCTTCCGGCCGACCTACGAGGGGCGTGACACCCCCAACATGGGCCGGCTCGTCGGGCACCGGGAGTGGGAGACCCTCTACCACGGCTGGAACTGGGCCGACGTCGTCAAGGACATGGGCGCCGTGCGCGACGACGGCAAGACCATGACGGCCCAGCCGCACCTCGACCTGGATCCCAAGAAGATGTGGACGCTCGACCACATGCGGCGCATGCCGGTCGTGCAGAGCCCCAACGTCCTCCTGAACGAGATGAGCGACGCCGAACGCGCGGCGTTCGCCGCCGACTACGTCCGTCAGGGACCGGCCGGGCGACCCGCCCCCTCTGACGCCTGAGCGCGGGTCAGGCGAGGGGAGAGGGCCGGTTCGCCACCGGCTCTCTCCCTGCCGGGCCCCATCTTCCGAGGAGACCCGTTGGGCGAGAAGCACATCGTCCGGTTCGAGCCCGTCGGCATCGAGATCGAGGTGGACGAGGACCAGACCATCCTGCGTGCCGCGGCCGAGCAGGGCGTCCAGCTCATGCACGGCTGCAAGGAAGGCCAGTGCGCAGCCTGCAAATCGTTCGTGCTCGAGGGTGAGGACATCGAGCTGGACCGCTATTCGACGTTCGCGTTGCCGGACTTCGAGAGGGAGGAGGGGCAGACGCTGCTCTGCCGGGCCCACGCCTACGAGGACCTGACCATCGAGCTCCTCAACTACGACGAGGAGATCATCCGGGGCGGGCTTCCCCTGCGGCGCGGCACGGTCGAGGTCGTGTCCATCGACGCGGTGACCCACGACATGCGCCACCTGGTCGTCAAGCTGGTCGAGCCCGAGGAGATCAAGTTCTTCCCGGGCCAGTACATGGACTTCCGGGTGCCGGGCACCGACGAGACCCGCTCGTTCTCGATGGCGAACCCGCCCGGCCGGGACGGCCAGTTCGAGTTCGTCATCAAGATCTACCCCGACGGCCTGTTCTCCGGGTTGCTGGCCTCCCGGTTGCAGGTGGGGGACCGGCTGGAGGTGGAGGCGCCGTTCGGCACCTTCACCCTCCGCGAGAACCGCACCTCCGACCTGCTGTTCATCGGCGGCGGTGCGGGGATGGCGCCGATGCTCGGGCTGCTGAGGTCGATGGCCGAGCGCGGGATCGAGCGGCGGGTCACCTTCTACTACGGGGCCCGCTCCGCCCGGGACCTGTGCTTCGAGAAGGAGCTCGCGCGTCTGCAGGAGCAGCTGCCCGGACTGACGTTCGTGCCGGCGCTGTCCGAGCCGGCGGAGGAGGACGACTGGCAGGGCGAGACCGGTCTGATCACCGACGTCGTCGCCCGGCACGAGTCCGGGGCGGCCGGGAAGGACGCGTACGTCTGCGGCCCACCGCCGATGGTCGACGCCGCGGTGGCGGTGCTCGAACGGCTCGGCTGCACGACCGACCACATCTTCTACGACAAGTTCACCACCACCGGTGATCCGGAGGACCAACCGTGACGACAACAGAGCGGACCCCCACAGAACGCCCGGAACGGAGCGTTCCCAAGCCCGTCTTCACCGATGCCGAGGCCGGGGCGCGCGAGTTCCCCGACTCGTCGGCGAGCGCTCGTCGCTACAACTACTTCAAGCCGGCCAAGCGCAAGCAGACGCACTACGAGGACGTCACGGTCGACGTCCAGCCGGACCCGCGGCACTACCTCACCCAGGGTTGGATCTACGGCTTCGCCGACGGTTCCACCGGCTACCCGCTGCACTGGACGAAGCTCAAGGCCTGGGGTGTCGACAAGCCGGAGCCGCAGCGCGGCATCGGCACCGGTGGCCTGCCGGTGGAGAACTGGCCCGCCCACGGCTGGCACGAGTTCCGCGATCCCAACGAGGAGTGGGAACAGACGATTTACCGCTACAACGCGAACGTCGTCCGCCAGCTGAACCAGAACATCGAGAACGCGCGGTACACGAAGTCGTTCGCGCAGTGGTCGCCGAACTGGGTGCGGTTCGTCGAGCGCCACGTCGGTGCCTGGATGCACATCGAGCACATCCTGGGCCTCTACGTGTTCGCGGCGAACGAGCGGTCCGCGCCGACCAACATGCACAACACGGCCCTCGCCGTGAACAGCGCGCACAAGATCCGGTTCGCGCAGGACCTCGCGCTCTACAACCTCACCCTCTCCGAGGAGATCGAGGGCTTCGACGGGGCGGCGCACCTCGCCGCCTGGAACTCCGACGCGGAGTGGCAGGGCGTGCGCCAGGTGTGCGAGGCCCTCACCGCGGTCCAGGACGACTGGGGCGAGGCGATCTTCGCCGCGAACGTCGTGTTCGAGCCGCTGCTCGGGGAGCTGTTCCGCAGCAACCTGGTGATGCAGTCGGCCGCGGGCAACGGCGACTACGTCACGCCCACCGTGATGGGTGCGGGTGAGTACGACTACGCCCAGCGCGACCTGCGCTGGACGATCGCCTGCTTCGCGCCGCTCACGCAGGACCGCGAGTTCGCCGACCACAACACCGCGCTCATGCAGGGGTGGCTGTCGCACTGGGTGCCGCTGGCGCTCGACGCGGCCCGCAAGCTGCAGCCGCTGTGGTCGCAGCCCGACGCCAGGCCGCCGCGTTTCGAGGACAGCCTCGACACCGCCAAGAACCGGTTCGCCGGGATCTGCCGCGATCTCGGCCTCTCGATCCCCGAGGAGCTGAAGAAGTGACCGCGACGACCAGCCGCTTCGAGCAGAACAGCACCGCGTCGAACATGTGCGGATTCACGTTGATGAACAGCCAGGTGGGGGTGCTCATCGCGAACGTGATGAGCCGGCTGGACAACGTGAAGGTCACCCACCTGCCCTCGATGATCCGCGTCGACGGCCAGAACCGGTTCGACGTCGTCTACGCCGACGTCGACGAGGAGGCCGGCGAGGAGGAGGGCTGGTTCAACGCCGCCGAGTTCGAGGAGGCGATGTCCACCCACTACGGCCGGATGGTCCACCTGGACGACCGCACGATCATGTTCGCCAATCCGGAGGACGCGGCTGAGTACCTCGATTTCGACCTGAAGCCCGTCAACTGATCACACCCCTCGTGAGTGGATACGGGTGCCGGGGCACTCGTATCCACTCACGGGGCCCAGTTTCAGGAGAACCCGCGCATGGCGAAGGAACTGCGATTCGGCGCCGACGGCAGGCAACTGCTGCAGGCCGGAGTCGACCAGCTGGCCGAGACCGTCAAGAGCACGCTCGGTCCCAAGGGCCGCAACGTCATCCTGGAGAAGATCACCGGATCGCCCGAGGTCACCAACGACGGCGTCACGATCGCGCGGGAGATCCACCTGCGCGACCCGTTCGAGAACATGGGCGCCCAGCTGGTGAAGGAAGCGGCGGTCAAGACCAACGACACCGTCGGTGACGGCACCACCACCGCGATCGTGCTGGCCCAGGCGATCGTGCGGGAGGGGATGAAGGCCATCTCCGCCGGCGGCAACCCCGTGCTCGTCAAGCGCGGCATCGACCTGGCGGTGAGCCGCATCGTCGAGCACCTGCAGCGGGTGACTCACCCCGTGTCGACCGAGCAGGAGCTGGCCCGCGTGGCGTCGATCTCGGCGAACGACGACGAGGTGATCGGCGCCGTCGTCGCGCGGGCGCTGCACACGGTCGGCGAGGACGGCGTGGTCACCGTGGAGGACGTGCCGCAGCACGGCGTGAGCGTCGGCTTCGTCGAGGACTTCGAGTTCGACAACGGGTACGTCACCCCGTACATGGCCACCGATCCCGGGAGCCTGGAAGCGATCGTCGACGACCCGTACCTGCTGTTCACGGCCGAGAAGGTCAAGGACGTCCAGCAGCTGATGCCGGTGCTCGACAAGATCATGCGCGGCGAGCGGCGCCCGCTGGTGCTCATCGCCGAGACCGTCGAGGGCACGGCACTGCAGATGCTGGTGCACAACCACGTCAACGGCACGTTCCAGGCCGTGGCGATCCGGGCGCCCGGCTTCGGCGAGAAGCGCATCCACCTGCTCGAGGACATGGCCGCGCTGTGCGGGGGCAAGGTGCACAGCCGCAGCGCCGCGTTCGCGCTGGAGCAGATGACCACCGAGCACTTCGGGCGGGCCGCCCAGGTGCGCGTGACGAGCGACAGCACCACGATCATCGGTGGCCGCGGCGAACGGGCGGCGCTGGAGCGGCGGCTCACGCAGCTGCGTGCCGAGCTCGCGCGCGCCACGATCGGCACCGACGAGGACTTCCTGTCCGAGCGGATCGCCCGGCTGTCGGGCAAGGCCGCGGTGCTCGCCGTAGGCGCGCCCACCAACGCCGAGGCCAAGGAGATCCGCCACCGCGTGGACGACTCCCTGCAGGCCACCCGCGCGGCCATCGCCGAGGGCATCGTGGCGGGCGGCGGGGCCGCGCTGCTGCACGCCGAGCCCGCGCTCGACGACCTGCACGTCGACGGCGACTACCGGATCGGGGTCGAGATCGTGCGGCGCGCCCTCACCGAGCCCGTGCACCTCATCGCCTCCAACGCCGGCTACGACGGCGACGAGGTCGTCAAACAGGTCACCGCTCTGGGTGTTGACGAGGGCTTCGACGCGTTGGAAGGTCGGTTCGGCGACCTCGTCGAGTCCGGTGTGATCGACCCGCTGCGCGTCGTGCGGTCCGCACTGCAGAACGGCGCGTCCGTGGCCGGGCTGATCCTCACCACGAACTCGCTGGTGGCGGAGGAGGTCACGCCGTGGAACAAGTCGCTCATGACCGAGTTCGGGCAGCTCGACGAGGGCATCCCGCAGCCGTCGCCGGACTCGAGCACGCCGCAGTCGCTGGGCCTGGGCCCGTCGATCGGTTAGGTCGGACCCCGCTGAACCGGACCCCAACGAGGAGGTCACTGTCGTGAAGGCAGTACGCGTGCACGACTACCACACGGATCCGAAGATCGACGACATCGACGAGCCCACGCTGCAGGGGCCGCTCGACGTGATCGTCAAGATCGGTGGCGCGGGTGTGTGCCGCACCGATCTGCACATCCTGGAAGGCCAGTGGGCCGAGGCGATGGGCCCGACGCTGCCCTACGTGATCGGGCACGAGAACGCGGGCTGGGTGCACGCCGTCGGCGACGGGGTCACCAACGTGGCGGTCGGGGACACGGTGATCCTGCACCCGCAGCCGTCGTGCGGGCTGTGCCTGGCCTGCCGGCGGGGCAAGGACATGCAGTGCGTCAACGCGTTCTTCCCCGGCCTGTCCGACAACGACGGGGGCATGGCGGAGTACCTGCGCACCACCGCGCGGGCCTGCGTGAAGCTCGACCCGTCCACCAACCCGGCCGACGTGGCCGCGCTGGCCGACGCCGGCATCACCGCCTACCACGCGGTGCGCAAGGCGGTGCCCGTGCTGTGGCCCGGCACCACCGCCGTCGTGCAGGGCGCCGGCGGGCTCGGGCACATCGGCATCCAGTGCCTGGCCGCCCTCACGGCCACCCGCATCGTGGTGGTCGACAAGAACCCGGACGCCCTGGAGCTCGCGAGGCAGATCGGCGCGGACGAGACCGTGGTGGCCGACGGCTCGCACGTCGACGCGGTCAAGGACCTCACCGGTGGTGAGGGGGCCACCGTGGTGTTCGACTTCGTGGCCGAGCAGGGCGCGGAGAACGACGCGTGGCAGATGACCGCGCCCGACGGTTACCAGTACGTCATCGGTTACGGCGGCGACTTCTCCGCACCGACGCTCGATTTCGTCGCGAACGAGAAGAACGTGATCGGCAACATCGTCGGCACGTACACCGACCTGGCCGAGCTGATGGTGCTGGCGCAGGCGGGGAAGGTCACCCTGCACACGAAGCAGTACCCGCTCGACGCGGCGCTGGACGCGCTGCACGACCTCGATGCCGGTCGCGTGCGCGGCCGGGCGATTCTGGTTCCCTGACGCGAAAGGCCCACCACGATGTACGAGAAGGACGGCGAGAAGTACTTCATCGTCGATTCGCACAGCCACTTCTGGGATGCGAGCCGGGAGAACTGGAAGCCGGGCGCCGAGCAGTACGCGAAGGGCTGGATCGACTGCTTCTACGGCTACCACCAGCTCGGCCCGCCCGAGACCCACTGGGACTACGACCACTACCTGAAGGTCACGCCGGAGGACTTCGAGCGCGACATGTTCATCGAGGGCCACGTCGACTACGCGGTCTTCCAGTCCACGTACCTCAAGGAGTGGTACACGAACGGCTTCAACACCGTCGAGCAGAACGCGCAGCTGCTCGAGCGGTTCGGGGACCGCCTGATCGTCAACGGGCGTTTCGACCCGCGCGACGGCGACCCCGGCCTGAAGCAACTCGAGATGGACGCCGAGAAGTACAACCTGAAGGGCGTCAAGCTCTACACCGCCGAGTGGAACAGCGGCTCGCGCGGCTACAAGCTGTCCGACCCCGAGGCCTACGTGTTCCTGGCGAAGGCGCAGGAGCTGGGCATCAAGAACATCCACGTCCACAAGGGCCCCACGATCTGGCCGCTGGACAAGGACGCGTTCGACGTGGCCGACGTCGACCACGCCGCCACCGACTTCCCGGAGCTCAACTTCATCGTCGAGCACGTCGGGCTGCCCCGCATCGAGGACTTCTGCTTCATGGCGGTGCAGGAGCCCAACGTGTACGCCGGCCTGTCCGTCGTGATCGGCGGCCTGATGCACGCCCGGCCGAAGTTCTTCGCGAAGGTCATGGGCGAGCTGCTGTTCTGGGTCGGCGAGGACAAGATGACCTTCGGCGGCGACTACAACATCTGGGTGCCGAAGTGGCAGGTCGAAGGCTTCGTCGACTGGCAGATGCCCGACGACGACGCGTTCACCGACTACCCGAGGCTCACCACGGCCACGAAGAAGAAGATCCTCGGGCTGAACGCGGCGAAGCTCTACGACATCCCGGTTCCGCCCGAGTGCCGGCTGGAGACGTCGGCGGGCGCGCAGGACACGCCGGGCGAGCAGCTGGTCACCGAGGCCGCGGCGGCCGGTTCGTCGTGACCGCGCCGACCACCGGGCTCGCAGGCGCGGTGTGGGCGGCGTTGGACACGGTGCGCGACCCCGAACTCGATCAGCCGATCACCGAGCTGGAGTTCGTGGCGTCGTGCACCGTGTCCGACGACGGCGTGGCGACCGTGCGGCTGCGGCTGCCCACCTTCTTCTGCGCGCCGAACTTCGCGTGGCTGATGGTGGCCGACGCCCACGACGCCGTGTCGGCGGTACCCGGAGTCACCAGCGCCGACATCGCGCTGGAGGACCACTTCGCCTCGGTGACGATCAACGAGGGGGTGGCCGCCCGGGCGGGGTTCGTGGCCGCGTTCGACGGGGAGGCGCAGTCGGAGCTCGACGAGCTGCGCGCGGTGTTCCTGCGGAAGGCGGCGCTGGCGGGCCAGGACCGGCTGGCCCGCCCGCTGGTGGACGCCGGTGCCACGCCCGAGCAGCTCGCGGTCGCGCGTCTCGGCGACCTCCCGCCGTCGCCCGACCTCGACCGGCTCCGGCAGCGGCGGGCCGCCGTCGGCCTGCCGCACGGCCCGGACGCCCCGCTCCTGCTCCACCCGGACGGGGCACCGGTCACCGCCGACCAGGTGCCGTTGCACCTGCGCCGGGCCCGGCTCACCCGGGTCGGCATCGAAGCCAACACCCACACGTGCCGCGACCTGCTCGCCGCCCGCTACCCGCATGAGGTGTCCTCGTGACGACGACCCAGCCGGTCCGCACCGACGCGGACTTCCCGGCCCGGCGGCTCGCCCTGGTCGAGCTGTTCCTGGTGCGGATCCTGCGCCTGGAGCCCGCCGAGGCCACGGTCGAGGCCGACGCCCTGCAGCACGCCGTCTCCGCACGGCTGCTCGACCGCATCGACGCGCTGCTCGGCCGCCCGGAGCGGGACCTGCGCGGCGCGCCGATCCCACGGGGGGACGGATGGCCGTGAGCACCGAGACCTACAACCCGTGGACCGTGGTGCACGTGGTGTTCGAGCACCTCGCCGAGGCCGGGCTGCACCCCGTGCTCGGTGAGACCGGCGACCCGGGCGAGCCGGCCGCGGCCCTGCTGCGGGCACTGGGCATCGAACCCGGACGCGAGGACGAGGGCCCGGCCGCCCCGGCCGTGCAGGCACAGCTCGCCGAGATCAGGGCCCGGATGTTCCCGGGCGTCGAGGAGGGGTCACCGTGAGCGCACCCGCCGCACCGCCCACCGCGGTGCGCAGGCTCGACACGCCCGGCGCCGCCGGGCTGGCCGAACTCGCCGCGGTGTTCGAGGACCTCCAGTACGCCCTGCGCTGCTGCGAGCACCTCGTCACCGAGCTGGCCCGGCCCGAGCCCGACCCGGTGGCGGTGGAGGCGCTGTGGACGGGCGCCCTGCTCGCCTACGCCCGCTGCTTCTCCGCGCGCACCGCCGTGCTCACCGTCGCCGACCTGGACGAGCTCGAACAGGAGCAGCCGGGGGAGTACGCGAAGCTGCACGCGGTGCTGCTGAAGCTGCGCGACCACCTCGCGTCGCGGCACGTCAACCCGCGGGAGGCGTTCTCGATCGGGGCGGCGCAGGCCAACGACGGCACCCCCACCGGGGTGGCGGTGGTCTCCAGCCCCCGCCCGCTGGTCGAGGAATCCACGGTCCGCCTGCTCGGGCGGCTCGCGTACTTCCTCGCCGGCCGGATCGACGCCCGCATGCAGGAGCGGCAGAGCGAGGTGCTCGGCGAGGCCGCGGCCCTTTCGCCCGCGGAGCTGGCGAAGCTGCCGCTGGTGCACCTGAGCTGACGCGCCCGGTCCACGAGCCGGGGATTGGCCATGGCGGGCGGCGGCGCGGCGGATGATGCTGCAGGCATGACGAGCCGCCCGTTCGCCCAGGTCGACGTCTTCTCCGCCGTGCCGTACCGGGGCAACCCGGTCGCGGTCGTGCTCGACGGCGACGGCCTCACCACCGAGCAGATGCAGCGGATCGCGAACTGGACGAACCTGTCCGAGACGACGTTCGTGCTCCCGCCGATCACCCCGGCCGCCGACTACCGCGTCCGCATCTTCACCCCGGCCGAGGAGCTCCCGTTCGCCGGTCACCCCACGATCGGCACCTGCCACGCGTGGCTGGAGCGCAACCCCCAGCACACGGCCGACACCGTCGTGCAGGAGTGCGAGGCCGGGCTGATCACGCTGCGCCGCACCGGCGGCAGGCTCGCGTTCGCCGCCCCGCCCCTGGTGCGCGACGAGCCGGTGGACGAGGAGCTGCAGGTTCGCATCGCGCGCATCCTGGGCGTCGACCGGGCCGGGATCGTGGACGCCCGGTGGATCGACAACGGCCCCGGCTGGGTGGGCGTCCTGCTCGAGGACGCGAAGACGGTGCTCGCGGTCGACCCGAACGCCGAGGACCTGAAGCTGGGCATCGCCGGGCCGTACCCGGCGGGTTCGCCGGAGGCGATCGAGGTCAGGGCGTTCTTCCCGGCGGGCCGCACCAGCTTCGAGGACCCCGTGACCGGGAGCCTCAACGCGGGCCTCGCGCTCTGGCTCCTGCGCACCGGCCGCCTCCAGGCCCCGTACGTCGCGTCCCAGGGCGCCGCGCTGGGCCGGGCGGGTCGCGTGTACGTCGACCAGGACGCGGACGGCGCGGTGTGGGTCGGCGGCGACGCGGTCACCTGCGTGGAGGGCCGGATCGAGGGTTGAGGCTCGCCCGGGGGGCCGGAGTGCACTAAGAACGAATCATGGCCCTCGCCTACGTCATCGGCACCTTCGACACCAAGGGTGCGGAGCTGGCCTACGCGGCGGAGCGGCTGCGCGCGGCGGGGGCGGGTGTCGTCACCGTCGACGTGTCCACGCAGGAGCGCGGCAGCCCCGCGGACGTCCAGCCCGGCGAGGTGGCGGCACACCATCCCGACGGCGCCCGTGCGGTGTTCACCGGCGACCGCGGTGGCGCCGTCGCCGCGATGGCCGTGGCGCTGGAGCGGTTCCTGCGCAGCCGCTCCGACGTCGGCGGCGTGCTCGGGCTCGGCGGCTCGGGCGGCACCGCGCTGGTCACCCCGGCGATGCGGGCGCTGCCGGTGGGCGTCGGCAAGATCATGGTGTCGACGGTGGCGTCGGGCGACGTCGCCCCGTACGTCGACGCCTCGGACATCGCCATGTGGTACTCGGTCACCGACGTCGCAGGCCTCAACCGGATCTCCCGGCGGGTGATCGGCAACGCCGCGCACGCGCTCGCCGGCATCGTCACCCACGACGTCCCCGCCGCCGACGACCGGCCCGCGGTGGGCCTCACGATGTTCGGGGTCACCACCCCCTGCGTCACGGCTGTCACGGAGCGGCTCGGCGACGCCGTCGACCCCCTCGTGTTCCACGCCACCGGCACCGGCGGGCGGGCGATGGAGAAGCTCGTGGACGACGGGCTGGTCGGCTCGGTCCTCGACATCACCACCACCGAGGTGTGCGACCTGCTGGTCGGCGGGGTCTTCCCGGCCACCGAGGACCGCCTCGGCGCGATCATCCGCACCGGCGTGCCGTACGTCGGGTCGTGCGGCGCGCTCGACATGGTCAACTTCGGGGCGCCGTCCACCGTGCCCGCGCAGTTCGCCGGCCGCACCTTCTACGAGCACAACCCGCAGGTCACGCTCATGCGCACCACACCGGAGGAGAACGTCGCGATCGCCCGGTTCCTGGCGCGGCGGCTCAACGAGTGCGAGGGTCCGGTGCGGTTCCTGCTGCCCACCGGCGGCGTCTCCGCGCTGGACGCTCCCGGGCAGGCGTTCTGGGACCCCGAGGCCGACGAGGCCTTGTTCTCCACCCTGGAGGCCGAGGTGCACCGCACCGGCCGGCGGCGGGTCGAACGCCTGCCGCACCACGTCAACGATCCCGAGTTCGCCGACGCCCTGGTGGCCGCCTGGCAGGAGGAGCAGAAGTGACGGCACGGTTCGCGCGGGCGGAGCTGGTCGAGAAGTTCCAGGACATGGCCGGCCGCGGTGAGCCGATCGTCGGCGGCGGGGCGGGCACCGGCCTCTCGGCCAAGTGCGAGGAGGCCGGCGGCATCGACCTCATCGTCATCTACAACTCCGGCCGCTACCGCATGGCAGGCCGCGGCTCGCTGGCCGGCCTGCTCGCCTACGGCAACGCCAACCAGATCGTGGTGGAGATGGCCGCCGAGGTGCTGCCCGTCGTCGAGCACACCCCGGTGCTGGCGGGCGTCAACGGCACCGACCCGTTCCTGCTCACCGACCGGTTCCTGCGCGAGCTGGCCGACCTGGGCTTCGCCGGCATCCAGAACTTCCCCACCGTCGGCCTGATCGACGGCGTGTTCCGGGCCAACCTGGAGGAGACCGGGATGGGGTACGGGCTCGAGGTCGACCTCGTCGCCGCCGCCCGCGAGGCCGACCTGCTCACCACGCCCTACGTCTTCTCCGCCGACGACGCGCGCGCCATGACGCGCGCGGGCGCCGACATCATCGTCTGCCACATGGGCCTCACCACCGGCGGGTCGATCGGCGCGGAGACCGCGAAGTCGCTCGACGACTGCGTCGAGCTCATCGACGAGTGGGCGGCCGCCGCGCGGGAGGTCCGCGAGGACGTGCTGGTGCTCTGCCACGGCGGCCCGATCGCGATGCCCGACGACGCCGCGCACGTGCTGGCGCGCACGAAGCACTGCCACGGCTTCTACGGCGCCTCCTCGATGGAACGCCTGCCCACCGAGAAGGCGCTGACCGAACAGACCCGCGCGTTCAAGACCCGTCTCGACCGATAGGAGATCCCATGCCCCGCCCGTACGCCAGTGGTGTCGTACCCGCCTCCGCCGACGACGTGTGGAAGGTGGTGCGCGACTTCAACGGCCTCCCCGCCTGGCTCCCCGCGGTCACGGCGAGCGAGCTCGACGAGGGCGGCTCCGGCGCCGAGGTCGGCGCGGTCCGCCGCCTGACCCTGGACAACGGCGGCACCGTGGTCGAACGCCTGGTGGAGCTGCACGACGGTGAGCGCCGCTGCACCTACGAGATCCTCGAGAGCTCGTTCCCCGTGCGCCGCTACGTCTCGACGTTCCGCGTCGCCCCGATCACGGCCTCCGGCGAGACGTTCGTCGAGTGGTGGTCGGAGTACGACGCCGACGGTGCCGACGAGGCGAACCTGACCCAGACCTTCGCCGACGGGATCTACGGCGCCGGCATCGCGGCGCTGCGCAAGCACTTCGACGGCTGAGCCCGGGTTCCGCGGAACCCGGCGGCAGCTTGATCAGCGGATTGGCGCGTTTCCCGACGCCAGGTGTCGGGAAACGCGCCCGGTCGGTGATCATGGGGTCCGGCGCGTCAGACCTGCGTGCGGCGGTGGTTGCGGTTGCAGGCGATGAGGCCGTCGAGGGCGTCGCGGGTGTGGATGAGCTCCTCGATGTGGGCGCTGAGCTGGTCGCGCTCGTGGATCATCCGGGTGAAGGCCGCGTCGGTGTGGTCGGTGCTGGGGGAGTCGACGCACGGCAGGATCTCCGCGATGGTGCGGCTCGACAGCCCGGCGGAGTAGAGGCTCTGCAGCAGCCGCACGCGCTCGACGGCGTGCTCGTCGTAGTGGCGCTGCCCGCCCGCGCTGCGGGTGCTGGTGAGGAGCCCCTGCTGCTCGTAGTAGCGCAGGGACCGGACGCTCACCCCGGCCCGCTCCGCGAGTTCACCGATCCGCATGCCGACCCTCCCCGACCTCTGACGTCGATGTCAGATTATTCGGTCAGACGGTCACGGCGCGGGCGGCGGTGTGGCGGTTCTCCGGGATGGGGAGACCGAGGTTGCCGCGCAGCGTGTCGGCGTCGTACTCGCTGCGCACCAGCCCGCGCGAGCGCAGCACCGGGAGCACCTCGGCGGCGAAGCGCTCCAGGTCCTCCAGCGTGCGGAAGCCGAGGTTGAGCCCGTCGAACGAGCGCGCGCGGAACCACGTCTCGATCGTGTCGGCGATCGTCGTCGGCGTCCCCGTGAACGGTGAGGGCCGGAACGTGGTGAACGCCTCCACGGTCTGGCGCAGCGTGAGCCCCTCCTCGCGGGCCCGCTGCACGATCTCGGCGCCGCGGGTGCGGCCGCCGCGCTCGGCCAGTTCGGACACGTCGGGGAACGGGGCGTCGAGGTCGTACTGGGAGAAGTCGTGGGCGCCGAAGGCGCGGCCGAACTGGCCGAGCTTGCGGTCGAAGTCGTTGTCGGCCTCGTAGATGTCCCGCGCGGTGCGGTGGGCCTCGTCGTCGGTGGCGCCGACGACCGGCGCGGCCCCGAGGAAGATCAGGAGGTGGTCGGGGTTGCGCCCGGCCGCCGCGGTGCGGGTCTTGACGTCGGCGTAGTAGGCGGAGGTCTCCTCCAGCGTGCCGGGTGGCGCGTAGATCCCCTCGGCGACGGCGGCGGCGAGCGTGCGCCCCTCATCGGAGACGCCCGCCTGGAAGATCACCGGCTGGCCCTGGGGCGAACGGGAGATGTTGAGCGGGCCCGCCACCGCGAAGTGCTCGCCGCGGTGGTTCAGCGCGTGCAGCTTGCTCGGGTCGAGGAACACGCCGCGCTCGACGTCGGCCGGGAACGCGTCGTCCTCGTAGGAGTCCCACAGGCCGCGCACGACGGCGACGTGCTCGTGGGCGCGGCCGTAGCGGGTGGCGTAGTCGAGGTGTTCCTCGAGGCCGTAGTTGCGCGACGTGCCGGTGTCGAAGCTGGTGACGACGTTCCAGCCGGCGCGGCCGCGGCTGATGTGGTCGAGGGAGGCGAAGCGGCGCGCGACGTTGAACGGCGAGTTGTAGGTGGTGCTCAGCGTGCCGACGAGGCCGAGGTGGCGGGTGTGCGTCGCCACGGCCGACAGCAGCGTGAGCGGTTCGAGCCGGTTGAGGTAGTGCGGCGGGTAGGTGTGGTCGATGAACTGGCTGTCGACGATGAAGAGGGTGTCGAACAGGGCGGCCTCGGCGGCTTTCGCCTGGGCGATGTACCAGTCGATGTCGATGCTGGCGTCGTTCGGGACGCGCCGGTCCTTCCACAGGCCGTGCTGGCCGGGGCCGCCGACCCCGTACAGGCGCAGTCCGAGCTTGATCTGGCGGGCCATCGCGTTCTCCTTCAGCCGACGGTGAGGAGCTGCCTGCGCAGCTCGGCGCGCGTCTCCCGGTCCACCGCTCCGGTGGTGAGGGTGGGCGCCGAGCCGACGAGCAGCCGGGTGTAGGGGTGCTGCGGGGCGGTGACGATCGCGCGGGTGGGTGCGGTCTCGACCACGGCGCCGCGGTGCAGGACGGTGACGCGGTCGCTGATGCCCGCGACCGAGCCGAGGTCGTGGGAGATGAACACGAGTGCCGTTCCGGCCTCCCGCAGCTCGGTGAGCACCTCGAGCACCCGTACCCGGTTGGCGGCGTCGAGGGCGCTCACCGGTTCGTCGAGCACCACGAGCTGCGGGTCGGTGACCAGCGCGCGGGCCACGGCCACGCGCTGGCGCTGCCCGCCGGACAGCTCGGCGGGGTAGCGGTCGGCGAGGTCGGCGGTGAGGTGCACGCGGGTCAGCACGGCACGCACCGCGGCGTCGGCGTCGGCGCGGGAGCGGCCCTGCAGGAGCAGCGGTTCGGCGATCGACGCGCCGACCGGCAGGTGGGGGTCGAGGCTGCGCAGCGGGTCCTGGAAGACGTACTGCGCGACGCCGCGGCGCCGGAACGCGCGCCACTGCCGGCGGGAGAACGCGGTGACCTCCTCGCCCGCGATCGTCACGGTGCCCGCGGCGGGCGCCACCAGCCCGACGACGGCGCGGGCGAGCGTCGACTTGCCCGACCCGGTCTCGCCGATCACGCCGACGGTCTCACCGCGGTGCACGGTGAGCGCGGCGCCGGCGAGCGCGGTGGTGCGCCCGTAACGGACGTCGAGGTCGGTGACCTGCAGGAGTGGCGGCTCAGCCGGCATGTTCGAGCTCCGGGGCGAGGTAGCGGTCGAGGCCGTAGCGGTTGTGCTCGTCGACGAGCAGCCGGGTGTAGGGGTGCTGCGGCGCGTGCAGGACGGCGTCGGTGGCGCCGCGCTCCACCACCTCGCCGCGGCGCAGCACCACCACCTCCGTGCACAGCTGCGCGACCACGGCGAGGTCGTGCGAGACGACGACGAGCGCGAGCCCGGTGCGTTCCTGCAGATCGGCGAGCAGGTCGAGGATCTCGGCCTGGACGGTGACGTCGAGCGCGGTGGTGGCCTCGTCGGCGATGAGGACCTGGGGGTCGAGGGCGATCGCCGCGGCGATGACGACGCGCTGCAGCATCCCGCCGGACAGCTCGTGCGGGTACTGCCGGTAGACCCGTTCCGGGTCGCGCAGGTGCACGGCGTCGAGCAGTCGCAGGGCCTCGGCTTTGGCCGCGCGCCGCCCGAGGCGTTTGCCGACCCGCAGCACCTCGGCCACCTGGGAGCCGATCCGCAGCGAGGGGTTGAGGAAGGCGCCTGGGTCCTGGAAGACGGCGCCGATCTCCCGGCCGCGCAGCTCCCGCCACCCGCGTTCGGTGAGGCCGGCCGTGTCCTCGCCCAGCAGCGTGACGGTGCCGCGGGTGACCCGCAGCGGCGCGGGCAGGATGCCGAGCGCGGTGCGGCAGGTCAGCGTCTTGCCGCTGCCGGACTCGCCGACGATGCCGAGCGCGCCGCCCGCCGGGACGTCGAACGAGACGCCGCGGACGAGCTCGGTGCCCGATCGGGGATCGGAGATGTGCAGGTCGTCAACGGACAGGACGGGCCCGGTCATCGGGTGCTCGCCTCCTTCACGGGGGCACGGCCCGCCGCGCCCTCGGTGTCGCGGAAGGCGTCGGCCAGCAGGTTGAACGCCCAGACGGTCAGCATGATCAGGACGGTGGGGATGAGCGGCGCGTACGGCCGGAAGGCCAGGTAGCCGAGGTCGGACGCGAGCACGCCGCCCCACGTCGGCGCGGGTTGCTGCACGCCGATCCCGAGGAAGGTGAGGCTGGAGACCACCACGAAGCCCGCGGCCATCGTGTTGGCCAGCGCGATCGCGACCGGCGGGAGCACCTGGGCGACGACGTGCCTGCGCACGATCCAGCCCGTGGACGCGCCGGCGAGGACCGCGGCCTCCACGTACTGCGAGCGCGAGACGCCGAGTGCCGCCGCCCGTGACACGCGGTAGAAGACCGGCGAGACGAGCACGCCGACCGTGGCCATCGCTTGCACGATCCCGTTGCCGAGCAGCGCGGTGACGGCCACGGCGAACACGAGGAACGGCAACGCGATCAGCGTGTCGACCAACCGCAGCGTGGCCCACTCGAACCAGCGGCCCAGGTACACCGAGAGCAGGCCGGGCACCGCGCCGACCACGAGCGCGATCACGGCCACGAGCACGGCGCCGAACACGCTGGCCGGGGCGCCGGCGAGGATCCGGGAGAGTACGTCGCGGCCGAGGTAGTCGGTGCCGAGCCAGCGCTCGGCCGACGGGGCGGCGAGCGCGGCGTCGGTGCCCTCGATCGGGTCGTGCGGGGCGAGTGCCGGGCCCAGCAGGGCGAGCAGCAGCACACCGCCGAGGACGGTGACGGCGACGCGGCCGGTGGGCAGGCGCAGGACGGCGCGGAACACGGGCTCACACCCCCCGCGCCGCGGACGGCGTGATCCGCACCAGGGCCAGGTTGACCAGGACGTTGAACACGACGACCACCACGATCGAGACGACGAGGACGCCCTGCACCGCGGGCACGTCGCCGCGCTGGGCGGAGTCGGCGGCGAACGCGCCGAGGCCGGCGAGCCCGAAGACCGCCTCGGTGACGACGGCGCCGCCGATGAGGTTGGGGAACTTGAGGGCGAGCATGGCGAGGGCGGGGCCGAGGGCGTTGCGCAGCACGTGCCGGAAGAAGATGCGCCGCGGCCCGAGCCCGCGCACGACCGCGCCGAGCACGTAGTCCTGCCGGTAGGCCGACACCAACCCCGTGCGCAACTGCCGCGCGACGTCGGCGACGGTGTCGACCGAGAGCGCGAGCGCGGGCAGCAGCAGGTGGGCGAGCCACAGCTGCGGGCTGCGGTCGAACGGCACGAACCCGGCCGAGGGCAGCCAGCCCAGCCCGACGGAGAACACCGCGACCAGCGCGATCCCGACCACGAACGGCGGCATCGTGGAGATCAGGGTGGTCCAGGCGGTGATCCCGCGGTCGAGCAGGGTGCGCGGGCGCAGCGCGGCGAGCGTGCCGAGGACGAGTCCGCCGACGATCCCGATCGCGAGCGCGAGCCCGGCCGCCGACAGGCTCACGACGGCGCGGGTGGCCAGCCCGTCGGCGATGTCGACGCCGTTGTACCAGCTCGCGCCGAGGTCGCCCTGCAGCACACCGGCGAGCCAGTCGCCGTACTGCACGAGGAAGGGCCGGTCGAGCCCCCACTCGTGCTCCAGCGCGGCCACGGCCTCCGGGGTGGCCGACTCGCCGAGCTGCAGGTGGGCGGGGGAGAGGCCGGACAGGTCCTGCAGCGCGAAGGTGACGAACGTGCCGACCGCGAAGACCGGCACGAACACGCCCGCGGTGCGCAGCAGCACGCCGCCGACGGCGCCCCCGCGGATCACAGCTCGTCCTCGAGGCGCACGCCCGTCCAGTGCACCTGGCCCGGGATCCTGGGCAGGTCACCGACCCGCGGGTTCTTCACGAACAGGTTCGGCAGGCTGTAGGTGAAGACCAGCGCGCCGCTCTGGAGCCCGGCGCGGGTGGCGGCCTGCAGGTTGGCCTGGTAGTCGGGCGAGTCGAGCGGCGTGCTGCGGGCCAGCGCCACCGCCTCGGCGAACCCGGGCGGGGTGGCGGGCGAGCTGAGGTTCAGCGGCCCCTCCGGCCCGAAGTGCGCGGTGAGCGTCTGCACCGGCGACTCCCGGCCGGTGGTCGAGTACCAGGACAGCGCGAGGTCCTTCGCGAAGAACGGGGTGGCCCAGTCCGGCGACACCCGGATGTCCACGGTGATCCCGATCGCCCCGAGCTGGCTCTGGATGATCTCCGACTGGGGGTCCTCCGCGCGCGCCACCAGCTCCACGCGGATGTCCCCGGGCGCGTAGCCCGCATCGGCGAGGATCTGCCGCGCCCGGTCGGGGTCGTAGGGCCACAGGTCCGCCGACTGCGGGTCGTAGGCGACGTACTGCGGCGGGAACGGCTGCGTGGTCGGCTGGGCGAGCCCGAACGTGATCTTGTCGACGAACTCCTGCCGGTTCACCGCGTGCCGCACGGCCTCCACGACGGCCGGGTCGTCGAAGGGCGCCTTGTTGGTGTTGAGGCTGATGTTCGCGGCGTTGAAGCCCGGCTGTTCGACGACGTCCAGGCCGGCGGCGCGGGCCGCCTGCGCCTGGCTCGGCGCGAGCGGCGCGAGGTCGTAGACACCGGTCGAGACGGCCGAGACCACGCTCGCCGCGTCCGGGGCGTCGTGCACCTCCACGCGGTCGATGTGGATGTTCGCGGCGTCCCAGTAGGCCGGGTTCTTCTCCAGCACGACGTGCGACTCGGGCACCAGCTCCGTCACCACGAACGGCCCGGCGCCCACCGGCCACTGGTCGAGCCGGTCGAGGTCCTGCGCCGCGGTGGGGCTGGTGATCTGCGCGACGCGCTGGCCGAGCAGCAGCGGGATCTGGTAGTCGACCTGGGTCAGCCCGATCACGACGTCCAGCTCGCCGTCGGCCGTGACCGACGCGATCGAGCCGAGGTCGCCGTCGAGCGCGGAGTCCTCCTGGTGGCGGGCCCGCTCCAGGTACTGGCGCACGGCGTCGGCGTTCACCGGGGTGCCGTCGGAGAAGGTGAGGCCGGGGCGCAGGTGGAAGGTGATCTGGTCGCCGGTCTCGTTGTAGGTCCAGCTCTCCGCCAGGCCGGGGCGGGCCCCGCCGTTCTCGTCGATCTCGGTGAGGGAGGCGTACACCAGCGACAGCACGCGGAAGCCCGCGCCGCTGCCCTGCACGACGGGGTCCCAGTGGGCCGGGAAGTCGACGGCCCAGGACAGGGTCGGCCCGCCGGCCGCGGACCCGCCGCCACCGCAGCCCGCGAGCAGGAGGGTGGTGACGACGGCCGCGAGCGCGGCTCTCGGACGTCCGGTGATCATGTGCATCACCGGACCTCGACCGCGATCGGGGCGAGTTCCGGGCCGGAGCGCAGCTGCTCCAGGAAGAGCACGACCGTGGCCGCCGCGGTGCGGTGGGTCTGGTCGTTGAGGGCGTCGTGGCGCCCGCCGGTGATCCGCACCAGCCGGCCGGAGGGCAGGTCGCCGTACCAGGCGCGGGCCACGCCGAAGGGGCTGATCGCGTCGTCGCCGCCGTGCAGGCCGAGTACCGGCACCGTGATCGCGGCGGCCCGGGCGCGGTCGGCCCACCCGTCGGGCACCGGCTCCTGGATCGCGCCGCGACGCAGTGCCGGGTCGGCCGTGAGCCGTCCCTGGTGGGTGGGGCAGGCCGTGCGGGCGGCCACCTCCTCCTCCCAGGAGCCGGCGGCGACCGGGGGCCCGGGCACCGGCAGCCCGGCGAGCACGAGCGCGTCCACGGCGAGCTCGCCCTCGGCCACCAGGCCCGCCGCCCACAGCGCACCGGTGTCGGAGCCGACGAGCACGTGCGGGCCCGGGCGGTCGGCGAGGGCCGCGCGCACACCGTCGAGTGCGGCCGCGCCGTCGCGCACGGGGTCGGGCACCGCGTGGACCGGGTAGCCGTCGGCGGCGAGGCGCAGGCCGAAGCGCTCGTAGACGCCGGGGTGCTCACCCCGGCCGGGGACGACGACGAGCGTGCCGCGCGCGGCCACTGCGGGCGGCTGCGGCCAGGTCTGCACGGGCTGCTGGGCGAGCGTCATGACGCGCTCCTGTTTTCGGGGGCAGGACGGGATCCGGGCGCGGCCGGGGGCCGGCACGCCGGGGTGCGGAGGAGGGACGCGCGCGGGCGCGTCAGCCGGGCGGGGTCGTCAGAAGGGGCGACAGCCCGCGGACCCGGTGCGGCCGAGGTCGACGGCCCGGCGCCGGGTGAGCAGGCACGACGGCGCGCAGCGACGCGTGGAGGCGCGGCGGGCGGTCGTGGTCAGCGGCACGAAGGGAGTCTCACCGACGTCCGCTGTGCCTGTCCAATAGCGGATCCACATCGTGGTCGATCGCACACAGTGATCAATTTCGTCCGGACATTACCCGCTGTGACCAGCGACGAGGATGTTCCGCACGGCCGCCGCGGCCAGGTCGGCGACCTCGGGGCGCAGCCCCCGCCGCGACCGGACCGCCACCGGCAGCGGGGTGACGGCCGGCAGGTCGTCGCGGCGCTCGAGCCCGTCCGGGCCCGCGCCGACGGTGGCGAGCAGCGCCACGCCGAGCCCGGAGCGGGCGGCGGCGAGCACCCCCGCCAGGTAGGCGGCCTCGCAGGTGATCGCCGCGGTCGTGGCGTGCGCGGCGAGGGTCTCCAGCGCGCGGCTGCGGATCGCGCACGGCTCGTCCAGGGCCACCAGCGGCACCGGGCCGTGCTCCGGAGCACCGGACCAGCCGGGGGCGGCGTACCAGCGCAGCGGCAGCGCACCGGCCTGCTGCGAGCGCTCGTCCTCCGGGTCGCCGAGCAGCAGGGCGACGTCGACGTCGCCGCGGTCGATCGCCTCGCGCAGCCGGGCGCCGCGGTCGAGGCGGAACCGCACCTGCCCGACGCCGGGCCCGTCGGCCAGCGCGCTCGCCAGCTCGGGCAGCAGGTCGTCGGCGGCGTGCTCGGTGGCGCCGACGACCAGGTCCTCGTCGGTGTCGGCGCCGAGCCTGCGCAGCGTCTCGTCGTGCAGGGCGAGGATCCGGCGGGCCTCGCCGAGCAGCAGCTCGCCCGCCGCCGTCATCCGGGACAGGCGGCCGACGCGCTCGGTGAGCGGCTGGCCGACCACGCTCTCCAGCCGCCGCACGTGCTGGCTGACCGTGGGCTGCGACAGGTGCAGCGCCTTGGCGGCGCGGTGGAACCCGCCGCAGTCGGCCACCGCGACGAAGCTGCGCAGGTGCTCCAGGTCCAGCGTCCGTCCCACGACGGACGACGCTACGGGCGCCGATCGATCGGAGTCCACGATCGATGCCGATCCTCACTCGTTGTTGGACGGCCCGCACGGGCCGGTGTGACGATCCCGGCCGTGGCCCCTCCGACCCGCCGGTCCAGACAGCTCAAGCTCGGCGCCGTGCTCATGGGCGTCGGCGGCCCCGGCCAGCACGACACCTGGCGCCACCCCGAGATCCCGGGCGATGCCAGCATCGACATCCGCTGGTACGCCGCCCGTGCGCAGCAGGCCGAGGCCGCGCTGTTCGACCTCGTGTTCATCGTCGACAGCCAGTTCATCACCCCGCACTCACCGCCCCACTACCTCAACCGGCTCGAGCCGCTCACGCTGCTGTCGGCCCTGGCCGTGCAGACCACCCACATCGGGCTCGTCGGCACGCTCACCGCGTCCTACAACTCGCCGTTCAACCTGGCCCGGCGGCTGGCGTCGCTGGACCTGATCAGCGGTGGCCGGGCCGGCTGGAACGTGGTGGCCACCGGCGACGGGGGCACCGCGGGCAACTACGGCCTCGACGAGCACTACGACTACGCCACCCGCTACGGGCGCGCGCTCGAGCACGTCCGGGTGGCGCAGGGGCTGTGGGACTCCTACGAGGACGACGCCTTCCCCCGCGACCGCGGGACGGGCGTGTTCCTCGACCCGGCCAAGCAGCACCGGCTCGACCACCGCGGCGAGCACTTCTCCGTGGTGGGCCCGCTCAACATCTCCCGCTCGGCCCAGGGCCAGCCGGTGATCTTCCAGGCGGGCGACTCCGAGGAGGGCCGCGACCTCGGCGCCGCCGTCGGGGAGGGGATCTTCACCCACGCCGCCACCGTCGAGCAGGGTGTGGCGTTCGCCCGCGACGTCAAGGCCCGCGCCGCCGCGAAGGGCCGCGACCCGGACCACGTGCTGATCTTCCCGGGGGTGAGCCCGGTGATCGCCGACACCGACGAGGAGGCGCGCGACCGGGAGGAGGCCGCGCGGCTGGGCAAGGACTTCGCCAAGACCCTCGCCCAGTTCGGCCGCCCGTTCGGCTGGCACGACTTCAGCCGGTACGACCTCGACGCCCCGTTCCCCGAGCTCGGCGACCTCGGCGCCACGAGCTTCCGCACCCGTGCCGAGCAGATCAAGGCGCTCGCCCGCGAGAACGGGTACACGCTGCGCCAGACCGTGGAGCACGTCACCCGGGAGCAGCGCTCGCCGTTCGTCGGGTCGCCGCGGACCGTGGCCGACGAGATCCAGCGCTGGTTCCAGGCCGGCGCGCTCGACGGGCTCAACATCACCGTCACCGTGCCGAGCGAGTTCGCCCGGTTCACCGACGAGGTGCTGCCGATACTGCGCGAGCGCGGCGTGGTCCGAAGCGCCTACGAGTCCACGACGCTGCGCGGCAACCTCGGCCTGCCCGTGCCGCGCAACCGGCACACGGCCGCGCGGGACGCCGAGCTGGTGGCACGGTGACCAGGCGGAGGGGGACCCGGCAGCAGTCGAGGCTGTACCGCATCGGTGCCGACGAGCTCACCGCCGACACCGCCCAGAGCTCCGGGATGCGGCGCGAGGAGGCGATCTCGGGCCGCACGGTGGGCTCGGACCGGCTGTGGACCGGACGCACCACCGTTGCGCCCGCCACGAACTCGGCCGACCACCACCACGGCGAGTCCGAGACGTCGATCTACGTGGTGTCCGGGCACCCCGAGTTCGTGTTCCTGGAGGACGGCGAGGAGCGCAGGCTGCGTACCGGACCCGGGGACTTCGTGTACGTGCCCCCGTGGGTGCCGCACCGAGAGGAGAACCCCGACCCGGACGAGGACGCGGTCGTGGTCATCTCCCGCACCACCCAGGAGGCGATCGTGGTGAACCTGCCCGGGCTCTGGCTGCCCGGTGACGGGGACGCCGCGTGGCACGACACCGGGGCCGGCGCCCCGGGCTGACGGGCGCTTGCACCTTTCGACGGCGCCCGTGGGGTGCGGTCCTTCGCATCTCGTGGCGGAGCGCTCCTGATCCGAGACTCGATGCCATGACGATCTCGGACACCCGGCCGGTCCAGGGCGACCTGCTCGACGTGGTGCGGCGCAGGCCGCTGCTCAGCTTCTTCGTGCTCGCGAACGTGATGAGCTGGCTGGCCTGGCTGCCCTACATCCTGTCGCAGAACGGGCTGGGGCTCTGGGAGTACCGGTTCCCCGAGTTCCTGGGCACGAGCCAGTTCGCCGGCGTGCTGCCCGGGGCGTACCTGGGCCCGATCGCGTCGGCCCTGTTCGTCACGGCGGTGGCCGACGGGCGGGCCGGGCTGCGGCGCTGGCTCGGGCGGATGTGGCGCTGGCGGGTGCGGTGGCACTGGTACGCGATCAGCCTGCTCGGGGTGCCGGGCGCCATCTTCGTCACCGGGTACGTGTTCTCCGGGGGACAGGTGAGCAGCCCGTCGACCGCGGCGTTGCTGGCCTACGTCCCGGGGCTGGTGCTGCAGATGATCACGACCGGCCTCGCCGAGGAGCCCGGCTGGCGCGACTTCGCGCTGCCGCGCCTGCAGCGCCGCTTCGCCCCGCTGGCCGCCACGATGGTGCTCGGGCCGGTCTGGGCGGTCTGGCACCTGCCGCTGTTCCTCACCGACTGGGGCGGCCGGCTCGACGCCGGCTGGACGCACCCCGTGGCCTTCACCGTGTTCTGCATCGCGTTCAACGTGGTGATGACCTGGGTGTTCAACCGCACCGGGGAGAGCCTGCCGCTGGCCGTGCTGGCGCACGTGAGCGTGAACAACACCTTCTCGATCCTGTGGGCCGAGGTGTTCCCGACGATCGACGCGAGCGCCGCGATGCAGGCGATGGCGGCGGGGTCGGTCGTCGCGGCCGCGCTGCTCCTGATCGGGACGCGCGGGCGGCTCGGCTACTCGGGCACCGTGACCACGCGGTTCTGATAGGCCCAGACGACGGCCTGCAGCCGGGACTGCACGCCGAGCTTGGGCAGCATCCGCGCCAGGTGCGACTTCACCGTGGACACCTCGACCACGAGGGTGCGGGCGATGTCGTCGTTGGACATGCCCTGGGCGAGCAGCAGCAGGATCTCGTGCTCCCGCGGGGTGAGCAGGTCCTCGGCCCGCCTGCCCGAGACCGGCTGCAACCGGCGGCGGTGGACGAACTCCTGGAGGATCCGGCGGGTGAGCGTCTGGTCGATCGTGCCCTGGCCGGCGGCCACCTGGCGCACCGCTTGCACGATCGTCTCCGGGGGTGCGTCCTTGAGCAGGAATCCCGACGCCCCGGCCTCCAGGGCGCCGAAGACGTAGTCGTCGAGGTCGAACGTGGTGAGCACGAGCACCGGCACCTGCGGGTCGGCGTCGGGTGCGCACAGCTCGCGGGCCACCTCGATGCCGTTGCGGCCGGGCATCCGGATGTCGAGGCAGGCGACCTCGGGCCTCAGCTCCCGGGCCATCGCGAGGGCCTCGGTGCCGTCGCGGGCCACGCCCACCACCTCGATGCCGGGTTCCGCACCGAGCAGGGCTTCGAGGCCTGCGCGGACCAGGTGCTGGTCGTCGGCGATGAGGACGCGGATCATGCAGGAGCCTCCGGGAGCGGCGCGGGCGCGCGCATCGTACTGATCGTTTCGCTGAGCGGGAGCGTCAGCCGGACCTCCCAGCCGCCGTCCGGGGTGGCCCCGTGGTCGAGCTCGCCCCCCACCAGCTGGGCCCGTTCCGCCATGCCGACCAGCCCGAACCCGCTGCCGGGACCGGGATCGGGTGCAGTCGGGGCGCCGTTGCGCACGATGATCGCGACCTGCCCGCCGTGCGGTTCCCCGATCTCCACGGTGCACCGCGCGCCCGGGGCGTGGGCCGCGGCATTGGCCAGCGACTCCTGCACCATGCGGTAGGCCACGAGCTGGGCGAGCGCGCCCAGGTCCACCGCGGCCGCGGGCACGGTGAGGTCGATCTCGGCCCCCGCCGCGCGGCGCGTCTCGACGAGCACGGACACCGCGTCGAGCGTCTCCAGGGGGCGGGTCGCGTCGGCGCCCTCGCGCAGCAGGCCGACCAGCCGGCGCAGGTCGTCGAGCACGGCGCTGCTCTGCTCGCGGATCTGGCGCGCCGACCGCTTCGCCCCCTCGGGGTCGGCGTCGATCTGCCGGTCGATCGCCGCCGCCATCAACGCGATGCCGGACATGTGGTGGGCGGCGATGTCGTGCAGCTCGCGCGACATCCCGACCCGCTGCTGCGACACCGCGGCCTGCAACAGGGCGTCCTGCTCGCGGCGCAGCGCCTCCACCTCCTTCACGCGGGCGTCGTGCGCGTTGCGCTGCGCCGCGACCACCAGCCCGACCAGCAGCGGCAGGCCGACGACGGCGATCGCCTGCAGCACGCCGGCCGCGGCGGCCGGGCCGAGGCCCGCGGCGCCGCTGCGGACCTCGTTGAGGAGTTGCCCACCCGCCAGCAGCAGCGCGGTGCCCGCCAGCGCGGTCCACAACCCGCGGGGCGGCCGGGCGGCCACGGCGAGGAACACCCCGGCGATCTCGGCGACGGCCGTGACTGTGAACGCCCCACCCGGCGCCGCGACCGCCAGCACGAGGGGCACGGCGGTGAGCGCGGGCGGCACCGTGGTGGGGAACCGGTCGGTCCACGCCACGAGCACGGCCTGCACCACCACGACCGCGACCACCAGCCACCACCCCGCGCTGCCCACCGCGGGCGGCGGGGGAAGCGTGGGATCGGACGCCGCGGCGCCCTGCAGGCCGAACAGCAGCCCGATCGACACCATCCCGCAGACCACGGCGGCGACGGGGTGGAGCGGCGGTCGGGACACGGACGGCCTCCGCGGTGCAGCGCACGGTCGGGGTCTGGGGAGCGGGCCCATCATCCGCCACGCCTGCATCGAAAGTTGGCAGCGGGGGAGTGCACGCCTCGGACCGATGTGCACCGGCTGCGCACCGGCGAGGCTTGATCACATCGGACGACCAGTCCCCGACGAAAGGTGCTCCTGATGACCCTCCCCCGTCCGGCCCTCTGGGTGCTCCTCGTAGTCGCAGTCGTGGCCAACGGGCTCACGTCGATGTCGACGCTTCCGCCTGCGGTCGGAATCGCGTTCGGCGTACTCGCACTCGTGCTCGTGGTGCTGCTGGTCCGCGACTACATCGGGCGGCGCGGCGGTGGTGCTTCACCGCGCTGAACGGAATGCGCCCCTCGCGGCTCCGGTTGCCTCACCTGCGCAAACAGAGGTGCCGACGAATGGCCGGCCGCAGTGGTTGATCTCGGAGCGTGCCGCTCGACGCATCCTTTTGCGAACATGCCGCACGGCCGCGCATCGAGTCGTGTGATCATGTACCCTCTGGGAGGCCTACTGGACACAGAGAGTGAGTGCGTCAACGACATGAGCAACGAGTTCTCTAGCTCAGACGCCGGGCCGGCGGTCGACGAGTCTGTTCCCCACTCGGCGCGGATCTGGAACTACTGGCAGGGCGGGAAGGACTACTACCCCGTCGACAAGGAAGCCGGGGACCAGTATATCGCGACCTTCCCCGGAATCGTCGACATCGCGCGGAACATGCGGTTCTTCCTGCGGCGCAGCGTCCGCTACCTGGCGGGTGAAGCAGGGATCTCGCAGTTCCTCGACATCGGCACCGGGCTGCCCACCAACGACAACACGCACCAGGTGGCCCAGTCGGCCAACCCGGCCGCCCGCATCGTGTACGTCGACAACGACCCCACCGTTCTCGCGCACGCCCGGGCGCTGCTCACCAGCACGCCCGAAGGGGCCACCGCGTACATCGACACGAACATGAGTGACACCGCGGTCGTCCTCGAAGAGGCCGCGAAGACGCTCGACCTGAGCAAGCCCATCGCCGTCACCATCAACGGCGTGCTCGGGCACACCAACGATTACGGTGTCGCCACCGGGATCGTGCACCGCATCATGGACCAGCTCGTGTCCGGCAGTTACCTGGCGTTCTCCGATTCCACCACCGAGGACGAAGCGTTCAACCGGGCGCAGCAGGGTTATGACGACACCGGCGCGGTGCCGTACAAGCTGTGGACCCCGGAGGAACTCGCCGGGTTCTTCGACGGTCTCGAACTCGTCGAACCCGGACTCGTTCCCATTCCGAAGTGGCGTCCCGAGCCCGGTGACGACCCGAAGGACCAGCCCACTCTCGCCGGCGTGGGTCGCAAGCCCTGATCGTCGCGCACATGTGATCCGGCCGGAAGGCGGCCGCCCGAGTCCGAACAGGACTCGAGCGGCCGCCTTCTTCGTTGTTCGGGGAGGCCCGGATCGCGACTGACGTCAGAGCGCGTCGCGCACGGAAGTGATCAACTCGGCGGAACGCTGCGGGGTGAGGGCCCCCGCGGCGAGCCGGTTGATGATCTGGAGGTAGTTGCGGACGTCGACGTCCTTGTTCAGGTACAACGCGCTGTTGAGCTGCTCGAGGTAGACGATGTCGGGCAGGTCGGGTTCGGCGAAGCGGAGCAGCGTGAACGGCCCGCCGACCGCCGCGACGTCGCTGCGGTCGAAGGGCACGACCTGCACCGTGATGTTCGGCCGCTTGCTGACCTCGAGGATGTGATCGAGCTGATCCCGCATGGCGTCCTTGCCGCCGAGGTTGCGCCGCAGCACCGCCTCGTCGATCACCGCCCAGTAGTCGGGGGGCTTGGGCATGTAGAGCAGCTGCTGGCGGTGCAGCCGCAGCTCCACCCGCTTACCCACCTCGTCGGCCCGGACGGCCTCGCCGAGGTTGACCACCGCGTTGGCGTAGGCCGCCGTCTGCAGCAGCCCGGGCACGTACTGGGCCTCGTAGCTGCGGATGATCGTGGCGGCCTGTTCCAGCCCGACGTAGGTGGAGAACCAGTCGGGCATGGTGTCGCTGTAGCGGTGCCACCACCCCGGCTCGTTGGCCTGCTCGGCGAGGTGCAGCACGACATCTCGGGCTGACCCTTCGGCCAGGCCGTACAGGGTGAGGAGGTCGGCGACGTCGCGGGGCTTGAAGCCGACCCGGCCGGACTCGATCCGGCTCATCTTCGCTTCGGAGCCCCGGATGGCATATGCCGCGGCCTCGCGGCTGATGCCACTGGCCTCACGAAGCCGTCGGAGCTGGGCACCGACCAGGATGCGCAGGACAGTGGGACCGCCTCGAGCCTCGGCGAACGCACCGTCGAGCGGGTCGTCCTCCTGGCCATCGGCCATATTCACCCCCGAGAAGACCGCGGTTCCTGCGCATCGGGCCACACGGTACCGCGAGCATTGCTCCGACGGACCACCCGGACTACACCCTACGGCGTCGAGTGGGTGCAGAGCGATATCGGGGATGGGTGCACGAGATGTTCGTCTCGTGTGCGTTCCGATTCAGGCGCTCAGGTCCTCGGCCAGATCGTCGAACTCACCGTGCTTGGCGCCGAGCAGGAACTCCCGGAACTCCTCCGCGGTGTGCACCAGCACATTCCCGTCAGGGTGGCGCGAGTTGCGCATCGCCACTCGCCTGCCGGTGACGGGTGCGAGCTCGACACAGGAGCCGTTGGGGTTGCTGTGGAGGCTCTTGCGCCACCGCAGCTCACCACTCGACGTCGATGACGTCGTCAACTCGTCCGCCGGCCCAACGAAGTCCTGCATCTGGGTCGTCCCTCCGCCTGCTCGTGGTGGATCCGGCCACCCCCCAGGCGGCCGCAATTGCATATGAAACTTCATCTGGGGTTGCATCGGCAACTTGCAAGCTGCGCCTGCAGAGGAGTGCCAGGCCAGGGCCTTGCCCGGTGGCTTGCGGGCAGGCGCTCCGGGGAAATAGGCTGTGGATCATGAACGCCGACGTTCGCGGTGCGGGCTCCGGGTCCGGCATGCGGGCCGGCCGCGGGCGGGGAGCCGGCCGGGCCGCCCCGCGACACCCGCGGGCCAGGATCGCCGCGGAGGCCGGTGCTCCGGGTGCGGCGAATTGCGTTTTCCCCGTACCCGGTACCGGCGAGGTCGGAATCGCGACCGGGTCGGCGCGAGAACGCGCGCTCTCCTACTCACGACGCGTGTCCGATTCCACGACGCGGCACCACCGGCGCCGTGGTGGACCGGTGCAGAGCATTTCACCGGCGACGAGTCCGGCCGACCTGTCCCACTCACCTGCCGGATAGCACTGCCGAGCAGCGGGGATGCAGTACGGTGAGCCCGGCCCGCGCTTACCGGTATTGCGCCGACGGCCGTGGTCCGGAAATCCCGAATCCGGCGCCGACCGGGCTCAGTCGTCGCACGGCTGCGGAAGTGCGGCGAGCGCGGTGCGGTACTCCGCCACGATCCGCTCGACGATCTGCGCGGCCGGCAGCACGGCGTCCACGAGGCCCGCGGACTGGCCCGCCTCGACCTTGCCGCCCGCGACGTCGCCGTGCAGCGCGGCGTCCTTGAGGGTGGCGGCGTGGAAGGCGGTGCGCCGCGCGTCCTCGCCTGCGCCGGACTCCTCGAGGTCGAGCATGCGGCCCGTGAAGTCGTTGGCGAGCGCCCGGATGACACCGAGCCCGCGACCCACGGTGCGGGTGTCGTGCACGCCGGCCGCGACCACCGCGGACTTGTACCCCTCGTGCACCGCGGCCTCGGTGCTGGCCAGGAACCGGGTGCCGAACTGGGCGGCGCCCGCTCCGAGGGCGAGCACCGCAGCGAGGCCGTGGCCGTCGGCGACCCCGCCGGACGCGATCACGGGGACGTCCGGCACCGCGGTGACCACGGCGCGTACGACGACCTGGGTGCTGACCATCGCAGGGGGTGGGTGGCCGCCCGCCTCGGCCCCCACCACGACGAGCGCGTCCACCCCCGCCTCGGCGGCCTTTCGGGCGTGCTCGACGCTCGCGACGACGTGCAGGCACCGGGTGCCGACGTCGTGGAAGCGCTCGAGGTAGCGGCGGGGGCCGCCCTGGGAGGCGATCAGCACCGGTGGCGGCCGCTCCAGCAGCAGGTCGACGACCTCGTCGGCGCCCGCCCGGTGGAGCGGGAGGTTCACCGCCCACGGCCGGTCGGTACCGGCGGCCACCTCGTCGAGCGTGCGGGCCAGCTCGGGCAGGCGCATCGGGCCCGCCGCGACGACGCCGAGACCACCGGCGCCGCTGACCGCGAGCGGCAGGGCCGAGCACGACGAGGCCCACGACATGCCGGCCTGCACGACGGGCAGGTCGATGCCCAGCAGGTCGGTGACGGGGGTGCGGAGCCGGGTCATGCGCCGGTCCGGGCGCGCTCGAGCAGGGCGCGGGCGTGCTCGGCGAGCCTGCTCTTCTGCACCTTGGAGCTCGCGGTCATGCCGATGTGCTCGAACCCGTCGACGATCCGCAGGTGCCGCGGCACCTTGAAGCCGGCCATGTGCTCGCGGGACCAGGCGATCAGCTCGTCCTCGGTGACTCCCGGCCCGGAGAGCACGACGAACGCGAACGGCACCTCGACGAGCCGCTCGTCCGGTACCCCGACCACCGCCGCCTGGCGGACCAGCGGGTGCCGGTGCAGGGTGTCCTCGACATCGGCCGGGGCGACGTTCTCGCCGCCCACGCGGATGATGTCCTTGGTGCGGCCGATGAAGTGCAGACGCCCCGACGCGTCGAGCGCGCCGACATCGCCGGTGAACAGCCAGCCGTCGGCGTCGACGGTCTCGGCCGTGCGGACCGGGTCGTCGAGGTAGCCCTGCATGACGTTCCAGCCGCGCACGAGGATCGACCCTGGCTCGTCCGGGCCGCAGTCGCCGCTGCCGTCGAGCGCCCGGATCCGCACCTCGACACCCGGCTCGATCGCCATCGCGCCCGCGGCGCGCACCTCCTCCGGTTCCCACCACGCCGACTGCGCGACGTTCGGGGAGGCCTCGGAGAGCCCGTAGCCCGCCACGCACTCCCGCGCGCCGAGCTCGTCGATCACGCGGCGCACCACGGTGGGGGAAGCGGCCACCCAGGCCCCGCGCAGGTGCAGGGTGCGGCGCGCCCGGTCGGGGTGGCCGAGCAGCAGGAGGGCGATCGTGTCGTTGCCGGAGAAGTGCGTGCACCGCTCGGTCTCGAGCAGGCGCAGCGCCTCACCGGGTTCGAAACGGGGCATCGTGACGAGCGTGGTGGCGTGCTGGATCGACGACAGCACGGACAGGGTGCTGCCCGCGACGTGGAAGAACGGCCGTGCGGAGTGGAACCGGTCTCCGGGGCGCAGGCCCATCCGCGCTCCCGAGAAGAACGCGTCGGCGCACATGCTGCGGTGGGTGAGCAGCACACCCTTGGGGCGCGAGGTGGTGCCGGACGTGTACTGCACGAGCAGGACGTCGTCGGGGGTCGCCGTCGGCTCGGTGGTGGTGCCCTCGCCCGCGGCGAGGAAGTCGGTCCACGGGGTGGCGGCGGGCGCGACCGCGCTGCCCAGCATGACGACACGGCGCAGCTCGGGGAGGGTGTCGAGCCCGATCCGGTCGAGCATGGCCGTGAAGTCGACGTTGAGCACCCGGTCGGCGACGAACAGGGTGCTCACCCGGGCGTGGGCGAGGGTGTAGCGGACCTCGTCGGCGGTGAACCGGGTGTTGACCGGCACCGTGACCGCCCCGACCGAACCGAGGGCGACGAACAGGGCCACCCAGGCCGGGCCGTTGCCGAGGCAGAGACCGATCCGGTCGCCGGGCCCGATGCCGGCCGCCCGCAGCGCGGCGCGGATCCGCCCGACCTCGGCCGCGAGCTCGCCGTAGGTGACGCGCTCCTGCGCCGTGACGACGGCCTCGACGTCCGGCGCGAGCAGGGCGGCGCGCTCCAGCGCCTCGTGCGCGGTGAGCGGGCACGCGCTGCGCAGCTCGATCACTTCCCGGTCTCCTTCCCGAACCGTTCCCGCCACCCGCCGTCGGCGAGGCACTGCTCGATCGCGGACATCTCGATCCGGATGCCCCGGTCGAGGTCGGTCTCGGCGCCGAGGTCGACGGCGCGCTTGGTGAGCGCCATCGCGAGCGGGGGTGCCTGCGCGATGGCGCGTGCGGTCTCCGCACCCGCGTCGGCGAGCTCGTCGGCCGGGACGACGCGGCTGACGATCCCGAGCTCGGCGGCCTCGGCGGCGTCGACGGGGCGGCCGGTGAACAGCAGCTCCTTCGCGCGGCGCCGGCCGATCGCGCGTTGCAGGCGCTGGGTGGCGCCGACCGTGCCCCGGTGTGGTTCGGGGAACCGGAAGGTGGTGCCCTCCGCGGCCAGGGCGAAGTCGGCGGCCAGGGTGATCTCGCCGCCCGAGCCGACGACCGCGCCGTGCACGAGCGCGACCACCGGGCGGCGGCACGCCTCGATCGCGGCGTACGCGGCGAACGAGGCGACGCGGCGCCTGCGCACCCACGGGTCGTCCTTGCCTGCGCGTTCCTTGAGGTCGGCGCCCGCGCAGAACGCCGGGCCGTCGGCGCCGAGCAGGACCACCCGGACGCCGTCGTCGGCGTCGATCTCCTCGAACCCCGCACGCAGCTGCAGGCACATGGGCAGGTCGACCGCGTTGCGGGCCTCGGGCCGTGCGAGTTCCACGTGCGCGACCGCGTCCTCGACGCGCAGCCGGACCCTCCTCGGTTCGCTCACCTCAGATCACCCCCGCGGCGCGCAGCTCGCCGATCTCGGCTTCCGTGAGCCCGGCCAGGTCACCGAGCACGCCTGCGGTGTCTGCCCCGAGCAGGGGTGGCACACCCGGTGCGGGTGGTGGTCCGCCCGCCTCACGCAGCGGTGTGCGCAGCGCGGGGAATTCGCCCTCGGTCGGGTGGGAGAAGCGCCCGACCACCTCCCGTGCGGCGGTGTGCGGGTCGGCGAGGGCCTCCCGCAGCGAGCGGACCGCCCCGGCCGGGACGTCGGCCGCGCGCAGCTGCTGGACCAGGGGGTCGCGGTCCCACCGGGCGATGGCCGCGCGCAGCGACTTCATCACACGATCGCGCTGTGCGACGCGCCCCGCGTTGCGCTGCAGGCCGGCGTCCGCGGCGAGCTCGGGCAGCTCGAGCACCGCGCACAGCGGGCCCCAGTGCTGGTCGCTGCCGCTGATGTGCAGCCAGTGGCCGTCACCCGCCTGGAAGGCCGCGGACGGCACCCGGCCGGGGTGCTCGGTGCCGGTGCGGACCGGATCCTCGTCGAGGGCGAAGAGCCGGGCCGCCCCCAGCGCCTGGAGGCTGAGCTGGACGTCCATCATCGAGACGTCGAGGTGGGTGCCCAGCCCGTGGGCCGCGCGGCCCGCGAGGCCGCTCAGCACGGCGATCGCCACCCAGAGCCCGGAACTCAGGTCCGCCACGGGCACGCCGCACTTCACGGGCGGTCCGTCCGCCTCGCCCGTCGCCGCCATCACGCCCGACAGGGCCTGGAACACGGTGTCGTAGCCCTTGCGGTCGCGGTCCGGACCGCTCTGGCCGAACCCGCTGGCCGAGACGTAGACCAGGCCCGGGTTCGACTCGGCGAGGACGGCATAGCCGAGCCCGAGGCGCTCCATCGTGCCGGGCAGGAAGTTCTCCACGAGAACGTCGGCGCGGGCGGCCAGGCGCCGGGCGAGGTCGCGGCCGCGCGGGTCCTTGATGTCGAGGGTGATCGAGTGCTTGCCACGGTTGAAAGCGAAGAAGTAGGCGCTCTCCCCGTGGGGGAGCCGGGGCTCGAAGCCGCGGGTCTCGTCCCCGGACCCCGGGCGCTCGACCTTGACGACGGTGGCGCCGAGCTCGGCGAGCACCTGGGTGGCCAGGGGCGCGGCGAGCACCCGGGAGAAGTCGAGGACGGTGGTCCCCGCGAGCGGCTGGGGGCTCACCGGCGGAACCCGCGCATCAGGGCGTTGACGTCCTGGCTCGCGCGCATCGCGGCGTCCGTCGGGAGGTCGGCGACGCGGTGGAAGAGGTCCTTGGCCGCGGCGAGCGCGCGCGGCTCGACGGCCGCCCACTGCTCGGCGATCCCGAGCGCGGCGGCCACGACCTCGTCGGGCTCCACCACCCGGTTGACGAGCCCGTGCTCGAGCGCCTCGCCCGCGTCGAGCAGGCGACCGGTGCTGACGAGCTCGAAGGCGAGCTTGCGGCCGAGGTGGCGCACCAGCCCCGTCATCACCAGCGCGGGCACGATGGAGTGCTTGAGCTCCGGGTAGCCGAACCGCAGGTCGGAGCCCGCCACGGCCATGTCGGCGCCGATCGCGAGGCCTGCACCGCCGCCCACCGCCACCCCGCGCACGGCGGACACCACCGGCTTGGCCATGCGCTGCATCCGCACCTGCAGCCGGGCGGTCAGCGCGGCGCGCTCCAGCACGGCGTCGGGCCGGTCCGGGGTGAGCCCGGAGAACTCGCGCAGGTCGGCGCCCGCGCAGAAGCCGCGCCCGGCGCCGGTCAGCACGACGGCGCGCACCGCGCGGTCGGCGTCGGCCGCGTCGAGGGCCGCGTCCAGGGCGCGGGTGAGGGCCGTGTCGAGGGCGTTGAGTTTCTCCGGCCGGTTGAGGGTGAGGACGCGGACGGCGTCGCGGTCCTCGACGAGCAGCACGTCGGTCGGGACGGTCAAATGCTTCCTCCAGGGGTGGGGCGGATCAGGCGGGGATCCGCGTGCCGGCGAAGCCCGCGCGCGCCACCATGCTGTGGAGCGGGCGCTGCAACGCCTCCTCGCACGCACGCGACACCGCGGCCAGCGCGTCGAGGTCGACGCCGGTGTCGACGCCCATCGCGTCGAACAGGCTGACCAGGTCCTCGGTGCAGACGTTGCCGGTCAGCCCGGCACCGTAGGTGATGCCGGAGGGGTGTCCACCGACGCCGCCGACGGCGCTGTCGAAGTGCCGGCAGCCCGCGTCGAGCGCGGCGACGGCGTTGGCGATGCCGGTGCCGCGGGTGTTGTGGAAGTGGGCGACGACGGGCAGGTCCGGGTGGGTGCGCTCCAGCCGCGAGAACAGCGCGGCCACCGTGCGCGGGGTGGCCACGCCTGTGGTGTCACCGAGGGTCACGAGGTCGGCGCCCAGCTCCACGAACCGCGCGACGTCGGCGGCGACCCGGCCCGGGTCGACGGCGCCCTCGAAGGGGCAGCCGAAGGCCACCGAGACGACCCCCACGAGCCGGAATCGGCCCGCGGCCAGCGCCACCATCTCCGCCACCCGCTCCCACTGCCCGGACCGGGTCGTGCGCAGGTTGCGCTCGGTGTGGCTCTCGGTGGCCGAGACCAGCAGGCTCAGCTCGTCGGCGCCGTGACCGGCGTCGAGGTCGGCGAGCGCCCGCGTCACCGCGCGGGGGTTGGGGCAGGTCGCCTTGAACGCCACCCCGGGCCGGGGCGCGACCTCGGCGAGCACCTGGGAGGCGTCGGCGAAGGCGGGCACCCGGGAGGGGTGGCTGTAGCTGGTGGCCTCCACGCGGCGGAACCCGGCGTCGGCGAACGCGCGCAGGAGCGCGATCTTCGTGGCGGTCGGCACGAACGCGGGCTCGTGCTGGAGCCCGTCGCGGGCGAAGCACTCGCAGATCGTCACGACGTCACGCGCCGGACCGGCCATGGTGGAGCCACCTCTCTCGTCGATGGCTCAACCAGTACGCGGTGCTGTTGATAATGTCAACACCAGTGAGGTGTTCAGCGCTCCCGCTCGAGCTGTTCGGTGGCGAGCGCGAGGTCGGCGAGCTTGTCGAGCGCGCGCAACAGCGTGTCGGCCTCGTCGGGGGACAGGATCGCCAGGAAGGCCGTGTCGCGTTCGTTGGCCGCGGCGATCAGGCCCCGGTACACGCGGGTGCCCTCCTCGGTGAGCGCGAGCTGGGACGTGCGGCCCGACCCGGCGGTCCGGTTGACCAGGCCCCGCTCGGTCAGGCGGCTGACCACCCGGCTCATCTGCGCCTTGTCCAGGCCGGCCCGGCGGGCGAGCCGGTTGAGCGTGAGCGTGGGGTCGGACGCGATCAGCGCGATCGCGCGCCACTCGCCCAGGCTCACGTCGAACTCCCGGCGGTAGCGGAGGGCGGCCGACCGCGACATCGCCGACGAGGTGCGCGACAGCCGGTACGACAGGAGCTCCGAGATGGGCACGAGCTCCCGCCCGTCCGTGCGCTGCGCCATAGCGTCATCGTAGCGATCGCCACCCGACTGTTGACAGAATCAACACACGATGGCGACACTCGGCCGCGCCGCCGGTGCCTCGGCGACAACGCGCCCAGACGAAGGAGTCGAGAAGTCGTGGCCGAACCCCACGCCGTCACCGGGCAGCCGGACCGCGGCAGCGGTGCCGACGCGGTGGACCGCGCGTCCACCTACCGCACCATCGCCCTGCGGATCATGCCGCTGCTGGTGATCTGCTACGTCGTCAGCTTCATCGACCGCACGAACATCGGGATCGCCCAGCAGGGTCTGCAGCGGGACCTCGCCTTCGGGCCGGCGGTCTACGGGCTCGGCGTCACGCTCTTCTTCGTCGGGTTCATCCTCTTCGAGGTCCCCAGCAACGCCCTGATGGCGCGGATCGGCGCCCGCAAGACCCTCGTGCGGATCATGATCACCTGGGGCCTGGTGACGTGCGCGACGATGTTCGTGCGCGACGAGTTCACCTTCTACCTGGCGAGGTTCCTGCTCGGCGTGGCCGAGGCCGGGTTCTTCCCCGGGGCGCTGTTCTACCTCTCGCGCTGGTTCCCCTCCGCCCGGCGCACCCGGATGACGGCGGTGTTCTTCATCGGCGTGCCGGTCTCGGGCGTGCTGGGGTCCGTGGTGTCCGGGGCCATCATGCACACGCTCGGCGGGGTGGCCGGGCTCGCGGACTGGCAGTGGCTGTTCCTGCTGGAGGGGATCCCGCCGATCCTGCTCGCCGCGCTGGTGGCGGTGGTGCTGGTGGACGAGCCGGAGCAGGCGAGGTGGCTCACCCCGGCGCAGAAGGCCGCCGTCCGCGCCGACCTCGACGCCGACAGCCGCAGCAAGGGGGAGGGTGCCGGCTCCGAGACCCACGGTGGGCTGCTGCTCGCGCTGCGCGACCCGAAGGTCTGGATCCTCGGGCTGTGCGCGTGCGGCGCCTACACGCTGGCCAACGCCGTGTCCTACTGGACGCCGCGGATCATCGCCGAGGCCGGCGTCGGGAACGTGCTGAACCTCGGGCTCTTCTCCGCGGTGCCGCCACTGCTCGGCATCGCCGTGATGCTCGTCGTGGGCAGGCACTCCGACCGCACCCTGGAACGCCGCTGGCACGCGGCCACCAGCTGGATGGTCGCCGTCCTCGCGATGGTCACGCTCTCCGTGGTCGGCGAGAACGTCGTGCTGGTGGTGGCGTTGCTGGCCGTCATGGCCGCGGCCCACTACTCGGGCCTGACCGTCTTCTACTCGATCCCGTCGATCTACCTCACCGACCGGGCCGCCGCCACCGGCATCGCCGTCGTCACCTCGATGGGCTCGTTCGCCGCCGCGGCGTCGCCCTCGTTGCTCGGGTTCATCCAGTCCGCCACCGGCAGCCTGTCGCTCGGCCTGCAGATCAGCGCGGGCGTCATCCTGCTGGCCGTCGTCCTGCTGCTGGTCGGGGTGAAGCCCGGTGACCTGAAGGAGGGGGCGCGCGACCCCCAGCGCGTGTGACGATCGACGGGCCGCTGCCGTCGGGGCGGCGGGAGGGGAGCGGTGATGCGCGCAGCGTTCGTGCCCGAAGCGGGTCGGGTCGAGGTGGGGGAGTTCCCGGAGCCGGCGGCACGGTCCGACGGTGAGCTCGTGGTCCGGATGGAGCGCGCCTCGATCTGCGGCTCCGACGTCCACTCCGTGTACGACGGCTTCCACAACCCCGAGCGCGTCGGGTGGCCGGGGTACCCCGGGCACGAGGGCGTCGGCGTCGTGGTCGAGAGCAGGTCGGCGCGCTACCCCACCGGGGTGCGGGTGCTCACCGTCCCCACCGGGCGCGACGGCGGCTGCTTCGCGGAGTACCAGCTGATCGACGACGACCACGTGGTGCCGCTGCCGGCCGACGGCGACCCCGCGCGGCTGCTCATGGCCCAGCAGTACGGCACCACGCTCTACTCGATGCGGACGTTCGAGCCGGTGGTGGGCAACGGCGTCGCGGCGATCATCGGCGCGGGCTCGGCCGGGCTGTTCTTCCTGCAGCAGGCGCGGCAGCTCGGCTTCGAGCACGTCGTGGTCTCCGACCTGGACGAGCGGCGGCTCGCCGTGGCCCGCAGGCTCGGGGCGCGCACGCTCGTGCACGCGCCGGACGAGTCCTTCGTGGACGCCGTGCTCGACGTCACCGGGGGCACGGGCGCCGACATCGTGATCGAGGCGGCGGGCTACGACGCGCTGCGCTCCGCCGCCGTCGACGCCGTGGCGATGCGCGGCACGCTCGGCTTCTTCGGGTTCCCGGAACGCCTCGGCCCGGCGCCGTTCCCCATGTTCGAGGCGTTCCGCAAGGTGCTGCGCATCCAGTGGGCGGGTGGCACGCAGTCCGAGCCCGGGCTGGTCTCGTTCCGCGACGCGGTGCAGCACATCCACGAGGGCCGCATCGACGTCGAGCACTGCCTCGAGCCGGTCTACCCGCTCGACCGGCTGCCGGAGGCGCTCGCGGTGGCCCGGCGGCACGGCGACGGTGCCGTCAAGCTGTCGATCGACCCCGCCGCCTGAGGCCGGCCGCTACGAGCGGGCCAGCCGCCGGCGGTCGCGGGCCAGGGTGAAGCACTCGGCGTGCAGGTACACGCGCGATCCCTGGCTGCCGGGCCAGTGACGGGTGGCCACCACTCCGCCGCAGCGGACATCGGCCACCGGGCAGCAGCATTCCTCGCACAGTTGCGGGACGGGGTAGGGCAGGTTCTCGTGAAGCATGGTTGTCCTCCCACCTCGCGGACAGCGAGGTATCCCGGGCGGAGTACCCGCCCGCCCGGGATGCACGCCATTGCCCTCAGCCGGTGCGCAGGCCGGCGAGCACCACGCGCAGCAGCCGCTGCGCGCGGTCCGGCCACTCGTCAGGTCCCATCCGCCACAGGAAGCCCACGAGGAGCAGCACGTCGCGGGCGTCGACGCCCTCGCGCAGCCGCCCGTCGGCGCGGCACGCCCGCAGCAGCTCGTCGATGGCGTCGATGATCGGCCCGTAGCCCTCGGTGGCGAGCTCGGCGAGGGTGGCGGCCTGGAGGGCGTCGGTCATGCCCCGCTTGATCCGGCCGAAGTCGGCCAGCCGCACCAGCCACTCCTCGAGGGCGCCCCACGGCGGGCGCGTGCGCACCAGCTCGCCCGCCGCGAGTGCGAGCTCCCCGACGTCCGCGCGGTGGACCTCCATGATGAGGGCCTCGCGGCTGGTGAAGTTGCGGTAGAGCGTGGCCTGGCCGACGCCGGCCCGCCGGGCCACGGCCGCCATCGCCACGTCGCCGTTCTCCTGGAGCAGGCCCCGCGCGGCGTGGAGGATGCGCTCCCGGTTCTCGGTGGCGTCGGACCGCCGGGCACGCTGCGTCGCGGGCTGGGGCGCGGGTTGCGGTCGGCTCATCGGGTGCCCAGGGTAGCCCGCCGGTCAGGGCGTGGAGAGCGCGACGCGGAGGATGCGGTCGTCGCCGGGACGCGGGTCGGTGCCGCCCCAGGTCGCCTCGTCGGTGTTGGACGTGACGATCCACAGCGCGCCGTCCGGCGCCACCTCGACCGCTCGGATCCGGCCGTGCTCGCCGACGAAGTGCGGCACCGGCGCACCCGCGGCCTGCCCGTCCTGCACCGGGAGCTGCCAGAGCCGCTGCCCGGACAGCGCACCCATCCAGAGCGAGTCGCGGGCGAAGGCGATGCCCGACGGCGAGGCCTCGTCCGGGTGCAGGGCGAACAGCGGCGGTTCCCCGGTGCCGCCCTCGACCCCTTCGGCGTCCGGCCACCCGTAGTCCGCTCCGGGGCGCAACACGTTGACCTCGTCCCACGTGCGGTGGCCCAGCTCGGACGCGTACACCGTGCCGTCCGGGCCGAAGGTGATGCCCTGCACGTTGCGATGCCCGAGCGAGAACACCGCGGTGCCGAGCGGGTTGCCCGGAGCCGGTGAGCCGTCCGGCCGGATGCGCAGCACCTTCCCGTTGAGCGAGTCGCGGTCGGGGGAGCGGCTGCCCTCGAACGCGTCACCGGTGCCGATCCAGAGGTGGCCGTCCCGGTCGAACACCAGCTTGCCGCCGTGGTGGCGGTCGGCGGTGCCGATCCCGTCGAGGACGACCCGCTCGACGGCCAGCGAGCGGAGGTCCACGGCGATCCGCAGCGCCACGACCCGGTTGGTGGGGGCGGCGGACACGTAGGCGTACACGGTGCGGTCGGTGATGAAGCCGGGGGAGGCGGCCAGCCCCAGCAGGCCGCCCTCGGAGCTCGCCGTGACACCGGGCACCGTGCCGACGAGCGACGCCGGCCCGCCACCTGCCGGGACGTGGCTGATCTCCCCCGAGTCGCGGCTCGAGACCAGCGCCGACCCGTCGGGCAGGAACGTCAGCCCCCACGGCATCCGCAGTCCCGACGCCACCTCGGTGACCGGCCCGGGCGTCGCGACCTCGACCGGGGTCATCGGCTCCCGCGGCGGGGCCGTCACCGGCGGGACCACCGGGCTGACCGCGGGCGCGCTGTCGTCGTCGGGGTAGTTGCGGCCGGCGGCGGGCGTGGTGGCGCATGCCGCGGCGAGTGAGAGCGCGACGAGGGCTGCCGCGGTGCGGAGTCGATTCGTGGTCACGACGGGGTCCCATCCGGTGCTTCCAGTGGAAACAAGCTGGCGATATCAACGGTATCACAGTCGCTAACGCAAGACTGTTATCAGTGATAAGCAGCGGAGCTTGACGCCGCGTGGGGCGTCATGGTTGCCTAGATAGGCGAAAGCTTTTCGCTTAGCGAAAGCACGTCATCGTCGACGGAAGGGTTGCTCCATGCCTCGCACGAGTTGGTCGCACCGGGCCATGGCGGTGGCGGTGTCACTGGCAGCAGTCGCGGCACCGGCGGGCTGCGCGATCGGCGCTCCGGAGGCCGGCACGGAGCCGGCCGACGGGTGCGCGGCGCTGGAGGGGCAGACCATCACGCTCGTCGCCCCCGCCAGCCCGGGTGGCGGGTTCGACACGCTCGCGCGCGTCATCGCCGAGCCGCTGGGTGGCGAACTGGGTGCGCAGGTCATCGTGGAGAACCGGCCGGGCGCCGGCGGGCTGCTGGCCGTCAACCGGCTCGTCAACGCGCCGGCCGACGGCACGCAGCTCGCCCTGATGAGCGGCACGGGGGCTGCGGCCTCGGTGCTCGGCGGGGCCGAGGGGGCGGACTTCGCGCTGCGCGACCTGTCCTACATCGGCCGGGTCGCCCAGGAGGACACCCTGCTCGTGACGTCGCCGCAGGGCGGCACCTGGTCCGACGCGCTGGCGTCCGACGACTTCCGCTTCGGCTCGACCGGTCCGGGCGGCACCGACTACGCCACGGCCACCCTGCTCATCGAGGCCTTCCAACTGCGGGGCCGGATCGTCACCGGCTTCCCCGGGCAGAGCGAAGCCATGCTCGCGTTGCTGCAGGGCAACATCGACGGCCTGATCGGCACGGCCGACGACCGCAGGTCGCCGATCGAGTCGGGTGAGGTGGTGCCGATCCTGTCCATCACCCCCGAGCGCGCGGACGTGGCGCCGGACGCCCCGGCGATCGGCGAGCTCGACCTGCGCCCGGAGCAGCGGAGCCTGCTCGACGCGCTGCTGACCCTCAACGAGCTCGGGCGGCCGCTGGTGGGTCCGGCCGGCATCGAGCCGGGCACGCTGGAGTGCCTGCGAACGGCGTTCGCCGCCGTCGCCCAGGATCCCGCCGTGGTGGCGCGGGCCGCCGACCAGCGCCGCCGGATCGGGTACGCCTCCGGCCAGGAGCTCGACGCGGTGATCGGCCGGATCGAGGCGTTGCCCCCGGAGTTCGTCGGGATCCTGCGGGAGGCGCTCGGCCGGTCGTGACGCGGTCGCCGGTACTGTCGAAGATCGCGGGATTCCTTGACAGGCCCGCCCCGGTTTTCGTATAACGAAGTGTGTCCGAATCTGCGGATGGTGCTCGGCCTGCTCCCCTGCGTGAGCGGGCGGAGGTGATGGCCGGGCTCGCCAAGGGGCTGCGGATCATCGAGGCCTTCGACGAGACCCATCCGACGCTCACGGTCTCCACCGCGGCCGAGGCGGCGGGCATCACGCCGGCGGCGGCCCGCCGGTGCCTGCTCACGATGCAGGAACTCGGGTACGTCAGCCACGACGGCAAGTTCTTCCGGCCCACACCCCGGATGCAGCGCCTCGGCGGCTCCTACAGCGGCAGCGCGCAGTTGCCGGTGCTGGCCCAGCCGCACCTGGAGGCGGTGCGCGACGAGCTCGGGGAGTCGGCGTCGCTGGCGGTGCTCGACGGCTCGTACGTCACGTTCGTGGCCCGGGTGGAGTCGCAGCGCATCGTCACCATGAACGTGCGCCTGGGCGCCCGGCTGCCCGCGCACGCGTCCGCTACCGGGCGGCTGCTGCTCTCGGCCCTCCCCGATGACGAGATCGACCGCCACCTCGAGGGGTGCGAACCCGAGCGCACGGGGCCGAACACGGTCACCGACGTCGCCGAGATCCGCAGGCGCATCCTCGCGGTGCGCGAGTCCGGGGTGTCGTTCACCGACGAGGAGCTCGAGGTCGGGATCCGCACGGTCGCCGTGCCGGTGGTCGACGTGGCTGGCCGGACCCACGCCGCGCTGAGCCTCGCCGTGCTCGCGAGCCGGACCCCGCTGGAGGAGCTGCGGGAGCGGCACGTCCCCGTGATGCAGCAGGCGGCGGCCCGGCTCGGCCAGATGCTCTGACGCTCCTCCGCGTTCCCTGACGCGCCGCCGGCAACTCCCGCCGGCGGCGCTCTCGTGTCTGCGCTCGTGAACGCGCAGGTCAACCGCTTGCCCCTGCCGAGCCCCTCTGTTAGATTCCAAATCCGCAAGTTCTTCGAATAGCGAAACCGAGCTGCAGGAGCTGCATGTCCGTCCTCGACCGCGCGGTCCGCGATCTGGTGATCGCCAACCGGGTACTGGCCAACGAAGGCGTGCTCGACGCGTACGGGCACGTGAGTGTCCGCCACCCCGACGATCCGCAGCGCTACCTGCTGTCGCGTTCGCTCGGGCCGGAGCACGTGACCCCCGACGACATCGTCGAGTTCACCCTCGACGGCACGGCGGTGTCCGACGACCGCCCGCCCTACCTCGAACGCTTCATCCACGGTGCCGTCTACGCCGCGCGCCCCGAGGTCGGGGCCGTGGTCCACGGCCACACGGCGGCCGTCCTCCCCTACACGATCACGGACGTGCCGCTGCGCGCCGTCGTCCACGACGCCAGCGACATCGGCTCGCACATCCCGCGGTGGGACATCCGCGAGGAGTTCGGCGACGACACGGACATGCTCGTCCGCTCCGAGGAGATGGGGAAGTCGCTGGCCCGCAGGCTCGGCGACCACAGCGTCGTGCTCATGCGCGGCCACGGCTTCGCGGCCGCGGGCCGGTCGCTGGTGATGACCGTGCGCATGTGCGTCTACCTGGGCCGCAACGCCCAGGTGCAGACGATCGCCGCTGCCGCCGGTGGCGAGGTCGTGGCGCTGACCGACGGCGAGATCGCGGCGCGGCGCGCGTACGACCCGGACTCGCCCGCCATGCGCCGGGGCTGGAACGCCTGGGCGGAGCGCGCCGGATGTGGACACCTCCTCGACGGACAGGGAGCACCGTGAACGACACCGACCTGAGGATGAGCATCGGCGGGCAGTGGGTGCCCGCCTCCGACGGCGCCACCCTGCCCGTCGTCGACCCCGCCACCGAGAAGCGGATCGCCACGATCCCGGCCGGTGGTCCGAAGGACGTGGCCGTCGCCGTGGAGGCGGCGGCCGATGCCGCGCCCGCCTGGGCCGGCCGGTCCTGGCTCGACCGCGGTGAGCTGCTGCGCGAGCTGGCCCGCCGCCTCGAGGAGCGCGTCGACGAGCTCGCGATGATGGACGCGGTCGACGGCGGCAACCCGGTCAGCGGCATGCGGGGCGACGTCCGCCGCGCCGTCGAGGAGGTCCGCTACTACGCCGGGCTCGGCGGCGAGCTCAAGGGCGACACCGTGCCGTGGACGGCCCAGCAGTTCGGGCAGACCTACCGCGAGCCGTACGGGGTGGTGGGGCGGATCACCGCGTACAACCACCCGCTGCAGTTCGCCGTCACGAAGGTCGCGGCCCCGTTGATCGCGGGCAACACCGTGGTGCTCAAGCCCTCGGAGCACACCTCGATGTCGGCCCTGCGGTTCGCCGAGCTCGCCCAGGACGTGCTGCCGCCCGGGGTGCTCAACGTCGTGACCGGCACCGGGGTCGGCGTCGGCGCTCCGCTCGTCGAGCACCCGGGCGTCCCGCGGATCTCGTTCACCGGAGGAGTGCCCACCGGGCGGGCGATCCTGCGCGCGGCCGCGGAGCACATCAAGCACGTGTCGCTGGAGCTGGGCGGCAAGAACCCGATGATCGTCTGCCCGGACGTCGACGTCGAGGCGGCGGCGCAGGCGGCGGTCGCCGGCATGGGCCTGCGCCGTTCCACCGGACAGTCGTGCCAGTCGACCTCCCGGATCCTCGTGCACGACTCGATCGCCGAGGAGCTCACCGAGCGGGTCCTGGAGATCATCGGCGGGTTGCGCATCGGCGATCCGCGCGACGACGACGTGGAGATCGGCCCGCTGTGCTTCCGCGAGCACCACGAGCGGGTGCTGGGCTACATCGAGATCGGCAAGGCCGAGGGCGCCCGGCTGCTCACCGGCGGCGGGCGGCCCGAGGGTCTCGACCGCGGCTTCTACGTGGCACCGACGGTGTTCACCGACGTCACCCCGGACATGCGGATCGCGAACGAGGAGATCTTCGGGCCGGTCATCTCGATCATGACCTGGCGCGACGAGGCCGAGGCGATCGCGCTCGCCAACGGCGTGGAGTACGGCCTCACAGCCAACATCTGGACCAACGACTTCTCCGCCGTGCACCGCATCGCCCGCGCCGTCGAGGCCGGCACGGTGTGGATCAACGGCGCGGCCGGCGCCCGGCCGGTCGGCGTCCCGTTCGGCGGCTACAAGCACAGCGGGCTCGGCCGTGAGGCCTGCCTCGGCGAGGCGCTGAGCTTCACCAGGGAGAAGAGCCTGATCCTCACCTTCCCGGCATGACCGTCTTCTCACCGGCCCGGGCGCGGCACCTCGTCGGGGGCGAGTGGCTGGCCCATGGCGACCTCGCCGCGTCGCACGACCCGGCCACCGACGAGCAGCTCGGCGTGTTCCACGACGGGGGAGCCGAGGTCGCCCGTGCCGCGATCGACGCCGCCGCCGGCGCGTTCGCGCGTGGCCGATGGCGCACCGACCACGAGCTGCGGGCCCGCGTGCTGTGGGAGCTCGCCGACGCCCTCGACCGGAACGCCGAGCGCCTGGCGACCGCACTCACCCTGGAGAACGGCAAACCCATCGGGCAGGCCACCGGGGAGGTCACGCGCTCGGCGGGCAAGCTGCGCTACCACGCGGGGCTCGCGCTCACCGACCTCGGCACGGCGGCGCGCTCGCCCACCGGATCCGTCTCGATGCTGGTGAAGGAGCCGGTCGGGCCTGCAGGGGTGATCGTGCCGTGGAACTCGCCGGTGATCCTTGCGATCCGCAGCCTGGCCCCCGCCCTCGCCGCGGGCTGCACCGCGGTGGTGAAGATGCCGGCCCAGACGGCCTTGACGGGCGTGTTGCTCGCCGAGGTGCTCGCGGGCGTGCCCGCGTTGCCGCCGGGTGTGCTGAACGTCGTCACGGAGTCCGGGGACGGCGCGGCGCGGGAACTGGTCGCCGACCCGAGGATCGCGGTGGTCAGCTACACCGGCAGCACGGCGGTCGGGGCGCAGATCATGGCCGCGGCGGGTGCCCGGCTCAAGCGGGTGTCGCTCGAGCTGGGCGGCAAGACACCCATGATCGTGTGCGCCGACGCCGACCTCGACGTCGCCGTGCCCGCCCTCGTCGCGGGGGTCACCCGCTTCGCCGGGCAGTTCTGCATGGCCGGGAGCCGCATCCTGGTGCAGCGGCCGATCGCCGACGAACTGTGCGTGCGGCTGCGCGACGCGCTCGCCGCGACCGTGCTGGGCCCGGGCATCGAGCCCGCGACCCAGCTCGGCCCGCTGATCGACCACGCCGCCGTGCGCCGCGTCGAGGGGTTCATCGCGCGCGCCGACGGCGCCGAACCGCTGCTGCGCGGTGGCCCGACGCCCGGCCTCGGCTCCTTCTTCCGGCCGGCCCTGCTCGCGGTGCAGGACCTCGGTTCGCCGCTCGTGCAGGAGGAGGTCTTCGGGCCCGTCGCGACCGTCGAGCTGTTCGACGACGAGGACGACGCGGTCCACCGGGCCGGCGCCACCCGCTACGGCCTCGCCGCGTCGGTCTGGACGCGCGACGGCGCCCGGGCTCAGCGCCTCGCGGCCGCCCTCCCCGCGGGCACGGTCTGGATCAACGACTGGGCGCGGATCGTCGACCGCTTCGAGGAGGGCGGCTACAAGCACAGCGGGCTGGGCCGGCTCGGTGGCCCCGGCGGCCTGGCCGAGTTCCAGGAGGTCAAGCACGTCTACCTCGCGCCCTGACCCGCGGAACCCCGTCAGGTCGCGGGCGGGGCCAGGACTTTGTCCTGGGTGATCGGCAGGTCCCGGATGCGCCGTCCGGTGGCGTGGTGCACGGCGTTGCCGATCGCCGCGGTCACCCCGGTCGAGGGGGTCTCGCCGAAGCCCCGGGCACCGAGGGCCGGACTGGCCGGGTCGGGCTCGTCGATGAAGCTCACGTCGATCTCGGGGACGTCCGCGGTCACCGGCACCAGGTAACCCGACAGGTTCGGCGTGACGATCCGCCCGAGGTGCGGGTCGAGGAGCGTGTGCTCGGTCAGGGCCACACCGATACCCCAGATCACCCCGCCCACGGCCTGGCTGCGCGCGGTCTGGTGGTTGAGCACCCGGCCCGGGTCGAACACCCCGACCACCCTGGTGACCCGCACCCGCCCCACCGCGGGATCGACGTGGACCTCGGCGAACACCGCGCCGGTCGAGTAGCCCAGCGGCGCGGGGGCCGGCGAGCTGGTGAGCACCTCCGCCCTGCCGTGGTGCCCCATCAGGTCGCGGTAGCTGATGCGCCGCGACGGCATGCCGGTGGCGAACAGGTGCCCCTCGGCCGCTCCGACCTGGTCGGGCGCCAGGCCGTGCAGGGGCGAGCCGGGGTCGCCGACCGCCAGAGCGACGGCGCGGTCGCGCGCCTGCGTGCACGCCCGCACCACGCCCGCCCCGACCGCGGGCACGGTCGAGGAGGCCGCGGACCCGAACGCCGGTGGGAAGTCGGTGTCACCCAGCTCGAAGGACACCGTGTGCAGGTGCATGCCCAGGGTGTCCGCGGCCACCTGCGTCATCACCGTGTAGGTGCCGGTGCCGATGTCGTGCGTGGCGCACTGCACGGTCGCGGTGCCGTCCGGGCCGAGGGTGACCCGCACTCCCGCGCCGGGCCGGTTGCCCGCGGTGTGCGCCGCGGTGGCCATGCCCCAGCCCACCAGGGCGCCGCCGTCGCGCATCGCGCCGGGGCGCTGGTCCCGGCCTGCCCACCCGAACGCCTCGGCGCCGCGGCGGTAGCACTCGACGAGGTGGTTGCTCCCGTGCGGCACGCCGGTGTCCTGGTTGACCGCGGAGTGGTTGCGGATCCGCAGCTCCACCGGGTCGACCCCCAGCGCGACGGCCACCTCGTCCAGCGCCGACTCCAGCGCGTGGACGGCTGCGGTCTCCGGGGAGCGGACGAAGCTCTGCGTCGGCAGGTCCAGCGGCACCGCCCGCTGGGTGGAGCGCAGGTTCGGGACGGCGTAGAGCATCCGCGTCGGCTCGGAGCCGTTGCCCATGAACGTGTCGGTGCGCGACACGTGCTGGGTGAGGACGTGCTCGATCGCGGTCAGCCGCCCGTCGCGATCGGCGCCGACCCGCAGGTGCTGGTGCGTCGCGGCCCGGTGGCCGTGGGAGGTGTAGGTCTGCGCCCGGGTCAGCACGAGCTTCACCGGCCGACCGACGTGGCGGGCCGCGGCGGCGGTCAGCAGGGTGTGCGGCCAGACCGGGCCCTTGGAGCCGAACCCGCCGCCGAGGAACGGGGAGATCACCCGGACGTTCTCCGGTGGCAGCCCGAACGCCTGCGCGAGCGCGTTCCGCGTGGCCACGACGTACTGCGCCGACTCGTGGACGGTGAGCCGGTCGCCCTCCCACCGGGCGATCGTCGCCGAGGGTTCCAGCGCGTTGTGGTGCTGCAGCGGCGTGCGGTACTCGGCGTCGACGACGACGTGCGCCGCGGCGAACCCGGCGTCCGGGTCGCCGCGGACGACGTCGTTGTGCTCGACCGGGGTGGGCGGTGGCACGAAGGCGGTGGGCAAGGCGTCGTCGAGGTCCACCGCGGGCTGCTCGGCCGCGTACTCGACGGTGACGAGGGCTGCGGCGTGCTGAGCCTGCTCGAGCGTGCCCGCCACGACGAGGGCCACGGGCTGCCCGGCGTGTCGGACGAGGTCGTCCTGCATCGGGAGGAACCGCTGGAAGAAGGCCGTGGCGAGGTCGGCGGCGGGGAGGGCGAGCCGCGGTGACGTGCGGTGGGTGAGCACCGCGAGCACCCCCGGCGCCGCCTCGGCCGCGCGGACGTCGATCCGGGTGATCCGGCCGCGGGCGACGGTGCTCATCACCAGCGTGCCGTGGGTGACGCCGGCGACCTGCGCATCCGCGGCGTACCGCGCGGCGCCGGTGACCTTCGCTTCGCCGTCGAGCCGGGCGATCGGGCGTCCGACCATCGAGGTCATCGCACACCTCCGAGGAGCTGCGTGAGCGCTCGCTGCACGAGGTCCACCTTGAAGGCGTTGTGCCTGCGGGGCACCGCGTCGCGGACCAGCGCCCGTCCGGCCGCTTGCGCGGTGGCGGCGGTCAGCGGTCGGCCGACGAGGGCGGCCTCCGCCTCGGGCGAGCGCCACGGCCGGGTGCCGATCCCGCCGAAGGCGAGCCGCGCCTCCCGGACGACGCCGCCGGCGAGCCGGACCACCGCGGCGACCGAGACCACGGCGAACTCGAACGTCGCCCGGTCCCGCAGCTTCAGGTAGCGCGACCACGTGCCGCGGCCGGGGGTCGGCACGTCGACGCTCGTGATGAGCTCTCCCGGGTGCAGCGCGGTCTCCCGGTCGGGGGTGCTGCCGGGTAGCAGGTAGAACTCGCCCACCGGGATGCTGCGCTCGCCGTCGCCGCGCAGGGTGTTCACGGTGGCGTCCAGGGCGGTGAGCGCCACGGCGAGGTCGGACGGGTGCACGGCGATGCAGTGCTCGCTGCCCCCGAGCACCGCGTGCCACCGGTTGACCCCGTCGAGCGCGGGACAGCCGCTGCCGGGCGCGCGCTTGTTGCAGGGCGCGGTGGCGTCGCGGAAGTACCAGCAGCGGGTGCGCTGCAGCAGGTTCCCCCCGATCGAGGCCATGTTGCGGACCTGCGGGGACGCCCCGGCGAGCAGCGCCTCGGCCAGCACCGGGATGGCGGTCACCGCCGGGTCGGCGGCGACGTCGCTCATCCGCGCGGTGGCCCCGATGCGCACCCCCTCCGGCGACGACTGCACGCCGGCCAGGTCGAGGGCGCCGACGTCGACGAGAAGATCGGGTTCCTGCACGCCGTCCTTCATCAGGTTCAACAGATCGGTCCCGCCCGCGACGTACCGGGCGTGCGGCGGGGCGGCGAGCTGCACCGCCTCCTGCGGCCCGGCCGCGCGCGCGTACGCGAAGTCCCGCATCAGCGCACCTCCTGCGCGGCCTCGCGAACCGCGGCCACGATGTTCGGGTAGCAGCTGCACCGGCAGAGGTTGCCGCTCATCCACTCGCGGATCTCGTCGTCGGACGACGTGTGCCCTTCCTCGATGACCGCGACGGCCGACATGACCTGCCCGGGCGTGCAGAAGCCGCACTGCAGGGCGTCCTGCCGGACGAACGCCGCCTGGACCGGGTGCAGCTCGCCATCGGCGGCGAGCCCTTCGACGGTCGTGACGTCGCGGCCGTCCTGCATCACGGCCAGCGCCAGGCAGGACGTCACCCGCCGGCCGTCGACCAGCACCGTGCAGGAGCCGCACTCGCCGCGGTCGCACCCCTTCTTGGTGCCGGTCAGCCCGATCCGCTCGCGCAGGGCGTCCAGCAGGGTGACGCGTGGTTCCACGTCGATCGTGCGGACCTCGCCGTTGATCCGCAGGGCGACCTCCCGCGGCCCGGAGGTGGGCGGGACCGGGGCGGGGGCCGCCGAGCACGCCGTGACGGGGAGCGCCGCGACGGCCGTGCCGACGGCACCCGCCTTCAGGACCGTCCGCCTGCTGATCTCGAACGCGGGTGCCTCGCCGGGGGACGTGGTCACGACCGGTTCGCCTCGCTGTCGAGTCCGGCCATGAGCTGCTCGGGGTACCGGTGGCCCGCGGCGGCGCCCGCGGGCACGGCCGCCTCGATCGCCGCGAGGTCGTCGGCGCCCAGCACGACGTCGGTGGCGGCGAGCGACTCCTGCAGGCGATCGCGGCGCCGGGCGCCGACGAGCGGCACGATGTCGGTGCCGCGGGAGGCGACCCACGCGATGGCGACCTGCGCGACCATGGCCCCGAGCCGGTCGGCGACGGAGCGCAGCGCGTCGACGAGGGCGAGGTTGGCCGCGAGGTTCTCGCCCTGGAAGCGGGGCACGTGGGCGCGGAAGTCAGCCCCGGTGAGCGTGCGGTCGGGCGTCCAGTGGCCGGAGAGCAGGCCGCGGGAGAGCACCCCGTAGGCGGTGATGCCGGTGCCGAGCTCACGGGCCGTGGGCAGGATCTCGGCCTCGATGCCGCGGGAGAGCAGGGAGTACTCGATTTGCAGGTCGCAGATCGGGTGCACGGCCGCCGCCCGGCGCAGGGTCTCCGCGCCCACCTCGGAGAGCCCGACGTGGCGGACGTAGCCGGCCTGGACCATCTCGGCGATGGCACCCACGGTGTCCTCGATCGGGACGTTCGGGTTGAGCCGGGCGGGCCGGTAGACGTCCACGTGGTCGGTGCCGAGCCTGCGCAGGGTGAAGGCGAGCCGGTCCTTGACGGCGGCGGGGTCGGTGTCGGGCGGGACGGGCTGGAAGGCGCCATCGGGGGTGCGCCTGCCGCCGAACTTGACGCTGATCACGACGTCGTCGCGGTTGCGGTCGCGCAGTGCGTCGCGGATCAGCATCTCGTTGTGGCCGGAGCCGTAGAAGTCTCCGGTGTCGATCAGGTTGATGCCGGCGTCGATCGCCGCGTGGATCGTGGCGATGCTCTCGGCCTCGTCGGCCGGGCCGTAGAGGTCGGACATGCCCATGGCGCCGAGCCCCAGTGCGGAGACCTTCGGGCCGTGGGTGCCGAGCGTGCGGGTGTCCATCGTGGCGCTCCTCGGGTGGTGAGTACTGCTTCCGCCGTTAACGTAAGCACGTTTCCGTCGCTAACGCAACTAGCGCTAACGGTTGGGTGTTATCGTTGGAAGCATGGACGCGAGGTCGACCCGTGAGCGCATCGTCGAAGCCGCTGTCGAGCTGCTGGCCAAGGGCGGGCGCGAGGCGGTGTCCACGCGGGCGGTGAGCGCGGCAGCGGGCGTGCAGGCCCCCACGATCTACCGCCTGTTCGGCGACAAGCAGGGCCTGCTCGACGCCGTCGCGAGCCACGGGATCGCCGAGTACCTGCACAGCAAGACCACCCGCGAGCGCGATCCGGACCCGGTGGACGACCTGCGGCGCGGGTGGGACCTGCACGTGGGCTTCGGGCTGGAGCATCCCGCCCTGTACGCCCTGGTCTTCGGGGAGGTGCGGCCGGGTGCCGAGTCGCCTGCCCAGCGCCGGTCCGCCGCCGTGCTCGCGGGGATGATCCGGCGCGTCGCCGAGGCGGGGCGGCTGCGCGTGGGGGAGGAGCGGGCTGCGAACCTGGTGCACTCCACGGGCCGTGGCGTCACGCTCACGCTGATCGGGATGCCGCCCGAGCAGCGGGATCCCGGGCTGTCCGGGTTCGCCCGGGAGTCCGTGATCGCCGCCATCACCACTGACGGGCCGGCAGGCGACGGTGCGGGATCCGTCCCCGCGGCGGTGACCCTGCGGGCGCAGCTGGACGACCTGGCGCCGCTCACCGATGCCGAGCGCGGGCTTCTGCGGGAGTGGCTGGACCGGGTCGCGGCCGCCGGCGCCTGAGCGGGGCGCGACCCCGGTTCGACCTGCGCGGGGGCGTTCGCGCCCCCTTGACTCCCGTGCGGGGGCCGTGGTTCGCTGAGCGGACTGAAAACTATTCGCTTAGCGAAAACTCGCGACAGCGCAGTCGACTCCGTGAGGTGGCCATGCTCGAGGCGATCGTCGCCGGCCTCGCCGGGATCCTGGACCTGCGAACGTTCGCGGTGATGCTGCTGGGGATCGCGATCGGGTTCGTCGTCGGGATCCTCCCCGGCCTCGGCGGTCCCGTGGCCCTGGCGCTGATGCTGCCGTTCACGTTCGGGATGAGCCCGGTCGAAGGCTTCGCGTTCCTGCTGGGCATGTGGGTGGTGACCTCGACCGCGGGCGACATCACCTCGGTCCTGTTCGGTGTGCCCGGCGAGGCGACGTCCGCCGCCGCGGTGCTCGACGGCTACCCGCTCACCCGGAAGGGGCAGGGCGGGCGCGCGCTCGGCGCGGTGTTGTCCAGTTCGGCGATCGGGGCGATCGTCGGTGCCGTCGTACTGGCGCTGACGATCAGCATCATCCGGCCCGTCGTGCTGGCGTTCGGGCCACCCGAGTTCTTCATGCTCACCGTCGTCGGCCTGACGTTCGTGATCACGTTGTCCAGCGGCGCGATGCTCAAGGGCTTCGTGATGGTGTCCCTCGGGCTGCTGGTCGCCACGATCGGCATCGACCCGCAGCTGGGCATCCCGCGCTACACGGGCGATCAGCTCTACCTGTGGGACGGCGTGAACATCGTGCCGCTCGTCGTGGGGCTCTTCGGCGGCGCCGAGGTCCTGCAGATCATGCTGAGCAAGAAGAGCATCGCCTCGGCTCCGGCCGGCCCCGCGCGGCTCACCGGGACTCTGGCCGGCGTCCGCGACGCCTTCCGGCACTGGAGCGTGGTCGTCCGGTCGGCCGCGATCGGGGTGGGCGTGGGCAGCCTGCCCGGCGTCGGCGGCACCGTCACGCAGTGGATCGCCTACGGGCAGGCCCGGCAGGCGTCGAAGAACCCGGAGTTGTTCGGCAAGGGCGCGATCGACGGGGTGGTCGCGGCCGGGGCCACCAACAACGCCCGCGACGCCGGATCCCTCATCCCGACGATCGCGTTCGGCATCCCCAGCGGGGCGTCGTCCGCGGTGCTCCTGGGCGGCTTCATGATCCTCGGGCTCAACCCGGGCCAGGAGATGCTCGACGAGAACCTGCACGTGACGTTCTCGATGGTGTGGATCATGATCGTCTCCAACATCATCGCGGTCGCGCTGGCCGTCGCGCTCGCGCGCCCGCTGACGTTGCTGACCAGGGTCCCCGGGCCCGTGCTGGTGCCCGGGCTGCTGTTGCTGCTGCTCGTGGGCGCCTTCACGGCCACCAACAGCTACGGCGACATCCTCGTGATGCTGTGCGCCGCCGGGGTGGGTGTGGCCTGCATCCGGTGGGGCTGGCCGCGCGTGCCGTTCCTGCTCGCCGTGGTGCTCGGCGGGCTGGGCGAGGAGTACCTGAACCTGTCGACCACCCTGTTCGGCACCTCGTGGGTGACCCGTCCCGGCGTGCTCGTGCTGGCGCTGATCGGGGTGGCCTCGATCGTCTTCGGCATCCGGGCCGGACGCAGGCGCGCCCAGCGCGCGGAGCCCGCCGAGCCTCGTGAGATGGAGCGCAACGCGTGACCACCACCGACGTGACCCGCACCCCGGCCCGGCAGGCGATCGGCCCCGACGTCGCCATCGCCGCCGCCGCCCTCGTCCTGTGCGCGATCGCCTTCGCCGTGACCTTCTCCTGGCCGGAGGCGGCCGCGCGGTTCCCCCGCATGGCCTCCGGGGCGGGTGTGCTGTTCGCGCTCGCCGTGCTCGTGACGGTGCTGTGGCGGCGCCGCGCGTCCGTGCCCGAACCGGCAGGCGACGACGCGGGCGCCGCTCCGGACGACGGCGAGTACGTCTTCGCCACCGCCGGCACCCGCGAGTGGCTGCGGGCCCTGGGCTGGGTGGCGGGCTACCTGCTGCTGCTCCTCGCCTACGGCCTGTTCACCGCCAGCGGCGTCTTCGCGCTCGCCTACCTGCGGTTCTGCGGCCGCCGCAGCTGGCTGTTCTCGGCGGTCTACGCGGCCGTGCTCGTGCTCGTGCTGCTCGCCTCGTTCCGCTGGTTCGTCCACGTCCCCGTGCCGCAGGGCTTCATCCGCTTCGCCTGACCCCCCGACGAGAGGTTCGACCATGTCCAGGACACCGGCGTCCCCCCGGACGCTCGCCGCCGCCGTCGCGTCGCTCGCGTGCCTGACGGCGTGCACGATCGGCAGCCCGGAGTCCGCGGGGGGCGGTGGCGGCTGCGCGGCGCTCGAGGGCGAGACGATCACGCTGGTCGTCCCGTTCAGCCCCGGCGGGGGCTTCGACACGGCCGCCCGGATCGTCGCCGACCCGCTGGGCGCAGAGCTGAACGCCCAGGTGATCGTGGAGAACCGGCCCGGCGCGGGCGGTCTCCTGGCGATCAACCGGCTGGTCAACGGGCCGGCGGACGGCACCCAGATCGCGATCATGAACGGCACCGGTGCCGCGGCGTCGGTGCTGGGCGAGGCCGAGGGTGCGAGCTTCGCGCTCACCGACCTCGCCTACATCGGCCGCGTCGCCACCGAGGACACCGTCCTCGTCCGGTCGCCCGACGGCGTCCACCGCACCTGGGACGACGTCCTGGCCGCCGAGGACTTCCGCTTCGGCTCCACCGGTCCCGGCGGCGCCGACTACGTCACCGCGACGGTCCTCATCGAGGCGTTCGGCCTGGACGGGCGGATCGTCACCGGGTTCCCCGGCCAGAGCGAGGCGCGGCTCGCGCTCCTGCAGGGCGACATCAACGGCCTGACCGGCCCGGTCGACGACCGGCGCGGGGCGATCGAGTCCGGCGAGCTCGTGCCCGTCCTCAACGTCACCCGGGAACGCACGGAGATCGCCCCCGATGCGCCTGCCGCGGGGGAGATGGCCCTGCAGCCCGACCAGGCCGCGCTGCTCGAGGCGCTCCTGACCCTCAACGAGCTCGGCCGCCCGCTGGTGGCACCCGCGAGCATCGCCCGCGAGACGCTCACCTGCCTGCGGGATGCCTACACCCGGGCGGCGACGAACCCGCAGACCGTGGCCGCGGCGCAGCAGCAGCGGCGCGCCATCGGCTACGCGTCCGGCGCCGACCTCGAGGGCGTGGTGACCCGGATCGACGGCGTGTCCGAGCAGTTCCGGCAGCTGCTGCGCGAGGCCTACCGGACCGCCTCCTGACCGAGCAGGTCAGAGCACGGGCGTGCCGTGCGTGTGGAACGACTCGATCGTCTTCAGGCCCCAGGCCTGACCCTTCGCGCGCTCCGACTGGGTCCAGGTGACCGGCTCCCAGTCGGGGGCGAGCACGAGCCGGGCGGCGGCGTTGCACAGCTCTACGCGGTTGCCACCCGGCTCCCACACGTAGAGGAAGAAGGTCTGCTGGATGGCGTGCTTGTGGGGGCCCGTCTCGATGTGCACGCCGCTGTCGAGGAACAGGTCGGCGGCACGCAGGATGTCCTCGCGGGTGTCGGTCGCGAACGCCACGTGGTGCAGCCGGCCCGACGCCCCCGGCACCCAGTCGCCGGTGTAGACGAGGTCGTAGGACTTGTCCGAGAACGTGTACCAGGCCGCGGCGGTGGTGCCGTCGTCCAGCACGATCCGCTCGGTCATCCGGCCGCCCATCGCCGCCTCGAGGAACTCGCACACCCCGGGGATGTCGGCCGCGAGGTAGTTGACGTGGTCGAGGCGGCGCACGCGCGTGCCGCCGAGCGGCAGCCGGGAGGCCTGGTTCTTCAGCGACGGCCGGTCGTCGTCGCCGGGGGTGTACCACTCCGTGTCGAAGTACAGGCCGAGCTCGTGGCCGTCGGGGTCGGTGCCCACCCACACGCGGCCCAGCGCCCACTCGTCCTGCACCCAGCGCCCGGACACCCCGCGGTCCTGCATCGCGGCCACCCGGCGTTCCAGCGCGGCCGGGCTCGCGGCCCGCAGGTACGTGCGCCCGACGCCGGCCTGCGCGCCGCCCGTCACCTTGATCGTCCACTGCTCGTAGTCGTCCCACGCGTGCAGGTAGGTGGACCCGCCCGCGGAGTGCACCACCCTCATCGACATGAGGTCGCGGAAGAACGCGACGGTCTCCTGCGGCACCGGGCTGAACAGCTCCACGGAGCCGACGTGCGCGATGTCCCTGCTGCGCTCCACGAAGCCCTGGCTCCCGGTGTGCGTCATCGGTGGTCCTCCTCGTACGGGAACACGATTCCGTCGAACAGCTTGCGTGCGGTGCTGACGAGCCCTGAGCTCGTCGGGTGTCCTGCGTCGTCCACGCGCACGACGGTGTCGGTGACGCCGCTCGGGTGCTCGACGCGGACACGCCCCTCCGGGCCCGGGTCACCCGCGACACCCGCGGTGACGGTGCCGGGCAGCGCCACGGCCGTGGCGACGGTGACGGCGCCGAGCACGCCGATCGAGGCGTGCACGCGCTCGGGGATGAACGTGCGGGTGGCCACGGTCCCGCCCGCGGCGGGCGGCGCGACCAGGCAGATCTTCGGCACAGTCGCGGTGGTGACGTCTCCGAGCCCCATCCGCTCGCCCGCCTCGAGCCGCAGGTCGCGCAGGCGCGCGGCGAGCTCGCGGTCGGCCTCGAGCTCGGCGGGCGACTCGGCGCCGGTGCGGCCCACATCGGCGGCCCGCAGCACCACGACCGGCATGCCGTTGTCGATGCAGGTCACCTCGAGGCCCTGCACCCGGTCCAGCCGCTGCCCGGTCGGCAGGAGGCTGCCGGTGGCCGAACCGGCCGTGTCGCTGAACTCGATCAGCACCGGCGCGGCGCTGCGCGGGACCCCCGCGACCGTCGCGTCGCCCGCGTAGCGCACGGTCCGCCCCGGCGTGTGCAAGGTCAGCGTCGCGAGGGACGCGGAGTTGACCATGCGCACGCGCACCCGGGTGCTGCCCTCCGCGGCGGGCACGAGCCCGCGCTCGACGGCGAACGCGCCGACGCCCGCGAGGACGTTCCCGCAGTTCTGCCGGTCGGACACGACGGCCCGGTCGACCGCGACCTGCAGGAACAGGTAGTCGACGTCGGCGCGCGGGTCGGGGGAGGGGGAGACCACGGCGACCTTGCTGGTGAGCGGGTGCCCACCGCCGATCCCGTCGATCTGGCGGGGGTCGGGCGAACCCATCAGCCGCAGGAGCAGCTCGTCGCGCTCGGTCGGCTCCGCGGGGAGGTCGGATGCGAGGAAGTAGGCGCCCTTCGACGTGCCGCCCCGCAGCAGCATGCAGGGCAGGCCGCTACTCATCGGCGTCCACGTAGGTCACTCCGAGGTGCTCGAGCAGCGGCCGCAGCCCGTACATGTCGAGCCCGAGCACGCCCGAGCGCAGCGCCTCCCGCTTGGCCACCTCGGCCTCCTCCCGCTCCCGCGCCCTGCGCGCGACCTCCGCCTCCCGGCCGAGGGGCACCACCACCACGCCGTCGTCGTCGGCGACGACCACGTCACCGGGACGCACGAGCCCACCCCCGCAGACGACCGGGACGTTGACCGAGCCGGGCGTCGCCTTGACCGTGCCCCGGGCGCTCACGGCCCGCGACCAGACCGGGAAGCCCATGGCGCGCAGGGCGGCGACGTCGCGCACGCCCGCGTCGCTGACGAGCCCGCGCACCCCGCGCGCCATCAACGAGACCGCGAGGAGGTCGCCGAACATCCCGTCGGTGGACGGCGAGGTCGTGGCCACCACCACGACGTCGCCGGCGCGGCACTGCTCCACGGCGGCGTGCAGCATCAGGTTGTCGCCGGGCTGGCAGGACACCGTCACCGCGCGGCCTGCGACGGACGCGCCCACCTGCCGCGGCCGCACCTGCGTGCCGAGCAGCCCGGTGCGGCCCATCGCCTCGTGCACGGTCGCCACGCCGGAGCGTTCGAGCTGCCGCACCGGTTCGGCCGCCGGTCCCGCACCGGACCGCACCACCACGTGCGCGCTCACGCCAGTGTCCGGGTGACGAGCGGGAAGACCCGCTGGTACGCCTCGCCGTAGCTGTCGGCGGGCAGCCCGAGGTTGGGGCCGCTGTTGCGGCGGGCCTGCACACCGCGGCGCCGTCCGAGGTCGGTGTAGTACTCCAGGAGGTGCCCCTGCGCCGCGAGCTGCTCCATCGCCGCCCGCTTGCGGTCCCACACGGGCGTGATGTCGAGCAGGACGTCGGGCCGGAAGCCGCACATCTCGGGCTGGTGCGGCTCGAAGCAGAACACCGGGGGCGCCCCGAGCACGTCGCCGGTGCCCGGGGCCACGCCGGGGGCCTGCGCGAGGATGCGCGCCTTGCGGGCGATGGCCGCCGCCACGGGGTGGTCGGCGTTGTAGGGGTCCTCGACCGCGTGCGTGAGCACCACGGACGGGGCGATCCGCCGGTAGATCCGCACGAGCTCGTCGAGCAGCGCGGCGGTCTCGACGAGCGGGTAGTCGCCCGCGTCGAGGAACTCGATCTTCGCGCCGAGCGCGTCGGCCGCGCGCTGCCCCTCGTCCCGGCGCACCGCCTTGATCTCGTCGAGGCCCTTGCCCGCCCGCCACTGGCTGGCGGACTCGCCGCGCTCGCCGTAGCTGAGGCACACGATCGTCACCTGCCGGTCCTCGGCCACGGCGAGGGCGATGGCGCCGGCGGCCCGCCAGACGAAGTCGCCGGGGTGCGCGCAGACCACCAGCATCGGTCCTGCGTCGGTCATATCGGTCCCTCCCGGGTCAGTCGGCCGCGGTCTGCAGGGCCGAGCGGGCGTCCAGCGCCGCGCGCTCGACGTCGTAGTCGTAGAGCGAGAGGCGGAAGGTGCGCACGCCGTCGAGCTCGGCATCCCGGACGCTGAGGTCCTCGTACCGCGAGTCGTAGCGCAGGCCGTTCGCCCGCGCCCCGGCCTGCACCGCGGACGTGCGGGGGTGACGCAGGGCCTCGTACTCCCGCAGCCGCTCCGGCGCCGTCTCCGGCGTGGCGTCGGCCAGCACGATGGACAGGGCGATCGCGTCCTCGATGGACTGGTTCGCGCCCTGGCCGAGGTGGGGCAGCATCGGGTGCGCGGCGTCGCCGAGGAGCGTCACCCGGCCGTTCGTCCACCGGCGCAGCGGTTCCCGGTCGTACAGGCCCCACCAGAACGTGCTGCGGACCGCCGCCAGCAGCTCCTGGATGCGGGGGTCCCAACCGCGGAACGCCTGCGCGAGGACGGCCGGGTCGCCCGGCGCCGACCACGACTCCTCGGCCCGCTCGCCGCTCGGGACGAACGCCACGTAGTTGATCAGCGTGCCGGCGCGCACGGGGAAGACCAGCAGGTGCTTGCCCGCTCCCATCCAGAGCTCGAACCGGTCGGTGGGCCACGACGGCACCACGTCGGCGGGCAGGAGCCCCCGGTAGGCGACGGAACCCGAGTTCACCGGGAGGGCCGGCTCCACCACGTGCCGCTGGAGCGACGAGTGGATGCCGTCGGCGGCGACGACCACGTCGGCCGTGACCGGTGCGCCGCTCCCGAACTCGAGCTCGACCGCGTCCTCCGACTGGCGCAGCCCGGTGCACCGGTGGCCGGTGCGGACCACCCCGGCCGGGATCGCGCCCGCGAGCACGTCCACCAGGTCGGCCCGGTGCATCCCGTAGATGGGGTTGCGGCCGGTCGAATCGGTGGTGAGCACGGGGGCGATCGGCGTGCCGTCCATCCGGTAGTACATCGAGTGCCGCGGGTCGAGCACCACGCCGAGCTGCCGCAGCGCGTCACCGAGCCCGAAGCGGTCGAGGAGCCGCAGGCTGTTCGGCGTCACCTGCACGCCTGCCCCGACCTCCCCGAGCGCTGTTGCCTGTTCGTGGACGGTGACGTCGATCCCGCGCTGGTGCAGGGCGAGTCCTGTTGCGAGCCCGCCGATCCCACCGCCCACGACGGCCACCCTGAGCTTCCCGCCCATCGGCGTCCTTTCGTTATACGAAAAGTCTTCGGCACAGAACAGTACGGCCGGTCCGAGGGGTGTGTCAACGGCGGTGCGGGAGGGGTGGGTGAGGGTCTCAGCCGGTGGTCACGGCGCGCCGGACGCACTCGCGGAGCAGGTCGCGGCGCCGCTGGTGCAGCTCCGGCGGCTCCTCGGCCGTGGCGGCGTAGACGTTGCTGACCGGCGACCACGCCATCGACATCGCGATCACCATGGCCATCACGTCGAACGGATCACCGGGCCGCACGAGGCCTGCGGCCTGCGCCTCGGCGATGGCGTGGAGCTTGGGGTCGGTGCGCTGCCCGCCGTCCTCGACGAGGGGGCCGGTGGGACGCCGCTCCAGGCGCGCCCAGGTGGCGAGCCGGATCAGGTCGGGCCGGCGCAGGTACTCGTCGTAGAGGCGCACAGCCCAGCCCGGGAGGTCGCCCGCGTCGATCGGCACGACGTTCACGATCCGGTCGAGCGAGCAGTTGAAGATCGCGTCGAAGAGCCCTTCCTTGCTGCCGAAGTACCCGTAGAGCTGGGCCTTGTTGGTGCGGGCCGCGGCCACGATGCGTTCGATGCGGGCTCCGGCGATGCCGTGCTCGGCGAACTCCCGGGTGGCCACCTCGACGATCCGCTCGCGGGTCGCGGCGCCACGGGCGGTCACGGGCTGCTCGGGCATGGGTGCAGCGTAGTGAACAGAATGGTTGGTCTGCCGCGCGTGCTACGGTCGAACAGACAGAACAGTCTGTTTGAAGGAGTACCGATGAGGACCACGGCCGGATGGCGCGCCGACGGCACGGGCACGGCGCTGCGGCAGGTGCCCCTCGAGCGGCGCGACCTGCGCCCCGAGGACATCGCGGTGCGGGTCGACCACTGCGGGGTCTGCCACACCGATCTGCACGCCGTGAAGGCCAGGGCCGCCGGCGCGGACCCGGTCGTGCCGGGCCACGAGTTCACCGGGGTCGTCACCGAGGTCGGGCCGGACGTCACCGCCTTCCGCGTGGGCGACCCGGTCGCCGTCGGCAACATCGTGGACTCGTGCGGGGTATGCGCCATGTGCCGCGCCGGGCAGGAGAACTTCTGCCACGAGTACCCCACGCTGACCTACGGCGGCACCGACCGCCACGACGGATCGACCACCCTCGGTGGCTACTCCCGCGAGTACGTCGTGCGCGAGCGGTTCGCCCACGCGCTACCGGCCGGGCTCGACCCGGCCGCCGCGGCACCCCTGCTCTGCGCGGGCATCACCGTCTGGGAGCCGCTGCGCGCCCTCGGCGTGGGGCCCGGCATGCGCGTCGCGGTGGCGGGGCTGGGCGGCCTCGGCCACCTCGCGGTCAAGTTCGCCGTGGCGCTCGGCGCCGAGACCTCCGTGATCAGCCGCACGGCGGGCAAGGCCGACGACGCCCGCCGGCTCGGCGCCCACGCCGTCGTCGTCTCCACGGACCCCGAGCAGTTGGCGGCCGCCCGCGACCGGTTCGACGTCATCATCGACACGATCTCCGCGCCGCACGACCTCGGCCCCTACCTGCGGCTGGTGGCGATGGACGGCGCACTCACCCAGGTCGGATACCTCGGGCCGGTCACCGTGGAGACCTTCGACCTGCTCGCGGGCCGCAAGAAGCTCACCTCCGGCGGCAGCGGCGGCCTCGCCGCCACCGCCGCCATGCTGGAGTTCTGCGCGCGCAACGGGGTCACCGCCGACGTCGAGGTGCTCCCCTCGGGGAAGGTCAACGAGGCCCTCGAGCGCCTCGAGCGGGGCGACGTGCGGTACCGGTTCGTGCTGGACCTGTCGGACCTGCCGTAGCGCTCAGGCCGCGCGCTCGCCGATGAGCGCCTCGGTGAGCAGGGTGACCAGGGCCTCGAGCTGCACGTCGGCCGAGGACCCGACCTCCTCGTCCGAGCCGTCGAGCGCCTGGGCGGCGAGCCCGGCCTTGCTGTCGATCAGCTCGGCGATCCGGGCGTCGATCGTCTGCGCGGCGATGATGCGCCAGGCGGTGACGGGCTGCGACTGGCCGATGCGGTGGCTGCGGTCGATCGCCTGCGTCTGCTCCGCGGCCGTCCAGGAGAGCTCGGCGAGCACGAGGTCGGACGCCACCTGCAGGTTGATGCCCACGCCCGCCGCGGTGAGCGAGCAGACCGCCACGGCGACGTCCGGGTCGTTCGTGAACGCGTCGATGTTGCGCTGGCGCACCGTGGACGTCTGGTCGCCGCGGATCGACGAGAAGCGGATGCCGCGCTCGGCGAACGTCTGCTCCGCGGCGTCCATCACGTCGACGTGCTTGGCGAAGAACACCACCTTGCCCGCGCTGCGCGCCAGCTGGGCCGCGTAGTCGGCGGCGAGGCCCGCCTTGGCCTTGCCGATGCGCCGCATCATGGTGAAGACGTTGTCGCCGGACTTGGCCTCGGCCGCGTCCTTCTGCTCCCACCGCGCCACCTGGCGCACCAGGTCGTGGTCGATGCCCTCGACGGCCGGACCGGAGTCGCGCGCGGCGAGCGCGTGCTCGTAGCGCGCCACCATGCGGCGGGCCAGCTCGCGCTCGGCCGCCCGGATGGACCGGCCCTCCGGACCGTCGAGCTCGACGGGGAGGTCGGCGATGCGGCGCGCGGGGATGTCGGCGGCCACATCGACCTTGCGGCGGCGCACGATGCCGAAGTCGACCACCGTCTGGCGGGCGGCGGTGTAGAACCCGGGGTCGGCGGGGGTCAGGCCGTTCTCGTCGAGCGCGTTCATCAGCTCCGGGAGCGGCTTCTTCTCGTCGATCCAGCCGAGGAACTGCCAGATCGCCCGGAAGTCCTCGATGTCGTTGATCAGCGGCGTGCCGGTGAGGGCCATCAGCAGCGGGCGCGCGGTGAACGAGCGGACCCGGTCGGAGAGCGAGAGCACGTTGCGCGAGCGCTGGGAGGTCTTGTTCTTGATGAAGTGCGCCTCGTCGACGACCATGCCGCGCAGGCCGATGTCGCCGAGCCAGCCGACGTGCCGGTCGAGCACCTCGTAGTTGACCACCACGATGTCGGCGAACCCGTCGATCGACTCGCCGTTGCCCTGGATGACGGTGGTGGCGCGGTGGGGGGTCCAGATCCCGGCCTCGCGCGCCCAGTTCGTCTTCACGACGTTCGGCACGACCACGAGCAGCGGGTAGGCGTTGGCCGCCTCCGCGGCGAGCAGCGCCTGGGCCGTCTTGCCGAGCCCCGGTTCGTCGGCGAGCAGGAACGTGCGGTGCCCGGCCGCGGCCGCCGCCACGACCCGGCCCTGGTGGGGCATGAGTTCCCGGCCGCGCGGCGTGAACCGCGACGTCGGCTCGGGGAGATCCATGCACGCCGCGGCCCCGCTGCCGGCACGCTCGAACGAGCTGAGCAGCGGGCCGATCAGCTCCCACGTGGCGAGCCGCGTGGCGCGGTGGGTGCGCGGGCGCACGGCGGCGACGTCGGGGGCGAGGAACGGGTTGGCCAGCTGCCGCGAGACGACCGACGGCGGCACGAACCGGTGCTCGGTGGCGGCCGCGGGCGCCGCGGGCGGGGGCTCCTCGACGACCGGCTCGATGCCGGCGGCCCGGAGCATCTCCCGCTTGAGCGACCGGGCCTCGTCGGAGACGACGGCGTCCTCGGCGAGGAGCGCCATCAGCCCGGAGTCGCGCACGGCGCTCTTCGCGAGGATCGTGGCGACCCCGTCGAGGCGCTTGAGCTGCTCGGACCGGCGCCCCTCGCTGATGTCCTCCTGCGCCCGGACGCGGGCGCGCTCCTCGCGCAGCAGCAGGGCGACGGCCTGGAACCTCGTGCGCGTGGCGGGCGTGACCCGGCCGTTGCGCAGGGCCGCCTCGACCTGGCGCACGCCGCGGGCGAGCACCGAGTTGACGTCCTCGCGGCCGCGGCTGGGCCGCCGGTCGCGCGGGACGGTGCGCCGAGCCCTGGTCTGGGCCTGGCCTCGTCGAGCCACTGACTCCTCCTCCTGGGCGCGCAGCACGGCAGCCACAGCTGCCGTTCCGCGCGCACCGTGCTGCCGGCGCGCTCCGGCGTCGCGTGGAGAGAGCCGAACGGCTCCTCCGGACTCGAGCGGATCCGCGGGCCTGCAGGGAAGGTGTGATTGGTGATCGACCAGCGGCGACGGCCGCTGACCCTCCGCAGAGCACCCGTCACAGGACGGGCGATTGCGCCGAGATCGGCTCTTCCGGGCGAGTCTAGCGCGCTGCGCGGACCACGGCTCGCCTCAACACGCGAACGTGATCGCGGACACGCTCCGCGGAGGTCAGTGCTTGCCCGCCCCGACGGCATCCGAGGTCTCGTAGAGGTCGCGGCCGAACCGCTCCTTGATCGTCGCCACCGCGACGAACGTGACCGCCGCGCACCCGATGATGTACGCCGCCACCGACCACGAGGCACCGGTGGCCGCCAGCAGGGCCGTCATGATGAACGGGGCCAGCCCGCCCGCGAAGACCGACGCGAACTGGTAGCCCAGCGACGCCCCCGAGTAGCGGACGTCGGCGGGGAACATCTCGGCGTACAGGGTGGCCTGGGGGCCGTACATCGTGGCGTGGATGGTGAACCCGACGAGCAGCGCGAGGAACACCAGTGGCACCGACCCGGTGTCCACCAGCCAGAACATCGGGAACGCGAACACGGCCATCAGCACGGTGCCGGTGAGGTAGAGGCGCTTGCGCGACCCCATGCGGTCGGTGAGCATGCCGAACAGCGGCATGGTCACCACCTGCGTGAGCCCGGCCGCCATCACGCACCACAGGATCGTGGACCGGGACATCCCGACGGTCGTCGTCGCGTAGCCGAGCATGCCGCTGATCAGGATGTAGAAGGTGGCGTTGACGACGAAGAAGGCGCCTGCGGCCTGCAGGATCTCCCGCCAGTAGCTGCGCACGGCCTCCACGAGCGGCGCCTTGCGCAGCCCGGCCTCCTCGCGGGACGTGCTCGAGCGCTCTCGCAGCTCGCGGAACACGGGGGTGTCCTCGATGCGCAGCTGCACGTACGCGCCGATCGCCACGAGCACGAGCCCGGACAGGAACGGGATCCGCCAGCCCCACGCGAGGAACTGCTCCTCGCCGAGCAGGGCGTTGAGGAGGAGGAAGAACATGTTGCCGGCCACCGCGCCGAAGATCGCGCCGGTCTGCACGAGGCTGCCGTAGAAGCCGCGCCGCTCGACGGGCGCGTGCTCGGTGAGCAGCAACGCCGCTCCGCCCCACTGCGCCCCGACGCCGATGCCCTGCACCAGCCGGGCGAGCACGAGCAGGGCCGGTGCCCACGACCCGATCGCGTCGTAGCCGGGCAGCACGCCGATCGCGAACGTCGCCACGCCCATGATCAGCATCGCGCCGACGAGCGGGGGTTTGCGGCCGAACCGGTCGCCCACGTGACCGGCGATGATCCCGCCGAGCGGGCGGGCCACGAACCCGACCGCGAACGTCGCGAAGGAGGCCAGCGTGCCGGCGACCGGGCTCACCGAGGGGAAGAACAGGTGGCCGAAGACGAGCGCGGCGGCGGTGGCGTAGATGAGGAAGTCGAACCACTCGAGGGTGGTGGCGAACACGGCGGCGGCAGCGAGCCTGCCCATCCGCTGCGGGGGAGCGTGCTGGTCCATCTCTTCCACCTCCGGGCTGCGGCGGTGCGGCCGTAGGTACGAACGATCGTTCATAACGTAGCCGAGCGGAATTCCCCCGGCAAGGATCGGGGTGCATTCAGTGGGGGAGGCGGGCTTCCAGCAGCGCGAGCGCGTAGCGCGCCTGCTGCTCGGCGAGCTGGCCGCGCGACAGGCGACCGTCCGGCCGGTACCAGGAGGCGATCGCGCCGATCCCGGACAGGATCGCGCGGGCGGCGTCGGCGGCGTACGGCGTGCGGAACTCCCCGCTCGCCACGCCCTGCGCGACGATCTCCTCGAACGTGCCCTGCGTGGAGTCGCGCTCGGCCACCAGCGCGGCGCGATCGTCCGGGTCGAGGTATCGCACCTCGTTCGTGGAGACGAGCATCGCGACCTGGTGGTCGACCACGAACCCCACGTAGGCGCGCACGGCCTCGCGCATTCGCGAGCTCGCGTCGTCGCCCGCGTCGGCCACCGCGCGCCGCACCCTCGCCTGCAGCTCCTCGTTGGCGTGCCGCAGCACCTCCGCGAGCAGCCGCGACTTCGAGGGGAAGTAGTTGTAGAGGTTGGAGAGGCTGGTGCCGGCGAGCTTCGCGACGTCGCGCATCGACGCGCCGTTGAAGCCCTTGCGGCCGAACGCCTCGAGCGCCGCGTTGAGGATGACGGCCTCGTTCCGCCGGCCGGTGTCGGCGACGAGGGCGGCGGAACGGGTGTTCATGCCGTCGAGCCTACGGCACCTGCCCGCCGCATTCGGAGCCGCTTGACAGGGGTGTCGGCGGCGTGCTTCGTTGAATGACAAGAACGTTCGTTCGTGTCGAAGGGGGGCGCATGGGTTCCGGCCCGTACTTCGAGGACTTCGAGGTCGGACGCACCTACACCGGCCCGGAGCGCACGCTCTCTCCGGCCGACGTCGCTGCGTTCGCCGACCTGAGCGGCGACCACCACCCGGTGCACACCCGCGAGGAGCGGCCGCTCGTGCACGGCCCGCTCGGCATCGCGTGCTTCTTCGGGTGGCTCTACGAGACGGGGCTCGGCGCCCACGTCGAGGCCGCGCTGGACACCCGCTGGCGTTACCTCGCGCCGCTGCACCCCGGCGACCGGGTGCGCTACGAGATGACGATCACCCGCGCCCGGCGGACGTCCGCGCGGGTCAACGGCGTGGTCGGGCGGCACGTGCTCGTGCGCGACCAGCGGGGCGAGCTCGTCCAGGAGGGCGAGACCGCCGCGCTGGTGACCGCCCGCGACGCGGAAGGCGACGACGCGCGCCGGGTCGGCCGGGCGTTCCCCGGTACCGCGTGGGCGCGTGCGCTGGGGGAACGGCTCTCGGCCTCCCCGGCGTTCACCACGGCCACGAGCACCTGGGACGGCGCGATCGGCCTGCGCTTCGGCGAGGACGTCGTCCAGTTCCGGATCTACCGCGGGCGCGTGCTGGACAGCGGCGCCCGCACCCCCGACGGCCCGGCCTTCGTCCTCGGCGCCCCCGACATCACCTGGGTCCGGCTGCTGACCGGGCCGGTCAACGACCTCACGAAGCGGACCATGCGCGACGAGTTCACCGTGAGCGGCAGCGCCTACGAGTACCTGCGCCTGACCAGTGCCCTCGTGGCGCTGGTGGACGAGGCGCGCGCGCTCGCGAAGGAGGCGGCGTGATGCGCGCGCACGACGTCCGCGTGGCGGGCAGCCGGGCGTTCGTGCTGGAGGAGGGCGCGGGCACCCCGGTGCTGTGCCTGCACACCGCGGGGCAGAGCGGGGTGCAGTGGCGCGACGTGCAGTCCGAGCTGGCCGCGCTCGGGTACCGCGTGGTCGTGCCCGACCTGCCGGGGCACGGCCGCTCCGAGCCCGCCCCGCACGGGCCGGTGCGCGACCTCGGCGACTACGCCGCCTGGTGCGAGGAGCTGATCGACGTCCTCGGCATGGAGCGGCCGTTCGTCGTCGGGTGCTCGATCGGGGGTGCGATCTCCCTGCAGCTGGCCGTGCGCCGCGGCGACCGGCTGGCCGGCGCGGTCGCGATGGCCGCGCACGGCGGCACCGACCGCGACCCGATGCTGTCGGTCCGCGGCCTGGAGCGCGAGCTGGTCGACGCCGCCGCGCCGAGTCGCGCCGACCGCACCTACCACGGCACGCTGGCCGTCGTGGGCGCGAACGTGGCGCCGGAGCGGGCCGAGCTGATCGCGCGCATGCACCGGCGGGAGGACCCGGAGGTCACCACCAGCGACCTCATCGGGTGGGTCACCCACGACGTCCGGTCCGGCCTGCCCGGCGTCCGGTGCCCCGTGCACCTCGTCGCGGGCACCGACGACCTGTGGCTCCGCCCGGCGGACGTCCGCCACGCGGCCGGCCTGATCCCCGACGCCCGCTGCACCTTCCTCGAAGGCGTCGGCCACTACCCGATGGAGGAGCTCCCCGGCTTCGCGGCCACGCTGCACGGGTGGCTCACCGACCTGGCGAGGCGATCCCGGTGACACTGGCAGACCTGCTGGCCGACGTCGTCGCGACGCGCCCGGACGCCGTGCTCGTGATCGACGGCGAGGACGACGTGCGGGTCACCCGCGGCGAGTTCCTCGCGCGCACCGTGGCGCTGCGCGACGCCCTGCGCGAGCGCGGCATCGGGCACGGCGACTGCGTCGGCGTCATGCTGCCCAACTGGTCCGACGCGCTGGTCTGGCAGTTCGCCGCCGCCGCGCTCGGTGCCCACGTGATCGGGATCAACACCCGCTACGGCGTCGGCGACGTCGCGCACGTGCTGGAGCGCGCCCGCCCGACCGTCGTCGCGGTGGCGGACGACTTCCTCGGCATCGACCTGTCCGGGCGGCTGCGCGACGCCCTCCCCGAGGCCGGCGCCCCCGCGCCGCAGGTGGCGGTCGTCGCCGGTCCGGGGCGCCCGCCCGTCACCGCGGACGCCGCGGCCCGGCACGACGTCGGCGCAGGCACCTGGGTGCCGCCGGAGCCGGCGGGCCCGCCGCCCGACGCGGACGCGCTGCGCGGCGGGCCCGATGCGCTCGCCGTGGCGTTCACGACGTCCGGCTCCACCGGCCGGCCGAAGCTCGCCGCCCACCTGAGCAGCGGCGTCGCCACGCACGCCCGGAACGTGGCCGCCGCGGGCGGGTGGGACGAGGACTCCGTCAGCCTCGTGGTGCTCCCGCTGTCAGGGGTGTTCGGGTACGTGCCCGCGCTCGCCGCGATCGCGGCCGGCGGCGCCGCCCTGCTGGAGCCGCGCTTCGACCCGGCCCGCACCCTGCGGGACATGGCCCGCCACGGCGTCACCCACCTCGCCTGCGCCGACGACATCAGCGGCAGGCTCATGGAGGCGTGGCACGCGCAGCCCGTGGACCTGCCCGCCTGGCGTCGGCTGCTGATCGCCGACTTCTACGGCAGCTCCGGCGCCGTCGCCGCGTGGGCCGAGGACGAGACCGGCACCCCGACGTGCGGTGTGTACGGCTCCAGCGAGCTGTTCGCGCTCATGTCGTTCTGGCAGCCGGCACTGCCGCGGCCCGAGCGGTGGCGCGGCGGCGGCGAACTCGTCTCGGACGCGATCGAGGTGCGCGCGGTCGACCTGTTCACCGGAGAGCCGATCACCGGTGACGAGCCGGGCGAGCTGCAGTTCCGCGGCTACCACGTCGTCGACGGCTACCTCGGCGACCACGACGGCGCGATCCGCGCCGCCGCGTTCACCGACGACGGCTGGTTCCGGTCCGGCGACCTGGGCACCGCGCGGCCCGACGGCTCCTTCGTCTACCTCAACCGCATCGGCGACGCGCTGCGCCTCAAGGGCTTCCTCGTCGACCCGGCCGAGATCGAGAACCGCCTGGCCGCACACCCGGACGTCGGCCGCACGAAGGTCGTCGGGATCACCGCGGCGGGCGAGACGCGCGCCATCGCATTCGTCGAGCCCACGGAGGGCGCCACCCCGGATCCCGCGGCGCTGCGCGAGTGGTGCGCGGCCACGCTGGCGCGCTTCAAGGTGCCCGACACCGTGCACGTCATCCCGGAGATGCCGACCACCGTCGGCACCAACGGCTCGAAGATCCGGGCGGCCGCCCTGCGCGAGCTCGCGGAACAGCTGGCGGGGTCGAACCCGGGCTGAGCCTCACCGCTCCTGCGCGTGCAGCAGCGCCTTCGTGAGCTCGTCGGGGTGGGTCAGCAGCGCCTCATGGGTGCCGGGCACCGGGATCGGCTCCACGCCCACGCGGGCGGCCAGCTCGTCGCCGGGCGCGGCGAGTGCGATGTCCTGCTCGGCGAGGAGGTAGGTGATCGGCACCCCGAGGGTGTCGACGCCGTCGACGTCCAGCGCGTCCAGCATGTAGCCGCCGGGCTGGGGCGTCAGCTGGTCGAAGACGAGCTGCCGCACGTCATCCGGGCCGTCCTGCATGATCATGGTGCAGAACGCTTCGTAGTCGAGCCCGATGGTGCCCTGCGAGTCGGCCTCCACCGTCGCGCGGATCCACGCCTCGGCGTCGGGTCCCGAAGCGGCGGCCATGGACTCCCCGCGGCGCGGCACGAACGCGCTGAAGAACACGACGTGGGCCAGCCGCCCGGCGAGCCGGTGGGCGGCGCCGGTGATCGGGATGCCCCCGAAGCTGTGGCCGACGAGCACGACGTCGCGCAGGGCGCGCCGCTCGACCTCGCGCACGACGTGGTCCACCGCGTCGGCGAGCCGCAACCCGGTGGGATCGTCGCCCATCGCGAGGCCGGGCAGCGTGAGGGCGAACGCGCGGTGCCCGGCGGCCCGCACCCGCCGCCCGACCGGGTGCCAGGACCAGCCGCCGTGCCAGGCGCCGGGGACGAAGACGAAGTTCATGATCACCAGTCTGCTCCCCGCGTTCTGCTGGACCTTGTGCGCGCTAGTTTTGTCTGACAGCCTGGCAATCGTGCGTCGCCGAGAGGAAGTGGAATGACCCTCAGTGGGAAGGTGTGTCTGATCACGGGCGCGGCCGGTGGCTTGGGCTCGGCCACGGCGCGGCGGCTCTCCGCCGCCGGCGTGCGGCTCGTGCTCACGGACGTCGACGGCGACCGGCTGGGCAAGCTCGCGGCCGAACTGCCCGGCCCGGTGGTGACGCACGCCGGTGACGTCGCGAGCGAGGCCGACGTGGATGCCGCGGTGGCAGCGGGGGTGGCCGAGTTCGGCCGCATCGACCTGCACCACCTGAACGCCGGCATCCCGGGCCCGCTGGTGCGGCTGCCCGAGCTGTCCGTGGAGGACTGGGACCGCGTGATGGGCATCAACCTGCGCGGCGTGTTCCTGGGCATCCGCGCGGCGTTCCGGCAGTACGAGGTGCAGGGCGGCGGTGGCGCGATCGTGCTGACGGCGTCGATCGCCTCGCTGCGCGCCAGCGACGACCTGCTCGCCTACCACGCGTCCAAGCACGGGGTGCTCGGCCTGCTGAAGGGCGCGGCGATGTTCGGCGGGCCGATCGGCGTGCGCGTGAACGCGGTGGCGCCCGGCATCGTGCCGACGGCGCTGTTCGCGGGCGCCGGCTCGGGCCCCGGCGGCGGTGACGACATGGCGCGCCGTGCGGCCACCAGCCCGCTGCGCCGCCCCGGCACGGGCGACGAGATCGCCTCGGTGGTCGAGTTCCTGCTGGGCGACGGCGCGGCGTACATGACCGGCGAGGTGGTGTCCGTCGACGGCGGTGCGGCGGCGGTGAGCATCGTGCGCCCCTCCGGTGGCGCGGGCGCCTGGGACCCGCGACCCCACGACCTCCGCATGCACCCGGAGCTCGGGGGGGACGACGCCGTGGGGCGGTGAGCTGCCGACTCACGCCGCGGCGTGATCATGGAGTCCGTTGCTCGGCAGCGCAAGATCGCTTCATGGGCCGCGTTCCGCGGAACCCGGCCGGGAGAACAACCCATCTTGCGTGCTGGGCCGGGTCGGAAGACAACCGATCCGGTGGGCGCGCTGCGAGATGCTCGTCGCGGCCTTCCGGGCTCGGCGACGAGTACGTCCCGTGGGCTGCGGGGTGACTGTCCGGTGGTCCGGAGCCGGGGTGTTCTTGGGTCTTGATCGGCGGGTTGGCGCGTTTCCCGACGCCAGGTGTCGGGTTTCGCTCCAGGCTGGTGATCATGGGCCGGTGCCCGCGGGTTCCGCGGAACCCGGCTGGGAAGACCACAGAGGCGCGGCCGAGCGCCGTGGTCAGCACGGCTCCCACGGCGCAGGACCTCCCCGGGCACAACCGCCGGTTCCCCGTGAGCCCGTAAGGATCAGGCGACCTTGGTGGCGCCCGCGTCGACGGCCCAGTTCTCGCCCGGCATCGTCTACCGGGCGGACTGCCCGAGCCGGCCGATCCTCGACCAGATCGCGGACAAGTGGTCGATGATGGTGATGGCCCTGCTCGATCGGCCCCGCCGGTCGGCGTCGAGTACTCATGCCGCTCGGTGAGTCGCTGCGGGAGCCGTTCGGTCACCTCTACGAGTGGACGGTCGCCCACGCCGACGAGATCCACCGGTGCCGGCAGGACTACGACCGCCGCCACTGAGCCGGTGCAGGACCGCGGTGGCGAGTGCAGCGAGGGTGAAGACCGCCACCTCGTAGGTCATCGCGTGCCAGAACGCGGCGCCGGGGTCGGCGGCAGGCGCGGTGTAGGCCACGCCGGCGAGCGCCACCCCGAAGGTCCCGCCGAGCTGCTGCGCCGTGGGCAGCAGCCCGGACACGGAGCTCGCGGCCCGGCCCGGGACCTGCGCCAGCACCAGGGTGAACGCCGACGCGGTGAAGACGCCGAAGGCGAGGCCGCCCAGCCCGAGCACGAACGCGAGCGCCGGGCCCGGGGCGGCGATCGTCACGGCGGTGAGCACCGCGCTCGCCCCGAGCCCACCGGCGCAGATCACCAGTGCCGCGGCGCCGAGGCGCCGGGCCACCCGTTCGGCCACGGCGCTGCCGAGCAGCGCCCCGACGGCGTAGGGCGTGATCGCGAGCGCCGTCGGCAGCGGACCGAGGTGCAGCGCACCCTGCAGGTGCAGGGACAGGAGCAGGATGAACGACGGGATGCCCGCGTTGAACAGCAGCACCGCCGCGATCCCCCAACGCGTCGTGCGGAGGGCCAGGGCCGCCGGGTTCACGAGCGGATCCCGCACCCGGCGCTGCGCCACCGTGAACGCGCCGAGCAGCGCCGCCGCCGCGACCAGGCTGACCCAGACCCACGTGGGCCAGCCCTGGTCCGCGCCGAGCGTCAGCGGCAGCACCAGCAGGAACAGGCCCGACAGGCTGAGCCCCGCGCCGAGCAGGTCGATCCGGGTCGCGGACCCCTGCCCGCCGCGCTCCGGGAGCACGGGGCACAGCGCCAGCGCGGCGATCCCGACCGGCACGGTCAGCGCCAGCGCCGCCCGCCACCCGAGGCCGAAGGGGTCGATCTCCAGCAGCACGCCGGCGAGCACCGGGCCCGCCAGCGACGCGGCCGCCATCGTGGCGCCGTACCAGGCCAGGGCGCGGGGCCTGCGGCCGGCGGGCACGGCGGTCTGGATCAGCGAGAGGATCTGCGGGGCCATCAGGCCGCTGCCGAGCCCCTGCACCAGCCGCGCTGCCACGAGGACGTCCGGGCCCGGGGCCGCGGCCCCCACCGCCGCGGCCGCTGTGAACACCGCCATGCCGGCCACGAACAGCCGCCGGTAGCCGAACCGGTCGCCCAGCCGGGCCGCGGTGATCAGCGAGCAGGCGAAGGTGAGGGTGTAGCCGGCGAGCACCAGCTGGGCCGCCCCGGGGCCCGCGCCCAGGTCGTGCCGGATGTCCGGCACCGCGACCTGCATCACCGTGACGCTCATCAGCTGGACGAACGTCCCGGACAGCAGCACCGGAAGCGCGAGTCGCTTCACCTCCGCTCCGCGAGCGGGGCCAGCAGTGCGGCGAGCTCGCCGGGCCGCGTGAGGAAGGGGGAGTGCCCGCCGGGCAGCGAGTGCACCTCGGTCTTGTGCTCCGGCGCCACCTGGTCGGCCTCGGCGATCATCAGGTCCTGGGTGACGACGGGGAGCGCGAGGTCGTCGGTGAGCCGGATGTAGGTGCGGGGGATGCGCCCCCAACGGGCCGCCGAGACCTGCACCGGCGCGGTGAGGGACGCGGCCGGCTCGTCAGGGTGCAGGAGCAGGCGCCAGCCCGGCTGGTCGGCGGGCCAGTCGCCGAGGAAGGAGCGGTGGATCGCGGAGACCTCGTCCGGGTCGGGCGACAGCGGGTTGATCCGGATGGCGCCGATCGCGGCGGGGTCGCCCACCCGCGGCACGTGGACGGCGCCCGCGTTCTCCGGCGCGTCGACGTAGTCGAGGAACCGCGGCCGGCCCGCGGGGAGGAACGCCGAGAGATACACGATGTGGTCGACGAGCTCCGGGGCCCGTTCCGCGGCGGCCGACGCCGGGCCGCCGCCCGCGCTGTGCCCGACGAGGACCACCCGCTCGAACCGCGGGCGGATCTCGGCGAGCCGGGCCACCAGGGCGTCGGTCAGATCGTCCATGGTCACGTCGGCGAGCGCGGACCGCTCGGTGCCGAGGCCGGGCTGGCCGGGCTGCAGGTAGCCGCTCGGGACGGGCGCGCCGACGCCGTGGCCGGGCAGGTCGATCGCGATGCCGGGCACGCCGCGCTGCGCCAGCGCGCGCAGCGTCAGGTTCCAGTGCAGCGACGAGTGCCAGGCGCCGTGGACGAACACGAGGGTGGTGGAGGTCATGACGATGCCTTCCGACGGTGAACGGGTCGATCACCACCTCACCCCCGGAAGCGCCCGCCATACACGTCCATAGCTGACAACTCGTTCCGCAATACTTCTGACGTATCGTCGGGGCGTGGAAGCCCGTCATCTCCGGTACGCGTTGGCGCTCGCGGAGCACCAGCACTTCGGCCGGGCCGCGGCGTCGCTCGGCATCGCCCAGCCACCGCTGTCGGCGCAGATCGCGGCACTCGAGCGGGAGGTCGGCGAGCGGCTGTTCGACCGCACCTCGCGCGGGGTGTTCCCGACCGCGGCGGGCACGGCCTTCCTCGACCGGGCCCGCCGGGCGTTGGCCGAGATGAGCGGCGCCGTGACCGACGCCGGGAGGGCGGCCCGCGGCGAGTCCGGCCGGCTGCGCATGGGGTTCATCGGGTCGGCGCTTCTCGCGCCGCTGCCCGGGGTGCTCGGCCGGTTCCAGCGGTCCCGGCCAGACGTGCGGCTCGACCTGCGCGAGATGGGCAGCCCGGACGGGGTGGCCGCGCTGATCGCCGGCGAGCTCGACGTCGCGGTGGGGCGCGGGGCCCCGCGCGGTGCGGGGGCCGAGGGGCTCGTCACCGCGCCGATCGGGGCCGACCACCTGATCGCCGTCGTGGCGAGCACGCACCCGTTCGCGGGGCGGGCCGAGGTCGGTCTCGACCAGCTCGTCACGGAGACCCTCGTGGTGGCCCCGGGGGACCAGGAGCCCGCGGTGTCGTCGTGGCTGCGTTCGCTGTTCGGATCCGCGAGCTCGCCCCTCGACCGCGCGGCCTCGGCCCGGGACATCCACACGATCATCGGGCTCGCGGCCTGCGGGGTGGGGGTGGGGCTGGGGCCGGACCGGATGCGCCTGCTGCGCCGCGACGACGTGTGGTTCTGCGACGTCACACCCCAGGTGCGCCTGCCCGACCTGCAGCTGTCGTTCCGGGCGGCCGATCGTTCGCCGGTGCTCGCCGCCTTCCTCGACGTCGTGCGGGCCAACTGCCGGGAGGTGGGGTCGCGGCTCGACGAGGTGCTCGCGCGGCACCCCGCCGCGTGCTCGGAGGGTGTCAGCCCTGCCGCGGCGGTGCCCAGCCCGGCAGGTGCTCGATGACCCGCCCGAGCAGCGTGGCCAGCTGCTCGTAGTCGTCCTCGCCGAGCGAGCGGCGCAGGTGGTCCTCGAGGTGGGCCATGATGCGGTCGGCGACGGTGGTCTCGGTGCGGCCGGCCTCGGTGAGGTGCAGCTCCTGCACGTTCTGGTGGCGGGGGTGCGCGCGCCGTTCCACCCAGCCGCGGTCGACGAGCTTGGCGACCAGGGGGCCGATGGCCTGGGGTGTCACCCCGACCACGCGGGCCAGCTCCGCCCCGGTGAGCCCCGGAGTGACCCGCAGGTTCATCAGCACGGCGTAGAGCGAGCCGGAGACGCCGATCTCCCGCAGCGGCGGTTCCTTGACGGCGAGCAGGGCGAGGTCGGCGCGGCGCAGGAGTGCGGCGACGCGGCCGAGGACCTCCGCGTCGGAGGCTGTCGCGGTGGGGTCGTCGGGCACGGTTGAGAGCTTATCGCGACTTCACGCTGTTTCACGCGCTTGACGATCGGCAAGATCTTGATGGACGTCCCCCCGTCCACGGCCGGGTGCGCCCGGCGTCGCGGTGGCCGCCCCAGAGGTCGACGGCGGCGCACCCTTGACAACTGACCCGGAGACCTATTGGCTAGGCCACTCAGCCACCACCTCCGAGTTCTCTGTCAACGCCGACGCGCCTCGCCCGCGGGGCCCCTGGAGACCCAAGGAACGCTCATGTCCGCAGAGTGGTTGTCCGTCCTCGCGCTCGTCGCGCTGTTCGTCGTGGGCACGGTGCTGCCGATCAACATGGGGGCGCTCGGCTTCGTCGCCGCGTGGATCGTGGGCACCTACGCGCTGGGCCTCTCCGAGAAGGAGATCATCAGCGGGATCAGCGGCGACCTGGTGCTGACGCTGGTCGGGGTGACCTACCTGTTCGCCATCGCCCGCAACAACGGCACCGTCGACCTGATCGTGCGCGGCGCCGTACGCGTGGTGGGCGGCCGCGTGGGGCTGGTGCCGTGGGTGATGTTCGCCGTGACGGCCGTGCTCACGGCGATCGGGGCCGCGAGCCCCGCCGCCTGCGCGATCATCGGGCCGATCGCGCTCGGGTTCGCCGGCCGGCACCGGATCAGCCCGTTGATGATGGGCATGTTCGTGGTGCACGGCGCCCAGGCGGGCGGCTTCTCGCCGATCAGCATCTACGGCGTGATCACCAACTCGGTGATGCGTGACAACGGGCTGCCGGTGGACGAGGGCGCCATCTTCCTCGCGAGCCTGGTCTTCAACCTCGCGATCGCGGTCGTGCTGTTCGTCGCGCTCGGCGGTCGTGAACTGCTCGCCCGGCGCATCGAGGACGACGGCCCGGACATCGAGCCCGCGCCGTCCGGTGGCGGCGGCGGTGTCGGTGGCGGGGGCACGGCCACGGCGGTGGCCGTGCGCCAGACGGTCCGCGCCGACCAGCTCATCACGCTCACCGCCTTCGTCGCGGTCGCCGTCGTGGCGCTCGTGTTCGAGCGGAACATCGGGTTCACCGCCGTCACCGCGGCCGTGATCCTCACCGCGCTGTTCCCGAAGGAGCAGAAGGGCGCCATCACGCAGATCGCGTGGTCGACCGTGCTGCTCGTGGCCGGCGTCAGCACGTTCGCCACGATCCTCAGCACCGCGGGCGCCCCGGAGGCCGTCGGCACCTGGGCCGCCGGGCTCGGCACGGTGCTCATCGGCGCGCTCGTGCTCTGCTACGTCGGCGGTGTGACCTCGGCGTTCGCCTCGTCGACCGCCCTGCTGCCGATCATCATCCCGATCGCCATCCCGCTGGTGGCCTCCGGCGGCGTGAGCGCCGTCGCGGTGGTGGCAGCCCTCGCGGTGTCCTCGACCATCGTCGACGTCAGCCCGTTCTCGACCAACGGTGCGCTGATGGTCGCCAACCGCCCCGACACCGTCCCCGAGGACCGCTTCTACCGGCAGATCCTCGGCTACAGCGTGATCGTCACCGTCGCCGGGCCGCTGCTCGTCTGGGCCGCCTTCGTGGTCAGCGGCGTGTTCTGAGAGGAGGACCGATGTCCGATGCCGCGTGTGGCCCGCTCTCGGGCACCCTCGTGGTCGACCTGTCCCGGGCCCTCGCCGGTCCCCACGCCACCATGATGCTCGGCGACCTCGGGGCCCGGGTGATCAAGATCGAGGCGCCGGGAGCGGGGGACGACACCCGCGGTTGGGGCCCGCCGTTCGTCGGGGACGAGTCGACGTACTTCCTGTCCGCCAACCGCAACAAGGAGTCCGTGGCGCTCGACCTCAAGGCGCCCGCCGACCGGGCGCTGCTGCTGGAGCTGGTGCGGCGGGCCGACGTCCTGGTGGAGAACTTCCGCACCGGCGTGCTGGACCGGCTCGGGCTCGGGTTCGACGTGCTGCACGAGGAGAACCCCGGCCTCGTCATCCTGTCTATCACCGGGTTCGGGCACGACGGCCCGGAGGGCGGCCGGGCCGGGTACGACCAGATCGCGCAGGGCGAGGCCGGTCTGATGTCGCTGACCGGTTCGGGCCCGGACGACCCGCAGAAGGTCGGCACCCCGATCGCCGACCTGCTGGCCGGGATGTACGGGGCCTACGGGGTGCTCGCCGCGCTGATCGAGCGCGGCCGCACCGGCGCGGGCACGGTGGTGCGCACGTCGTTGCTCGCCGCGACGGTGGGCGTGCACGGCTTCCAGTCCACCAGGTGGACCGTCGTCGGCGAGGTCGGGCGGGGGCAGGGCAACCACCACGCCTCCATCGCGCCCTACGGGCTGTTCCGCTGCGCCGACGGCTCCGTGCAGATCGCCGTGGGGAGCGAGGGCCTCTGGCAGCGGTTCTGCGCGGCGTTCGACGTCGACCCCGACATGGCGGGCTTCGCCACGAACCCCGAGCGGGTGGCCCACCGCGAGAAGCTCGTGGACGTCGTCGAGGACGTCTTCGCGGACTGGAACGCCGACGACCTGCTCGTGCGGCTCGCCGAGGCCGGGGTGCCCGCGGGCCGGGTGCGGACGATCGAGGAGGTGTACGCGTGGGAGCAGACCCGCAGCCAGGGCCTGCTGATCGACGTCGAGCACGCCACACTGGGACGCGTGCAGCTCGCGGGGCCGCCCCTGCGGTTCTTCGACCCAGGTGGCCGGGAAGTCACGAGGAGGGCGCACACGCCGCCGCCCACGCTCGACGGCAACGGCGCGTCGGTGCGCGCCTGGCTCATGGGGGCGGAGCCACGATGATCCGCACCGACCTGCGCGCCCGCGACCTGATCGACCTCGTCCTCGGCGACTCGTTCACGAGCTGGGACGAGCCGGTGGATTTCACGGGTCTCGATCCCGGGTACGTGGCGCAGCTCGAGGCGGCGCGGGAACGGTCCGGCGTCGACGAGGCCGTGATCACCGGCGCGGGCGCGATCGACGGCACGGCCGTCGCGGTGATCGCGGGCGAGTTCGCGTTCCTCGGCGGCTCGATCGGCCGCGCCACCGCCCGGCGCATCGTCACGGCGGTGCAGCGGGCCACGCGCGACCGCCTCCCGCTGCTCGTGGCCACGTGCTCCGGCGGCACCCGGATGCAGGAGGGCACGCCCGCGTTCCTCGAGATGATCGCGATCTCGAAGGCCATCGTGGCCCACAAGGCCGCGGGGCTGCCCTACCTCGTCTACCTGCGCAACCCGACCACGGGCGGGGTCTTCGCGTCGTGGGGGTCGCTGGGGCACGTCACGGTGGCCGAGCCGGGCGCGCTCATCGGGTTCCTCGGCCCGCGCGTCGTCGAGGCCGTCACGGGCACGCCGTTCCCGAGCGGCGTCCAGGTGGCCGAGAACCTCGTGGCGAAGGGCGTGATCGACGCCGTCGTGGCGCCCGACGGGCTGGCCGGCGTCGCGCGGCGCGTGCTGCGGCTCCTCACGCCCCACCCGGCCTCCGGTGCGGCGGCGCCGCCCGCTGCGCCCCCACCGCCGCGCACGACGTCGACCTGGGAATCCGTGCTGCTCACCCGCCGCCCGGACCGCCCCGGCGTGCGCGACCTGCTGCGGCTCGGGGCCGACGACGTGATCCCGCTCAGCGGTACGGGCGACGGCCAGCGCGATGCCGGGCTGCTGCTCGCGCTCACCTCGTTCGACGGGCTGCCGTGCGTGCTGGTGGGGCAGGACCGCCGCCTCCAGACGTCCGACCGGCCGCTGGGGCCCAGCGCGCTGCGCGAGGCGCGCCGGGGGATGCGGCTGGCCGAGGAGCTGCGCCTCCCGCTCGTCGCCGTGATCGACACGCCCGGTGCGGACCTCTCCCCGAGCGCGGAGGAGGGCGCGCTCGCCGGGGAGATCGCGCGCTGCCTCGCCGACATGTCGAACCTGTCGGTGCCCTCGGTCTCGGTGCTGCTCGGGCAGGGCAGCGGGGGAGCCGCGCTCGCCCTGCTGCCGGCCGACCGGGTGATCGCCGCCGAACACGCGTGGCTGTCCCCGCTGCCGCCGGAGGGTGCCAGCGCGATCGTCCACCACGACACCGCCCACGCGCCGCTCATGGCGGAGCGGCAGAAGGTGAGCGCGTTCGACCTGCTCGAGGCGGGCGCGGTGCACGTACTGGTGCCGGAACGCCCGGCGGCGCACGAGGATCCCCGCGGGTTCGCGCACGCCGTGATCGGCGCGTGCGCCGCCGCGATCCGGGACGCCACGAACGCCCGGCGCGGGTGACTAAACTCGACGACGTGGCGGGCACCCGGAGGGCGACGATCGGGCGGCCGCGGGAGTTCGACGTCGACGAGGCCCTGGAACGCGCGATGGTGGTGTTCTGGGAGCAGGGCTACGAAGGTGCCAGCCTCACCGACCTCACCGCGGCCATGGGCATCACCCGCACGAGCATGTACGCGGCCTTCGGCAACAAGGAGGAGCTGTTCCGCAAGGCGGTGCAGCGCTACTTCGCCGGGCCGGCCGCGTACACGACGCAGGCCGTGAACGAGCCCACCGCCCGGGACGTGGCATCGGCATTCCTGCGTGGGGCGGTCGAGGCCACCACCACGCCGGGCCGGCCGTCCGGGTGCCTCGCGGTCCAGGGGGCGCTGGCCACGGCACCCGAGGACCGGCCTGTCCGCGACTTCCTGATCGGCTCGCGCGACGAGGGCTGCGCCCTGCTCCAGGAGAGGTTCCGGCGCGCACGCGACGAGGGCGACCTGCCGGCCACGTCCGACCCGGAGCTGCTCGCCCGCTACCTCATGACCGTGGGGGCCGGGATCGCCGTGCAGGCGGCGGGCGGCGCGGGCCGCGACGAGCTGCACCGGGTGGCCGAGGCCGCACTGCGGAGCTGGCCGCCCGCCTGACGCTCCCGCGGCGGACGGGTACAACGAGGGAATGCGGCGAAACGCCGTGAATTCCGTGTGACGACATTCTCACGGATCGCTTCGGCGCCCGCGGAGATCGCCGTTACGGAGACCTCACGTGGCCGTTCCTGGTCGTTACCGGGGCGCCGGTAGGAATCGCCAATGTCGACCGACGCCGAGCCCACGGCCCGCCCCGCGTCCGAGCCATCCGCCGGCGCCGCCTCCGGGTGGCGTGGCCTGGTGCTGCGCCTGCATTTCTACGCGGGCTTGTTGGTGGGCCCGTTCCTGCTGGTGGCGGTGGCCACCGGCGTCCTCTACGTGCTGACCCCGCAGCTGGAGGACTGGCTGTACTCCGAGCAGCTGCGGGTGGAGCCGAGCACGCAGCAATTGCCGTTGGCCGATCAGGTGCGGGCCGCGGTGGCGGGCGGTCCCGGCGGCGAATTGGTGGCGGTGCGGCCCGCGCCCGAACCCGGCGCCACCACCCGGGTGTTGTTCGACGACCCCGCTCTGGGTGATTCGGAGCGATGGACGGTGTTCGTCGATCCGGGCACCGGTGAACCGAAGGGGGCGCTGGTCACCTACGGCACGAGCGGGGTGCTGCCGTTGCGGACGACGATCGACCAGTTGCACCGCAATCTGATGCTGGGGGAGCCGGGCCGGCTCTACAGCGAGTTGGCGGCGTCGTGGTTGTGGGTGGTGGCGCTGGGTGGCGTGGCGTTGTGGGTGGCGCGGTGGCGGGCCCGCCGGGCCGCGGGCCGGGCCGGGGTGGTGGATCTGGTGCGTCCCGAGCGGGGTGTGCCGGGTCGGCGGCGGCTCGTGGGGCCGCACGGTGCGCTGGGGACGTGGTTGCTGCTGGGCGCATTGTTCCTGTCCGCGACCGGCTTGACGTGGTCGACGTACGCGGGGGAGAACGTCGCTGCGCTGCGTGCCTCGTTCGGTTGGCAGAACCCGGTGTTGCAGACGGCGGTGGGTGGAGAACACGCCGCCCACCGCGCCGCCGCCGCCGCTGGTGGTGGGTCCGGGATCGTGGACCCTTCGCTGTTCGACAGCGTGCTGGGAGCGGCGCGGGCGGCCGGGATCGACGACGGCCGGGTGGAGGTGGCGCTGCCGGCGCAGGTCGGTGCGGCGTGGACGGTGACCGAGGTCGGGCGGGAGTGGCCGACCCAGGTGGATGCGGTGGCGGTGGACGCCGCGTCGGGTGCGGTGGTGGGCGAGGTGCGGTTCGCCGATTACCCGCTGATGGCGAAGCTGACGCGGTGGGGGATCGACGCCCACATGGGCGTGTTGTTCGGGTGGGTGAACCAGCTGGTGCTGGTGGCGTTCGGGGTGGGCATGATCGTGTTGATCGTGCTCGGCTACCGGATGTGGTGGCAGCGCCGGCCCACCGGTGGCCGAGCGGTGCCGCGGGGCCGGTTGCGCGCGGCGGGGCAGCCGGTGGTGTTCGCCGCGGTGGCGGCGGCGCTGGTGGTGGGCTGGTTCGCGCCGCTGTTCGGGATCAGTCTGCTCGGCTTCCTCGCCGTGGACACCGTCCTGGGTCGCCGGGCCCGCCGCGTGCCGCAGCCGCCGCGGGTGTGATCACGGTTTAGGGTCGCCCGGTGCGGGCGATTCGTACCACTTTGCTCCTTGCCGGGGTTGCGGCCTCCGCGTACCGCAGCGTGCGGAGCGTGGACCGCGTCCGCCGGGTGCTGGCGCTGAGCCCGGTCGCCGACCCGGGCGGGACCGACGTGCCGGTCGTGGCGGTCGTGCCCGCCCGGGACGAGGAAGCCGTGATCGACGCGTGCGTGCGGGGGCTGCGTGCCCAGATCCACGCGAACCTGCGGATCGTCGTCGTCGACGACGCGTCGGCCGACGCCACCGGCGAGATCGCCCGCCGGCACGCGGCCGAGGACGCGCGGGTCTCGGTGGTGCGCACCAGCGGTCCGCCTCCCGGTTGGAAGGGCAAGGTGCACGCGATGCATGCCGGCGTCGTGGCGGCGGGCGATTTCCCCGGATCGGCGTGGCTGCTGTTCGTCGACGCCGACGTCGTCCTGGGCCCGCAGGCCCTGGGCAGGCTGCTCACCACCGCCCGCGATGCGAGGGCCGACCTGGTGTCGAGCCCGGCCGGCCCACCCGCGGGCCGGTCGCTGACCTGGCCGGTGCTCGTGCCGCCGAGCATCCAGATGATCGGGGAGAACGCCGACCCGCAGGGCCGCGGGCGCAAGGCCTTCGCGATCGGGCACTGCATCCTCGTCCACGCGGGCGCGTACGAGGTGGTGGGTGGCTGGGCGGCGCTGCGGAACCTGCGCAACGAGGACATCGCGCTCGCCACCGCGGTGCGCGACCGCGGCGGGGTCACCCGGCTGGTCGACGGGCTCGCGCACGTCACCACCAGCGGGATGGACCCGTGGACCCAGGGCTGGACGTCGTTCCGCAAGAGCTTCGTCGCCGGGACCCGCGGTTCGGTGCCGGTCCTGCTCGGGGGCGGGCTCGGCCAGATCGCCCTGTCGCTCGCGCCGCCTGCCGCCGCGCTCCTCGGCCGGCGCCACGTGCGCCTCGCCGGGCTCGCCGGGTGGGCGCTGCAGGCGATCGCCCACCGCCGGGCCGCGCGCCTGATGCGGGCCGGGTCCTGGGGCGCGCCGCTCGCCCCCGTGGCGAGCGCGCTGTTCGGCGGTGTGCTGATCGACGGCGCGGTGCGCGTCGTCCGGCGGACGTCGGGGTGGAAGGGGCGCACCGACCGTTTCCGCTGACGCGCGTGGGCCTCACCGCAGCGCGTTCGCGGTGCTCCTCCAGCGCACGGTGGGGGCGAGCATGGCGCGGTCGACACGGTCGCGGTGTCGCTCGACCACCGGGAACAGCGAGGTGATCAGCGTGTCCGACAGCAGGTGGGGCTGCAGGCCGAGCGACCGCAGGCCGGTGAACACCACGTTGTAGTGGTGCGAGTCGGCCTCGACGCGCGGGTTCTCGACGTTCTCCACCTCGGCCGCGCCGGGGAAGGCCGTGGCCACCGCCTTGGCCATCTCGTGCACCGACATCTGCTCGGTGAGCTGGTTGAACACCCGGAACTCGCCGGGCTGCGCCGGGTGCGTGACCGCCAGCCGGATGCACTCCACGGTGTCGCGGATGTCGATGATCCCGCGTGTTTGCCCACCGGAGCCGTAGACCGTGAGCGGCTCGCCCAGCACCGCCTGGATGACGAAGCGGTTGAGGACCGTGCCGAAGACGGCGTCGTAGTCGAAGCGCGTGGCGAGCGCGGGATCGCGTTCGGTGAGCTCGGTCTGCTGGCCGTAGACGACGCCCTGGTTGAGGTCGGTGGCGCGCAGCCCCCACACCCGGCAGGCGAACTCGATGTTGTGGCTGTCGTGCACCTTGCTCAGGTGGTAGAAGCTGCCCGGGCGCTTGGGGAACAGCACGCGGTCGGTGCGGCCCTTGTGCTCCACGTCCAGCCACCCCTCCTCGATGTCGAGGTTCGGGGTGCCGTACTCGCCCATCGTGCCCAGCTTCACCAGGTGGATGGCCGGGTCGACCTCGGCGATCGCGTAGAGCACGTTCAGCGTGCCCACCACGTTGTTGTGCTGCGTGTGGACCGCGTGCTCGCGGTCGATCATCGAGTACGGCGCGGACCGCTGCTCGGCGAAGTGGACGATCGCGTCGGGCCGGAAGGCGCGCGTGGTCTCGGTGACGAAGTCCCCGTCGCACAGGTCGCCGACGAACGTCTCGATCCGCCTGCCCGTGAGCGCGTGCCACGTCCTGGTGCGCACCTCGAGCGACTCGATCGGCACGAGGCTGCAGACCCCGAGCTCCTCGTCGTAGCGGCGGCGCAGGAAGTTGTCGACGACGGCGACGTCGTTGCCGGCCTCGGACAGGTGCAGCGCCGTGGGCCACCCGAGATAGCCGTCTCCGCCGAGAACCAGAACCCGCACGTCGCGTCCCACCTTCTGTCGCCGGCCGATGTCGTGCCTCGGCATGCCGCGAACGCCCGTGACCGGACATCCGAAAGATCCATCCCATTTTTACGGCATGTCTGGTTCGTCGGCTCGTCCCGCGGCCATCCGGCCGGTGCGACGTGCGGTGGCGCGGGTCAGGCGGTGCGCGAGTCCGCGCAGGCGCGCCGGCGGAAGCTCTCGAAGGCGTCGACGGCGTTGTCGCCGAAGTCCTCCCACGGCCGGCCGGACGCGTCGGTGCCCAGCTGACCGAACAGCGGCACGGCCTCGGCGGCCCGGCCGGCGCTCACGAGCCCGTACGCCGCCCACCGCCGGTCGGCGGCCGCGTGGACGCTGCGGCTGCCGGCAGGGCTCGCCAGGTGCGCGAGCAGCGCGTCGAGCGCGCGGTGGATCCTGGCCTCCTTCCAGATCTTCTCGTGGTGATCCTCGTAGTCGTATGCGGCCGCGATCACGAGGAACGCGAGCGACGGGGACGCGGCGGCGGCCCGCTCGGCGAATGCGAACAGGTCGTCGTAGGGGCCCTGCCCCTCCGGGGACAGGTACATCAACGCGAACTCGTGCCCGGCGCGGTGCAGCGGGTCGCGGGCCTGCAGCGCCCGCCAGACCGCGGAGAACGTGCCGCCGTCGTAGCCCAGGCCGCGCGCGAGCGTCACCAGCGTGTACCACGGCGTCGGGTCGTCCGGTGCCAGCTCCGTGGCCCGCTGCGCCGCGGCCTCCGCCCGCAGGATCGTCTGCTGGAACGCGTGGTGCTGATCGGCGGAGGTGAGCTCGCCCTGCTTGTTGCCGCGCAGCTTCCAGGCCAGCCAGAGCAGCCCGTGGGCGTCCACCACCGCGAGGTGCCGGTCGTGCGGGCCGACGGCGGCGCGCCACCCCTGCAGCCAGCCGGCGTCGTCCGCCGCGGCCTCACCGAGCGCGTGCACCACGGCCGCGCGCATCCCCCAGTCGCCGTAGCAGCGGTGGAGCAGATCGGCCGCGGGCCGCCAGTCGCGGGCCCGCGCGGCCGCCACCACCGAGGCGATCACCGGGACCGGCCTGCTGAGGTCGGTGCTCAGCGCGTGCTTGGGCGGCAGGCCCCACTGCGTGACGTCGACGGCCGGCAGGTCGGGCAGGCCGGGCACCATCTCGGCCGGGTTGACGGTGGGATCAACCTCGTGGATCAACGTGATCAGCTCATCGGCGGACGCCGCCTCGATGTAGTCCTTGACCGAGAGGCCGCGACGCTTGGCCTCCTTGCGCATGGCCATCAGGACCCGGGTCCTCGTCCCCAGTAGCAGTGCCACGTCGTTGCTGCCTTCCCTGTTGTCGGATCGCCGAGTCGAGCAGCGCCCGCAGGCCCCTCGTGTCCGGCCGGTCGGACACCGCCGCCTCGACCAGGTCGTGCAACGGCTCCAGCAGCCGCCCGTCCGCCTGCATCGCACCGACCGAGGGCCACGCCTCCTGCCAGCGCACCGCGCCGATCTCGGTGAGCGTGGCGACGACCGCTCCGCGCAGCCCGTCGCGGACGATCAGCCGGGACCGTTCGGCACGAACCCGGGGGCTGTCCGACGGCCGGTCCGGGGCGGCCGGATCCGCGCCGATGTCGGCCACCATGCCGGCGTCGAGCGCGTCGAGGAGCGTGCGCAGCGACGGCCGGCGCCCGGTCAGCTGCGCTGCTCGGGCCAGCACCCGGTCGGTGTGCTCCGTCATCGAGGCGAGTCCGCTGATGCGGATCAACGTCGGCCAGTCGACGCGCCGCATGGTGCGTGCCGCCGGCACGAGCTCGTCCAGCAACGCCGCGTCGAGCAGCGGCGCCGGGTCGCGCAGCAGCCCGAGCGCGGGGCCGGACGGGACGTGAACCGTGCCGGCGGCGCGCAGCGCGCCCACGGCCGCGACCCGCGCGCGCATCGGCGGGTGCGTGTCGTACGGGTCGGCGTCGTCGGGTGGCTCGGCGCGCAGCCGGGCCGGCTCGTCGTGCAGGGAGGCCCGCAACCTGCGGTACCCGCCGAACGGGTCGGCCGGCAGGTATCCGGCGGAGCAGCCCGCGATCAGGTGGTTGTCCCGGAACTCGTTCCACGACCAGGCGATCGGTGCCAGCTCGCGCAGCGCGCCCGCGGTGGCCGCCGAGCCGACCGCTTCGGCCGCTGCCGCATCCGCCGCGCTCTCCTGCCGCCTGGCCAGCGTCGCGGTGGCCTTCAGCGTGAGCGTCCCGCAGCGCCGCAGCAGGAAGTGCAGCGCGCGCTGGAGGTGGTCGTCCCTGTTCAGCGTGGTCAGCGTGTGCACGAACGCGCGGCGGCTGCGATAGGCGATGCCGGCGAAGCGGGTGTCGCGGTTGCTGTAGTGCGCGAGCTCGTGGGTGAGCACCGCGGCGAACTGGGGCGCGCTCAGCTCGGTGACCAGCGGGGCGCCGATGAACATCCGCCGCCGCGTGGAGATCAGCCCGAGCAGCCGCGTGTCCTCCATGACGGCGGCGTTCGCGTCGGCGACCAGGTGGATGTCGTGGGGCGGCGTGGTGCCCGCGACCTCGGCGAGCCTGCGGACCAACGCCCACAGCTGCGGCTGTTCGTGCTCGTGGACCGGCACGCCGTTCACCGGGCTGTCGATCCGAGAGACCAGGAGCCACAGCCCGCGGCCGAGCACCAGCACGGTCGGCACGACCCCGATCGCGATCTTGACGGCGGTCACCGGGGACACGACGAACGCGTAGACGTTGAACGCGACCAGCGCGGTCATCACGACGAACATCCCCGCCGGGACGACGGCGACCAGCAGCACCCACGCGATGCTGCGCCCGACGCGCTTCACGGACCCCCCCGATCGGAGGACGATCATGGTAATCGGGGTGGGGTGCGCGTGCCGACGCGGGCGTCGCTAGCGCTCGAAGACGACCTCGCCACCGATCACCGTCGCGGTGACGTGCAGGTCCCTGATCCCGCTCGGGTCGATCGCGAGGACGTCGTCGTCGAGCACGGCGAAGTCCGCCAACCGGTCGGGCGTGAGCCGGCCGACCTCGGCCTCCCGGCCGACCGCGAACGCCGACCCGTGGGTGTAGGCGTTGAGCGCCTCGGTGACGCTCACGCGTTCGGCGGGCGCGAAGTCCCGCCCGGAGCGGGTGACCCGGTTGACGAGGTCGTGGATCGAGACGAGGGGGTTGGCGTCCGACACGGGGGAGTCGGTGGAGCCGGGCACGACCATCCCGGCGTCGAGCAGCGACCGCATCCGGTACGTGCCCGCCGAGCGCTCGGGGCCGATCGCCTCGAGGATGCCGTCGCCGAAGTCGGAGATGAACACCCCCTGCGGGACGGGCACGACCCCGAGGGCCGCGCAGCGGCGCACCTGCTCGTCGGTGGCGATCGCGAAGTGCTCGATGCGGTGGCGCACCTCGCGCGGGTGGACGCGCTGGGCCTCGGCGATCGCGTCGAGGACGTGGTCGATCGCGCGGTCGCCGATCGCGTGGGTGGCCACCGTCCAGCCCGCCCGGTGGTAGGCGACGATCGCGTCCCGCAGCTCGTCCGGGGTGAGCTGCAGGACGCCGACGTTGTCCGGCTCGCCGCAGTAGCACCGGTGCACCGCCGCGGAGCGGCCGATGAGCGACCCGTCCGACACGATCTTGACGGGCCCGATGCGCAGGCGCTCGTCGCCGAAGCCCGTGCGGATGCCCCAGTCGAACGTCTGCCAGCCCTCGGGGCCGTCGGCGGGCGGGTGCAGGGTGCTGTGCCACGGCATCACCGTCATCCGCGGCCGGATCGTGCCCTCGGCCACGGCGGTGAGGTAGTGGTGCATCGCGACGCCGCCGCGCCCGATGCTGCCGTCGACGGCGACCCCGGGCTCGGTGACGCTGGTGAGCCCGTAGGACAGGGCCTGCGCGTTCGCGAGCCCGAGGCGGTGCGCGATCTCCTCGTCGCCCACCTCGGCGGCCGCGTTGCGCAGCGGGTGCATCGCGGTCTCCTGCAGCAGGCCCTCCGGCCGCCCGTCGGCGCCGCGGAACACCCGGCCGCCGGGGACGTCCGGGAAGCCCGCGCGATCCGGGTAGCCGGCGCGCGCGAACGCCGCGGTGTTCGCGACGACCATGTGGCCCGAGACGTGTTCGACGACGCACGGGCGCCCGCCGACGGCTCGGTCGAGCGCCTCCGCGGTGGGGTGCACGCCGCCCAGGGCGTTCTGGTCGTAGCCGCTCGCCCTGACCCAGGCGTCCGGCGGCAGCGCGGCGGCGCGGGCGGCCAGCGCGTCGTACAGCTCGGTGAGGCTGCGGACCGCGCCCGGCCGCACGTCGACGCTCGCCAGGCGGGTGCCGGTCAGGGCGAGGTGGTGGTGCGCGTCGTGCAGCCCGGGGACCACCCGCGCGCCGCCGAGGTCGTGCACCCGGCGCGCCCGCAGACCGCCGGTGTCGTCGACGGCGACGATCCGCCCGTGGTGCACGGCCACGGACGTGGCCTCCGGGTGGCCCGGGTCGCCGGTCCAGAACCGCCCGTTCTCGAAGAGGGCATCGACCCTCACGCGGTGACCTCACTCCCCGTTCCGGCGGCCGCGGCGGCCCGGACCCGCCGCATCCCCATGATCCCGGCGAGCGTCACCACCGAGAGCAGCGCGAAGAACGCGGCCACCCCCCACGGTCCGGCCACGCCGAGGATGGCCTGCGCGATCAGCGGCGTCGAGCCACCGATGATCATCGCGCAGAGCCCGTTGGCGAGCGCGACGCCGGTGTAGCGCACGTTCGGGCGGAAGGCCTCGGCCAGGAAGCTGGCGAGCATCGCGTAGTACCCGGCCGCGCCCACGATGAAGACGACCTGGGCCGCACCGACCAGCCAGATGTTTCCGCTCAGGATGGCGAGGAAGTACGGGATCGTGATCGCGATCGACAGCAGGACGCCGAGGATCATCACGCGGTCGCGCCCGATGCGGCCCGCGATCACGGCGGCGATCGGCTGCCAGACGAACTGCCACACGGCGATCACGAACCCCAGGTTGAGGATCGCGTCCCGGCCCTGCCCGAGCTCGTTCGTCCACCACGACACGAGGAACGTGTTCTGGAAGAACGCCGCGGCGATGCCCAGGGAGCTCGCCACCACGCCGAAGAAGACGATCGCCGGCGCGGTCCGCAGCACGGTGGCGATGGGGACGCGCACGACGTCCTGGTGGGCCTTCGTAGCGAGGAAGTCCGCCGACTCCTCGACCTTCGCCCGGATCACGAGGCCGACCACCACGAGCACCGCGGAGAACAGGAACGGCACGCGCCAGCCCCACGTCATGAACTGCTCGTCCGGCAACCGGCCGACGATCAGGAACATCAGCGTGGCCAGGATCGACCCGGCGGGCGAGCCCTGCTGCACCCACGTGCCCGCCATGGTGCGCCTGCCCTGCTGCGCGTTCTCGGTGGCCATGAGCGTGGCCCCGGCCCACTCACCGCCCACCGCGAGCCCCTGCCCCGCGCGCAGGAGCACCAGCAGCACCGGCGCCAGCGCCCCGACCTGCGCGTACGTCGGCAGCAGGCCGATGAGCGTGGTCGCCGTCCCCATCAGGAGCAGCGTCGTGACCAGCACGTTCTTGCGGCCGAACCGGTCGCCCAGGTGCCCGAAGAGCACCCCGCCGATCGGGCGGGCGAGGAACCCGACCCAGAACGTCGCGAAGCTGGCGAGCACGCCGGCCGCGGGCGAGGCGTCGGGGAAGAAGACGCGGCCGAACACGAGTGCGGCCGCCGTGCCGAAGATGAAGAAGTCGTACCACTCGATCGCGGTGCCCACGAACGCACCGGCCACGGCCCGGCGGCGCCGGACGTCCGCGGAGGGTGGGGAGACGGTCACTGTCGAATCCTCCTGCGGGTCAGGTGCCGGCCAGTGCGCGCAGGGTGCGCGCCGGGCTCGGGCGGCCGAGGCGGGTGGCCAGCCAGGTGCTGGTCTCGGCCAGCTTCGCCAGGTCGACCCCGGTACGGATGCCGAGGCCGTCGAGCTGCCAGACCAGGTCCTCGGTGGCGAGGTTCCCGGTGGCCGAGCGCGCGTACGGGCAGCCGCCGAGACCACCGGCCGACGCGTCGATCGTGGTGACGCCGCGCTGCAACGCGACGAGCGTGTTGGCCAGCGCCTGGCCGTAGGTGTCGTGGAAGTGCACGGCGATGCGGTCGATCGGTACGCCGGTGGCCAGCAGCGCGTCGAGCAGGGCGCCCACCCGGCCCGGGGTGGCCACCCCGATGGTGTCGCCGAGGCTCAGCTCGGTGCAGCCCATCCCGATGAGCCGGGAGGCCACGGAGACGACCTGGTCGACGGGCACGCGGCCCTCCCAGGGGTCGCCCCAGCACATCGACAGGTAGCCCCGCACCCGGCACCCGGCCTCCCGGGCGCGGGCCACGACGGGGGCGAACATCTCCAGCGAGTCGGCCACCGTGCGGTTCAGGTTGGCCTTCGCGAAGCTCTCCGTGGCCGAGCCGAACACGGCGATGTCGGTGACGCCGAGGTCCACCGCGCGTTCCAGCCCTCGCCGGTTCGGCACGAGCACCGGGTAGCGCACCCCCGGCTTGCGTTCGAGGCGCCGCAGCACCTCCTCGGCGTCGGCGAGCTGGGGCACCCAGCCCGGGTGGACCAGGCTGGTGGTCTCCACGACGGTGTGGCCCGCGTCGACCAGGCGCTCGATGAACTCGACCTTGACGTCCGCCGGCACGAGACCGGCCTCGTTCTGCAGCCCGTCGCGCGGCCCGACCTCGCAGATCGTGACGCTGCTCGGCAGCCCGGGGAGCGGATCGACGCCGTAGCGGTTCATGCCTTGCCGGCGCGGAGCTCGGCGAGCACGCGTTCGGCGTGGTCGGCGCGCACCGCCTTGTCGGCGACGAGCCGGGCGACGACCGCGGGCACCTCCTCGGCGGTGGCGCCGACGGTGGTGGCGACGTTGCGGGCGTGCAGCGCCATGTGCCCGCGCTGGATGCCGTCGGTGGCCAACGCCCGCACCGCGCCGAAGTTCTGGGCGAGCCCCACCGCGACGATGATCTCGGCGAGCTCGGCGGCGGTGCGCACCCCCAGCAGCTCGATCGCGGCCTGCGCCACCGGGTGCGCCTTGGTGGCCCCGCCGACCAGGCCGACCGGCATCGGCAGCTCCAGCGTGCCGACGACGTTGCCGTCGGCGTCCTTCTCGTACCGCGACATCGAGGTGTAGCGCCCGGCCGGGGAGATCGCGTGGGAGTGCGCCCCCGCCTCGACCGCGCGGGTGTCGTTGCCCGTGGCCAGCACCACCGCGGTGATCCCGTTCATGATCCCCTTGTTGTGGGTGGCAGCCCGGTACGGGTCGGCCTCGGCCAGCGCCGCGCCGTGCACGATGTCGTCGACGACCGCCTCCCCGCCCAGCGCCTCTTTGTCGAACACCGCCCGGGCCCGCGACAGCCGCAGGTCGGCCTTGTTCGTGAGGATCCGCAGCAACGTCCGCCCGCCCGCGATCTGCCCGGCGCGCTCGGCCACCGCCTCGGCCATCGTGTTGACCGCGTTCGCGCCCATCGCGTCCCGGACGTCCACCTGCAGGTGCGCCACCACGTAGGTGCCCGCCCGCGACTCGACCACCCGCACGGCGATGTCGCGCACGCCGCCGCCGAACTTCTCCAGCACGGGATCCTGCGCGTTGGCCAGGTCGATCAGCTCCTGGCGCGCCTCGAGCAGCCGCACCCGGCCCGCCTCCGGGTCCCGCACCCCCACGATCTGCACCTGGGCCTGCATGATCGGCGCGGTCGAGGAGGTGCTGAAGCCGCCGTGGATCCGGGCGACCTTCGCCGAGTTCGAGGCGGCGGCCACCACCGACGCCTCCTCGGTGGCCATCGGCACCAGCACCTCGCGGCCGTTCACGACGAAGTTCGTCGCCACCCCCAGCGGGATCCCGAAGACCCCGACCACGTTCTCGATCATGTGATCGGCCAGGCCTGCGCCGATCCCCTTCTCCGGGGCGAACGCGGCGAGCCGGTCCGCGTCGAGGCCTGCCGACTCCGCGACGGTCTTGCGCCGGGCCTCCACGGACAGGTCCCGGAGACCCTGAATGCGACTGGTGCGCGACATCGCCCCTCCCACTGCGGCGTGGCTTCTCGTCCGCGAGGCGACGCTAGTGAGCAGCCGGGGCAGAAGGGATGTGTCAACCGTCCACGGAATCAGCGGGCGGCGTGGGCCATCGGCCCGGTGGGTGTCCCCAACCTCGCCCCGGACCGCGGCGGTCACCAGGTCATGATCGCTGGTCTGGTGCGTCTTCCGACGCCAGGTGTCGGAAAACGCACCGGTCTGGCGATCATGCCTGTGGTGGGTGACCTCCTGGCGGCACCGCGCAGTCTCCGGGGCAGTTTCGCGGGCATGCTTCTCCTGGAAGGGGCGAATCCAGGGGTTTCGCGGCGACCAAGGGGAAATGGTCGCTCTTGGAGATCATCTAGCGACCATTTCACCTTGATCGACGATTTGGGGAGGCCTTTTCGACCACCAGTGCGCCCATGATCGGCGAGTTGGCGCATTCCCGTGTCGAAAACGCCCGTTTTTGCGCCAAACCTGTGATCATGCCTCCTCGTGGGCGCCAGGAGTCCCTAGCCGCGGTGGGGCGCCGACAGCCTCGCCACGCGGACCGCGACGCCGATCCGGAAGAGCCGGTCGGGCTCCTGCCAGTCGTCGCCGAGCAGTTCGGTGATGCGCTCCAGCCGCTGCAGCACGGTGTTCTTGTGCAGGTGCAGGGCGCGGCCCGCGGCGACGGGGCTCAGGCGGTTGTCCAGGTAGGCGCCGATCGTGGTGAGCAGGTTCCCGCCGCGGGTGGCGTCCCAGTCGAGGATGGGGCCGAGGACGTTGCGCACGAAGGTGGCGACGCGGGTCTCGCCGGGGCCGAAGAGCGCGGTGTAGGGGAGGTACTCGTCGCTGGTGACGGCCGCGTCGGTGATCCCGAGCGCGGGGAGCACGCGGGCGCACGCCGTCGCGGCCTCGAGCTGGGCGCGCACGTCGCGGGGTACGGCGTCGAGCTCCGCGGCCACGGCGAGCGCCGGCTGGTCGATCGCGCGCCGCACCGCCTTGTGGATCAGCGTTGCCGCGGCGGCCGGGTCGGTCTCGCAGGTGAGCGCGACGACCCAGTCGGCGTGCTCGCCGATCAGCCCGCCACTGCCCGCGGCCCGTCCTGCGGCGCGGGCGGCGGGGCGGCGGTGCTCGGCGGGCAGTGACACCACCACGAGCGTGCGGAGCTCGGCGGTGCGGATGCCGCGGGCCAGGGCGCGCTGCGTGACGCCCGCGCGGCGCTGCGGGTCGTCGGACAGCAGGTCGGCGAGCAGGTCGCCGCGCACCCGCTGCTCGGCCTCCACCAGCGCGTCCTGCTTGAGGCTGAGCAGCGCCGTGATCTGCGCGGCGCGTTCGGCGGTGCGCAGCTCGACGGGCCCGAACTCCACCGCGCCCGGTTCGAGCACGAGCGCCCCGAGGAACGTCTGGCCCGCCACCACGGCCACGACCACGTCGTGGCCCGACCCGGGCAGGGTCACGCACCGGCCGCTGCGCCTGCTCTCCTCCACGGCCTTGCGGATCTCGTCGCGGCGCGAGCCGTCGTCGCCCTCGAGGTCGGCGTCGAGCACCGTGACGCGGCAGCGCAGGGCCTTCCCGAGCGCGCCGGCCACGGCGGTGGTGTCGCCGCCCTGCAGGACGAGCGTGGTGAGGTCGGAGTGCACCTCGCTGGCGCGTTCCATCGCCTCGACGTGCCGGGCGAGCTGGCCGTAGGCGCGCCGGGTCTCCTCGGCCGCCTCCTGCGTGCGGGCGAGCAGGCGTGCGGTCTGCAGGACGACGGCGGCGTGGTCGGCGAACGCGGACAGCAGCGAGATCTCCTCGGGGGAGAAGGAGTGCTCGACGCGGTTGGCGGCGAAGAGCACCCCGATCACCTCCTCGCCCGCGAGCAGGGGGACGCCGAGGAGGGAGACCAGGCCCTCGGCGGCCACGGTGGCGTCGATGTGGGCGTCGTGGGGGGCCTGCGTCATGCCGGAGTAGCTGGAGGTCCAGCAGGGCTGGCGGCGCTCCACCACCAGGCTGGCCAGCCCCATCCCGGGCGGGACGCGCAGGCCGAGGAACGCCGGGGCGACGGTGCCCAGCGTGGTGCGCACCCGCAGCTCGCGGGTGCGCATGTCGAACTCGGACAGGTACGTGACGTCGGTGCCCACGAGGTCGTGGGCGCGCTCGACGAGCCGTTCCAGCAGCTTGTCGACGTCGCGGAGCTGCGCCAGCTCCCGTGCGCTGGAGAACAGGGCGGTGAGCTGCCGGCCGCGCCGCCGCCACCGCTCGGATCCGCCGCGCAGCCGGCTGATGCCGTCGCCGACCCGGGCCGCCGCGTCGGCCGGGAGATCCAGGTCGCCGAGGAGGTCGCGGATCTCGGTGTCGTCGACGTCCCGCTCGGCCGCTGCCGCGTCGAGCAGGGCGACCACGGTGTCGACCGGGATGGTCGCGCTCATCGGTTCGCCTCCGGATCATGGTGGACCGTGGGTCCACCGTCGCCGCATCGGGTGTGGGCGGACCTTACATAGCGACGGGCCGTCGCCGCGCTGCGCCGCCGATCTCGGGCGTCGCGAGGTGGTCGAGGTCTCAGGATGGGCCGTGGGTACACCCGCGCCGGGCGGATCGGTGACCGCCGGACCATGTGCGCAGGACAGCGCCCGCTCTAGCGTGCCCCTGACCAGCGGACGCCACGCCGGACGGCCCCCCGCCGTCGGGCCCGGACGCCGGAACACCGAGCATCCGCTGCAGTTTCGCGTCCTCGCCGAGTACGACCCAGACGCAGTCGAAGGAGACAGCGGAATGACGCTTCACGTGGGCATTGACGTCGGTGGGACGTTCACCGACGCCGTGGCGCTCGTCGATGGCCGGGCCATCCGGGGCAAGGCCTTCTCGACCAAGGACGTGACCACCGGCATCCTCGGCGCCCTGCAGGTGCTGCAGGAGCGGGCGGGCATGGGTGAGGCGGAGTTCTTCGCCGGCGTGGACCGGTTCGTCCTCGGCAACACGATCGTCACCAACGCGGTCGACGAGCAGAAGTACGCGGCCGTCGGGCTGCTGACCACGCAGGGCTTCCGCGACACTCTGCGCATCGCGCGTTCGGCTCGCACCGACGAGCGCGACCCCCACCGGATGAGTGCGCCCGTCGACATCGTCGAGCGCCGCCGCATCGTGGAGGTGGCCGAGCGGGTCGACGCGCACGGGCAGGTCCTCGTGCCGCTCACCGAGGAGCAGATCGCGACGGCGGTCGATGCGCTGCTGGCCACCGGCGCCGAGGCAGTGGCGGTCTGCCTCCTGTGGTCGTTCCGCAACCCGGCCCACGAGCAGGCGATCGGGCGCTACCTGCAGGAACACCACCCGGATGTGCCGTTCACCCTGTCGAGCAGCCTGACGCCGGTGTACCGGGAGTACGAGCGGATGGTCACCACGGCGCTCGACGCCGCGGTCAAGCCGCTCGTGGCCTCGCACTTCGAGCACCTCGCCGAGGAGCTGCGCTCGCGCGGGCTCCGGTCGCGCGTGCAGATCATGCAGGTGCACGGCGGGTTCCTGTCGGTCGAGGAGACCAGCAAGGCCCCGATCGCGATGTTCAACTCCGGCCCGGTCGGCGGGGTGACCGGGGCGCGCCTGCTGGGCAAGCAACTCGGCCGCAGGCGGGTGCTGACGGCCGACATGGGCGGTACCAGCCTCGACGCCGCCGCGATCATGGACGACGAGTTCCGGCTGCTGCCGCGCGCGGAGATCGGCGGCCTGCCCACGAGCCTGACCGCGGTGGACATCGAGACGATCGGCGCGGGCGGGGGCAGCATCGCCTGGGTCGACGGGCGCGGGCTGCTGCGGGTCGGCCCGCACAGCGCGGGCGCCACGCCGGGGCCCGCCTGCTACGGCAAGGGCGGCACCCGTCCGGCCGTGACGGACGCCGCGCTTGTGCTCGGGCTGATCAACCCCGACTTCTACCTCGGCGGCACCGTGGCCCTCTACGAGGACGCGGCGCGCGCCGCGATCCGCGAGCACGTCGCGGGCCCGCTGGGGCTCACCGAGGACGCCGCCGCCGAGGGCATCTACCGGCTCGCCACGTCCCAGATGTCGAACGCCCTGCGCAAGATCACCGTCAACCGGGGGCACGACCCGCGGGAGTTCACGCTCGTCGGGTTCGGCGGGGCCTGCGGGCTGTTCGCGGCGGGCATCGCCGCGGAGGCGGGCGTGCAGGAGGTCGTCGTGCCGCGCAACGCCGCGGTGTTCTCCGCCTACGGGCTCATGCACGCCGACTCGGTGTTCTCCGCCGTGCGCACCAGCCCGTGGACGATGCAGCAGCCCGCCGCCGAGCTGGACGCGGAGTTCGCAGCGCTCGAGGAGCGCGCGCAGGCCTGGTTCGAGGCCGAGGGCATCCCCGCCGAGCGGCGCGAGCTCTACCGCGAGGCAGACATGAAGTTCGTCGGCCAGATCTTCGAGGTCACCACCCGGCTGCCGGCCGGCACGTTCACCGAGGCGGACAAGGAGGCGTTGCGCGCGCAGTTCATCGCCGACTACGAGGAGGAGTTCGGCGCGGGCACCGCGTGGACCGAGACCGAGATCCTGCTGGTCAACTCCCGGGTGCGGGCGATCGGCCGCAGCGAGGTGCAGGACGGCCACGAGGTCGGTGACGCCGAGGGGCAGGTCCACCAGGCCTCCCGGCGCAGCATCGTGGAGCCGCTGACCGGCAAGCGCGTCGAGGTCGACGTGCACCGGGGGTTCGGTGCGCTGGGCCGCGCGAGCGGGCCGTGCCTGCTGGAGGAGCCCGACACCACCGTCTACGTGCCCAGCGGTGCCGAGGTCGAGCTCACCGACGGCGGCCACTTCCGCATGCGGCTCGACGCAGGCCTCTGACCCGCCACCGTCGAAGGAGACGATCATGACCAGCTCCCTGCCCGCCGGCTACGACCCCGTCACCCTCGAGGTCATCCGCATGCGCCTGGACTCCATCGTCGAGGAGATGGGCATCGCGATGATCCGCTCCTCGGGGTCGCCGGTGATCACCGAGGCCGGTGACTTCAACACCGCGCTGTTCGACCCGACCGGCCGCATCTACGCCTACTCCGACTACGTGCAGTTCCACATCGGTTCCGGCAGCGTGGCCGTGCAGAACCTGGTGAAGGCGATCGAGGGCGAGCCGCTGCACCCCGGCGACGCGTTCATCAGCAACGACCCGCACACCGCAGGCGCCAGCCACCCGCCGGACACCAACGTGATCTCCCCGATCTTCCACGAGGACGAGCTCATCGGCTGGGCGCAGTCGCAGGCCCACCTCGTGGACGTCGGCGGGATGACGCCCGGCGGGTTCGCGCCCGGCGCCACCGACTGCTACGCCGAGGCGCTGCGGCTCCCGCCCGGGGTGAAGATCTTCGAGAAGGGTGAGCCGGTGGAGTGGGTCCGCCGCACCCTGCTCAACAACGTCCGCGTGCCCGCCCTGTTCTGGAACGACGTCCGCAGCCTCGTGGCCAGCAACAACACCGGCATCCGGCGGCTGCTGGGCACCATCGCCGAGTTCGGCCTCGAGCAGTTCCGCGAGTACACCCGCCTGTCGTTCGAGCTGGCCGAGCAGGTGGTGCGCGAGCGCATCGCGGTGATCCCCGACGGCACCTACCGCGCGGAGGAGTGGACCGAGCACAACGGCCACGTCGACGACCTGTACCGCGTGGCCTGCACGATGACCAAGCGGGGCAGCCAGATCACCTTCGACTTCACCGGCTCGAGCGAGCAGACGGGCGGCTTCGTCAACTGCAGCTACGGCGCGCTGGTGGGCAGCGTCGCGAGCGCGGTGGTGCCCATCCTGGCGTGGGACGTGCCGTTCAACGAGGGCGTGATGACCGCGTTCGACGTGGTCGCGGAGCCCGGCACGATCGTCAACCCGACCCCGCCCGCGCCCATCAGCAACGGGCACCTCACCACGGGCGCCCGGGTGAGCAGGCTCGTCACCAAGCTGATGAACGAGGCGTGCCGGACCAGCGCCGACGACGTCATGCGCGGCCGCACCCAGGGCGTGTGGGCCGACTCGTGGACCGGCGGGATCTCCGCGGGCACGAGCGACGCGGGCGAGTACTTCGTGCTGTTCAACATGGACGGCGGGGGCATGGGCGCGGGCGCCCAACCGGAGATGGACGGCCTCGACTGCGCGGGCATGATGACCCAGGTCAACAACATGCTCCCCGACGTCGAGATGAACGAGATGCTGTATCCGGTGCTCTACCTGTGGAAGCAGCTCAACACCGCGAGCGCCGGGCACGGGGCCCAGCGCGGCGGGCTCGGCCTGCAGTTCGCCTGGACCCTGCACGGTGCGCAGGAGGTCGTGCAGACGGTGTTCGCGCCCAGCGCCCAGGTGGTGGCCGACGGCTTCGGCGGCGGGCTGCCCGCGGGTGGCAGCGGCCACGAGGTGCGTCGGGGCACCAACGTCGCCGCGCTGCTGCGGGAGGGCACCGTGCCCACGGACGCCGCGCTGACCGCCGAGCGGGCCGACCTGCTCGCCATCAACCAGCAGTCGGTGCCGATCGCCGCCGGTGACGTCTTCGTGCAGTGGATCGCCGGTGGCGGCGGCTACGGCGACCCGCTGCTGCGCGATCCCGCCCGCGTGGCGGCCGACGTGGCCGACGGCTACATCGGCGCCGAGACGGCGGCCGCCACCTACGGGGTGGTCCTCACCGGATCCGGCGTCGACGAGGAGGCCACCGCCCGGGCCCGCGACGCCATCCGCCGGGCCCGTCTGGGCGGCGAGCCGACCGCGCGCGTCACGCCCGGGTGCGCGGCCACCGCGTCCACCCCACAGCGCGACGACGCCGGCTGGTACTGCCCGGCCAGCGGCGCCCGCCTCGGCGACGACCCGGACTGGCGGCCGCACGCCGTGCGCGTCACGCACGTCGCCGCCGACCGGCTCGCCGAGCACGGCGTGCGCGTCCGGCACCGCGACGCGGGCCCCCGGGTGCTGATCGACGAGTGCTACAGCCCGGCCTGCGGCACCCTGCTGGAGGCCCGCATCCGCGTCGAGGAGGAGCAGCATGTCGCCTGAGGGCACCGAGGTACTGGAGGGGCTCTTCCCCGGCGGGCTCCCGCAGGGGGCGCTGCGCGGCGTGGTGGTCCTCGACATCACCCGCGTCGTCGCCGGGCCGTTCTGCTCGATGCTGCTCGCCGACCTCGGCGCCACCGTCATCAAGGTCGAGAACCCGCGGGAGCCCGACTACGCCCGCGGGTTCCCCCCGACGCTGCGCGCCGCGTCGGGGGACGACGAGTTCAGCGCGTTCTTCGCCCAGTTCAACCGCAACAAGATGGGCCTGACGCTGGACCTGGCCACCGCGGAGGGCAAGGACCTCCTGCGCCGGCTCGCGGCGCGCGCCGACGTCCTGGTCGAGAACTTCCGGGCCGGCACCATGGACAAGCTCGGCGTGGGCTACGAGGAACTGAAGAAGGTCAACCCGCGGCTGGTGTACACGGCGATCTCCGGCTACGGCCAGACCGGCCCGTACCGGCGCAAACCCGCCTACGACAACAGCGCGCAGGCCACCGGCGGGCTCTGGTCCATGAACGGGTTCGCCGACCGCCCACCGGTACGCGTCGGCACGATCATCGGCGACCTCTCGGCCACCTTCTACGCCGTGATCGGCACGCTCGCCGCCCTGCGGCACGCCGAGCGCACCGGGCAGGGCCAGCTCGTGGACGTCTCCCAGCAGGACTCGGTGCTCAGCCTCACCGAGAACGCCGTGGTGTCCTACACGGTGGACGGCAAGGTCGCCGCCCCGCTGGGCAACGAGCACCCGTTCGTCAAGCCCTACGAGCTCTACCCCTGCAAGGACGGGTTCGTCTTCTTCGGCGGCTACACCGACAAGTTCTGGCGGCTGTCGTGCGAGATGTTCGGCCGGCCCGACCTCGCCGACGACCCCGAGATCGACACGATGGCCAAGCGCTTCACCCCCGAGGTGTACGAGCGCCGGATCCGGCCGCTGCTGCACGAGTGGTTCGCCGACCGCACGAAGATCGAGCTCGAGGAGCTCGCCGGGGACCAGGTGCCGCTCAGCGCCGTCAAGAACATCGGCGAGGTCGTCGAGGACCCGCAGATCGCCGCCCGCGACATGGTGGTCGACGTCGAGTACCCGGACTTCGGCGAGCTGCGGATGGTCGGCTCGCCGATCAAGCTCGACGTCACCCCGACGAACCCGCGCGGGCTGGCCCCGAAGGTCGGGGAGCACACCGACGTGCTGCTGCGCGCCCTCGCCGACCTCGACGACGAGCAGATCGCCGCCCTGCGCACCGCGGGCGCGATCTGATGGCCGGGATCGAGCTCGACCGCGACGGCCCCGTCGCGATCATCCGCTTCGCCCGCCCGGAGAAGCTCAACTCCCTGACGCTGGCCATGTACCGGGAGCTGGGGGAGGCGTTCGCCGAGGTCCGCGACGACGACGCGGTGGCCGTCGCGGTGCTCACCGGGGCGGGGGAGCGGGCCTTCTGCGTGGGGGCCGACCTCACCGAGTCGATCCCGGCCCTGGCCGAAGGGCGCTTCGACATCTCCGAGTGGGACCCGGCCCACCAGAAGCACACCACGCTGTTCAAGCCGGTGATCGCCGCGGTCAACGGGCTGTGCCTCGGCGGCGGGTTCGAGATCATGCTGTCCACCGACATCCGCATCGCCGCCGACACCGCGGAATTCGGCCTCCCCGAGAGCGGTGTCGGCGTGGTGCCCGCAGGCGGGACCCTCACCCGGCTCACCCGGCAGATCCCGTACCCGTGGGCCATGCAGCTGATGCTGCTCGGCGACCGCATCAGCGCCGCCGACGCGCTGCGCTACGGCCTGCTCAACGACGTCGTCCCCGCCGCGGAGCTGCTCGACACCGCCCTCGACCGGGCCCACCGCCTCGCGGCGCGCAGCGGCACGGCCCTCGAGACGATCAAGGAGGCGGTGCTGCGGCTCGGGGACCTCCCGCAGGACCAGGCCTTCCACGTCGAGGCGCTCTACGGGCAGAAGGCGTTCACCGCGCCCGACGCGCGCGAGGGCCTCGCCGCCTTCGCCGAACGCCGCGCCCCGCGGTTCCCGTCCCGCGGCTGACCCGGGCCGTCACAGCCCCGGGACCGGGCTCAGGTAGAAGCGCGTCCAGGCGATCCGCCCGTCGCGGGTCGCCATGATCACGGGCCCGCGCATCACCGCCTGGGTGCCGTCCGGTGCGGTGCCCACCATCTCCCACTCGGACCAGAGCTCGTCGCCCGCCGCGGCGCGGCGCAGCACCTCCGCCCGGATGTCGGGGAGGCGGGCGAGGACCGCGACCCAGTTGGCGTGCACGCGGTCCGAGCCGGTGAACGACTCGGCGGGGCGGTGCGGTAGCTCGGCCCGGTAGTCGGGGGTGAAGCAGTCGGCGATGCGCTGCGGGTCGTGCGAGTTGATCGCGTCCCGGAGGCGCTCGATCGGGTCGGTCGTGGTCATCGTCGTCCTTCGTGAGGAGCGGTACCGTGGTCGATCGAGACAATAAAGCGAGCGCTCGCTCTATTTGAAGGCGGGTCGCTGCGAGCCCCGTCCCACGGGGGTGTCAGCTTCGGAGCGGTGTCTCGACGAGGTCGGTGAGCGCGGCGACGAACCGCTCTTCGTCCACCGGCACGCCGGCCGCCACCAGCGCGGCCAGCCCGATCACCGCGGCGAGCGCGACCTGGGCGACCGCGTCGTGGTCGCGCTGCTCGTCCGGCCCGGCCTCGGCGCGCAGGAGCTGCGCCAGGTGTTCCTCGAGCCGCTGGTGCACGGGCACGACCTTGGCGGCGAGCTCGGGCTCGACCGCGGCCTCGCCCCACACCTGCACCGAGAACCGGGCGTGGTCGCCCTCGGGGCCGCGTTCCTGAGCCAGCCGCGCGAGCAGGTCCCGCGCGCGCTCGGCGGGGAACTCCCCGTCCACCTCGCCGCCGTGGCCCTCGCCCGCCGCGATCACCAGGTCGACCTTGCTGGGGAAGTAGCGGTACACGGCGCCCATCGACAGGCCCGACTCCCGCACGACGTCGTTCATGCTGGTGCGGGCGAAACCGCGCTCGGAGAACAACGCGACGGCCGCGTCGAGGATCTGCCGGCGGCGGGCCGCCAGGTGTTGCTCGCTCACTCGCGGCACGTGGTCCTCCTGCCTTGCCCCACCGTGACGGCGGACCCTATCCGAGGTGCTGCGTATCCGTTGTACCCGTGATCGTCACGGGCGCGGCTCGCCGGAGACGACCTCCAACAGTGCGTCGACCATCGCGGCGGGGGCCGGGGGCAGCTCGCCCTGCCGGGTGGCCACCCCGATCGTGCGGGTCAGGGCCGGGGCGACGGGCACGAGAGCGACGCCGGGGAAGGACTCGACGGGGTCGCGGGGCACGAGCGTGACGGCGAGACCCGCGGCCACCAGCGTCATCTGGGTGAGGAAGTCGTCCACCACGTACCGGACGGTGGGTTCGACGCCGTGCCGGCGCATCGTCTGGATCTGGGCCTCGTGGTTGTCGGTGCCGGGGCGGCAGGCCGTCCAGGCCTCGCCCTCGATGCGGTGCAGCGGCACCGGGTCGGGGCCCGCGAGGGGGTGGCCGGGCTGCACCGCGAGCACCACCTCGTGGGTGACCAGCGGCCGCACCGTGACCTTCGGGGGGAGCCGCGCGGGCATCGTCGACCAGCTCTCGACGAGGACGACGTCGAGGTCGCGCGTCTCCAGCTTCGGGATGAGGTCGACCGCCTCCCCGGTCCACGCACGGGGCACCAGGCGGGGGTGCCGCCGGGCGAGCAGTCGCAGGGCGGGCGCCACCAGCGGGCCGACGCTGCTGTTGAGCGCCCCGATGCGGAGTGGTCCGACGGCCTCCCCGCGCAGGGTGGCGACCTCGGCCTCGGCAGTGGTGATCGTGCGGTCCACGTCGCGGGCCGCCTGCGCGGCGATGTGCCCCGCCGGGGTGAGGCGGATCCCGCGCCCCTCGCGCACGACGAGCGCGCAGCCGGCCTCCCGCTCGAGCTTCCTGATCTGCTGGCTGACGGCCGGGCTGGTGACGTGGAGCGCCGCCGCGGCGGCGGTGATCGAGCCGTGGTCGGCCACGGCGGCCAGCACGCGGAGGCGGTCCCACCCGAACACCGAAGAAAAGCTACTGATTGCCGCGCAGAAAAAGCAACTGGTGCTGAAGTGTCAGTGGTGTCACCGTGGATCGGTGAGCCTCGCGCAGCACCGCACCGACGCACCCACCTCGGCGTACGTCGCGGTCGTGCTCGGGGCCGCGTCGATGTCCGCCTCCTCGGTGCTGATCTCGCTCGCCGAGGTCGACTCGGCCACGGCGGCGTTCTACCGGTGCTTCCTCGCGGCCCTCGTGCTGAGCCCCCTCGCCGTGGCCGAGGTCCGCCGTCACGGCCGGCTCCCCGCGGGGCTGACGGGCGCGGCGCTGGTCGCGGGTGTGTTCCTCGGGGTCGACTTCCTCATGTGGAACGTCAGCATCGGCGACATCGGCGCCGGTATCGCCACCGTCGTGGTGAACCTGCAGATCGTCCTGTTCCCCGTGCTGGTGGGGCTGGTGAGCCGCACCCGCATCAGCAGGCGCTTCCTGTTCGCCCTCCCGGTGCTGACGGCCGGGGTCGCCCTCGCGGGCGGCGTGCTGGGCGGCGCCGGCGGTGGCGTGGGTGCCGACCCCGTGCGGGGCACCGTGCTCTGCGTGCTCGCGGCGGTGGCCTACACGGGGTACCTGTTCCTCAACCGCCGCTCCGGGGAGCGCTCACCGGCGCACCTCGTGACGCCGGTGTTCCTCAGCACCGCCGCGGCCGCCGCCACCGCAGGCGGCGCGGGGGTGGCGGCCGGCGGGATCCCCGTCGACCTCCCGGCGATCACGTGGCTGTGGCTGGCGTTGCTCGCCGTGTTCAGCCAGGCGCTCAGCTGGGTGCTGGTGGCGCGCGGGCTGCCGCGCATCGAACCCTCGTGGGCGTCGACGCTCCTGCTGCTGCAGCCGGTCGGGGCGGTCGTCCTCGCCGCCGTGGTCCTCGGGCAGGTGCCCACGGCGCCGCAGTTCACCGGGTGCGCCCTCGTCCTGCTCACCATCTGGCTCCTGGCCGCCGGTCCCCGGCTCGGGCGGGGCCGCCGCGAATGATCTTCCTCTTGGCCGGCCCACAGGGAGCCTGCGCAAGACTCGTGAGGTGAGCCCGCTCCCCGACGTCGGCCGCCGGTCCCCGGCCGGCGCGCCCCCGTCCTCCCGTTCCCGGATCGCACGCCGCGTGGTGGCGGCCGGCTGCGTCGGCGTCGGGCTCCTGGCGCTCCCGGACCTCCTGCGCATCGACCGGGTGACGCCGTTCGCGCAGGTGGTGTCGCTGCGGCCGTACGTGCTCGTGGGGGTGGCCCTGCTGGTGCTGGTCACGGCCGGGTTCGCGTGGCGGTTCCGGCAGCTCGTGCCCGCCGTGGCCGCGCTGCTGGCCGTGCTCGTCACCGGGGTGGCCATGACGGTGCCGCGCACCCAGGCCGGGCCGCTGCCGGCCACCGGGCGGCCGCTGACCGTGCTGACCTTCAACGCGCTGGACGGGGCGGCGGACCTCGACGCGCTGGCGGCGCTGATCCGCACCGAGCGGCCCGACGTGGCGGCGCTCATCGAGGTGAGCGAGACGTACCGGGACCGCCTCGCCCCGCTGGTCGAGCCGCTGGGCTACCGCATGGTCACCGCGACCGGCACCGACATGGACGGTGTCACCGACGTCTTCGGGGTCACCGCGCTCGTCGCCGGGCACCTGGGCGAGGTGACGAGCAGCGTCGACCGGTCGACGCAGTTCCCGATCGTCGAGGTCTCGGCCGCAGCGCTCGGCCCCACCCGGTTCGTGGCGTTCCACGCGGTCGCGCCCCGCCTCGGCGACGTCGCGGAGTGGAGCTCGGACGTGGCCAAGGTGGCGCGGTACTGCAGCGGCGGCCCTGCGATCGTCGCGGGCGACTTCAACGCGACCCTGGACCACTCGGTGCTGCGCGAGGCCACCACGGGTTGCTCGGACGCGGCCGCCCAGCGTGGGCAGGGCCTGCTCGCCACCTGGCCGACCTGGCTGCCCGCCTGGTTCGGGCCGCAGCTCGACCACGTCTTCGCGACCGACCCGATCGCCGCGGAGGACGTCGCGGTGCGCGAGGTCGCGGGCAGCGACCACCGCGCGGTGCTGGTGCGGCTGCGCCTCCCCGGCTGAGCCGCGCCGCTCAGGCCGGCAGCCGGCCGCGGCACTCCCGCACCAGGTCGGCCATGATCGCGCGGTCGGCCTCGTCGACGTGGTCGGCGTAGTACGCGTAGAGGCTCTCGCGGGCCAGCCGGGAGGCCAGCAGGCCGTCGCGGTCGGCGATGGCGTCGAAGACCGCCCGGTGGTGGCGGATCGACTGCAGCATGAGGGCGGTGCGGTCGTCGGCGTCGAGGATGGTGCGCTGGATGAGGGTGAGGACCGCTTCCCGGGTGACGTCGCCGTAGACGTGCACGAGCTGGTTGCCCCCGGCCTGCGCGATGAGCTCGTGGAACTCCATGTCGGCCTGGCTGAACTCGGCGTAGCCGCGGCGCATGCACTCCCGCATGCGCGCCATGTTGCGTTCGAGGCCGAGCAGCTGGGCGTCGGTGCGCCGGTTGGCGGCGAGGAGGTTGGCCGAGGCCTCGACGATCATGCGGAACTGCACGAGCTCGGCGAGGCCCAGCACCTTGGCCGAGGTCAGCATCTCCACCGAGCGGCGGACCGGAGCGGTGGTGACGGGCAGGACCAGCGGGCCGCGCGGGTCGCGGGGGCGGGACCGGACCAGTTCCATGTTCTCCAGCACGCGCAGCGCCTCGCGCACCGAGGCCCGCCCGATGGAGAACTGCTCCACCAGCTCGCGTTCGCTGGGCAGCCGGTCGCCGGGCTTGAGCTCACCCGCGGCGATGGCGTTGCGGACGTGGTCGACCACCCGCTGGTAGACCCGCTCGCCGGAGGCGGCAGCGTCGGTCGTCACCGTGCACCTTCCCAGAAAGCCCTGGCCGTCGCCCGAGCCTACCGGCCCGTGAGCCCGGCGAGCGCGCTCATCAGCGACGTCGCGGGGTCGCCGATCGCCGCGGGGTCGGCGTCGGCCACCCGCTGCGCGATCCGCCTGCCGATCCCGGCGGTGTCGGCGCCCATCCCGGGCCCGGCGAGCGCGGGCAGCTCGGCGAGCACGGCGGCGGTGGCGGCCTCGAGCGCCAGCGCCGCGTCGCGCTCGCCCAGCGCGGCCAGGCACAGGGCGCCCGAGAGCGCGGCGGCCGCCGGGTTGGCCCAGCCCCGGCCCGCGATGTCCGGTGCGGAGCCGTGCACGGGTTCGAACATGCTCGGGGCGCTGCCCGCGGGGTTGTGGTTGGCGCTCGCGGCGAGCCCGAGCCCGCCCTGCACGGTGGCGCCGAGGTCGCTGATGATGTCGCCGAAGAGGTTGTCGGTGACCACCACGTCGAACCGGCCGGGGTCGAGCGGCAGGTGCTGGCACATGGCGTCGGCGTGGACGTAGTCGTGCTCGACGTCGGGGTGGCGGGCGCCGACCTCGTCGACGACGTCCTGCCAGAGCTGCCCGGCGTGGACCAGGATGTTCTTCTTGTGGCACAGCGTCAGCCGCTTGCGGCGGGCCGAGGCTAGCCGGAACGCGAACTCGACCACCTCGGTGGTGGCGGCCACCGTGGTGACGGAGTGCTGCAGCGCCACGGCGTGGGTCGTGCCGGCGTGCGCGGTGGAGCCGCCGCCGGTGTAGAGGCCCTCGGTGTTCTCCCGGATGATCACCAGGTCGCAGTTGCCCGCCGTGACCCCGGCGACCGGGCTGGTGACGCCCGGGTAGAGGCGGACCGGGCGGATGTTCACCGACTGCCGGAACGCCACGCGCAGGGCCACGATCAGTCCCCGCTCCAGCACCCCGGGCGGCACCCGCGGATCGCCGACCGCGCCGAGCAGCACGGCGTCGTGCTCGCGCAGCCGGGCGGTGGACTCCTCGTCGAGCGCGACGCCGGTGTCCAGGTAGGACTGCGCGCCGAGCTCGACGTCGGTGGTGTCCACCCGGAACCCGAAGCGATCGGCGGCCGCGTGCACCCCCTGCAGGGCGGCGGCGGTGACGTCGGGTCCGATGCCGTCGCCGCCGATCACGGCGACGCGGTGGGTGCGGGTGTGGCTCACGTGAGGGAGAAGTCCTTCCAGGTCCTGCCCGTGGCCGGCTCGGTGTCGACCCAGAGCGAGGTGACGCAGTGCGGGCAGACGTAGGCGACGGCGACGAGGTCGTCGTGGACGTGGACCCGGCGGCCCAGGTCGTCCGGGCCGAGCACGACGCGCCCGGCGAGTGGCTCCCAGCCCGCCTCGAGCGGGCCGAGGGTCTCGCCGCAGTGCCGGCAGGAGGCGATGAGTCCCTGTGGGCCGGTGCGGGTGGTGAGCGACGGACCCCAGGTGCCGGCCGGTTCGCCGCCTGCGGGCGCGGCCGGGGTGCCCGCGGGGGCGGTCATCCGGGCGCGGCGCGCCTCCCGGATCCCCGCGCGCAGGGCCTGCGTTCCGTCCTCGTCCACGCCGATCCCGCCGACCCCGCCGACGCCTTCCCGCAGCGCCACGCCGTACAGCCGCGCCGCGGCATCGGTGCTCACCGCGCCGGCCTCGACGTCGGCCGCCACGCGTGCCGGGTCGCGCAGCAGCGGGTCGCCGTAGCCGCCACCGTTCTGCACGGTGCACTCGAAGACGTCGCCGTGCGCGATCCGGGCCGCGGGCGCCACGCCGGGCAGGACCTGGTGGTCGCCGTCCAGCTCGGAGAGCGCGGCGACGGGACGGCCCTCCCGCAGCCGGTCGAGCACGCCGGAGCCGGTGACGCGCTCGAACGCCGCGCACGAGCCCGGCAGCCCGCCGAACAGCCCGGTGCGGTTGGGCAGGGCGACGCCGTGCGTGCCGAGCACCCCGGTGACCTCGGCGGTGTCGATCGGGGTGAGCGCGAACTGGATGCCGTTGCCGCCGCGGAAGGTGCCCGCGCCGCCGGAGTCGGGAACCTGCCGGCGCCAGAGGTACAGCAGCGGGTGGCGCATCTCCTGCTGCTCGACGTCGGTGGCCCCGCCGCCGAGGATCACCATCGACCCACCCGTGTCGACGCCGTCGCGGAAGGAGAACGCGGGCCCACCCCACAGCAGCGAGTCCATGTACATCGACGCGAACGGCTCGCCGTGCTGGTCGATGCCGCCGAACTGGTTGAGCTGCCACGAGCCGTCCGACGGGCCGAAGGCGTGGTCGGCGTACCGCTCGCTGAACGACAGCATCTTCGCGATCGCGCCTGCCGCGGAGCAGGTGGCGGTCCAGTTCGCGCCCGCCGCACCGCCGGAGACCGGCATCGGCTCGACGGCGGTGACGCACAGCCCGTCCGGCGCCACCACCTCGACCGGCCGCATCAGCCCGTGGTTCCACGGGATGTCGGAGCCGAACGTGCACAGCATGAGCGTGGCGACGGCGCCGAGCAGGCCGCCGCGCGTGGTCATGCCGTAGGCGGGGGACTGCGGGCTGGAGGCGGAGAAGTCGAAGACGATCCGGTCGCCGGTCTTCTCCATCCGGCAGGGCACCTGCAGCAGCTCGATCCCGGCGTCGCCCTCGGCGCCGGACCCGTCGGGCCGGTCGAGGTAGGAGGTGTGCTCGTAGACGCCGTCGGGCAGCTCCCGCAGCATGGCGCGCAGCTCGGCCTCGGAGTTGTCGAGCGTGCGCTCCATCGTGGCGCGGACCGGCCCGGCGCCGTAGCGGTCGCACAGCTCGTGGAAGCGCTCCTCGGCCACCCGCAGCCCGGCGAGGAACGCGCGGAAGTCGTTGGCCACGGTGTGGTGCATCCGCGAGTTGAGGACGATCGTGTCCCACAGCTCCTGGTTGAGCACGTCGCGGCGCACGATCCGGCCCGGCGGGATCCGGATGCCCTCCTGGAACACGTCGGTGGCGGTGGTGCACCAGCTGCCCGGATCCATGCCGCCGAGGTCGACCTGGTGGGCCATGCACCCCAGCCAGGCCACGATCTCGCCGTCGCGGAACACCGGCTTGCAGAACTGCACGTCGTTCTGGTGCATGGCCGCGAGGTAGGGGTCGTTGATGATGAAGACGTCGCCGGGCTCGATGTCGTCGAAGCGGTCGAGGAACACCTCGATCGCCATCGCACCGGTGTAGATCGGCGTGAGCAGGTAGGTGCCGATGATCGCCATCTCACCGGCGGCGGTGTAGATGCCGAAGTTGTAGTCCGTGGCGTGCACGACCGGCGAGCCGGAGACGTGCTCCACGGTCGTCGCGCCCTCGGAGTTGATCGACCAGAGCTTGTGCCGGATGACCTCGAAGGTGACCGGGTCCACCGCAGTAGTCATGTCCGTCCTCCCTCAGCGGTTCCGGATGACGATGTCGCCGGACCCGTCGACCTCGGCGTCCTGCTCCGGCCCGATCACGACCGTGGTGTCGCGCAGCTCCACGATCGCCAGGCCCTCGATGCGCATCCCGTCGTGGAGCTGCTCGGGCCGGTACACCGTGGCGTCGCGCCACCCGCCGCCGCAGAACACCCGCCGCACGCCGGGCTCTCCGCCGCCGGAGCCGAGCGCGCCGGTGTCGACGTCGGCCTTCGGGACGGGGCTCGTGACCACCACCCGGAAGGTCGTGATCTCCACACCGCCCTCGAGGAACGCCGCACCCTTCCCGAAGCGGCCCTCGTAGATCTCCACGAACCGCTCCACCATGCCGTCGACGTCGGCGGCGGTGATCCGGTCGGTCTCGAACGGCACGGTGAGCACGTGGATCTGGGCCCGGAAGCGGATCTCGACCGACCGCGCCACGCGGATGCCGTCGGCGGCTGCCCCGGCCGCCACCAGGTGGGCGCGGGCGCGGTCGGCCAGCGCGTCGAAGGTGGCGTTGAGCTCGTCGGGCGGCAATGCGGCGGCGTGGTCGGTGGTGCCGGGTGGGGTCTGCATCGGCTTGGACAGCTCCTCGACCATGGTCAGGTCGGAGCAGCCGATGCCGAACGCCGAGTGCACGGACGCGGTGATCGGCACGACGATCTCCGGGCAGCCCAGCTCGGCGCCGTAGGAGAAGGCGTGCAGGGGCCCGGCTCCGCCGTAGGCGAAGAGGGCGAAGTCTCCCGGGTCGTAGCCCTGCTCGACGGTGACCTGGCGGACCAGGTCGGCCATCCGGGCGTCGACGATCGTCTTGATCCCCTCCGCCGCCTGCTCGACGGTGAGGCCGGTGGGCCGCGCGACGTGCTCGTCGATCGCCGCGCGCGCCTTCTCGACGTCGAGCACGAGCCTTCCGCCGAGGAAGTTCTGCGGGTTGAGGTAACCGAGGACGAGGTCGGCGTCGGCCACCGTGGGCAGCGTGCCGCCCCGGCCGTAGCAGGCCGGGCCGGGCCGGGCGCCCGCCGACCGGGGCCCGACCTGCAGCACCCCGCCGCGCACCGACGCGATAGAGCCGGCTCCCGCGCCGATCGCGCGCACCGCCACCGAGGGCAGGGCCAGCTCGTCGCGGCCGATGAGGGTGGTGTTGGACATGACGGGGCGGCCGTCGAGGACCAGCCCGACGTCGAAGCTCGTGCCTCCCATGTCCGTGGTGACGACGTTGCGGTAGCCGCCGCGGGCACCGAGGAACCGGGAGGCGACGACGCCGCCGACCGGGCCCGACATGACCGTGGCGGCGGCCCGCCTCTCGACCTCGGCGAACGTGGCCAGCCCGCCGCCCGACTGCATGAGCAGCGGCCCGGAGCGCAGGCCCGCCTCGGTGAGCGCGCGGTCGAAGGAGTCGAGCGAGGTCTTCAGCATCGGGCGCAGGCTCGCGTTCACCGCCGTGGTCAGCGTGCGCTCGTACTCCCCGATGCGGGGCAGGAACTCGCTGGACAGGGTGACCGTCGCGCCCGGCACCTCCTCCTCGACGATCTCGGCGATCCGCCGCTCGTGGGCGTCGTTCGCGAACGACCACAGCAGCGACACCGCGAAGACCTCCGCACCCGCGGCGCGCAGCTCGGCGACGGCCCGCCGGACGTCCGCCTCGTCGAGCGGGCACACGACGCGGCCCGCGTAGTCGATCCGCTCGGTGACCTCGGCGACGAGCCGCCGGGGCACCGCGGGCGGCTGCTTGACCAAGGTGCGGAACCGCTTGACCTCGTCCTCGCCCAGCCCGGTGCTCTTGAACCCGCGCATCACGCCGAGCGTGTCGCCGAAGCCGCGGGTCTGGATCAGCCCGACGGTGCTGTGGCGGCCCTCGAGCATTGCGTTGGTGGCCACGGTGGTGCCGTGCGCGAACACCTCGACGTCGGCGAGCAGCCGGTCGAGCGGCACCCCGCGCTCCTCGGCCGCCAGCTCCAGTGTGTCGAGCACGCCGCGCGCCGGGTCGTCGGGCACGGTCGAGGACTTGTAGCGGCCGACCCGGCCGCCCGCGTCGATCACGACCGTGTCGGTGAACGTGCCGCCGATGTCGGAGGCGACGTAGTAGGTGGGCATCCGGCGGTCACTCCTCTGTGACGGGCTGCGACGCCTGCGCCGCGCTCCGGTTCTGCTTCAGCTGGGCGATGGTCGCCTCGATGTGGGCCCGGGCCAGCCGCTCGGCGGCGGCCGGGTCGCCTGCCTCGATGGCGTCGGTGATGGCGGTGTGCTCGCGGATCGCCCGCACCGCGCTCTCCGGGCGGACGAGCGCGACCGGGGTGAAGACCTGCGCCGTCATGCGCAGGAGCGGCGCCTGGTTGATCACGAACTCGTTGCCGGACAGGTAGGCGATCTGCTCGTGGAAGTCCACGTTGGACTGCGTGTACCCGCGCGGGACCCAGGGGTCCACCGCGGCACGCTGGTCGTCGATCGCCCGCCGCAGGTGGCGGACCTGCTCCCGCTGGGCCCGCTCGGCGGCCAGCCGGGCGGCGAGGCCGTCGACGACGGCCCGCAGCTCGTAGGCGTCCAGCAGCGTGCCGAGGTCGCCGGTGACGACCCGCGCCCCCTGCCCGGCCGTGACCTGGACCAGCCCTTCCTGTTCCAGGAGCCGCAGCGCCTCGCGCAGCGGGGTGCGGCTCACCCCGAGCTCGGCGGACAGCTGCTCCTGCCGCAGCCAGGAGCCTGCCGGGTACCGCTGGGTGTAGATGCGCTCGCGGATCACCGAAGTGATCTCGTCGACGAGCGGGACCCGCTTCGACGACGGCATCCCTCCACCGTCCTCTCCGTCGAGTCCCGCGGCTGCCCGGGATTGGATCCAGCGCAGCGAAGGCTCGTCCATCTCTGGCGGCACGTCAAGGCCCGCAGTGCAACTGGCACGCGCTGTCGCGGGAAATCCCAGGTGAACGGGCTGAATCGGCGGACGGCATTGACCCTCGCCCGGCGGAGGGTGCATCCTCAGGCCACGTCGAGCTGGTCCGACCAGCAGGCGACGACAACCCCGCGAACACCCCACTGGCGACCACGTGGGCACCGCCGCGGTGCAGAGGAGATCCGAAGATGGGCTCGAAGCCGAGCTACCCGGTGCCCGACATCCCGCCCGGCCTGCCGGTGGGCCCGGACTGGGTGCCCGCCGGCACCACCGCGCCGGTCGTGTTCCCCTACGACGGGTCGGTGGTGGCCCAGGGCCCGGTCGGGTCCGTGGCACACGCGACGGCGGCTCTGGACGCGGCGGTGGCCGCCCGGCGCCCCGTCGGGAAGCTCGGCTCGGCCGCGCGGCGCGCGCTGCTGCTCGACGTCGAGCGGGAGCTCTCGGCGCACGCCGACCAGCTCGTGGACCTGCTCGTCGCCGAGACGGGCAAGACCCGCGGCGACTGCGCCGTGGAGGTCTCGCGCACCCTCTTCACGTGGTCGGCGGCCGCCGAGGAGGTGGCGCGCCTGCACGGCGAGACCGTGCCCCTCGACCTGCAGCCCGCCGGCTCCGGCATGGTCGGCTTCTGGGTGCGCAAGCCCATCGGCGTGGTCGTGGGGGTGGCCGGTTTCAACGCGCCGCTGCTGCTGGCCTCCCACAAGATCGCGCCGGCGATCGCGGCGGGCTGCCCGGTGATCTGCAAGCCGGCCCCGGCCACCCCGCTCGCCACGCTGTGGCTGGCCGACGTCGTGCGCCGGGCCGCTGTCGCGCACGGCGCCCCGGCGGAGATCGTGCAGGTCGTCACCGGCGACGCGGAGGTCGGCCGCACGCTCGTGACCGACCCGCGGATCGGGGCGGTGTCGTTCACCGGCTCGGCAGCGGTCGGTCATCGCATCGCCCGCGACGCGGCACCGCGCAAGACCCTCCTCGAGCTGGGCTCGAACACCGCGCTCGTCGTCGGTGCCGACGCCGACCTGGACAAGGCCGCCGACGCGGTGCTGCGCGGCGGGTTCTACTTCAACGGCCAGGCCTGCATCGCCGTGCAGCGGGTGATCGTCTGCGAGCCGGTGCTCGACGAGTTCGTCGCCCGGCTCACCGCCCGGATCGGTGAGCTGACCGTGGGGGATCCCCGCGATCCCGCCACCCGCGTGGCGCCCCTGATCGACCAGGCGGCCACCGACCGGGTGCTCGCGTGGATCGCCGAGGCCGAGCAGGCGGGCGCCAAGGTGCTGCACGGCGGCCGCGTGGTCGACCGCACGCTCGAGCCCACGATCCTGCTCGACGTCCCGGAGACGGCGCAGGCATGGTGCGAGGAGGTCTTCGCCCCGGTCGTCGCGATCAACCCGGTGCCGGACATGGCCGCTGCGCTGGACACGGTCAACCGCTCCCGCTACGGCCTGCACGCCGCCGTGTTCACCCGCTCGCTCGCCACGGCGTTCGCCGCGATCGAGGAGCTCGAGGTGGGCGGTGTCGTGATCAACGACGTGCCCGGTTTCCGGTCGGACATCATGCCCTACGGCGGGGTCAAGGACTCCGGCACCGGACGTGAGGGGCCCCGCTTCGCGATCGAGGAACTGACCGTCACCCGCATGGCCGTGATCCGGCCGGAATGAGCGAGACGATGACCGACAACCCCTACGGCGACCTGTTCCGGCTGGACGGCAAGCGCGCCCTGCTCGTCGGCGCGGGCGGGATCGGCCGGGAGGCCGCGCTCGCACTGGCCGCGCACGGCGCCCGGCTGGTGTGCGCCGACAAGGACGCCGCCACCGCCGAGGAGACCGCCGCGAGCGCGGGCGGCGAGGCCCTGGCGCTCGACGTCACCGACCGCGCGGCGGTGCAGCGGGCGGCGGGCGAGGTCGGACCCGTCGACGTGCTCGTGCTCACCGCCGCCACGAACGTCCGCAAACCGATCCTCGACTACGCGCACGAGGAGTTCGACCGCGTCGTCTCGCTCAACCTCGCGGCCACCTTCACGGTGCTGCAGGCGTTCGGGCGCGGCATGGTGGAGCGCGGCGCCGGGAGCATCATCGTGTTCTCCTCCGTGCGCGGCCAGGTCGTCGAGCCCGGCCAGTCGGTCTACGCCGCCACCAAGGCGGGGGCGATCCAGCTGGTCAAGACCGCCGCCGCCGAGTTCGGCCCGGCCGGGGTGCGGGTCAACGCGATCGCGCCGGGCGTCGTGGAGACCCCGCTCACCGCGCAGATCTCGGCCGACCCGGACTGGTACCGCGCCTACGCCACCAAGGGTGCGCTCGGCCGGTGGGCGAAGCCGTCCGAGCTGGCCGGGGCCGTGGTGTTCCTCGCGTCCGAGGCCGCGAGCTACGTCACCGGGTCGACGCTCATGGTCGACGGCGGCTGGACGGCCGTCGACGGCCGGTTCACCCCGCCGACCTGAGCGCGCGTCAGCCGGCCTTCGCGATCATCTTCCCGGCGACGCGGCCGGTGAACATCTCCGGGAACACGACCGGGATGCGTTCGAGCCCTCCGTCGACGACGTGCGTGCTGAAGTGCAGCTTCTGGTCCGCGACTGCCGGGCCGAGGTCCGCGTGGAACTCGGGGTAGCAGTCGTAGAACTCGGTGACGTTGAAGCCGCGCACGGTCAGGTTCTTGTACATGACCGCCCGCAGCAGGTCCGGGAGGTTGTCCGGCCCCTCGAAGCCGCCGGTCTGCGTGATCTGCGACATCACACCGCCCACGGCGATCTGCGCCTTCTCGTTCAGGTGCGGCACCAGCGCGGGGAGCAGGGCGACCCCGACGTTCTCGTAGACCGTGTCGATCCCGTCGGGCACGGCGGCGGCCAGCTGATCGGCGAAGTCGGGTGCCTTGTAGTCGACGGCGGCGTCGAGGCCGAGCTCCTCGAGCAGGTGGCGGGACTTCGCGGGGCCGCCGGCGATCCCCACCACCCGGTGCCCGCGCAGCTTCCCGATCTGCGCCGCGGCCGAGCCGACGGCACCGGCCGCGGCGGTGACGACGAGCGTCCCGCCCGGCTTCGGGTCGAGGATCTTGGTGAGGCCGACCCACGCCGTGAGCCCCGTGATCCCGAGCATGCCGAGGTAGGCCTCCAACGGTGCCGCGTCCGGGTCGACCGGACGCAGGTCCGCGCCGTCGCACACGGCGTAGTCCTGCCAGCCGGTGGTGCCGTACACGCCGGAGACGTGGTCACCCACGGCGAACGCGGGATTGTTGCTCTGCTCGACCACGGCGATCGTGAAGCCGAACATCGTGTCCCCGATCCCGATGGGGGGCTGGTCGCTGTTGGCGTTGCCCATCAGGATTCTGTTGAAGGGGTCGAGCGAGAACAGGATGTTCCGCACGAGCACCTCCCCGTCGCCGGGCACCGGGACCGGGCGTTCCACGATCTCGAAGTCGCTCTCCTTCGGGGTCCCGTGCGGGCGCGCCGCCAGGATGATCTGCCGGTTGACCTGTGCGTTCACGAACTTCCTCCGGTGGTGGCACGAGTGGTGCCCCACCAGGGAACGCCGGATGCCGCCGCGGAGGCAGCGTCCCCGTGAGACCGGGTAGTGACAGGACCCCCCACGGCCGCGAGGCAGCGGCTTACCGTGCTCGTATGACCGGCAGGCCGAACCACCTCGGCGAATTCCTCCGCGCCCGCCGCGAGCTCGTCACGCCCGAGCAGGCGGGCCTCGCCGACGCGGGCAGGCGCCGGGTGCCCGGCCTGCGGCGCGAGGAGGTCGCCCTGCTCGCCGGGATCAGCGTCGAGTACTACCTGCGCCTCGAGCGGGGGCGCGACCGAAACCCGTCCCTGCAGGTGCTCGAGTCGATCGCGCGCGTCCTGCGGCTCGACGACGAGCACATGGCCCACCTGCTGGGCCTCGTGGCGGACAAGCCCCGGCGCACGCGGCGCAGGCCACGCCGCGAGACGGTGCCGGCGGGCACCGCCGCGCTCCTGCCGACGCTGCCGCACCCCGCGTTCGTGGAGGGGCGGTACTTCGACATCCTGGCGGCCAACGCCATGGCCACCGCCCTGTCGCCGCGGCTGTCGATCGGGGGCAACCAACTGCTCGACCTGTTCCTCGACCCGGCCGAGCGCGCGCTCCACCTCGACTGGGACGGCACCACGCAGTGCTACACCACCAGCCTCCGCCAGGCTGTGGGCACCGACACCGACGACCAGCGCTTCATCGAGCTCATCGGCGAGCTCTCCCTCGTGAGCCCCCGTTTCCGCACCCTGTGGAACCGCCACGACGTGAGCACCCAGCGCGGTGGTTCGGTGCCGTTCGACCACCCGCAGGTGGGGGAGATGCGGCTGCACCGGGAGCGGCTCGCGATCAGCGGGACCGACGGGCTAGCCCTCGTCATCTACCACGCCGAGGCCGGCACCCCGGACGCCGAGAAGCTGGCGCTCCTCGGGTCGTCGGCGCTCCCGCCGGCCGACCGCGGCGGCCAGCGCGGCGTCGGCGGCGTCGCGCGGCCCGGCCGCCCGCAGGCCCCACGGCGCGGGTAGCGCCCGGGCACCACCCACCTCCCCGGCACCACGCCCCTCGCGACGTGGTGGCGGCGGACCCGTCCCTGGAGAAGGCAGGTACCCCCATGTCCCGCGAGCAGCGAGTGGCCGTCGTCACCGGCGGCACGGGCGCGATCGGGCACGCCATCGTCACCGCCCTCGACGCGGCAGGCCACCGGACGGTGGTCCTCGGCCGGAGCGGCGGGGACGTCCGCGCCGACCTGACCTCGGCGACCGCGACCACGCATGCCGCGGCCGAGGTCCTGGAGCGGTACGGCCGCGTCGACGTCCTGGTCCACTGCGCAGGCATGATCGACCCGATGTCGCTCGGCGAACTCGACGCGCAGCGGTGGCGCACCGTGCAGGCCGTCAACGGCGAAGCGCCGCTGTGGCTGGCGCAGGCGTTCACGCCCGGGATGGCCGAGCGCGGGTTCGGGCGCATCGTGTTCGTCGCGTCCAACACGCTCTGGTCGCCGCCCGGCGCCACGTTCCTGCCCTACGTCGCCAGCAAGGGCGCCATGATCGGCGTCATGCGCACGCTGGCCGTCGACCTGGGACCCGCCGGGATCGCGGTCACGGCGGTGGCCCCGGGGCTCACCGACACCCCCATCGCGCGCAGCGTCAACGACCCGGGCCAGATCGAGGCGGTCGTCGCCACGCAGGCGCTGAAGCGCCCGCTCGTGCCCGAGGACACCGCCAACGCCGTCGCGTTCCTCGCCTCGGACGGCGCGGAGGCGTTGACGGGACAGGTCCTCGTTGTGGACGGCGGCACGACGATGCGCTGAGCCGGGCCCGGCCCCGCAATGCCGGCATGGTGGCTTTGCTGGCCGATTACGCCAGCAAAGCCACCATGCCGGCATTCGGAGGCGGCGGCGCGGCGGGGCGCGCGCCTCGTGTGGGAAACTTCGACCTCCGGTGGGCGGCGACTGGAGTGCGGGTGCGGGACGTGCGGCGGATCTCGCGGCCCAACGCGCGGTTCCAGCAGTGGGAGTCGTTGCTGCGCAACCGGAACAAGCGCCAGCGGGCCGGTGAGTTCCTGGTGCAGGGGGTCCGGCCGATCAGCCTGGCCGTGGAGCTGGGCTGGCCGGTGCGCGCGCTGATCTACGACGCGGACCGGCCGCTGTCGCGCTGGGCGGCCGGGATCCTCGAGCGGGCCGGGGGCGAGCGGGTGGCCATGGCCCCCGAGCTGCTGCGGGTGCTGGGCGAGAAGGAGCAGGACGCTCCCGAGCTGGTGGCGGTGCTCGAACTGCCCCCCGACGACCTGTCCCGGATCGAGGTCGGGCCGTCCTTCCTCGGCGTGGTCTTCGACCGGCCCAGCGGACCGGGCAACATCGGCACGATCGTGCGGTCCGTGGACGCGTTCGGCGGCGCCGGGCTGATCATCACCGGGCACGCCGCGGATCCGTACGACCCGAAGTCGGTGCGCGCCTCCACCGGGTCGCTGATGGCGGTGCCGGTGGTGCGGGTCCGTTCCCACCGCGACGTGCTGGAGTGGGTGGAGCGGGAGCGGGCCGCCGGGCGCGGGCTCACCGTGGTCGGCACGGACGAGAACGGCGCGGCGGACGTGGCCGACGTGGACCTGACGGGTCCCACCTTGTTGGTGATCGGCAGCGAGACGTCCGGGTTGAGCACGGGCTGGTGGGAGGGCTGCGACACCATGGCGCGGATCCCCATCGGTGGCGCGGCGAGTTCGCTCAACGCCGCGAGCGCCGCCACGGTGGCCCTGTACGAGGCCGCCCGGCAGCGGGGCGCCCGGACCGGCACGTCGCGCTGACGCGGCTCGCCGCGGACCTCACCGCAGGCGGTCCTGCGCGGCCGGGCAGGCCGGAAGGCTGTGGCAAGCGATCTGGAATCGCGATCTGCAAAGCTGATCACGTGTCGGAGCGCGCATCAGGTACGGGAGATCGCCGGTGACAGGGGTCCCGGACGGCGCTCCGGTGGCCGTCCTGGCGGGCCGGTACCGGCTGATCGAGCTGATCGGCACCGGGGGCATGGGTGCGGTGTGGCGGGCCCGTGACGAGCTGCTCGGCCGCGACGTGGCCTTGAAGCAGGTGCGGCTGGACCCGGCCGAGGTCGACCCGGTGCTCGCGCGGGAGTGGACGTTGCGCGAGGCGCGGATCGTGGCCGCGCTGCACCACCCGAACATCGTGTCGATCTTCGACGTGGTGGTGGAGCAGGGGGTGCCGTGGCTGGTGCTGGAGTTCCTGCCGTCGCGCAGCCTGGGTGGGGTGCTGGCGGAGCGTGGCACCCTGCCGCCGCTGGAGGTGGCGGCGATCGGGGCGGACGTGGCGGGTGCGCTGGCCGCGGCGCACGCGGCGGGGATCGTGCACCGGGACGTGAAGCCGGACAACGTGCTGCTGTCGCGGCCCTCGGCCGCGGGGCCGGTGGTCAAGCTGACCGATTTCGGGATCGCGCACACGGCCGCGGCGCCTGCGCTCACGGCCACGCACGTGGTGACGGGCACGCCGGCGTACTTCGCGCCGGAGACGGCGCGGGGGGAGGGCACGGACCCGCGCACCGACGTGTACTCGCTCGGCGCCACGCTGTACGCGGCGGTGGAGGGGCGGCCGCCGTTCGGCACGGAGCCGGGCAACGTCCTCGCCCTCCTGGGTCGGATCGGGCTCGGGGGTGCGCCGCGGCCCGGCCGGGCGGGGCCCCTGACCGACCTGTTGGTGCAGCTCACCGCCGACGACCCGGACCGGCGGCCGTCGGCGGAGCAGGCCCGCGTCGCGTTGCGCCGGGTCGCCGACGGTGCCTCGGCGGCGGTGGCCGCCCCCCTCGCCGGCACCGTTCCCGGCGATCGCGACCGCGCCGGGAAGCGGGGCCGTCTCCTGGGTGTGGCCGCGGCTGTCGTCGCGGTTCTCGCGGTGGCGGCCGGCGTCCTCACGGGCGTGGTCGGCACCCGGGCCGACGGCGCCGCTCCGGCGGGTCCGGCGGCCGGCCCGCCCACCAGCACGGCTCCGGACGGCGCGGTGATCGGCGACGTCACCACCGCCGACCCGTGCTCGCTGGTGGATCCCGGCCCGTTGCATGCGTTCGGTGCGGCATCGTTCCTGCGGGACGAGGCGCGCTTCGCCGCGTGCGCCGTGTCGATCGCCAGGCCGGACGGAACCACCGCCACCTACTCGCTGACGTTCCAGACCCAGGCCGAGACCGAGGACCTCTGGTTGGGCCTGCGCCAGGAGGAAGCGGGCTACACCGTGGTCAGCTTCGAGCCGGCCGACGGCTACTGCGACGAGCTCGTCGAGTTGCCCGACCGGAACGTCCTGCGCCTGGCCGCCCAGCCGCAGCGGGGCTGGACCGGCACGCAGGACATGTGCGCGATCGTCGGCGCCGCGCGGGCGACGGCCCTCGCCCGGCTCGAGGGGAGCGGCGTCGGCACCCGGCCGCCGTTGACCGACGGCGGTCCGCTCGCGGGCATCCCCGCGTGCGGCCTGCTGACACCCGCGGACCTGGTCGCCGTGATCCCGGACGTCACCCAGCCGCAAGCCCGGTTCGCCGACTGGGGGTGCGACTGGGCGTCCACCTCCGGCGACAGCACGGTGGAACTGGTCTACTACCGCTCCCTTCCGCTGAGCGCCTACCTCGGCACGCGGGCTGACTTCGCCGGGCGGCCGGGACTCGTGCACCCCGCGGAAGGGGCCTGCTGGATCCCGTTCGTGCAGCGCTCCTACTCGGTCGAGGGCTCCGAGCGCCTCGAGACCGTCCAGCTGACCTACTCGGGCCCGGGCCCGCAGGCCGAACTCTGCCGCGCGGCCACCGCGCTCGCGACGGCCGCGGCGGGCCGGCTGCCCCCGCCGGGCTGACGCTGTGCCTCCGCGGACGCGACTTCCGCCCTCTGAGACGGGAGACTCGCCCCCGAAGTCCGGCGAGTCTCCCGTCTCGCCGGGGCAGTCCCGCATCTCGCGGGGCGAGTTGCGCGTTCCGCCGGGCGAGGCGCCCTACGCGCGGGTAGTTGCGCGTTGAAATAACTACGCGGGGCCGGTGGTTGAGCGGGCGTCGGATCGGATCGACGCACGAAGGAGGCCCCGATGCACGAGACGTTGCGCTACCGGCTCGCCGAGGTGCAGCTCGATGCCGGTGACCCGCTGGAGGCGCTGCGCCTGCTCGAGCCGCTGGTCGACGAGCTGCAGACGCACGCGGCCGGGCAGCTGCTGCTGGGGCGGGCCTACTACCACTCCGCCCAGCTGGCCCGGGCGCAGGAGGCGTTCGAGCGCGTGGTGGAGATGGCGCCGACCGATGCCTTCGCCCGCGTGGCGCTGGGCCGCACGCTGCAGCGACGCAGCCGCCACGACGAGGCCGCGGTCCACTTCCGCGTGGCTGCGGCGCTGGACCCGCGCCCGGAGTACCGGGAGCTGGTCGCCTGACCCGCACGGCGGGGCGGCGCTGAGCCGCCCCGCCCGGTCCGGACAATTCCCGGGCACGTCCTGCCATGTGGCCGCGGGCTTGTGGGCCACGTTCCCGCCGACGACGATCGCGCCGTGATCTCCCCGGCGGCGCACGAGCGGGCCCGATGAGCCGCATCCTGCTGAACGCCTTCGACATGGCCTGCGTCGGGCACCAGTCGATCGGCCTGTGGCGCCACCCGGACGACCAGGGGCACCGCTACGTCGACATCGACTACTGGACCGAGCTCGCGCAGCTGCTGGAACGCGGCGGATTCGATGCGCTCTTCCTCGCCGACGTCCTCGGCGTCTACGACGTGTACGGGGGCTCGCGCGACGCGGCGGTCCGCGAGGCCGTGCAGGTGCCGGTCAACGACCCGATCATGGCGATCTCGGCGATGGCCGCGGTGACGCGGCACCTCGGCTTCGGGGTCACGGTGTCCGTGGCCTACGAGCAGCCCTACGCGCTCGCCCGCCGGATGACCACCCTCGACCACCTGACGAGGGGTCGCGTCGCGTGGAACGTGGTCACCTCCTACCTGGAGAGCGCCGCCCGGAACCTGGGCCGCGACCAGCAGATCCCGCACGACGAGCGCTACGACCTGGCCGAGGAGTACCTGGAGGTCTGCTACAAGCTCTGGGAGGGCTCGTGGGAGCCGGGTGCGGTGGTGCGCGACGTCGAGCGTGGCGTGTACACGGACCCCTCCAAGGTGCACGACATCGAGCACAAGGGGCGGTACTTCGAGGTGCCGGGGCCGTTCCTGTGCGAGCCGTCGCCGCAGTGCACGCCGGTGATCTTCCAGGCGGGCGCGTCGTCGCGCGGTAGCCGGTTCGCCGCGGCGCACGCGGAGGCGGTGTTCATCAACGGCCCGACGCCCGGGGTCGTGCGTCATTTCGTGGACCGGATCCGCGACCAGGCGACCGAGGCCGGCCGGGACGCGTCGGCCATCAAGGTGTTCGCGATGCTCACCGCGATCACGGCCGAGACCGACGCGGCCGCGGTCGCGAAGCGCGACTCCTACCTCCAGCACGTCAGCCGCGAGGGTGCGCTCGCCCTGTTCGGCGGCTGGACCGGCGTCGACCTCGCCGGCGCGTCACCGGGGCAGCGCCTGGAGTACGTCGAGACCGACGCCACCCGCACCGCCCTGGCGGCCTTCACCACGGCAGACCCCGACCGGGAGTGGACGGTCGAGGAGCTGGCCCGGTTCGTCGCGATCGGCGGCCGGGGGCCTGTCGTCGTCGGCTCGGGCGCCACGGTGGCCGACGAGATGGAGCGCTGGGTGGACGAGGCGGGCGTCGACGGGTTCAACCTCGCCTACGTCGTCACACCCGGCACGTTCGTCGACTTCGTCGAGCACGTGGTGCCGGAGTTGCGGCGCCGGGGCCGGGTGCAGGACGGGTACGCGGCGGCGACCCTGCGGGAGAACCTGGGCACCGGGGCAGGTGCGCACCTCGCCCCCGACCACCCCGGGACGCGCTACCGCCGGGCGACGCCGGGACAAGGGACGGTGGACAACCCATGACCGCGGAAGCACCAGCGATCCGGCCGGAGGACCGGCGCAATGCCGTCAAGGCGGTCGTCGCCGGGACGCTCGGCACCACGATCGAGTGGTACGACTTCTACATCTACGGCCTGGTCGCCGGCCTGGTCTTCAACAAGCTCTTCTTCCCGGAGTTCGACCCGCTGGCAGGCACGCTGCTGGCCTTCTCCACGTTCTTCGTCGGGTTCCTCGCGCGGCCACTGGGCGCCGTCGTCTTCGGGCACCTCGGGGACCGGATCGGGCGGAAGGCGAGCCTCGTCGCCACGCTCACGCTGATGGCGATCGGCACCGTGCTGGTCGGCGTCGTGCCCACCTACGAGACGGGCGGCATCTGGGGCGCCGTGATCCTGGTGCTCCTGCGGGTGGTGCAGGGCATCGGTGTCGGCGGCGAGTGGAGCGGGTCGGTCCTCCTCGCCACCGAGTGGTCGACGTTCCGCGGGCGCCGGGGGTTCACGGGGAGCTGGGCGCAGTGGGGCTCGCCCGCGGGCCTGACGCTGGCCACGGCGGCCCTGTCGCTGGTGAGCGGCCTGGGCGAGGAGCAGCTCCTGACCTGGGGCTGGCGGGTGCCGTTCCTCGTCAGCTTCGTGCTCTTCGGCATCGGGCTGTGGATCCGGCTCGGGATCCTCGAGACGCCGTTCTTCGAGCAGATGGTGGCCGGGCGGCGGCGCTCGTCGCGCCCGGTGGTGGAGGCGATCCGGGGCAACGGCCGCGAGATCGTGCTGACCTGCCTCGTGCGGATGGGCCAGCACGCGTCGTTCTACCTCTTCACGACGTTCGCGCTGTCCTACGGGGTGGCCACGCTCGGGCTGCCCCGGCAGTCGTTCCTCACGGTGATCATGGTCGCGGGGATCGTCTCGCTCTTCACGACGCCCCTGTGGGGCTGGCTCTCCGACGTCGTCGGGCGCAGGCGCCTGTACCTCATCGGCGTCGTGACCATGCTGGTCTTCGCCGTGCCGTACTTCGCGGTGCTGGAGTCGGGCAACTTCGCCCTGATCGCCGTGTTCGTGGTGCTGTCCCTGGTGGTCCACGACATCCAGTACGGGCCGCAGGCCGCGCTCATCGCCGAGAGCTTCCCCGCCCGGGTGCGCTACAGCGGCTCGGCCCTGGGCTACCAGCTCTCGTCGGTGACGTCGGCCGGGCCGGCGCCGATCGTCGCCACCTTCCTCGCGGCGCAGTTCGGCAGCTCCCTGCCGGCGGGCATCTACCTTGTCGTGCTGTGCGCGATCGCCCTCGTCGCCACGATCCTGCTGCGCCCGCAGGGCGAGATGAGCGAGGAGAAGCCGGTGGTCGCGACCAGCGGGTCGTAGCCGGGGGCGGTGGAACCGCCACACCTGCCCACCCGTTCCACTCCCGTGGACGGATCCGACGTGCTCGCCCGGCTCGCCGCCGAGCGGGAGGCCACCCGGGAGCGGATCGCGGCGCTCGAGCGGCAGCTCGCCGGCCTGGCCGAAGAGCAGGCCCTCACCTCGCACGACGACGAGCACGACCCCGAGGGCATCACGATCGCATCGCAGCGCGCGCAGCTGCAGGGGTTGCGCGACGGTGCCCGCCGCGACCTGGCGGCGTTGGACCGGGCCGAGGAGCGGCTCGCCGACGGCGGCTACGGGCGCTGCGCGCGGTGCGGCGACGACATCGCCGAGGCCCGGCTGGAGGCATTGCCCGCGGCCGAGACGTGCATCTCCTGCGCGAGTAGCCGTCGGCGATGACCGCTTCGGGCAATTGCGGTCAGGAACCGACCGCAGTGCCCGGCACAGTGGTGACCACACCACAACGGAGCCCGGAGGACACACGATGTACGCCCCCGCCCAGCACGACGAGCTCACCGGCCTGATCAACTACATCGAGCAGCAGCTCACCGCGATCCGCGCCGCCGCGTTCGGCCTCACCGAGGAGCAGGCGCGCGAGACACCCTGCCGCAGCGCGCTGTCGGTCGGCGGCATCATCAAGCACGCGGCGTACGTCATGCGGGGTGCCCTGGAGCGCCTGGCCACCGAGGTCACCGAGCAGCCGGTCGACGCGGCTGCGTACGCCGTGTTCACCGACAGCTTCGCCGTGCGCGCGGACGAGACGGTGGCCGGCACGATCGACGAGTTCGACCGGGTGCGGGAGAAGCTGCGCGCCGCGCTCGCCGCCACCGACCCGGCCGCGCCCACCACGGCGCCGCCCGCGCCGTGGCACGGGATCTTCGACGCCCGGCCGATCCACGCCCGCTACTACCTGGTGCACCTGGTCGAGGAGCTGGCCCGGCACGCGGGGCACGCCGACATCATCCGCGAGCAGATCGACGGCATGGCGGTGCCCGCGCTGGTGCTCACCCTCGAAGGGGCGAGCGCCAACGACTTCTTCCAGCCCTACCAGCCGGCTCCGGGCACCCTCCTGGCCTGAGGCCTCACGCGGTGGCGATCCCGCCACCGGCGATGGCGGGCGAGGCGTCCGCGCGCATCCGGCGCAGCAGCCGCGCCGTCACCGGCCGCACCAGCGGGTGCTCGCCGCCGTTCGCGGCCGCCGCCTCCCGCCACGCGGTCGCCCGCGCCTCGAACGTGGCGGCGTCGCCCAGCTCGACGCAGTCGAGGGTGTCCTCGTCCAGGTCGATGACGATCGTGTCGCCGTCCTCGATCAGGGCGATCGGGCCGCCCAGCGCCGCCTCCGGGCCGACGTGGCCGATCACCAGGCCGACCGAGCCCCCGGAGAACCGGGCGTCGGTCATCAGGGCGATCGAGATGCCCTTCTGCCGGCACAGCGCCGTGATCCGCGACGTCGGGTCGAGCATCTCCGGCATGCCCGGGGCGCCGCGCGGGCCCTCGTAGCGGATCACCACCATGTCCAGGTCGGCGAAGACGTCCGGGGTGTCGATGAGGGCGCGCAGCAGGTCCTGCTCGCTGTTGAACACCCGGGCCCGGCCCACGAACCGGTTGTCGACGATGCCGGTCTCGACACCCGCCAGCTTGAGCACCGCGCCGCCCTCGGGGGCGACGTTGCCCGACAGCAGCCGCAGCCCGCCGGTCGGCTTGAACGGCGCCGACACCGGGTGGACGACCTCCCCGTCGGGCGCGGGCGGGTCGATCCGGGCCACCTGCTCCGCGAGCGTCTCGCCCGTGCACGTCATCGGCGAGCCGTCGAGGAACCCGGCGTCCAGCAGCTCCTTGACCACCACCGGCAGACCGCCGACGGCGTCGATGTCGACCATGCTGTACTTCCCGAACGGGCGGGCGTTGATCAGCACCGGCACCCGGCGGGACAGCTGGTTGAACTCCTTCTGGGACATCACCTGGTTCCAGAAGTCGATGCCCGCGGCGCGCGCGATCTCCGGCGCGTGCAGCACCACGTTGGTGGAGCCACCCATCGCGATCGCGGCGATCGTCGCGTTGCGGAACGCGGTGGGGGTGGCGATGTCGCGGGGCGTGATCCCGCGCTGCGTCATGATCTCCAGGCAGTCGACGACCTGCTCGGGGAACTCCTCGGTGCGCCGCGGGTCCTCCGACGCCGGCGACACCATGTGCAGCGGCTCGAGCCCCAGCAGCGCGATGAACGACTGCATCGTGTTGTAGGTGAACATGCCGCCGCAGCTGCCGTGGCCGGGGCAGGCGTTGCGGGCCCAGCGCTCGCGCTTCTCCAGGTCGGGGTCGCCCGCCACCTGGAAGCAGCTGACCAGGTCGATAGTCTCGCCGGTGAGCGGGTCCTTGCCGGGGCGGATCGAGCCGTCCGACAGCACCACCGCGGGCACGTTGCGCTCCATGATCGCCGCGGTGGCGCCCACCGGCGGCTTGTCGCACGCGACGACCGCGACCAGCCCGCGGATGTCACTGCCCTCGAAGTGCAGCGACAGGCCGTCGTTGGTGGTCTCGCGGCCGATCAGCGAGTACCGCATCTGCGGCGTGCCGTTGCGCTGGCCGTCGGAGATGCCGCCCGAGTAGTTGGGGGCCAGCAGGCGCACCGGCAGGTCGCGCTCGGTGATCCGGCGCGCCATCGCCGCGTGCACGGCGTCGACCTTGTCGTTGACGCCCACGTAGCAGATGCTGTCGCCCAGCGTGCCGACCACGCCCCACGGCGCTCCGTGGATGCGGTCCACGTCCTGGCCCAGCGCCTTCGCGGTGGCCACGGCCTGGCAGTCCTGACCAGGCTTCCAGACGTCCTGGCCGTTCGACTCACTCATCGGTCCAACTCCTCGTGCTCGACCCCGCCATCATCGTCCCCGTCTCGGCGCGTGCGTGTCGGGGGGCGCCTGTGGGGCCGGCGCGCGGGCCAAATAATCGATTATTCGTGCTATCATCGATCAGGAACGTTGCCGTAGGGCCAGAGAGGAACCACGCGATGAGCGTCAACAACCCGTTCGCCCGCCTCCCCGAGGTGGCCGCCTTCACCGTCACCAGCACCACCGTCGCGGACGGGGCCGCCCTGCCCGCCGCCCAGTACTCCGGCATGTTCGGGGTGCCGGAAGGGAAGGACGTCTCCCCGCAGCTGTCCTGGCACGGGGCTCCCGAGGGCACCCGCAGCTACGCCGTCACCGTCTACGACCCCGACGCCCCCACCGGGTCCGGGTTCTGGCACTGGGCGGTGGCCGACATCCCTGCCGGCGTCACCGCGCTGTCCGAGGGTGCGGGCGACGACACCGGCTCGGGGCTGCCCGCGGGCGCCTTCCAGCTGCGCAACGACGCCGGCGCGGCGCGGTTCGTCGGCGCCGCCCCGCCCGCCGGGCACGGCCCGCACCGCTACTTCGTCGTCGTCCACGCACTGGACGTCGCGAACATCGGGGTCGCGGCCGACGCCACCCCGGCTGTCCTCGGGTTCACCATGTTCGGCCACACCCTCGGGCGCGCGGTGCTCGTCGCGACCGGCGAGACCCCGGCCTGACGGACCAGGCGGCCGTCGGGAGTTGATCGCCGCGAGCAGTACGCCACTGCTCGCGGGCGGGAGGACGGCCACCCCGGCGAGGGTGATCACCAGGACCTGGGTGTCCCCGTGGGAGCAGCCTTGTGAGTCTCGCGACGGTTGATCGTTCCGAGCAGCACCTCACTGCTCGCGCGCAGCAGTGAGGTGCTGCTCGGCCCGATCATGGAGCCGGGAGGGACCGGTCGCGGTGATCAGCAGGACCTGGGTGTTGTCTCTGCGGCGGCTGTGTGCGCCTCGGTCCGTTCATGTGTGTGGCCCCCGCGAGTAGTACCTCCGCGGTCGACGGCGGTGTGGTGCTGGTCGCGGCGGGTCGGCCGGTCCGTGGTGATCAGCAGAACCTCGGTGCTCCAGCGGGAGCAGTCGTGTGCGCCTCGAACTGCGTGATCATTGCGAGCAGTACGCCACTGCTCGCACACAGCAGTGGGGTGCTGCTCGGCTTGATCGTGTGGGCGACCGACCCGGGCCTGGGTGATCAGCAGGACCTGGGTGTTGTCGCTGCAGCGGCTGTGTGCGCCTCGGCCAGATCATGGGTGGGCCGGCGAGCAGTACCTCCGCGATGACAGTGTGAAGGTGTTGGTCGCGGCGGGTCGGCCGGTCCGTGGTGATCAGCAGAACCTCGGCGCCCCGGCGGGAGCGGCTGTGTGCGCCTCGAGCTGCTTGATCGCTGCGAGCAGTACGCCACTGCTCGCGCCGCAGCGGTGAGGTGCTGTTCGGTCCGATCATTGAGCCTGGAGGGCCGCCCGCGGTGATCAGCAGAACCCGGATGTCCTCGTTGCAGCATCTGTGTGCGCCTCGGTCCGATCTTGGGTGGCGCCGCAGCCGGTCTGTGGTGATCATCAGGATAGGTGCAGCTATGTGCGCCTCGACACGTGATCATCGACGAGCAGTACACCTCTGCTGGCGCGGCAGCGGTCAGGTGCTGTTCATCTCCGTCAGCGGGGTGCCGCCCGGCGGGAGATCTCCTCGACGGCGTCGACCAGCCACTCCGGGGCCTCCTCGGCGACGAAGTGGCCGGTGGGTGCGGCGCGGCCGGTGACGTCGGTGGCGTGGGGTCGCAGCACCGCGGCCGGGTCGGCGTGGGGTGCGTGGAGGCCGGCGGCGACCGTCAGCACCGGCATCTCCAGTGTGCGGTCCGCGAGCAGTTCGCGGGTGCGGCGGCCGTCGTCGAAGAGGGTGCGGTAGTGGGCGAAGCCGCCGCGGAGGCGGTCGCGGCCGCGGTAGGCGTCGGCGTAGGCGGCGAGGTCGTCGTCGGAGAAGGTGCCCGGGGTGCTCATCGCCCGGAAGGTGGCGGTGAAGAACTCCAGCTCGTGCCCGTCGAAGAGCATCTCGGGCACGTCGGGGGCCATGAAGAACCCGAAGTGCCACATGCCGCCCTCGGCGACGTTCATGGCCTCCTCGAGGCCGAGGCCGGGAAGGAGCGCGTCGAGGAGGACGAGGGCGGCCACGTCGTCGGGGAACTCGGCCGCCCACGCGAACGCGATCATGGCGCCGATGTCGTGGCCCACCACGACGGCGGGGCGGGGGAGGCCGAGGGCGCCGAGGGCGCCGCGCGCGTCCCGGGCCTGGTTGCTCTTCTCGTAGCCGGCGGCGGGCCGGTCGCTCGCGCCGGTGCCGCGCAGGTCGGGCACGACCACGGTGTGGGTGCGGGCGAGGCCGGGCATGACGTGGCGCCACGCGCGCCCGGTCTGGGGCCAGCCGTGGAGCAGCACCAGCGTGGGGCCGGTGCCGCCGACGGCGACGGAGAGGGTGGTGCCGTTGGTGGGCACGGACTGGACGGTGAACCCGTCGGGCGGCCAGGAGGCCATGGTGGTCTTCTCCCTAGTGGGCGGTGGCGAGCGCGCGCAGACGGGGTTCGCCGATCGTGGTGAGCAGGTCGGTGTGGCGGGGTGCCCAGCCCAGTTCGCGGCGCGACCGGGGAGCCCGGGTGCGGCTCGACGCGCTCATGATCAGCGCGCCGAACTCACCCCAGACCTCGGCGGCCTCGGCCAGGTCGAGGCTGCGGGTGGGACGGTCGAGGTCGGCGGCCACGGACCGGGCGATCCACCGGTTCGGGGTCTCGCCCGCGGCGGCGTGGTAGACCGCGCCCGCGGTGCCGGTGGCGAGGGCGCGTTCGGCGAGGTCGCAGACGTCGTCGACGTGCACGTGGGAGTAGGTGTTGAGGCCTTCGCCGACGTAGCAGGCGGCGCCGGTGGTGGCGACGGAGCGGTAGATCATGGAGACGTGGCCGTGGTCGTCCGGGCCCCAGATCAGGCCCGGGCGCAGCACGATCGTGCGCAGTCCCGGTGCCGCGGCGCGCACCGCGTTCTCGACGGCGAACCGGCGTTCGGCGAGCGGTTCGACGGGGAACGGGTCGTCCTCGGCGTAGCTGTCCTCGCTCCACGCGCCCTCGGTGCGCTGCAGGAGCACGCCGCTGCCGGAGGTGAACACGAAGGTGGTGGCGGTGCCGGCGAGCACGTCGAGGAGTTCGGCCACCATGCGTTCCTCGTCGTGGGGTGCGGGCTGGGCGGCGAACACGACGGCGTCGGAGCAGGCCGCGGCGGCCAGCACCGGTTCCCGCCCGCCGTCGAGGTCGCCGAGCAGCGGGGTGACGCCCTGCCCGCGCAACCGTTCGGCGGCCGCGGCGGACCGCGCCATCCCGGTGACCCGGTGGCCGTGGCCGGCGAGGTGGCGCGCCACGGCGCCGCCCACGAAGCCGGTGGCGCCGATGACCAGGACGTCCATCACGCGGCGAGGGCCGAGGGCTCGCCGCCGTTGGCGAGGACGATCGTGCCGTTGATGTAGCTCGCGGCGTCGCTGAGCAGGAAGCGGACCACCGCGGCGATCTCCTCCGGCTCCCCGATCCGCTGCCGCAGGTTCACGCGCCCGAGCGCCTCGACGTTCTCGCCCAGCATCGCTGTGGTGCCCGCGCTGCGGACGGGTCCGGGGGAGACGCCGGTGACGCGCACTCCACGGGGCCCGAACTCGGTGGCCCAGGAGCGGGTGAGCAGTTCGAGGGCGGCCTTCGACGCCGAGTAGGCGGTGCCGATCGGTGCGGGGGAGGTCGCCCCGCTGGAGGTGATGTTGACGATCGCGCCGTGCCCGCGTTCGGCCATGCCGGGGCCGAGCGCGCCCACCAGCAGGAACGGGGCGCGGGTGTTGACGGCGAAGTGGCGGTCGAAGCTCGCCGCGGACGTGTCGGGGGTGCTGGTGAGCTCGTAGACGCCTGCGTTGTTGACCAGGACGTCGACGGGGCCGGCCGTGGCGGCGAGCGCGCTGACCTCGGCGGCGTCGGACAGGTCGGCGGTCTCGAAGCGGGCACGGCCGCCGAGCGCGCCGATCTCTTTCACCAGCTGTGCGCCGCGCTCGCGGTCGCGGCCCTGGGCGATCACCTCGATGCCGTCCTCGGCGAGTGCGAGCGCGACGGCGCGCCCGATGCCTGCGGTCGCGCCGGTCACCAGGGCGGTGCGGTGGGTGGTGGACACGGGGGCCTCCTCGTTTCTGGGTTGTACAACCCAGAAATCTAGAGACGGTTTTTGGATTGAGCAACCCAGTCTGGCATCGGTCACAGTCCCGGGCCGCGTCTGATCACCTGAGGTGATCAGAACCACTGCCGCGGCTATTGGCCTCGCATCAGTCCTTCGGCCTACGGTCGCGGTGCTTCGAGGGAGAGGTGCGGTCGTTGGAGCTGCGACACCTGAGGTACTTCGTCTCCGTCGCCGAGGAGCTGCACTTCCGCCGGGCCGCCGAGAAGCTGCACATCGTGCAGCCCGCGTTGTCCAAGCAGATCAGCGCGCTGGAGCGGGAGCTGGGCGTGCAGCTGCTGGAGCGCGACCGCCGCAACGTCTCGCTCACCGAGGCGGGCCGGATGTTCCTCGAGGAGGCCAACGCCCTGCTGGCGCACGCCGACGGTGCCGTCGTGCGGACCCGGGCCGTCGGGCGCGGTGAGACCGGCCGGCTCAACATCGGGTTCATCCAACCCGCGCTGGCCGACCTGCTGCCGCGGTCGCTGCGGGTCTTCCGGCAGCACTATCCCGACGTCGTGCTGACGCTGAGCGAGGCCACGAGCCGGATGGCGATCGAGCGGGTGGTGGCGCGCAGCATGCACTTCGCCTTCACCCGGCTGCCGGTGCCGCCGCGGCCCGAGCTGTGCACGGAGCCGGTCAGCGAGGAACCGGTGGTGCTGGTGGTGTCGGACGCGCACCCGCTCGCCACCCGCAGCTCGGTGCGGCTGGAGGACATCGCGGCCTTCGACGTGATCCTCGTGGACCGGAAGGTGGAACCGGAACTGCACGACTACTACGTGGCCGCCTGCAACGCCGCGGGCTTCAGCCCCCGGGTGGCGCACGAGGTGAACAGCACGTGGGTGGCGATCGGGCTCGCGGCCGGGAACCTCGGGATGGCGTTCGCCCCGGCGTCCGCCCGGATCGCGGCCCAGCGCGGTGTCGCCTACCTGCCGCTGGAGGGCGACCGGCTGAAGCTGACCATGGGCGCGATGTGGCGCAGCGGCGCCCGGCCGGCCGTGCTCGACAACTTCCTGAGCCTCCGGCCGTGGGAGACCGCGCGGGCGCGGGTGACGGCAGATGGCTGAGCCGGACACGCGCGAGGCGTCGCTGGCCCAGCACCTCTTCCGGGTGGAGGGCCGCGGCGCCGTCGTCACGGGTGCGGGCAGCGGACTCGGGCTGGCGACGGCGCGGGTGCTCGCCCGCAACGGTGCCCGGGTGACCCTCGCCGACGTCGACGAGGCAGGCCTGCAGCGGGCGGCCGCCGATCTGGCGGAGGAGGGGTGCGCGGTGCGCACCGCGGTGGCCGACGTCGCCGACCGCGGGGCCGTCGACGCGCTGATGGCGGACGCCGCGGCGTGGGACTCCGGGCTGCACATCGCGTTCGCCAACGCCGGGATCTCCGCCGGGCCGGGGTTCGTCGCGCCGGAGGGCCGCCTGGACGCCGTGGACGACGAGCGCTGGCAGCGGGTGCTGGACGTGAACCTCACCGGCGTGCTGCACACGGTGCGGGCCGCCGCGCACCACATGGTCACCGGCTACGGGCGCATCGTCGTGATCTCGTCGCTGGCCGGGATCCGGGCCGACCCGCTCGTGGGTTACGCCTACACGGCCACCAAGGCGGGCGTGGTGGCCCTGGTGCGCAACGCGGCGCTGGAGCTGGCCCCGCGCGGGATCCTGGTGAACGCGATCGCCCCGGGCGCGTTCGTCACGAACATCGGGAAGGCCAATCCGGGCCGCGGGCGCGTCGTCGAGGAATTCGCGAGGGCCGCGGCCCTGAATCGGCTGGGCGATCCCGCGGAGCTGGAGGGCCTCGCATTGTTCCTGGCGTCCCCGGCGTCGAGTTATGTGACGGGCGCCGTGCTCCCGATCGACGGCGGCGCGACGACGGGACGGAACCCGGTGTGAGCTCCCAGCGCTATCACCTGATGCCTGAATGGTCGTCCACGGAATCGCCGGGCGGACCTAGTGTGATCGCGGCAGGCGGACATCGCCGATCTCGACGGCGCCGGGGACATTCCGCATCGATGACGATGGAGAGGAACGAGGCGTGAGAACTGTGCAGCGACTCCGGGTCGCCACGGCGGTGGGCGCGGTCGCGCTGCTGTCGGCGGCGTGCGGCGGCGGTGGCTCGGCGGGCGGCGTGGGCGAGCCGGGGGCGGACGGCGCCACCACGGTGCAGGTCGCGTTCAACCCCGCGTCGCAGTTCGCGCCGATGTTCGTGGGCATGGAGAAGGGCATCTTCGCCGAGCACGGGCTGAAGCTCGAGATCGTGCCGCAGACCGACATCGCCGCGATCATCTCCGGCCTGGCCAGCGGCCAGTACGATTTCGGGTTCGCCACGGCAGTGCACCTGGTCAACGCGCGGTCCAACAACATCCCCGTCCGCGCCGTGGCCACCCCGGACGGCCAGCAGGCCACCGCGGAGGACCCGGAGATGGGCAACGCGCTGGTCGCGGGCCCGAACTCGGGCGTCACCGGGCCCGGTGACCTGGGCGGGAAGACGCTCGCGGTGGTCGGGTTGTCGTCGTTGAACACCCTCGCGGCGCAGGAGCTCGCCGCCCGCGCGGGCGTGGACGTCGGCACGATCAAGCTGGTGCAGATGCCCTTCGGGCAGATGCCCGCGGCCCTCGCCGCGGGCGACGTGGACGCCGCGGTGGTGCAGAGCCCGTTCATCGCCGAGGCGCTCGCCGACGGGTCGAGCGTGGTGGCGAAGCCGAACGTCGAGCTGTTCGCCGACGAGGCGGTGGGCATGTTCCTCACCAGCGAGGCCACGATCGGCGAGTCCGAGGAGGCGGTGCGCGGGTTCGCCGCGGCGATGGTGGAGTCGCAGCGCTACGCCGCAGAGCACGTCGACGAGGCCCGCTCCACGCTCGTCGCGCACATGGGGATGACCCCGGACGCGGCCGCAGCGGCCACGTGGTGCACGACGTGCGACCCGGCTCTCGACACCGAGGGGATCGACACGGTGCAGGAGCTGATGACGAAGTACGCGGGCCTCGAGGAACCGATCGACGTGCAGGAGGCGGTGTGGCCGGAGGCGCTGACGTACTGAGGGAGGTCAGCCGGTGCAGACCGTGACCAGGTACGCGCGCCCGGCGCTCGTACCGGGCGCAACGCTGCTCGTGGTGCTGGTGGGGTGGCAGGCGGTCACCGCGTCGGGGCTGTTCCGCCCCGACCAGTTCCCCACGATGACCGACACCTTCTCCGCGCTCGGTGCCGCGCTCGGGACCGCCGAGCTGTGGGGCGCGGTGGGGGCCACCCTGCAGGGCTGGGCTGTGGGACTGGTGGTGGCCGCCGTGCTGGCGATCGTCGTCGGCGCGGCGCTCGGGGCCAACGACCTGGCGCTGCGCAGCGCGGCGAGCGTGATCGAGATCTTCAAGGCGATCCCGGCGATCGCGATCCTGCCGCTCGTGATCCTCGTGCTCGGCTCCACGCTCGGGATGAAGGTCTTCCTGATCGCGTTCGGTGCGTTCTGGCCGCTGGTCGTCCAGGTGATCTACGGGGTGCGGGCGATGGACCCGACGGTGTCGGACACCGCGCGGGCGCTGGGCGTGCGCGGGTTGCGCCGGTTCGTGGCCGTGACGCTGCCCAGCGCGTCGCCCTACGTCGCCACCGGGCTGCGCATCGCGTCGGCGAGCGCGCTCATCCTCGCCGTGGTCGCGGAGTTGGTGGGTGGCGCCGAGGGCATCGGACGGCGGATCCTCTTCGCCCGCAACGCCGGGGTCAGCGCCTATCCCACGATGTACGCCTACATCCTCGTGGCAGGTGCCCTGGGCATCCTGCTGACCGGCGCGTTCTTCCTGCTGGAGCGCAAGGGCATGCACTGGCACGAGAGCCAACGCGGCGTCGGCACCGGGGGGTTGAAGGCCCGATGACCGGTCGTCCGCGCTGGGCCCGGCTGCTGCTGGCCGTCTGGTTGCCCGTGGTGCTGCTCGCCGCGTGGTGGGTGGCCTCGGCCACCAGCGATTCCCCGTACTTCCCGCCGCTGGCCGACATCCTCGACGAGTTCGTGGACGAGTGGGTGCTGGGCGATGCCAAGTGGCAGCTGCTGCCCAGCCTGCGCAACCTCTCGGTCGGCTTCGTCGGCGGTTCGGTGCTCGGGGTGCTGGGCGGCGCCCTGCTGTGGCGGATCCCGGTGCTGCGCCGGGCCACCAACCCGATCGTCTACTTCCTCTACGTGCTGCCCGCGCCCGCGCTGCTCCCGGCGATGATCGCGCTGTTCGGCCTGGGGGAGATCCGGCAGATGGCGCTGATCGCCTTCGGCGCGACGTGGCCGGCCATGCTCAACACGCTCGACGGCATGCGCGGCGTCGACGAGGTCAAGTTCGACACCGCGCGGGCGATGGGCTTCGGGTCGCTGCGCACGGTGTGGCAGGTGGTGCTGCCCGGGGCGTCGCCGCAGATCGCCGCGGGTCTGCGGGCCAGCCTGCAGGTCTCGATCATCCTCATGGTGGTCAGCGAGATGGTGGCCGCCGAGGAGGGGATCGGCTACTTCATCCTCGAGGCCCAGACGGTCTTCGCGATCACCACGATGTGGACCGGGATCCTGGTGCTCGCGGTGGTCGGCACGGCCCTGAACTACGCCTTCATGGGCCTGGAACGCCGCATGCTGGCATGGCACCACGGCTCGCGGCGGATCGGCGGTGTCCCGGCATGAGCAGTCCCTCCCCGCTCCCCGGCTCCCCGGACGCGAACGACCTGATCGGAGACGGCATGACCCGGACCCTCGGCACCGCCGCGGCGGGCGGACCCGGCGCCCAGGACCACCCCGTGCTGGACGTCCAGGGCCTGCACAAGGTGTTCAACGCGGGCCGCCCCGACGAGCGCACGGCGATCGACGAGGTCAGCTTCTCGATCGCGAAGGGCGAGTTCGTCTGCGTGGTCGGGCCCAGCGGCGCGGGCAAGACCACGCTGCTGCGCTGCATGTCCGGGCTGGCCGCGCCGAGCAGCGGCACCGTGCGCTTCGAGGGCCGGGAGCTCACCGCGGTGCCCGACGAGGTCGGCGTCGTGTTCCAGGACTACGGGCGCTCGCTGTTCCCGTGGCTGACCAACGGCCGCAACATCGACCTGCCGCTGCGTGCTCGGAAGGTGCCCCGGCCCGACCGGGAGAAGCGCGTGCAGGAGGTGCTCGAAGCTGTTGGCCTCGGGCACGTCGAGCGGCAGTACCCGTGGCAGCTCTCCGGCGGCATGCAGCAGCGGGTGGCGATCGCGCGCACCCTGTCCTACCGCCCCGACCTGCTGTTGATGGACGAGCCGTTCGCCTCGGTGGACGCGCAGACCCGCTTCGACCTCGAGGACCTGATCCTGCGGGTGCGCCGGGACGCGGGCATCACCGTGGTGCTGGTGACCCACGACATCGACGAGGCCATCTACCTGGCCGACCGCATCGTCGTGCTCAGCGGCTCCCCGAGCCGCGTGCGGGAGATCCTCGACGTGCCGCTGGGCCCCGACCGCGACCAGCTGGGCACCCGCTCGAGCGAGGAGTTCCTCGCCCTGCGCAAGCACCTGCTGTCGCTGGTGATGCCGCGGTGAGCAGCACCGCGCAGGCCACGGGCACGGTCGTCGAGCAGCTGGCCGCGACGATGTCGGAGCTCGGGGCCACGGACGTGTTCACGCTCATGGGCGCGGGCAACCTCCGGCTGATCCACCACCTCGTCACCGGGCACGGGGTGGCGGTGCACCACCTGCGCCACGAGAACGGCGCGGTGGGCGCGGCCGACGGGTACGCCCGGGTCACCGGGCGGGTCGGCTGGTGCACGGTGACCCAGGGCCCGGGCTTCACGAACGCCGTCACCGCGCTGCTGACGGCGCACCGCGCGCGCACCCCGCTGCTGCTGGTCACCGCGGACTCGTCGAACCTGTCCGCCCGGCAGTCGCCGTTCGCCGGTGGCGTGCAGGGCCTTGACCCCGCGGTGCTGCTCGACCCGCTGGGCATCCCGGTGGTCCGGGCGGGCGCGGGTACGGCGGCCGCCGATCTGGTGGCGGCCCACCGGCTCGCGGCCACGGAGTCGCGCGCGGTCGTCTACGTCGTGCCGGCCGGCCTGGACACCGCGCCCGCGAGCGCCCCGGCCGACGTGCCGGACGCGGCGCCCGTCGCCCCGCCCGCCCGGCCCGACGCCGCCGCCGTGCGCGCCGCCGTCGACGCGATCGCGGCCGCCCGACGCCCGGTGGTCATGGCCGGTCGCGGTGCCGTGACGGCCGGCGCGCAGCTGCGCGATCTCGCGGCGGCCTGCGGTGCCCACCTGGCCACCACGGTGCGCGCGGTCGGCCTGTTCGCGGACGACCCGGCCGACCTCGGCGTCGTCGGGGGCCTCGCGACGCCGGAAGCGGCCGCGGTGCTGGAGGAGGCCGACTGCCTCGTGGCCGTGGGCACCGCCCTGAACTTCTTCCACACGCGCCGCTCGCGCTTCGTCGAGGGCCGCACGGTGGTGCACGTCGACCACGACCCGGCGGCGTTCACGGCGTTCGACCCGCCGACGGTGGCCGTCCTCGGGGACGCGCGGGAGACCACGGCGCTGCTCGTCGAAGGGCTCGCCCGCCCAGGGGTGGACCGCGCCGCGGCGGTGGCACCCGCGGTGGCGCCGTTCCGCGACATCTCCCGCCCCGGCCGGATGGACCCGCGCGCGGTGAGCGCGGAGCTGGACCGGGTGCTGCCGAGGCCGCGGCGGATCTTCATCGACAACGGCCACTTCGGAAGCTTCCCGATCATGCACATGCGCCACGACCGCCCGGGGTCGTTGATCTGGCTGCCGGAGTTCGGCGCCGTCGGCAGCGCGCTCGGGGCGAGCGCGGCAGGCGCGGTGGCCGACCCGGACGCGCTGTCGGTGCTGTTCGTCGGGGACTGCGGTCTGCTGCTGACGCTGGGCGACCTCGAGCTCGCCGTCCGGGAGGCGCTGCCGCTGCTCGTGGTGTGCATGAACGACGGTGCGGCGGGCTCTGAGCTGCAGCACATGAAGGACTGGTCGGTGCCGCTCGAGCAGGCCGTCTTCGGCTACACCGACCTCGCCGCAGTCGCCCGGGGGATGGGCGCGCACGCCGCGGCGATCCGGGAGGTGGCGCAGCTGGAGGGCGCGGTGGCCGGGTGGGACCGCGCGGCGGGCCCGCTGTTCCTCGACTGCCACATCAGCCGGGACGTGCGAGCGCCGATCTACGACCACGCGTGACGCGGCACCAGGTAGGTCTTGGCCGCGTCCGCCCGGCCAGCGGCGAGGTCGGCGAACAGGCGCGGCCCGTCGCCGAGCCCGGCCCGGTGCACCGTGGCCGGAGGCCGGATCCGGCCCTCGCGCAGCCAGGACACCGCGCGGTCGAAGTCGGACCGGTCGAAGCAGTTCGCGCCGACGAGTGAGATCTCCCGGCGGATCACCGAGAACCAGCCGAGCTCGCTGACGTCGGTGTGCAGGCCCACCAGCACCACGCGCCCGCCCGCGCGGGTGAGGTCGACGGCGGCCTGCCGGGTGGCGCCCGAGCCGACCGCGTCGAGCACGACGTCGAACCCGCCCTCGGGCCGCGCCGCGGCCGGCCCGGCGGCCACGTCGGTGGAGTCGAACCCCGCGCCTGCGCCCCCGTCCAGGGCGGCGGCGCGGCGCCGCTCGTCCGGCTCGACGACGGCGATCTCCGGGATCCCGAGCAGCCGCGCGGCCTGCACGACGAGCCCGCCGATCGAGCCCGCGCCGATCACGAGCGCCGTGCTCGGCTGCGCGGCCAGGGCCAGCCGCACGTCGTGGCAGGCCTGGGCCAGTGGCTCCGCGGTGGCGGCGAGCTCGAGCGGCACCGCGTCGTCGACGGCGGCGAGGTTGCGGGCGGGCACGACCACGCGCTCGGTGAACGCCCCGGGCCGGTGCACGCCGATGATCTGCAGGTCCGGGCAGAGGTTGTCCCGATCCGAGCCGCAGGCCCAGCAGCGCCCGCAGGTGACCTGCGAGTTGACCGTGACCCGCCGGCCGCGCCACCCCGCATCGACGCCGGGTCCGAGCGCCCCGACGGTGCCGGCGAACTCGTGCCCGCGGACGTCGCCGGGCCGGGCGATGCCCATCGTGCCGAGGTAGGCGCTGACGTCGGAGCCGCAGATGCCGGTGAGCTCCACGTCGACGATCACCTCGCCCGGGCCGGCCACCGGTTCCGGGACCTCCCCGACGACCATCGCGCCGGGCCCGCCCCACCGCAGCGCCCTCACGGCCGGGTCCCCGCCGGGGCCGGGCCGACTCCGTCGTGCATGCGGCTCCGGAAGAAGATCAACGGATGGGCGTCGGTGCGGTGCGCGGCGTGCGTGACGCTGCCGATCAGCAAAATGTGCGTGGCCTGCGGGAACACCCCGGTGAGCCGGCACTCCAGCTGCGCCGCGGCCCCGCGCAGCAGCGGCGCGCCGTTCTGCCCCGGCGCCCAGTCGACCCGGGAGAGCTTGTCCGGCTCGCCGGAGGCGAACAGCCGGGCCACGTCGCGCTGGCCCGCCGCGAGGATGTTCACCGCGAACGCGCCCGCCGCCTCCACCGCGTTCCAGGTGCGGGAGGAACGAGCCAGGCAGACCACGATCTGCGGCGGGCACAACGACAGCGACGCGAACGAGTTGACGGTGCTGCCGTGCGGCTCGTTCGGGCCCTGTGCGGCCACCACGGTGACCCCGGTGGCGAACGTGCCGCACACCGCGCGGAAGAGGTCCGGGTCGAGCGTCATTCCGGGTCTCCTCCCTCGGTGGCCCCGCCGGAGATCTGTCTACCCGCACACCCGTGTGCAACTCCAATAGTCATTTCCTCGGTCTGATCACCGAATTGCATGAGTGGTGCTCATTCCGCTCGGTGATCGTTCGGAACTCGATACCTATCACCGGGTCGTCGTCTTCGGTCGGGCGGTCCCATATGTTCGGTCGAGAGGTGGGTGCGGAACCCGTGCACCCGATGACGGAGGAGCAGCGGATGACGACCGTGGGGGAGACGCAGGCGGCACCGACGCTCGACGCCGCCGAGGTCCTTCGCCGGGTCGAGCAGCTGCACCGCCTCGTCGACGCCCACGGCGAGGAGGGCGACCGCGAGGGACGCCTCGCCGAGCCGGTGGTGGAGGCGCTCTTCGACAGCGGCGCGGTCTCGGTGTTCACCCCGCGCGCGCTGGGCGGTGCGGAGATGACCCCGCGGCAGGCGATGGACCTGTTCCGCGTGCTGTCCCACGCCGACCCGTCGGCCGGGTGGGTCACGATGGCGCTCGGGCTGGCCACGGGCCTGGCCGGGGCGTTCTTCGACGCCGACACGGCGCGGGAGCTGTTCCGCACCCCGCGGCTGGGCATCGCGGGCCAGGGCACCCGGCCGGGCCGGGCGGTGCCGGTGCCCGGCGGCCACCGGATCAGCGGCGAGTGGGCGTTCGCCTCGGGGATCAAGCACGCCACCCACCTGCACACGGCGGCCACCGACACCGGGACCGGGGAGAACCGGTTCTTCATCGTGCCGGTGGAGCAGGTCACGTTCATCGAGAACTGGGACGTGCTGGGCCTGCGGGGCACCGGAAGCATCGACTACACGCTCGAGGACCTGTTCGTCCCGTCGAACCACAGCTACCCCTCGCTCTCCACCGAGCCGGTGACCGGCGGGGACCTGTACCGGATCGGCATCGGCAACTTCGCGAGCATCAACCACGGCGGGTGGGCGCTGGGCGTGGGCCGGCGCCTCCTCGACGAGCTGAGCGCGGCGGTGCGGGCCAAGGCAGGCCGCCCCGGCTCCCAGGCCGAGAGCGACGCGTTCCACGAGCAGTACGCGGGCGCCGAGGTGCGGCTGCGTGCGGCGGGCGCGCTCCTCTACGAGGTGTGGGAGGAGATCGAGGCGACGCTCGCCGCGGGCAAGCGGATCCCGCTGCGGCTGGAGACGCTCAACCGCGTGGCCCTGAACAACGCCACCTGGTCCGTGCACGGGATCGCGCAGTTCGTCTACCGCAACTGCGGCACCGCGGCGCTGCGCAGCGGCACGATCCAGCGGCTGTTCCGCGACGTGCACGGCGGCACGCAGCACATCTCGTCCTCGCCGGTCATCCTGCAGGCGGCGGGCCGCGAGCTCGCCGGGCTCGCCGAAGGTCAGCGCTGGGTGCACTTCACGTTGAAGTGACCGCCAGGCCCGACCGACCCGACGAGGGGAACCCATGAAGCTCGCCCTGTTCGACGCCCCGGAGGGCACCGCCCGGCTCGGGGTGGTCACGACGTCCGCGCAGGGGGCCACCGTCACCGACGTCACCGCCGCGCTGCCGTGGCCGCACGACCCCGACCCCGTCACCGCGGGCTGGTGGCGGGCCTTGTGCCGGGACTTCCCGGGCGTGCGCAGCGCTCTGGAGGACGCGGCGGCGGCCGGCCCGGCGCGCCCGGTCGAGGAGGTGGCGCTGCGCGCTCCGGTGCTGGGGCCGTCGAAGATCGTGGCCACCGCCTCGAACTACGGCGAGCACGTGGCGGAGATGCACGGGGTGCAGCAGCGCACGCTCGGCCGGGTCGAGTCCTGGATGATGGAGTTCGACGTCTTCCTCAAGGCGCCGTCCTCGATCGTGGGCCCCGGCGCGGACGTCGTCCTGCCCCCGGACGTGGTCGCCGCGGGTCACGAGGTCCACCACGAGTCCGAGCTCGTCGTCGTCATCGGTGCGGGCGGGCGGGACATCCCGGAGGAGCGGGCGATGGACCACGTGCTCGGCTTCACCGCCGGGCTCGACATCACGGTGCGCAGCGCGGCCGACCGCTCCCGGCGCAAGAGCTACGACTCGTTCAGCCCGCTGGGCCCCTGGATCGCCACCACCGACGAGATCGGCGACGGCGCGGACCTCGACATCCGCCTCACCTGCGGCGGCGACGTGCGGCAGTCGGTGAACACCGCCGACATGCTCACTCCGGTGCCCCGGATCGTCGCCTATGCCTCGTCGGTGATGACGCTGCTGCCCGGGGACGTGCTGTTCACCGGTGCCCCGCCCGGCGTCGGTGCCATCCGGGCGGGCGAGAAGCTCGAGATGAGCATCAGCCGCATCGGCTCCATGACGGTCGGCGTGGTCTGAGAGGGCGGCGCCTCATCCGAGCGAGGAGGCGACCGCGCCCGCCGTCAACGCGACGATGGCGCGCAGCTCCGGCTCGGGCGAGCCGACGCGGCTCATCACCGCCAGGCTCTGGTTGGCCGCCACGACGAACGCGGCCACGTCGTCGAGCACCCGATCCGGCACGCCGCGCGGCTCGCCGAGCGCGGCCCGGACCCGGCTGCGCTGACGGTCGAGCAGCTCGCGCACGCGTGCGGCGCTGGCACCGCTGAGCGTGTCGACCTCGATCGCCGACTGCGCGATGAGGCAGCCGGTGGGCACCGTCGGCTCGGTGATCCGCTCGACGGTGACCCCGAGGAACGCCTCCACCGCGTCGGCCGGGTCGTCCGGGTGTGCGGCGAGGGCGGCCTCGAAGCGGTCGCCGTACCGGGCGCCGTAGCGGTCCAGGGCGCGGCGGAACAGCTCGTCCTTGCTGCCGAACGTGCCGTAGAGCGAACTGCGGCCCAGGCCGGTGGCGGCGCACAGCGCGTCGAGTGAGGTCTCGGCGTAGCCCTGCTGCCAGAACACCGTCATGGCGCGCTCGACCGCCTCGTCGACGTCGAACTGCTTGCGTCCCACCATGCGCCCTCCCGCGCGTCATCTTGGAATGATCGGTACCACATTATCATGTACTGATCGGTTCAAGATGGCTAGCGTCGACGGGCATGGACATCACGACGACGGACGCGATCGAACGCCTCGGCCCTCCGCAGGAGCCGGGACTGCCGCCCGGATTCACCGACACCTTCGAGAGCCTGCTGGTCAGAACCCCGAGGCTGCGCCACCACGCGGTGGTCGGCGGCCGGGGCCCTGCCCTTCTGTTGATCAACGGATGGCCGCAGACGTGGTACGCGTGGCGGCACGTCCTGCCCGCGCTGGCGCGGCAGCACACGGTGGTCGCCGTCGAACCGCGCGGATCGGGACGCTCGGACAAGCCCGCCGCGGGCTACGACACCGGTTCGCTCGCCGCGGACCTGGCCGCGGTGATGGAGCGGCTCGGGCACCACGAGTACGCGGTGATCGGGCACGACGTCGGGATGTGGATCGGGTTCGCCCTTGCCGCCGACCACCCCGAGCGGGTCACCCGGCTCGCGGTCGCCGAGGCCGCCATCCCCGGCGTCTCGGCCGACCCGGCGTTCTTCGGGCCCGCCGGGGCGAACGAGCGGCTCTTCCACTTCGGCTTCAACCGCCTCGGCGGCCTCAACGAGGAGCTGGTCCGCGGCCGCGAGGCGCTGTACTTCGGCCACCAGTTCGCCACGAAGGCCGCCGCCGGACGGCCGCTGGAGCGGCACGCGGTGGACGTCTACGTCGCGGCGCTGGCCGCCGGCCCGGATGCGCTGCGGGCCAGCTTCGAGCCGTACCGGGCGATCGACGAGACGGTCCGGCAGAACACCGCGCGCCGGGCCACGCGGCTGCCCGTGCCGGTGCTGGCGGTGGGCGGGAGCGAGTCGCTCGGCGCGGCGGTGGGCGCCACCATGGCGGCCGTCGCCGACGACGTCACCCCACGGGTGCTCGACGGCTGCGGGCACTTCCCGGCCGAGGAGGCGCCGGAGGAGTTCCTGGGCGAGCTGCTCCCGTTCCTACGGCGCCCGCTGTGACCGAGCTCCGGCTCCCGCGCCGGGCGGCGTTCGCGGTGGTCGCGCTGGTGTACGCGGCGGTGATGCTGGGCGGGACCATTCCCATCCCGCTGTGGCGGATCTGGGCGCAGGAGCTGCACTTCGGCCCGTTCGTCATCACCGTCGCCTTCGGTCTCTACGCCGCGGGCACGATGGCGAGCCTGACGCTGCTGTCCTCGTGGTCCGACCGCGCCGGCAGACGGATCGCTCTCTTCGCCGGGCTCGGGCTGTCGGCGGTGAGCGCCGGGATGCTGCTCGCCGCGCCGGACGTGCTGGTCGTGCTCGCCGCGCGCGTCCTCGGTGGCGTGGGGGCGGGCCTCACGGCGACGGCGGCGTCGGCCGCGCTCGCCGAGCTGGGGCCGCCCGGGCGTGCGGCCACCGTCGCCACCGTCAGCAACGTCGGCGGACTCGGGTCGGGCGTGGCGGTGGCTGCCGTCGCGCTCCAGGTCGGGGGCGAGGACCTCGGGACCGTCGCGGTGCTCTACGCCGGCTACCTCGTCGCGGTCGGGTGCTGCGGGCTCGCGTTGTCGGGGGTGCCGGAGACCGTCACCGAGCGGCGCGGCGGCGGGCTGGCGTTCCGGCGCCCCCTGCTGCCCGCCGGGCATGATCGGCGCGCAGCCTTCGGGTGGGCGGCGGCCGGCGTGTTCGTGGCCTTCACGGTCACGGGCCTGTTCTCCTCGCTCGTCCCGTCGTTCCTGCGGGACGGGCTGGGCCTGGTGGACCCGCTCCTGCCCGGGCTGGTCGTGGCGCTGCTCTTCGGGGCGGCCCTGGCCGGGCAGACCCTGGCGCCGGCAGCGCTCGTCGACCGGGTGTGGCCGGGCGCGGCCGCGCTGGCGTCGGGCACGGCCGTGTACGAGCTGGCGCTCCTGATCGGTGCACCCGCGCTGTTCGTCGCCGGCACGGCGATCGCCGGTGCCGGGTTCGGGCTCGCGTTCCGGCGCGGCCTGGGCGTCGCGCAGCGGGTGGCGGAGCCGGGCCGGCGGGCCGACCAGCTCGCGACGTACTTCCTGTGCGCCTACGCCGGCAACGTGCTGCCCACACTGGCCCTCGGCGCTGCCGGGGAGGTGCTCGACGCCCGCACCGCCTCTGCGCTCATCGCCACCGTGATCGTCCTGGGCGCGGTGGTCGCCGGGGTGGGTGGCGCCCGCGCCTTCGGTTCCCCGGGCCCCGCCTCGGACGAGCCGGTGTGAGACTCGTGACTCGCGTGCCGCCCCGCCTTGACCGTGCCGCTACGGCAGGGTGTCCACTCGGTGGGGCGAGGGGATGTTCGAGCGAGAAGGGGTGCGATGACGGGGGCGAGTGGCGGCGCGGGCGATCCGGGGGCCGAGACGGCTCCGTTGCCTCGCATCGACGTGTCCGCGGTCGAGGGGTCCGCGGACGCCCCCCGCAAGCGGTGGCGCCGGCGGAGCAAGGACTACTCGCCGGAGGAGCTCGAGGAGGCGAAGAAGGCTTGGCGCGCCGCCATGCCGTGGGAGCACCCCATGACGCGCGGCGACAAGGTGCTGGTCTTCACCATGCTCGGGGTCATCGCGGTGATGCTGGCCTCGATGCCGCTGCGGCCGTTCCTGCTGGCGTCGCACCCGGTGGTGCTGAGCGCGGCCACCGGCAGCCTGTCGGCGATCGGCGCGGGCGCGGCGTTCGCCCGGATCGGCGAGGGACAGCTGTGGCTGGTGGTCGTCGCGGGCGTGTTCGGGATGATCAAGTTCGACTGGTTGTTCTGGCTCGCCGGACGCCGGTGGGGCGTGAAGATCGTGGAGATGTTCGCGCCCGGCGATCTCGCGAAGCGGTTCCTGTCCCGGGTGCGCTCCTGGCCGGCCTGGGCCATGCCGCTGGTCGTCGTGGCGGCGGTGCTGCCCGGGGTCCCCGCCGCTGCGGTGTTCGCGCTGGCCGGGCTCGCCGGCATGGCGCTGGTGCCGCTCCTCGTGTTCGACGCGATCGGTGCCCTGCTGATGACCGGGCTCGTCGCCGGGCTCGGGTACGCGGTGGGCCAGCACGCGGTCGACGTCGTGCTCATGATCGACAAGTACGCGCTGTGGATCACCCTGGCGCTGGTGGTCGTGGTGTCGGTCCGGGCCGCCCGGGTCAAGAAGCCGACTCACCCGTCCTGATGTCCTGGCCGCTGCGCCAGAACTGCGTGCACGACCACAGGCCGAACACCAGCGCCGGCACGCCGACGGCCAGCAGGGCGGTGACCACGATCGTGGCCTCGTGGATGTCCTCGGCGTCGCCGAAGTCGTCGGCCGGCAGGTACGCGAGGGCCCACCAGATCCCCGCGCCCACCACGACCACGAGCGTTGCGGCCCCGCAGATCCACAGGTCCAGCCGCCACCGGTAGGAGAACGAGCGCCAGAACGGGTGCACCGTGCGCGCGACGCGACCGTCCGGGTGCTTCGCCGCCTCCCGCCGGTACCAGCGGGCGTAGGACGTCTTCTTGATCAGCGACCCGAGCACCGCGCCGGTCACCGGGGTGAGGATCGAGCCCCACAGCAGCCACGAGAAGAAGATGTCGTTGTCGTCGTCCGCCGTCCACGGGAGCACGAGCAGCGCCCCCGAGAGCGCGGCGAGCACGACGAGCCACACCAGGTGCAGCGGGGTGGGCAGGAGGCGGATCTCGGACTCGAAGCTCCCCGCGGGGGCCTTCTCGCCGCGCTGCCGCGCCACCCCGATCGAGCCGCGCCGCGTGTACTCCAGGATCCACATCGCGCACATCAGGAGCATCCCGCCCCACGCGAACACGAACGGGTTGTTGATCACGCTGAGCAGGCCGTCCGAGACGTCGACGCGCTCCCAGCCCAGGTGCCGGTACCCGAGGACGAGAGCGCCGGGGAGCAGGGTGGCGAGGAAGAAGAGCACGCACAGCGCGAACGTGAACCACCACCAGCCGCTGGGCCGCCCCGTGCCGCCCCCGATCTTCCCATCCGCACCGAGGACCTTGTGGCCGATCGAGTTGGCGAGGCTGTGCCGATCCAAGGCGATCCCTCCGGCGGTGGCTGCGGCAGGCGCCGATCATCATCGCGGTGTGCTCCCGGTCACGGCCGGGCGGGCACGTCCCGGGGCTACGACCGGAGGTAGTCCTTCACCTCGGACCGGTCGGCGTCCTCCTCGCCGGTGAGCACGTAGAACACCATGCCGGCATCGGAGATGTCGCCGTTGCCCACGATGTCGAGGCGGGAGTACAGCCACTCCCAGTTCTGGTCGCCGCTGTCCTCGAGGAAGTCCCAGAAGTCCATGTCGATCGGGCCGAGCCCGGAGTTCTGGTCGGGGATCTCCACGCGCTCGCAGCCGAGGTCGATCAGGTCCTCGTAGTCGTGGCCGCCGTGCTCCTCGTCGGCGTGGGTCTGGTTGAAGCTGTCGTCGCCGTGGGTGATGCACTCGACGTGCTTGCGGGCCTCCGGATCGGCGGCGTCGAGCGCCATCCAGACCGTCTCGACGGGGCCGGCGAGGGCGATCGACAGCTGGTCGTCCGGATTGGAAGCGTTGATCTCCTTGACGAGGTTCGCGGTGCCGGCCTCGAGCTGGGCGGAGTCGGTGTCGTCGAAGAACCGCGACGTGTCGAACCCGAACCGCTCGGCGCCCTCCTGGACGCTCTCGGTCATGTTCTCCACGTGCTCGTCCGAGGAGTCCCAGATGTGGTTGTTGTAGTCGAAGTGCACGAGGTTGGGCTGCAGGTTGCGGTGCGCGAGGATCGCCAGCGCCATGGGTGCGGACGCCCAGTCGTCGTTGTCGTGCTGGTTGCCGTCGGCCGAGATCGCGATGCGCCCCACCTCGGGGTCGAACCTCGGCCCCTCATCCACCACCTGGGTCTCCGGCACAGTCCCGCCGGAGAGGCCGTCGGCGCACTCCGTGGAGCCCGGCTTGTACACGGCGCAGGGCTCCGGCGTGCCGGGCACCTCGGTGCCGCACGCCACCAGGGCGGTGGTCGCGAGCACGGCCAGGGCCGCCGCGACCCGGCGGGGTCGGCGACGGGCGGTGCCCAGGTGTGCCTGCATCGGATCGAGCTCCTCCACGTCGTCAGCCGGTGGCGGCGGGGGCGGGGCGCCGCACCCTCCGGTGGACCAGGATCACGGCGGCCGCCACGGTCTGCGCGCCCAGCCACGCCCAGCCCACGCCCGTGAGGCCGATCGCCGGGACGAGGACCAGCGTGCCCGCGAAGACGGCCGCGCTGGTGGCGGCGGGCAGACCGAACTGCACCGACCGGGTGCGGCGCACCCGGGCCTCCCACAGCGCGGAGTTCGAGACCACGTTCGGGATCGCCGAGAGCGCCAGCAGCGCCAGCAGGACGGCACCGCCCTCGGCGTAGGCGCGGCCGAAGACCGAGAGGATCAGTGATGAGCCCGCCGCCAGGACCAGGGCCCCCGGGAGGACGAGCGTCATCGTCTTGCGGTCCATGCCGCGGCGGGCGCGCACGATCGCGTCGGAGTCGCCCCCGGCGGAGTGCACGACCATCGCCTTGCCCATGCTGGATGCGACGAGGTAGAGGCAGTAGGTGATCTGCCAGGCGATCCCGTACACCGCGGCGCCCGCGGGATCGGTGAGGGCGATGACGAGCAGCGGGAGCCCGAACGTGGCCGACTGCCAGGCCACGTTGCCCGCGTAGTCCGCGCCGAGGAACCCCGCGAGGTCGCGTGCCGTGGCCGGCTGCACGTGCTCCGGCGCCGGCTGCCTGCGCAGCGCCCGGGAGAGGTAGGCGACGACCACCACGACGACGAGCGCGGTGGCAGCCAGCGTGCCGCCCGCGATGCCGAACGCCATGCCCGACCAGGAGGCCAGCACGAGCAGCACGATCTTCAGCACGGCGAACGCCACGTTCTCGACGAGCACCAGCGGCACGCGCTTGATCGCCGTGAGGGCGGAGTCCTGCAGCACGAACGCCGTCCACACCGGCACGGCGACCACGTAGAACGCGATCAGGGCCGGGTGCCCGAGCGTTGCGACGAGATCGGGTGCCCAGATCCCCGCGCCGACCCCGAACACGAGCCCGACCACCGCACCCCAGCCCAGGCCGACGGCGAAGCACCCGGCCACGAGCGCCCCGGGGCGGACGGACACGGGCACGAACCGCAGGAGCGCGTTGCCGAGGTTCAGGTGCGAGGCCGAGGCCAGCAGCGTGATCGCGGAGAGGGCGGCGGAGTTCACGCCGACGACGCCCTGCTCGAACAGGCGCGCGGCGAGCACCCAGAACACCATCCCGATGGCGGCCGAGACGGCCGCGCTGAGCACGAGCATCAACCCGTCGCGGTGCTGCGGTGCCCACCAGCTGTCCGGGCCACCGCGGGCCCACCGCGGCCGGGCGCCCGATCCGCCGGGATCGGCCGCGCCGGAACCCGCGTCGACCTCCGTGGCCGATCGCGACCCGCGCTCCGTCGTCGGGGTCGCCTCCCCACGTGTGGCCATGCCGGGTCGTGCCTCCTCGAGAACGCGGGCGGCGGGCGCCGCCGGAAGCGTGATCATGAGGGATGGTGGCTGTGCCCCGGCTGAGAGCCCCGGTTCCCGGGTCAGTGGGTGGAGAGCCGCCCGACGAGAGCGGCGTGCCGGATGCGGCTGTGCTCGTTCATCCCGGTGATCGTGACGCTCTTGCCGCGCGCGGCGTACTTCGCGGTGATCGCGTCGATCACCGCCACGGTGGACGCGTCCCAGATGTGCGCGGCGGACAGGTCGATCACGACCGTGTCCGGGTCGCCGTCGTAGTCGACCGCAGGACGAGGTCGTTGCTGGAGGCGAAGAACAGCTGCCCGCTCACCCGGTAGACCTTCGACGTGCCGTCCGGTCCGGGCTCGCCCGTGACGTCCACGAGGTGCGCCACGCGGCACGCGAACAGCACCATCGCCACGAGGACGCCCACGCCCACGCCGATCGCGAGGCTGTGCGTGGCCACCGTGACCGCGACGGTCGAGAGCATCACGGTGGTCTCGCTGCGAGGCATGCGGCCCGGGGTGCGCAGGCTGTGCCAGTCGAACGTCCCGACCGCCACCATGATCATCACGGCGACGGCGGCACCGCGGGCAGGGCGATCGCGGGCAGGCTGTCGGGCAGCGCCCCCTGGTCGCCCACCGTCGGCACCGCGACCCCCGCGGCCACGGTGAACACGGTCAGGCCCGTGATCGCCACCAGCGGCGCCGGGACCACCCCGCGTGAGCCGTGGGAACCCGACGATCACCGCCAGGCCCGCGACCACCAGCGGGTAGGCCGCCCACGGCACGTCGACGAGGTGCGGGAGCTGGGACCCGAAGATCAGGATCGCCAGCGCGTTGACGAACCCCACCATCACGCTCCTCGGCAGGAACCGCATCAGGCGGGCGACGCCCGCCGCGGCCAGGCCGATCTGGAACACCCCGCCGAGGATCACGGCGGCGATCAGGTGGTCGAGGCCGTGCGACCGCGCGAGCGGCGCCACGACGAGCGCGATCGCGCCCGTGGCCGCGCTGATCATGGCGGGACGCCCGACGGTGAGCGAGATCGTCACCGCCATCGTGAACGACGCGAACAGGCCGACGCGCGGGTCGACGCCCGCGATCAGCGAGAATGCGATCGCCTCGGGGATCAGGGCGAGCGCGACGACGATGCCCGCCAGCACCTCCGTGCGCAGAGCCCGTGGCGAGAGCCGCAGAAGGGCGGAGCGGAACGTGCGCAGACCAGGGTGGGACATCGCTGCTTTCGGGGAGAAGGCGAGGGGAGCGGGAGCCACACGCGCTGGGACCCGACCGTCCGGCACCGCACCTCGCCGGACGTGACGCAGGTCGCGATCGGAGCGATGTCACACGGGCGCGGTCGGCGGCGTCTTGTGGGCGGACGAGAGGAGAGACACATGGAGTTCGACCGTCCGCACATCGTGGTCCTCGGCGCCGGCTACACCGGGCTGACCGCGGCCAAGCTGCTCGCCCGCCGCGCAGGCGGGCCGGTCACGCTGGTCAACGACCGGGACCGGTTCGTCGAGCGGATGCGCAACCACCAGCTCGCCGCCGGGCAGCAGGTGCGGGCCACGTCCCTGCGCGACCTGGTACGGGGCACCGGCATCCGGCTGGTCATCGACCGGGTCACGCGCATCGACCCGGACCTGCGGCACGTCGAGCTGGACGGTGCTGCCGAGCCGATCGGGTACGACCTGCTCGTGTACGCCCTGGGCAGCCGGGCCGACCTGGACTCCGTGCCCGGTGCGGCCGAGCACGCCGTCGCCGTGGCCGACGCCGAGCGGGCCGCCGGCCTGCGCGACCGCATGGCAGGCGCCGCCACCGTCGCCGTGGTCGGTGGCGGGCTGACCGGCATCGAGGTCGTGACCGAGCTGGCGGAGACCTACCCGGACCGCCAGGTCCGCTTCGTGACCGGCGCGACCGCTGGTCCGGCCCTGTCCGATGCCGGGCAGGCCTACCTGTACGGCGCGTTCGAGCGCCTCGGCATCGACCTGCACGAGAACGCGCCCGTGGCGAAGGTCGGCGCCGGCGGGGTGCTGCTGGAGAACGGTGAGCACCTCGACGCGGACGTGGTGGTGTGGACCGCCGGCTTCACGGTGCCCGCACTGGCGCGGGAGTCGGGGCTCGCCGTCGGCGCCAACGGGCGCATGCTCGTGGACCAGACCATGCGGTCGGTGTCGCACCCGGAGATCTACGGCATCGGTGACGCCGCGGCGCCCGCCGCGGCCGACGGGCGCGAGCTGCGCATGGGCTGCGGTCCCGGCGGCCTGGCCGCAGCGTGCGCGGTGCGCGCGATCGGCGACCGCCTGGCCGGGCACACCCCGAAGCAGCTGCACGTCGCCGTCGACAGCCAGTGCATCAGCCTGGGGCGCAAGGACGGCCTGGTGCAGTTCGCCGGACCGGACGGCCCGCGCCGTCCGATGCTCACCGGGCGCGCGGCGGCCGCGCTCAAGGAAGGCATCCTCCGCACCGCCGGCGGGTTCGCGCTGCGCCACCCCTCCCTCGCCCTCGTCGCGGGGAGTCGGGCGCTGGCCTGACGTGTAATTCCTCCATGATCGCCGAGTTGGCGCATTCCCGGGTCGAAAACGCCCGTTTTTGCGCCAACTCGGTGATCATGCCAGTGGGCGGCCTCCCTTGGAGCGGCGGCCCGATGTCGGGCCTCACGTGGTCATGATCGCCAGTCGGGAGCGTTTTCCGACGCCTTGCGTCGGATTTCGCGCCGGAGCGATGATCATGCCTCCGGGCGGCGGCTTCCCCGGGGACGGCGGCTCGGGCCGGTTAGCCTCCGGTATGGGCTCGGGAGAGGTGGGTGCATGAGCACGGGAGCGGACACGTTCGACGGGATCTGGCGCCGGACGGTCGAGACCCACGGGGCGTCGCCGTTCCTGCTGTTCCGCGCGGAGTCGGGGGAGACCACGACCTGGACCTACGCCGAGTTCGACGACGTCGTTGGGCGGGTGGCCGCGAGCCTCGCGGCGGCGGGCGTCGGGCCCGGCTCGGCGGTCCACCTGGTGCTGCGCAACTCCCCGGTGTTCGTGGCGGCGTGGCTGGCCACCTCCCGGCTGGGGGCCTGGATGGTGCCGGTCGATCCCGCCTCCGCGGCGCGCGACATCCGCACCCAGGTGCGCCGGGTGCGCCCGGCCGTCTCGATCGTGGCGGCGGCGCGGGCCGCCGCCTTCACCGAGGCTGCGGCCGGGGAGGTGCCGGTGGTGGTCGAGGTCGCCGAGGACGCCTCCGATCTCGACCCGGCGGCACCGCTGCTGCAGGGCGCGGGCACGCCGGAGGCGCACGCGGTGGACGCCGGGGCGCGGATCGCCGTGATGTTCACGTCGGGCACCACGTCCGAGCCGAAGGGCGTGGAGCTCACCCAGGCCAACTACGTCTCCGTGGCGCGCACGATGGCGGCGGCCGCGGGGCTGCAGGCGCGCCACCGCTGGTACGTCACGCTGCCGCTCTTCCACGCCAACGCCCAGTACTACTGCTTCGCGCCGGCGATCCTGACCGGCGCGAGCGTGGCGTTGACGGCGACGTTCTCGGCGTCGAGGTGGGTGCCCGTCGCCCGGGAGCTCGGCGTCACCCACGCCAGCCTCTTCGCGGCGCCGATCCGGATGATCCTCGCGCGGTGCCCGGCCGGCGAGGAGCCGCTCGCCCTCGAGCACGTCTGGTTCGCCCAGAGCCTGGGCGCGCAGCACCACCGGGCGTTCGGCGACCTCGTCGGCACCCTGCCCCGGCAGCTCTACGGAATGACCGAGACGGTCGCGGTGGTCACAGCCGATACGAGCAACCCTCCGGCGCACGACGTGATCGGCCCGCCCGTGCCGGGACGGGCCGTGCGGCTCGTCGGGATCGACGGGGAGGACGTCCCGGACGGGACCGCCGGCGAGATCTGGGTCCGTGGCAGGCGGGGCGACGACCTGTTCGCGGGTTACCTCGACGCCCCCGAGATCAACGCGCGGGTCTTCACCCCGGACGGCGCGGAGACCTGGTTCCACACCGGTGACCTCGCCGTGCGCGCCGGGAACGGGGCGCTGCGCTTCGTCGGCCGCGTCGACGACGTCATCAAGGTGGCGGGCGAGAACGTGAGCCTCACCGAGGTGGAGGCGGCTGCGGCCGAGGCGCCGGGCGTGCTCGAGGTGGCCGTGGTGGCGCAGCCCGATCCGGTGCGCGACCAGGTGCCGGTGGCCTACGTCGTGCCGAAGGACCCGTCCGCCCCGCCGTCGCCGGAGGTGCTCGACGAGTGGGCCGCGCACCACCTGGCCCCCGCGGCCCGTCCCCGCGCGTGGCACTTCATCGACGAGCTGCCCCGCACGAGCGTCGGCAAGGTCCGTCGCTTCCGGATCACCGCCGGGTAGCTCAGAGGTACTGCTCGGCATGCCGGGCGGCGTGCTCGTGGGCCGGCGTCCGGATCGTCCCCTCCTCGCCGAGCCGGTCGATCTCCTCCGCGTCGAGCCCGAGCTCGCGCAGCACGTCGCGGGTGTCCTGCCCGAGCCTGGGCACCGGCCGCCGCACGGTGCCGGGGCTGCGCGAGAGCCGGATCGGGTAGCCGACGAGCTGGGCGCGGAACTGGTCGGCGACGTCGACCTCGACCAGGAGGCCGTTGTGCCGCACCTGCGGGTGCCGCAGCGCCTCCTGGATCGTGAGCTGGGGTGCGCAGAGGACGTCGACGGAGCCGAACCGTTCGAGGGCCTCCTCGGTGCTGAGCCGGGCGACGACGGGCGCGATGACCGCGTTGGCGATGTCGCGGTTGCGCGCCTGCAGCTCGGTCGTCGCGAGCTCCGGGCGCAGGCTGAGGTCCTCGATCCCCAGGGCCGAGCAGATGAGCCGCAGCGCGTTGTCGCGGAAGAGCCCGAGCACCGAGATCACGCCGTCGGTGGTGTCGAACGTGCCGCCGTACCACTGGGTGACCCAGTTGAGCTCCTCGCCGTACATGGTGTGCGCCGCGACCTCCATCATCTGCATGGACACCGCCGTGTCGAGCAGGTTGACGCTCACCTCCTGGCCGTGCCCGGACCGTTCGCGCTCGTACAGCGCGGCGAGCACGCCCTGCACCAGCGCCATGCCCGACGCGTAGTCGACGTGGGCGGTCGGGTTCAGCACGGACCGCCGTCCCGGGGCCGCGAAGGCGCGGGCGAGCCCGCTGATCGACTGGGCGAGCATGTCCTGGCCGGGTTTGTGGGCCAGCGGGCCGTCGGGGCCGTAGCCCGAGGCGCTCGCGTGGATCAGGCGCGGGTAGCGCTGCACGAGGTCGGCGTAGGAGAGCCCGAGCCTGCGCACGGCGTCGGGCCGGTAGTTGTGGAGCAGCACGTCGGTGCGCTCCAGCAGCCGGTGCAGCACCCGCATGCCGCCCGGGGTCTTGAGGTCGAGCCCGATGCTGCGCTTGTTGCGGTTGAGCGAGGCGAAGTAGGACGACATGCGACCGTTCTCGGCTGCGGAGCGGTCCAGCACGCGCATGGTGTCGCCGCGCGTCGCGCGCTCCACCTTGATGACGTCGGCGCCGAGGTCGCCGAGCGCCTGGCCGGCTAGCGGACCCTGCATGACCTCGCACAGCTCGAGGACCCGGACGCCCTCCAGCGCGCGGCTCACGCTCCCACCCCCGCGTAGACGGCCTTCGCGATGAGCAGGCGCTGGATCTGGTTGGTCCCCTCGTAGATCTGGGTGATCTTCGCGTCGCGCATCATCCGTTCCACGGGGTAGTCGCGGATGTAGCCGTAGCCCCCGAAGAGCTGCACGGCGTCGGTGGTCACCGACATGGCGTTGTCGCTGCACAGCAGCTTGGCCATGGACGCCTTCGCGCGGGCGTCCGGGTGCCCGGACTCGATCAGCCCGACGGCCTCGTGGAGCAGCGCCCGCGCCGACGCGACCCGCACGGCCATGTCGGCGACCATCCCGCGGATCATCTGGAAGCGCGACAGCGACTGCCCGAACTGCGTGCGTTCGGTCGTGTAGGCCACCGCGGCGTCGAGCGCGCCCTGCGCGACGCCGAGGGCCTGGGCCGCGATCAACGCCCGGCTGCCGTTCAGCTCGGCCATGATGTAGCCGTAGCCCTGCGTGGGGTCGCCGACCACCCGGACGTCCGGCACCACGCAGCCGTCGAGGGTGATGTCCGCTGTGGGGCTGCCGCGCAGCCCCATCTTCCGTTCGTGCGGGCCGAAGCTGACGCCCGGATCGTCGCGGTGCACGACGAACACGCCGTGGCTCGACTCGCCCGTGCGCGCGAGCACCGCGTACCAGTCGCCCCACGGCGCGTTGCTGATGAACCGCTTCTGGCCGGTCAGGCTCCAGCCGCCGTCGACCTTCGTGGCGGTGGTGGTCAGGCCGGCGACGTCGGAGCCCGCGGTCGGCTCGGTGAGGCACCATCCCGCGCCGGCCTGCCCGGACGCCACCTGCGGCACGACGAGCTCCTGCAGCTCGGTGGTCCCCTCGGAGAGGATCGTGCAGGTGCCCGCCCAGTTCACCAGCAGCACGTGCGAGGTGGTCATGCAGGCGCGGGCGATCTCCTCGACGGCGATCACCTGGGACAGCAGGTCGGCGCCGGACCCACCGAGGTGCTCGGGGTGGGCGAGCCCGGCGAGGTCGGCCTCGACGATCGCCTCCCATGCCTCGGCCGGGAAGCGTTCCTCCTCGTCGACGGCCGCGGCGTGCGGCGCGATCCGTTCGGTGGCGACCTGCCGGACGATCTTGCGGAATTCTGCGTGGACGTCGGACGTCATGATCGGACGTCTCCCTTCGCGGTGGTGGTCGTCTGTGCGGTGACGGGGGGCCAGCTCAGGTCCCCGCCCGTGGCGGGACGAGCGGTGATCCGCGCAAACTCGGCCGTGGTGAGCCCGAACCCGCGCAGCACCTCGGTGGTCTCGGCGGCTGTCGGAACGGACCCCGGCGCCGCCGCGGTGCGCGACAGGCGGGGCACGGCGGGCACCCGGGTGAGCTCGAAGTCGGGGTGCCGGGACGCGATGTGCGCGTGCCCGGCGAGCTCGTGCGGTTCGAGCACCGGGGTGACGCATGCATCGCTGTCGTGGAAGTGGGCGGCCCAGGTGTCCCGGTCCTTCGTGCGGAAGGTCGCCTCGAGCGTCCGGGTGAGGGCGGGCCACCGCCGCGGATCGAGGTGGTCGGGCACGCCCCGGTCGTCGTCGAGCCCGAGCCCCTGCCACAGTGCCGCGAAGAACTGCGGTTCGAGTGCGCCGACCGCGACGTACCGGCCGTCGGCGCACTCGTAGGTCCGGTAGGCCGGCATCGTGCCGGTGAGCACCCCGGTGCCCCGCTCGGGCAGGGTCGGCGTGCCCCAGTCGGCGAAGGGCATGGCCATCATCGACAGCACGCCGTCGACCATCGCCGCGTCGACGTGCTGGCCGCGCCCGGAGCGCTCCCGTTCGTGCAGGGCCGCCAGGATCCCGAACGCGGCGAGCAGGCCGCCGCCGCCGAAGTCGGCGAGCAGGTTCAGCGGCGGCGTCGGCGGGCCGTCGGCGCTGCCGAAGGTGGCGAGCGCGCCCGCCACGGCGAGGTAGTTGATGTCGTGCCCGGCGCGGTGCGCCGACGCGCCGTCCTGCCCGTAGCCGGTGAGGCTGCACGAGACGAGCCGGGGGTTGATCCGGCTCAGCCGCTCGTGGTCGGCGCCGAGGCGGGCGGCGACGCCGGGGCGGAAGCTCTCGATCAGGACGTCCGCGTGGGCGACCATGCGGTGCAGCAGCGCCCGGCCCTCGTCGGTCTTGAGGTCGAGCTCGACGGCGTGCTTGCCGCGCCGCAGCACCGGGATCGGGGCGCCGGTGCGGCCGCCGCCCACCATCACCACGTCCGCGCCGAGGTCGGCGAGCAGCATGCTGCAGTAGGGGCCGGGCGCGAGCCGGGACAGGTCGAGCACCCGCAGGCCGTGCAGCGCACGCCGGGCGGTCACGAGAGCTGCTCCCGGGCCACCGCGGTGGCGGGGCGCAGCGCCGCGGTGCTCAGGAGGCTGAGCAGGGCCAGACCCGCCAGCAGGACGCCCACCGCCATCGGCCCGTGCGCCGCGGCGAGCGCCGCCGCCACCAGCGGTGCGATCGCGCCGCCGAGGATGCCGCCGAGGTTGTAGGCGATCCCGGCGCCGCTGTAGCGGTACTCGATGGCGAACAGCTCCGGCAGGTACGCGCCGACCGGGCCGTACGCGATCCCGTAGAGACCGAGCATGCCCGCCAGCGCGGCCCCGAACGCGACGCCCGACAGCCCGGTGACCCAGGCGAAGAGCAGCACGACCCCCGGCACCGTCAGGGCGTAGCCGACGAGGATCGTGCGCCGCCTGCCGTACCGGTCGGACAGGATCCCCGCCGCCACGGTGGTGATCGCAAGCGCGGCGCTCGCGACGATGCCCAGCCCGAGCACCGTCGCCTTGCTCAGGTCGGGTCCGGCGTCCGACGTGCCGTACGCGGTCATGTACGCCGTCGCCACGTAGAACAGCGCGAACAGGACGGTCAGCAGGCCGCCGCCGAGCAGCACCTCGCGCCACTGCGCCCGCATCAGGGCGCGCAGCGGGACGGTGGCCGGTACCGCCTCGCCCCGGGCCTCGCGCTCGGCGAGCAGCTTGCGGAACGCCGGTGTCTCGGCCACCGACAGGCGGACGTACAGGCCGACGGCCAGGAGCGCGGCGCTGCAGAGGAACGGGATCCGCCACCCGTAGTCGAGGAACGCCGGGCTCGACGGCCCCACCGCCACGTCGACCGCCAGGAAGGTGGCGCTGGCCATCGCGAGCCCGATCGCCGGGCCGAGCTGGGGGAAGATCGCGTACAAGCCTCGTTTCGCCGGCGGGGCGTACTCGGCGGCCAGCAGCGTGGCCCCGGCCCACTCGCCGCCGACCGCCACGCCCTGGGCGAAGCGGAGCACGGTCAGGGCGATCGGCGCGCCGACGCCGATCGTGGCCGCGGCGGGGAGCAGGCCGATCAGGACCGTGGCCACCCCCATCAGCAGGAGGGTGGCGACCAGGGTGTTCTTCCGGCCGAAACGGTCACCGAAATGACCGCACACAACGGCGCCCACGGGTCGGGCGACGAACGCGACGCCGAGCGTGGCCAGCGAGGCCACCGTGGCCGCGGAGTCGCCCAGCGCGGGGAAGAACACCGTCGGGAAGACCAGGGCGGCCGCGGTGCCGTAGATGAAGAAGTCGTAGAACTCGATCGTGGTGCCTGCGCAGCTCGCCACGGCGACCCGGCGCAACTGCCTGCTGCTCTCGTGCCGGTCGGGCTCGTCGACACGCGGCTCCGGGCCGGGCGGGTGTGGCGGTGCGCTCGCTCGTTCGGCCATGACTCATCTCCTTTGACGAGGGCGGAATGGGGCCGCGGACGGGGCACGGAAATGAATTGCCGGGCACTCGCGACAGCGGAGGGCGAATTCGCGTTGTCGCAACGTTAAGCGCCGCGGGTGGCGTCGTCCATGTGTCCGAATATGAGCCGCTGCCGCGCTCGTTGTGCCGCCGCACAACGGGTTCGATCACCGTTCGGTGCATCATCGGTGCAGCACGGAACGGGGGAGCGGGCATGCCGGAGCGGGGCGAATGGGCGCCGGGCGCCTTCGACGCGGTCGCGGCGCGGATGCGGGAGCGCGCGGAGGAACTCGCCGCCGAGATCATCGCGGAGATCCGCAGCCACGTCCCCAGCTACGAACAGGTCGACGGGGCGTCCCTGCGCCGCTCGCTCCTGCAGCACGTCGACACCGCCGCCACGGCGCTGGCCGCCGGCCGGGTGCCCGAGCGGATCGGCGACACCAGCGTGGCTGCCGAACGTGCTCGATCCGGGATCCGGATCGAGCACGTGCTCCTCGCCATCCGGGTGTCGTTCCAGTGCCTGCGCGAGTTCGCCATCGCGGCGGCCACCGACCTGGGGATCGCGACCTCCACGCAGCTCGAGGGGGTGCGCGTGCTCTGGGAGGTCAACGACCTGGTCAGCCGCGAGTACGCGGTGGCCCACCGCGAGGAGGACCTGGAGATGGCCCGCACGGCCGAGTCGCACCGGGTGGAGGTCCTCCGCAGCGTCCTCACCGAGGGGGCGCTCTCACCCGAGACCACGGTGCTGGCGGGCTCGCTGGGCCTGGTGGCCGGGGTGCGGTACCGGGCGTTCCGGGCCCGGCCCGCCGAGGGCACCCCGGCGTCGGTTCTCCTCCAGGAGGTCCAGCGGTGGGCGGCGGCCCACCACCTCGACGCGGTCGCGGCGGTGGTCGAGGGGGACGCGGCGGGCGTGCTCGCGGCCGTCGAGGAGGTCCCGGCCTCCGGGCCCACGGTCGGCGTCGGGCCCGCCGTCGAACTGCGCCACCTGCACGAGTCCTACCGGGTCGCCAGCCGGGTCATGGAGGTGGCGGCGCAGTTCGGCCGCCGGGGGCCGCAGACCCTGCCGCAGCTCTCGCTGCGCGTCGCGGTGGCCGCCGAGCACGACGTGGGGGAGGTGCTGGTGGAGCGCATCCTCGGGCCGCTCCTGGAGCAGGGGGAGTTCGGCGTGGAGCTCGTCGCGTCGCTCGACGCCTTCCTCGCCTCCGGGATGAACACCGCGGCCGCGGCGCGGGCGCTGGTGGTGCACCCGAACACCCTCCGGTACCGGATCAACCAGGTGAAGCAGCTGACCGGGATCGCGCTGCGGTCCGCCCAGGAGACGAGCGAGGTGTGGTGGGCCCTGCGCCGCCACGAGTGGGCCCGCCGCACCGGGTACCGGCCGTGAGCCGCGGCATCACGGCACGAGCACGACCTTCCCGATGTTCCGCCGCTCGACGAGGGCGTCGTGTGCGGCGGCGGCCTCGGTGAAGGGCAGGACCTCCGACACGACCGGCGCGATCGTCCCGTCGCGCAGCATCGGGAGGAGCGGGGCGAGCCACGGCTGCAGCGTGTCGCGGTCGTCCCAGAGCACCCGCAGATCCAGTCCGATCACCGTCTTCGAGTCGACCAGCTGCTGCGCGGTGCTCAGCCCGGTGAGCACCCGGAAGTCCGACGCCGGGTCGGCAGCGCGCCGGCGTCCGCCGTCGAACTCCGAGATCGCTCCGAACGGGACGAGGCGTCCACCCGGCCGAAGCATGCGGTAGCTGCGGGCGAACGAGTCGGCCCCGAGTGGGTCGAGCACGAGGTCGAACGGCGGGAGCTCCTTCTCCCAGTGCGGTCGGGTGTAGTCCACGGCCACGTCCGCCCCCTAGGTGCGCAGGCCCGCCCACGCGGTGGCGTACGCGATCGGCACCGCCGCTCCCTCGGCGAAGCACACCGCGGCGGACGTCCGGCGCCCGGCCGTCGGCGACCGGGTCGTCGCGGTCACCCGGCACGGCGGCTACGCGGAAGAGGTGTGCGTGGCCCACACCGACACGATCCCGCTGCCCGCCTCGATGAGCGGGTGCTCGTGCTGGCCGCCGCAGGCGGTGTCGGGGTGGCCGCGACCCAGCTGGCCCACGCCCTCGGCACCGAGGTCTACGGCGCCGCGTCCCCCGCGAAGCTGGAGGCCATCCTCGGCCTGTCCGTGACGACACCGGCCACCTCGAACCCACCGACGTAGGGCAGAGGGGTGCTGTGCGGGTAGTTCCCGAGCCGGGTCATGACGTCGGCGAAGTTGACCCCGGCCGCGTGGACGGCGATCCGGACCTGGCCCGCGCCGACCACGGGCCGCGGCCGCGTGTGCACCGCCAGCACCTCCGGTCCGCCGAACGCCGTGGTGACGACGGCGCGCATCACGGCTGGACCGCGGCGAGGAAGTCGAGGACGGCCCGGTTCACCTCGTCGGGCCGCTCCTGCTGGATCCAGTGCCCGCACTCGGGGACGATCACGCACCCGTGGTTGCGCGGCGCGACCTCGTCGAAGATCGCGATGGCGTCCCGGCCCCAGATCGTGCACGGGTCGCGGTCGCCGCCGATGTAGAGGGCGGGGACGTCCAACGTCTTCCCGGCGAGCTCGCCGAGCAGCTCCCAGTCGAGGTCGTTCGTGCGGTAGGAGCTCAGCGGGCCGGCGAAACCGGTCTGCTCGTACTGCTCGGTGTACGCGTCGATGTCCTCCTCGGTGAGCCAGTCGGGCAGCTTCTCCGGCTGCACGTAGTAGGACGACCACGGCGTGCCCGGGCTGACGCACAGGCCGGTGCCCCGCAGCCAGCCCGCGATCTCGTCGAAGGTCCTCAGCTCCGGCACCGGCTCCAGGAACGACGCCGAGACCGTGTAGTACGCCGCCGTCAGGAACCCGCGCACGTCGCGTTCCAGGTCGCGCTCGACGAGGCCGGGCACCTCCGAGATGTGCTGCTGGTACCAGACGCGGTCCGGGCCGGCGATGCGCCGCTCGATCTCGCTGGGGCGGATCTCCCCGCGCGGCGATCCGGGCAGGGCCATCAGCCCGCGGCCCCCGAAGGGAACGCTGAGGCCGACCACGGCGGTGAAGACGTCCGGCCGCGTCCACGCGCACGTCCAGGCGACCGCCGCACCCCAGTCGTGGCCGATCACCACGGCCGTCTCCGCGCCGAGCGCCTCGACCACGGCGGCGGTGGTCGCGACCCGCGTGGTGATGCGGGTCTCGTCGACGGCCGTGGGCTTGGACGAGCGGCCGTACCCGAGCTGGTCGATGGCGGCCACCTGGTAGCCCGCGTCGGCGAGCGCGCGCATCTGGTGCCGCCACGAGTGCGGGGACTCGGGCCAGCCGTGCACGAGCAGCACGAGCGGGCCGGTGCCCCCCGCGATCTTCATGTGGATGCGGTGGTCGCCGACCTGCACGACCTTCGACTCGAACTCCGTACCTGTGCTCATGTCGATCCTCCTCCGGTTCAGACCATCTCGATTCCGCCGTCGACGATCACCGATTGCCCGGTCATGTAGCCGCCGTCCGGGCCGGCCATGTAGGAGACGAGACCCGCGACGTCCTCGGGGGTCTGGACCCGGCCGAGGGCGATGAGCTTCGAGTACTCGGCGAGCGCACCCCCGGCCGCCGTGCCGAGGTAGGACCCGAGACTGGTGTCGATCTGGTCCCACATCTCGGTGCCCACGATCCCTGGGCAGTAGGCGTTCACCGTGATCCCGTGCCCGGCCAGCTCCTTCGCGGCGGTCTGGGTCAGTGCGCGCACCGCGAACTTGGTGGCGCAGTAGGCGCCGAGGTAGTCCGCTCCCGAGTGCGCGGCGATCGAAGCCGCGTTGATGATCCGGCCGCCCCGGCCGTGCGCGATCATCGCCTCGGCCGCGGCCTGCACGCACCACAGCACGCCGTCGACGTTGACCCGGAAGATGTGCTCGAGATCCTCCGGGCGGGTCTCCAGCAGCCGCTTGACCTGCACGACCCCGGCGTTCGCCACCATGACGTCGAGATCCCCGTGCGCCGCGCGGGACGCCTCGACCAGGCCGAACACCGCGTCGCGGTCGCGCACGTCGCAGCCGGCGGACGTGGCGGTGAAGCCCTTGTCCCGGATCTCCGCGGCGACGCTCTGCGCGCCGTCGGCGTCGATGTCGCTCACCAGCACCGCCAGCCCGTCGGCGGCGAGGCGGTGCGCGATCGCCCTCCCGATCCCCCGCGCGGCTCCGGTGACGACAGCAGTTCTCCTGACCATGGCGGTCTCCCAAGGGTGTGCGGGTGGGTGCGCCCGATCCGTTCGGTCCGGATCGGGGGTGAAGCGATGGGTGTGCGCGCCTATCGGCGGGCGCGGGCGAGGCCCGGAGCGGTCGAGCCGCGGACGAACGCGCAGTCCTGCCAGCGCCGACCAGCGCCGGCCGTGATGGTGAGCCGGAGATCGCGCAACCGGTAGGGCCGTGATCCGATGCGGGTCCCCAGCACGCCGAGTGCGCGCCGGAGCCTGGTGACCTCGGCGCGCACCGCCACGGCGTGGCCGGCGTCGCCGTACAGACCGTCGCTGAGCGCGGCGGTGTCGAGCCCGGCGGCGCCTGCCACCCGGAGCAGGACGAGGATCTCGGCGTGCCGGGGCGAGAGCGGGATGCGCGCGGTGCCGGCCCCTTCCGGGACCTCGACGCCGGGGCGGGGGCCGTCGAGTCGCAGCACGACCTCCGGCGGCGGCGTCACGCCGCGCTCCCGGCGGATCACCCAGCCGCCCTCGACGCGTTCGGGGAGGCAGCGGCCCCACCCGGGGATGTCCACGGCGAGCTGTGGGCGGGGTGGTGGGATGCGCCGGAGCGGACGCAGGGCCGGGTCGTGGGCCACCCAGCCGTGGTCGTCGACGAGCAGGAATCCGCCCTCGGCCGGTCGGGGTGCGTGCGCCGCGCGGAGCCGGTCCAGGTGGCGCCGGTGGTCCCGATGGAGCCGGGCCTCGACCAGGTCGGCCGCGGTCTGCACGAGTGCCCCGGCCATCGGGTGCATGGCCGGCGCAGGGCCGCTGACGTTCAGCACCGCGAGCAGCCGCCCGGTCCGCAGGTCCCTGATCGGCGCCGCCGAGCAGTACCACCCGATCTGGCACGCCTCGTAGTGCTCGGCACCGACGATGCGGACGCGGGTCTCGTCGGCGAGAGCGACGCCGATCGCGTTGGTGCCTGCCGTCGACTCCGTCCACGTCGAGCCCTCCCGGAACCCGGCGTCCGCGGCGCGGCCGAGGAGCCCGCCCGCCCCCGTGCGCCACACGATCACCCCGTCGCGGTCGGCGAGTGACACGACGCAGCGCCCGGACCGGTCCGTGCCGGCGAACGCGCGGTCGGCCACGCCGATCGCGGCGGAGATCCCGCGGTCCCGCAGCCGCTGGTGCAGCACGGTGCCGGGGACGGGGGAGCGCGGGTTGATCCGGTTCGGGTCGAGCCCCAGCGCCAGCACGCGGGACCAGGACCGGGCGACGACGGGCCGGCCGAACCCGGCCGGGCTGCGGCCGCTCAGCACGTCCTCCCGGATCCCGGCAGCCGTCCGTCCCTCTCGTGCGGGGGAGGTGGGGAAGGTGTTCACGCCAACCTCCACGGTGAGGTGGTGGAGCGCACCGCGTGCGGCCCCGTCGACGGGAGAACTCTCCCCGGCACGCCCACGGAGCGGGACGGGCGGAACACCTAATCGGCCACCTACACCGCCGCGAGCGCTCCCGCGCTGCGGCACGGGTGGTGCGAAGCGCAGCCGCGCCGCAACCCGCCACCACAGCGCGACGCCGCGGTGGCTCACCGCGTGTGGTGGACGTCGGGCACGCCGTGGACGGGCGTGGGGATCCCCTCGAACCGGGCCTTGAGCTGCAGGGCGAGGTACTGCGAGTAGTGGCGGCACTGGTGGAGGTTGCCGCCGTGGAACCAGAGGCCGTCCTGTCGCGTGGGCTTCCACATGTTGCGCAGCTCGCCCTCCCACGGACCGGGGTCCTTCGCGGTGCCCGAACCGAGGCCCCACACCTTCCCGACCCGGTCGGCGACCTCCGGGCCGATGAGGTCCGCCGCCCATCCGGTCATGGATCCGTAGCCGGTGGCGTAGACGACGAGATCGGCTTCGAGCCGCGTGCCGTCGGCGAGCACGACCGCGTCCTCGTCGAGCTCGCTCACCTGACCGTGGGCGAGCTTCACGTCCCCGCGCGCGACCAGGTCCGCCGCACCGACGTCGATGTAGTAGCCCGAGCCGCGGCGGAGGTACTTCATGAACAGCCCGGAGTCGTCCTCCCCCCAGTCGAGCCAGAACCCCGCGGCCGCGAGCCGGTCGTAGTACTCCCGGTCACGTTCCCTGATCGCGGTGTAGATCGGCTGTTGGAAGGACGGCAGGATCCGGTACGGCAGCGAGGCGAACGTCAGGTCGGCCTTCTCCGTGGTGATCCCCGCCGCGAGGGCCTGCTCGGAGTACAGACCCGCGAGCGCGAACTCCATGAGCGACTCCGACCGGGCGATGAGCGTGCTCGATCGCTGCACCATCGTCACGTCGGCGCCGACCTCCCACAGCGCCCCGCAGATGTCGAAGGCCGAGTTGTTCGACCCGATCACCACGACCTTCCGGCCCCGGTAGGCGTCGGGCCCGGGGTGCTGCGAGCTGTGCTGCTGCTCGCCGGCGAAGGTGTCCTGGCCGGGGAGCACCGGGATGTCCGGTTTCCCGGACACGCCGGTGGCGAGCACCAGGTGGCGGGGCCGCAGGGTGACCTGCTCGCCGTCCCGGTCGAGGACCACCGACCACTCCTGCGCGCGCTCGTCGAAGGACGCCGTGGTGCACGTGGTCGAGGACCAGTACGTCACCTCCATGACCGTCGTGTACATCTCCAGCCAGTCCGCGATCTTGTCCTTCGGCGTGTACACCGGCCAGTTGCGGGGGAAGTCGAGGTAGGGCAGGTGGTCGTACCAGACGGGGTCGTGCAGGCACAGCGACTTGTACCGGCTGCGCCACTGGTCGCCGGGTCGTGCGTACCGGTCGACGACCACGTGCGGCACGCCGAGCTGCCGGAGCCGGGCGCCGAGCGTGATCCCGGCCTGGCCACCTCCGATCACCACGACGTAGGGCTGGTGGGTGCGGCCGAACCCCTCGGACTCGGCGCGCCGGGACTCGGCCCACGTCACGCGGTCGCGCCGCACGCCGTGTTCGGCACCGGCCGGGCGGCGCTCGCCCATCGGCTCCTCGTGGCCGGTGAGCTCGTGGAGGGTGGTGAGGAGGGTCCAGGCGCCCTCGTCGGTGAGCCGGAGGTGCCCGCGGCCCCGCCCGGCGCTCGCCCGGAACCCGATCCACGCCTCCACGACCTCGCCCGCCGTGGTGGGCTCCTCGGTGACGTGGAAGTCCCGCGCGTCGGTCCCGTCCATCGTCGCGCGGAGCAGGTCCGCCACCCCGTCGCGGTCCTCCACCGTCACGAGGTTCCACGTGAAGGAGACCAGGTCGCGCCAGAAGCAGGCCGGCGCGAACAACGCGGCTGCGCGCGTGGCGTCCCGGGCGGCGAGTGCGGCCTCGAAGTCGGCGAGCCAGGCTTCGACCCGTCGCCGTGCGGGGGAACGCCCCGGGTTCTCGGCAGCGTCCTCGGCGATGGTGACGGTGCGTGTCATGCGGGCCTCCCTGTCCGTGTCGCTCCGACGCGACGCCGGTCCGTGTCCGGACAGGACTGAAACCGGAACGGCGACCCGCAACAAGACGTTGCACGCGCGCTGCAGCTCGCGTCAGCCGAGCTCGACCGGCCGGTCCGGGTCGGCGGTCCACTCCGACAGCGAGCCGTCGTACACGGCGACGTCCGGCTTCCCGGCGACGAACGCGGCGAAGGCGGGCAGAGTCGCGGCGATGCCGCCCCCGCAGTAGGTCACCGCGCGGCCGGGGCCGAGGAGGCCGGCCGCGCCGAGCAGCTCGGCCATCTCGGCCACGGGCCGGAACCGGCCGGTGCCCGGGTCGAGGAGGCTGTCGAAGGGCAGGTTGGCGCTGCCCGGGATGCGGCCGCGGCGGGGGTAGGGGTTCACCGGCTGCTCCCCGCGGAACGTCGCCGGGTCGAGGGCGTTGACGAGGCAGCCGCCGCTGCCGGGCAGGGCCGCCACCTCGTCGATCGTGGCGAGGAGCTCGGGCCGTGGCGCCGGGGTGAACGTGGCGGGCGCGACCTCCACGGCACCCGACTCGACGGGCAGCCCGGCCGCCTGCCAGGCCTGGAAGCCGCCGTCGAGCACCGACACCCGGTCCAGGCCGTGCAGCCGCAGGAGCCACCAGAGCCGGGTGGCCCACGCGCCGCCGGATGCGTAGACGACCACCTGCGTGGTGTCGCCGACGCCGAGCCACCCGACCTGCTCGGCGAACCGGTCCGGGCCGGGGACGGTGAACGCGAGCTCGGCGCGCGGGTCGGCGAGGTCGTGCACGACGTCGGCGAAGACCGCCCCGGGAATGTGGGCGGCGTGGTAGGCGTCCCGTTGTGGTGTGGCGACGTACCGTCCTGCGCCGGGATCGAGCACCAGCTCCGTGGAGGCGTCGAGGACCCGCAGGCCGGGCCGGTCGAGCACGGCGTGCAGCTCGGTGGCGGACAGGAGCGGGGGCAGGGCGGGAGCGCTCGTCACGGTTCCTCCGGGTGGTCGGCGCGGCGGGGTGCCGGCTCGACGCTACGGCCGGTCGTGGCCGCCGGCGCCGGTCCGGGCGGCGAACCCGCCGGGTGGCGGGTTCTTCCCCCGCGGCGGCGGGATGCCGGTCAGAGGGCTCCCGGACCACCGTGGAGCCGTCGGCAACCGGCCCACCAGGAGGACCCCATGACCACGATCGCCCCGCCGCCCTTCGACCCGGAACTGGCGGCGGCCCTCGCCGCCACCGGCCAGGACACGGTGGCGACCGGCATCACCCCCGACACCCTGGCCGACGCGCGCGCGGCGCTGCTGGAGGGGGTCCCCTCGGTCGCGGACCTGGCCGCCGACGGCACGTACGACGTCGAGGAGCTCGCCGTGCCCGGGCCCGAGGGCGGCCAGGACGTCCCGCTGCTCGTGATCCGGCCGCGCGACGCGGTGGGGCTGCGGCCGGTCGTCTACCACACCCACGGCGGCGGGCTGATCATGGGCAACAACCGGTTCGGGGTCGACCTCGTCCTCGAATGGGCCCGTGAGCTCGGCCTGATCGTGGTGTCGGTGGGCTACCGGCTCGCCCCGGAACACCCGTTCCCGGCCGGGCTCGACGACGCCCACGCCGGCCTGCGGTGGGTCCACGAGCACGCCGGCGAGATCGGGGGCGACGCCCGCCGGATCGTCCTCGCCGGTGGCAGCGCGGGCGGCACCCTCGCCGCGGCGCTCGCGCAGCTCACGCGCGACCGGGGCGACGTCGAGGTGCTGGGGCAGCTGCTCATGTACCCGATGCTCGACGACCGCAACGACTCCGTGTCCGTGCGCCAGATGGCCGGCATCGGGGTGTGGGACGGGATCTCCAACGCCACGGGCTGGTCGGCGTGGCTGGCGGGCCGGCCGGGTGCGGACGCGCCGCGCTACGCCGTGCCGGCGCGGGAGCGGGACCTGGCGGGGCTGCCGCCCGCCTTCCTCGACGTGGGGTCGGCGGAGACGTTCCGCGACGAGGTCGTCGAGTACGCCGGGCGCATCTGGGCGGCGGGCGGCGAGGCCGAGCTGCACGTGTGGCCCGGCGCCTTCCACGGCTTCGACTTCCTGGCCCCGCAGGCCGAGCTCTCGCAGCGGGCGCGGCAGGCCCGGTTGCACTGGTTGCGGCGGTTGCTCGGCGAGTGACCGTGGCGCGGGCGCGCCTCGGCGGACGAGAGGAGTGGGTTCGGTGCAGAACCTTGCCGGTCGGCTCGCGGCGGTCGACGAGTCCGCGGGGGCCGCGATCGACGTCATCGCCTACTTCGACCGGCTGGCGCAGTCGCGGGCCGGGCTGGAGCAGGTGGTGCGCGGCGCGGCCGTCCTCGCCGGCGTGCCCGCCCGCCTCGTCGACCCGTCGCGGCGCATCCAGGTGCGCGTGGAGCCGGACGGCGTCCGCACCGCGCACGCCGATCCGCCGGACCCGCGGTGGCGGTGGCACCCGGTCGGCCCCGACGGCACCGGCCGCGTCGTGCTCGAGACCGACCGGCGGGCCTCGCTCGTGGACGACATGGTCCTCGAACGCGCCGCGATGCTCGCCGAGCTGGTGATCAGCCGGGTCCGCCGTCCGGGGCCGTCGCCGGGCCCGGACTGCGCGGTGGTCGAGGTCGTCGTGGACCCCCACGTCCTGGTGGACGAGCGGCTGCGCGCCTACCGGGAGCTGGGGCTGCCCGCGGGCGCCCGCGCGCTCGTCGTCGCCTGGCCAGGGGGCCACGTGCAGGTCGTGGCCGCAGGCGCACCGCTTCCGGACGCGCCGCGGCTCGGCGTCGGTACCGCCGTGGACGCGCCCGACCTGCCCATCTCGGCCGCCCGGGCCCGCACGGCGCTGCGGTTCAGCGCCGACGACACGGCCGACGACCCCGGTGCCCGGGTCGTGCACGCCGACGACCTCGGAGGGCTGGAGCTGATCGCCGCCGCCGTCGACGCGGGCGCCCCGCCCACGGCCGACCTGCGGTCGCTGCGCCGGGCGGCCGAGGAGATCCCGCACCTCGTGCTGACGCTCACGCGCTACGCGGCGAGCGCCAGCATCCGCGCGGCCGCGGCGGCGCTGTTCGTGCACCACTCGACGCTGCAGGACCGCCTCGACCACGCGGAGCGGCTGCTCGGGTGGGACGTCCGGCAGCCGGCCGGGCGCCTGCGCCTGCAGATGGCCCTCGCCGAGCGGCTGCTGCGCCGCTGAGCCCGCTACGTCGCCGGCCGGTCCTCCAGGACGACCGCCACCTCGGACTCGGGGGGCGCGTGCCCCGCCTCGCAGCGGACCTCCACGTGGATCGGGGCGCCGCAGTCGGCGTGCACCAGGCGGATCCGGTGCGACCGGGGGCGGTGCTTCTCGCCCCACGACCCGAGGGCGAGCAGGATCGGCACGAGGTCGTGGCCGGCCTCCGTGAGGACGTACTCGAACCGCTGCCGTTGGGCCGGCTCCCGGTACGGGTGCTTGGTGAGCAGGCCTTCCGCCACGAGCCTGCGCAGCTGGTCGGCGGTGACCGACTCGGTGAGCCCGGTGCGCCGGACGAAGTCGTCGAACCGCGACGTGCCGTAGGAGGCCTCGCGCAGCAGCAGCACCGTCGACCTGCGCCCGATGAGCGAGATCGACCGCTCGATGGGGCAGGCGTCGCCTGCCTCCGTGCGCTCGGCCCGGGCCATGCGCCCGCTCAGCTGCAGTGTCACGGCGTCGACGCTACCGGATGGCTACGCTCCTCCGTAGTCAGACGCTTCACGAGTAGAGGGCGACCGCGCCGCGACGATGGCTTTGTAAACCCAAAGTCAGCCTGTTACGGTGCGGGCGTGGAGCCGCGGATGCAGCACGAGCGAGAGCCGGTCCGGACCCGGACCGTGACCTGGGACGACCCCGAGAAGACGGCGGCGCTGGCCCGCGAACGGACCGGGCTGGAGTTCATCCAGGCCCTCGCCGACGGCACCGTGCCATCCCCGCCGATCGCACAGCTCATCGGCACGCGGCTGGAGTCCGTCGAGGCGGGGAAGGTGGTGTTCGTCCTCGAGCCGGCGGAGTTCCACTACAACCCGATCGGCTCGGTCCACGGCGGAATCTACGCCACGCTGCTCGACTCGGCCGCGGGCTGCGCAGTGCACTCGATGCTCCCGGCAGGCACCGGCTACACCAGCTCGGACCTGTCCGTCCGATTCCTGCGCCCGATCCGCGTCACCACCGGCACGGTCACCTGCACCGGCACGGTCACCCACCTCGGCCGCCGCACCGCCCTCGCCGATGCCCGACTCGAGGACGGCGCGGGCAGGCTGCTGGCCACCGCCACCAGCAGCTGCCTGCTGATTCACTCCTGACGCCCGTTCTCCGCTGTCGGAAGTCCAGCGGAGCGGTTTCCCGGCTCCGCTGTGACAATTCCCGATCCGCACTTCGCGGGTCACCCACCGCACGCCACAATTGCCCTGGTTCCGCATCTGATGAACAACCGGAGAAGTGCGCCGGTTCAGCGGATCACGCCACGGCGCCGGGCTTCCCGGCGTCCTTGCCGGCGGCGCGGCGATCCGCGGTGCGGCGGCGCAGGTCGCGCAGGGCGTGGTGGCAGCGGGACTTCACGGTGCCCACCGGGATGCCGAGCCGGGCGGCCGCGCGGACGACGCCCTGGTCGCGTGCGTAGACCTCCCGGAGCGCGTCGCGGTGTGCCGGGCTCAAGCCGCTGAGCAGGGCGTCCACGGCGAGCTCCGCCACCACGTCGTCCGCGGTGTCCGCGACGGCCGGCTCGTGCTGCATCACCGAGAGCACCTCGGGCGGGCGGGCGGCCCGCCGCCGGGCGCGGTCGATCACGATGTTGCGGGCGACGGTGCGCAGCCAGCCGCTCAGCGATTGCTCGCTCTCGAGCACCCACGGCCGTTGCCAGAGCCTGATGGCCGTCTCCTGGGCGACGTCCTCACCGGCGTGGTGGTCACCGCTGCACAGGGCGGTGGCGTATCGGACGATGTCCGCGCGGTGGGATCGCCACTGTTCCTGCCACGTGCTCTGCGGTGACGAGGGGTACTGCTGGACTCGGGATGCCGAATCCGACGAGGCGGTAGGGATGACGAACTCCTGAGCGTTCAGCGGCCGCGGTGACGGCCGGTCTTGATCTCAGACTCCGCGTTCGCGACCCGTTCGCACCGTCATTCACCACTCATCTCCTGCGGTAGCGCTCACACCTAGCGGCCGTGTCCGATTTGAGTGGAGTTCCGTTCCCCGGCTACCGGGTACCCCTCGCCGCACCGGCGTTCCGGCTCATCCGGCTGTCGGTAGCCTGCATCCGGTGGACTCTTCGTGCGGAGACCTCATTGCCGAAAACGGCGAAAGTTTCGGCCACGGCGAATCGCCGGGCCTGCTCCCGGCGATGAGTGACGTCCGCTTCTGCCTCTCCACGGGGAAACCGCCACCGCTCACCGCGGGTCCGCCCGGGGGCCTGCGGCCACGGCGACGCCTGTGGGGCCGGGACCGCGAGCTCGCCCGCGTCGCCCGCATCACCGACCCCAGGGCGGCGCAGGCGATCGTGGTGGCCGGAGAGGCCGGGATCGGCAAGACGAGCATCTGGACCGCCGGCCTCGCGGCGGCACGTGCCGCGGGACTGCGCCTCGTCACCACCGTCAGCAGCGAGGCCGAAGTGGACCTGCCGTGCGTGGGCCTCGACGACCTGCTGGGCGAGCTGCTCGACCAGTACGGCGGGCAGCTGTCGGACCTGCACCGCGACGCGCTCGCCTGCGCGCTGCTGCGCCGATCCGACCTCCCGGAGCCGAGCCCGCGCGTGCTGGCGGTCAGCGTGCTGGCGCTCCTGCGGTCCGCGGTCGACGACGAACCCCTCGTCCTGGCGATCGACGACCTCCAGTGGACCGATCTGGAGACCCAGCGGTGCCTCGCCTATGCGGTGCGGCGGCTCTGGGGCCGGCCGCTGCGCCTGCTCCTCGCGATCCGCACCCCGTCGCCGTGGTGGCCGCCCCAGGGCGGCCCCACGGGCAGCGCTCTGCTCGACGCGCTCCCGGCGGCCGACACCGTGTACGTCGGGCCCTTGAGCCCGGCCGCGATGCGCCACGTGCTGGCCGCGGCGTCCGGCACGCCGGTGTCGGCGGAGCAGGCGCAGGACCTCGCCGACAGCACCGGCGGGAACCCCTTCTGGGCGCTGCAACTGGCCCAGGCGAGACGGGTGCCGGGACCGCCGGAACCCGAGTCCGACGACGGCTTCGCCCCCTCCGTCACCTCGCTCGTCACCGAACGGGTCGCCGCACTCCCGCCGCGCGTGCGCGAGACGGTGGAGGTGATCGCGGCCATGGGCCGCCCGTCGCCCTCGGACGTCGTACGAGCGCTCGACGACCCGTCGGCGGACGACCCGGGGCAGCTGCTCGACCTCGCGCTGGCGACCGACCTCGTCGTGGCGCGGGGCGGCCGGTTCCTCCCGGCGCACCCGCTCATCGGCACCGCGCTGCTCGCGTCGATCCCCGGCTTCCGGCGCAGGCGCCTGCACCTGCGGCTGGCCGAGTCGAGCACCGCACCGGAGGCCCGTGCCCACCACATGCTGGCCGCCAGGACGATCTACGCGGGGCCCGGCGACCCGGGAGGCGACACCGAGGACCGGGGCGACCTGCTCGCCACCCTCGACGCCGCGGCGCTCGCCGCCGCCCGCCGGGGTGCCATCGCCGCGGCCGCCCGCTTCGCCGACCAGGCGTTCACCAACTCCGACGCCGCCGACCCCTATCGGCAGACCCGTCTCATCCGGTCGGCCCGGTACCACTACCGGGCCGCGGAGCTGCTCACCGCGCACCGGCAGTTCGGCCTCGTCGACCTGGCCTCGCTCGACCCCGACCTGCTCGACGAGGTCGTGCCGCTGTTCGCCGACACCGCGGGCAGGCTGTTCGGCCGCCAAGCCGTGGCCCACGTCCGGAAACTGCTCGAGGAGCTGCCCGACGACATCGACCCGCACCGCCGCGCGCGTCGGGCGGCCCTGCTGCTGACCCTGCGGGCGCACTCCTTCTACGGCGACGAGCGTTCCGTGGAGGCCTCCCGCGCGGCGGTGGACGCCACGGCCGCCGCCCGCAGCGCCGCCTCCCTCCAGCACTGGGCGCTCGGGCACCTCATCGAGGCCGAGTACATGTCGGGCCGAGAGCCCGCCGACGACCTGGTCCTCTGCCGTGCCGCGCTGGAACGCTCCGTGCCCCGCGAGCTGCTCGGCATGCCCACCGACGTCCTCCGGGCGATGGTGATGGTCGCCTCCGACGACATCGCCCCCGCCCGGACCCTCCTGGAGCGCGTGCGGGAGGCCGCTCTCGCCGCGGGCGACGACAGCGTCGTGATCATCGCGGGCACCGTGAGCGGCTACCTCGAGCTGGTGTGCGGGCGCAGCGAGAGGTGCGCGGCGCACCTGCAGGAGGTCGACCGGATCGTCGACCCGGACGCTCCCGAGGCGGCGGTGATCGTCTGCATGCGCGGGATGCTGCACATCGCGCGGGGGGAGTTCTGCAGCACCCGGACCATGCTCGCCGCCCTCGACGCCGACGGCGTCGCCCCGTCCGACCGGTCGGACGTGGTGCGCGAGTACCTCCGCGGCCAGCTGGCGCTGTACGAGTACCGGTTCGGCGACGCGGTGGAACACCTCCGGACCTTCCTGGACTTCAACCACCGGCGGGGCCGGACGAACCCGGCGGCCCGCCTGGGGGTCGACGTCGACCTGGGATACGCCCTCGCCGCCAGCGGTGACCTCGAGGGCGCCGAGGAGGTGGCCCGCACGCTCGTGGAGGCGGCCAACCCCGGCTTCCGCTCGATCGCGCAGGGGTGTGCGTGCCGGATCAGGGCGCGCGTCGCGCAGGAGCGGGGCGACGAGGCCGCCGTGGTGGCGTTCGCCGAAGCGGCGGTGGAGCACCACAGCCACACCGAACGCCTGCCCGAGCTCGGGCGCAGCCTGGTGGTGCTGGCCGAGGCCCTCGTGGCCCGCGACCCGGCACGGGCGAGCGAGACGGCCGACCGCGCTCGAGCGATCCTGTTGCAGTGCGGGCAGCTGTGGTGGGCGGACCGGGCGGCCCGCATCTCCCGGTCGCCTGTGCCCGCCGGCGACGTCCGGCCCACGCTGTCGCCGAGCGAGCGCGCGGTGGCCGAACTCGTCGCCAACGGTGACTCCAACCGGGCGGTCGCCGAACAGCTGCACCTGAGCATCCGCACCGTCGAGAACCACCTCAGGTCGGTGTACCGCAAGCTCGGGGCGCGGTCGCGGCGCGACCTCCCCGGCCTGCTCCGGTGAGATGACGAGGCGCGCGCCCCACCCCGGCGCGCCGACGCGGCCGTTCAGTTCAGGAACCGGAACGTCGAGGCGATCGCGTCGAAGAGCTCGTAGACCGGATCGGCCAGCGGGAGGTTCGGGCTGCAGCACGTGACCATGAAGACGTCACGCCCCCCGCCCGGGATCGGGATCAACGTGTGGTGGGTGAGCATCTCCACCTGGTCCTGCTTGGTCACCACCACCCGCTCGGTGCCGACCACGCGCACGGCCGAGCCCGCGTTCGGCAGCTCCACCGGGAACACCGACCGCGGGTGCTCGGTCGAGTCGCCCGCGCGGGCCAGCTCGGCAGGGTCGAACGCCTGGCCGTCGGGCGGGTGCACGGCGAACACCATCACGTGCCCCATGAAGAGCGCGTCGTCGTAGACCGTCGCCGTTCCCGCACCCCAGAGCGCGCCGCGTTTGCGGGCGGCCCGGTTGAGCGCACGCGCCTGCCGGAACAGGTCCTCGGCGCGCATCCGGTCGACCGGTGTCCTCGCCTCCTTGAGCGCGGCCTTGCGCGCCTTCGCCAGCTCGTCGTCGCCCAGGTCGAAGCGCGCCCAGTGGTCGGGCACCTCGATGACGAACTCGGCGGGGCGCGGGGGTGCGGCTGTCGACGTCACGTCGGTCTCCCGGTCTCGATGATCGTGCTCAGGCGTCGGCCGACAGACCGTCGGCGATCTGGTTGTCGACGTCGGTGAAGTGCTGCAGCGTCTGCTTGAGCGCGTCGACGATGTCGGCGCCCTCGTCACGCAGCTGGGTGCGGCCGTCGTCCCAGCGCCCCTTGAAGTCCTCCGCGGCGCCCGTGACCGCCGGATCGTCCCCGAGCGCCTCGCGAAGGGACGGCACGTCCGTCGACGTGCTGTCGAACAGGTCGATGACCTGCTGGATGTTCTTCGCGGCCGCCTCGATCTCGTCGCCGGGCACAATGATCTCGGCCATGGATGTCCTTCCACTCCGTCGGCGTCCCCGATCACACGCGCCGGGCCGCCCGCGCGGTTCACCGGCGCGCAGAACCCTCCGGCCCTCCCGGCGCGTGTGATCGGGAGACGGGCCCGGGAGCGGGCTCCGTGACGAGCGGACCTTGAGGCCGGAGGAAACTCGGATGCCGCGGCGACACACCACCGGATTCAGCGTGCTGGGGTTCGAGTCCGACCCGACGCCAGGCAAGCCGGAACTGATCCTGGCCGAGGTGGTGCCGACGTTCACCGCCGTCGGCGACGACGCCGAAGCGGCGTTCAACGCGATCAACAGCGGCGCCATGGCCAACGGCAAGGGCGAGGCCATGGAGGCGCTGCGCAAGAAGATCGGCGACAGCTACCCGCCGAAGCTGCAGAAGACGGCCGAGTCGTTCCACGACGCCGCCGACGCCTTCCGCGTCTACGCCGACGCGCTGGCCGACGCGCAGTCCCAGATCGACCGGGCGATGGACCAGGCCGGGCCGGTGGCCACCCTGGCCACCTCGACCCTCCCGCCGCTGCCCGCCGACGCCTCCATCGAGGCGCGGAACGCCACCCGGACCCAGCAGGCCCGGATCGACGACGCCGCGGCCGAACTCGGTGCGGCGAAGCGCCTCGCCCAGGACGCCAAGGAGATGCGCGACCGCGCCGCGGCCACCTTCGATTCGACCCTGCGCGCGGTCGGCACCGTGCCCGAGCGCAGCTTCTTCGAGAAGATCGCCGACTTCTTCGCTGACAACCCCTTCATCCAGATCATCATCTCGGTCGTCGTGGGCCTCGTGTCCCTCGTGTTCCCGGTGGTGGGTCTCGCCCTCGGTGCTGTGGTGTTCGGCCTGTCGACCGCCTTGATGACGGTGGCGACCGGTGAATTCGACATAGGTTCGTTCGTCGTCGGCCTGGTCGGGGTCGCGCTCGGCGGTATCGGACTGGCGGCCCGGGCCCTACCGGGGCTTGCGAACCTGACCAGATTCGGAAACCAGGTGCGGGGAATCGGGAAGGGCTCCTTCTTCATCTCGCGCCCGGGCAACGTCGCCGACGACGTCGCCAACCAGACCGCGGACATCGGCGCCGCGGCCGCGAGCGGGGGCAGCCGCGCCGGGGAGGCCGTCCGGGCCGGCGGCCGGGTCGCGAGCGAGGCAGCCCAGGAGTTCGGCTTCGAAGCCGCAGGCGGCGCCGCGGCGAGTCTCATCAACGGCGAGGAGCTCGACGCGCAGGACATCCTGACCGGCGGAGCCATCGGCGCCGCGGTCGGTGGTGGCATCGCCGGCGTCGGCGAGGCCGGGCAGGCCATCGGCGGCAGGCGCGGCGGACGGGGCGGCGGCGCCGGAGGGGGCGGCGGTACGGACGGCCCGGACCCCCTCGGCGGCGACGGAGGCACGCGCGGTCTCGACGACGACGAGGTCTCCGACGGCGCCGGCTCCAACGACGGCGGCTCCGGCGGCGGCTCCGGCGGCGGTGCGTCCGGGGCTGCGGCCGGTGGCGGTGCGCCCGTCGCGGTCCCGCCCGCAGGCGGGGTGGGGCGGCCGGGCCCGGTCGGCTCGCCCGGCGGAGCGGGGGGCACCGAGGAGCAGCCGTCTCCCGTGCCCCGCGGGCCGCTCGGCGACCCCGGGACATCGGGAGCCGCCGCGCCGCCTCCCGGCGGCGTGGTGCCGCCGCCCATCCCGTTCAAGGGAGCGCCCGGTGCCGGGCAGGCCGGCGAGGGGACCACCGCACCCGCGCCAGGCATCGCCCCGCCGGGTGGAGTGCCGCTCGGTGACCAGCCGGGCCCCGCTCCCGCCGGCGGCGGCCCCTTGGCGGGTGCAGGCGGCGCGGGCGCGCCGGCCGACGCCGATCCGACGCGGGAGACGCCGAGTCCCGTGGGCAAGCCGCCGGCCCCGGCGCCAGGCGGCGCCGAGTCCTCCACGGGCCTCGACCCCGCGCCGGCTCCCACGCCGACACCGACGCCCGCGCCGGCCGGCGGTGCCGGCCCTGCCGGCGATCCCGCGGGTTCGGAGCCCGCGCCGGGTGGGTCTCCTGCGCCGACGCCGAAGCCCGCGCCGGTGGGCGGTGCGGGCTTCGCCGGCGATCCGGCTGGTTCGGAGCCCGCGCCGGGTGGGCCCTCTGAGTCGACGCCGGCGCCCGCGCCGACGCCGGCGCCGGCGGGTGCTGTCGGCCTCTCCGGCGATCCCGCTGGCTCGGAGCCCGCGCCGGGCGGGTCCCCGGTTCCGTCGCCCGCCCCGACCCCTGCGCCGGCGGGTGGTGCAGGTCTTGCCGGCGGTCCTGAGGGTGCGGATCCCGCGCCCGGTGGGCTCTCGGGTTCGTCGCCTGAACCGACGCCGTCTCCGACCCCGACGCCGGGCCCGACACCGACACCGGTGCCTGCGCCGGACGGCGGATCCGGCCCTGCCGTCGACGCCAACTCGGGTCGGGTCATCGAGGTCGGTTCGGGCGATGGTGGTGGCGATCCCAGCCAGGTCGGCGAATCCCGATCCGGCTCGGGACCCGATGGGTCCGGTGCCGGTGGCGACATCGACTCGCGCGCCGGCGCGGGTCCGGACCGGGCCGGCGATGGCGGCTCCGGCGCAGCCGCGGGTGGCGGCCCCGGCCGTGACCCCGATCCGGGTTCCGGCGCCGACACCGACACGAGCACCGACACCGACACCAGCAGCGACTCCGACAGTGACACGGGCGTCGACACCGGCGCCGCGGGCGGTGGGCGTCCCGGGCGTGGCCCTGTTCCGGGTTCCGGCGACGACGGTTCGGGCTCGGATGGTTCCGGCGGTCCTGTGCCCGCTGTCTCGGATGGCGACGGCGGCTCCGGCGGTGGGGCCGGTCCCGACGTCGTGCCGATCGCCGCGGGCGGTGGTGGGGGCTCCGGCCCGTCGGGTGGGATCGACGGATCCGATTCCGACGCCGTGGGGCCGCCCACCTTCCCGGCGCCCAGGCCGACCCCGGGCTCGGATCCGTCAGCGGGAGGTGGGTCCGGTTCGGACGGTGCCCCGGCCGTCACCTTCACCGGGGACGGGCTGAACCCGGCCACCGCAGCGGCAGCCGGCGCCCCCCTTGCAGCCGGGGCCGGGTTGGCGGCGCTGGGCCGCTCCGGCGGCGGGCTGGGCGGGGGAACCGACGGACCCTCCGGCGGAGCCCGCGACTCCGGGCGGTCGGGCGGGTCGGATCGCGGGCGCACCTCGGACCGGTCGCCGGACGGCGGCGGGAGCGCACCGAGTAGGGGTGGACCGAGTGGCAGCGGACCGGGCGGGAGCGGACCGGCCGGGGGGCCGGCCCCGAAGGACGTCCGGGTCGACTTCCCGAAGGGGAGCAACACCCTCACCCCCGCCGCGCGTGCCGACATCGACCGGTTCGCGGATCAGAAGAAGGTCGAGATCGCGCGGGCGCTGCTCACCGGCAAGCAGTTGCCCCGGTTCGAGGTGGAGGGCCGCGGCCGCAACAACCCGGGGGCGCGAGGAAGCCGGGCCTCGCAGCGCGGTAGCGAGGCACGCCAGGCGTTCGAGGACCGGCTGCGCGACGGCGGCACCGTCGCCCCGGTGGTCAGCGACGTGCTGGGTGGGGTGCAGACCGGAGGTGGCCGGCTCGGGTTCTCGAGCAACCGCACGGCCTCCATCAACGAGACCGCCCCGCCGCCCCCTCGGGAGGTGGTGGGCGCGGCCGGGCCGGGCGCGCACCCGGTGCCGAAGAAGCTGCACTTCGCGTGGTTCGGCGGCAAGATGCCGCCGGACGGGGCGAAGAACCTCGCGGACTGGGTGCAGCGTGCGAAGGAAGCGGGCTGGGAGGTCAACATCTACACGGACCCCTCGGCGATGGCCGCGAACCGGCACCTCTTCGACAGCTTCGGCAAGGAGACCGGGCCGGACGGCAAGCCGGTGGTCAACACCTCGAGCGACCCGGCGAGCGACCTGGGCATCGACCGGGGCTCGGGTGCGGGGCAGTTGCTGTCGCTCGCCGAGGATCGCGGCATCTTCACGATGAAGTCGGACATCGTCCGGTACCAGGCGCTGCACGAGCAGGGCGGGGTGTACATCGACACCGACATCGGGCCCGGCGGCATCGACCTGACCCGGGAACCCCCGGCGATGGACCAGAACACGGTGCCGTTGCTGGGCCCGGGGTTCCGCGACCAGAAGAGCCTGGACTCGACGAACGCCCAGCTGGCGGAGCTGCAGGGGCTGGCGGGTGTGCCCGACTCGGAGATGCCCACACCGGCCGAGTTCCGGTGGCGGATGGGCAGCTTCAACAACAACATGATCGCCGCTCCGCCGGGGTCCGGGTTCATCGGCAACGCCCTGAACAACATGAGCATCAGCCCCGGGCTCGCCGACCAGATCAACATCTCGGACCGGGACAACCCGCCTCCGGCGGTGCTCAAGGCGGCCGAGGACCGCGCCCGCAAGGACCTGGGGCTCGGCGACACCCCGGCTGCCGACCTGAGCCAGGATCAGCGCGGCCGGCTGGACACGGCGCGCCAGGAGCACCTCGACAGGATCCAGTCGTCCGCGGCGGACAACGTGAAGAAGTCCGCGGCGCAGGTCACCGGACCGCTCTACCTGGACCGGCTCATCGGCGAGCACGTCAGCGGGCCGCCCGGGAGCAATCCCGCGATGAGGGGGATGGGCGGTTTCCGGACGGGGGATCTGCAGGTCGCACCCGGCGCCGCCGGCTACTTCGGAGAGCTCGACTTCGTGACCGACTCGAGCGACATCAAGTTCGACGACAGCGTGCCCGAGGGCGAAGCCGGACCCAGCTCGGCGGCGGGGCGGCGGAGGTAGTCCGGGCTGGGCGCCCCCACGAATGCCGGCAAGGTGGCTTTACTGGCGTAATACGCCAGCAAAGCCACCTTGCCGGCACTGGAAGAGGTGGGCGCCGCGCCTAGTAAGTGCCTGAGTGGTTGAAAACGAGGACATCCCCCTGTTGTGGTGCTCGGGCTTGGTGTCCCAACCACGACAGGAGGATGTCGGTGTCCAACCCTAGACGGCTCTCCCGCGGTGATAACCG